>NZ_FOMF01000002.1:16991-1046492 GCF_900112535.1 Bacillus sp. UNCCL81 | reverse complement strand
TGGCATCGCAAATAAAAACCAGTAATGGCAATTAATATGATGTCATCGCAAATAAAAACCGGTAATGGCAATTAAAATGGTGTCATCGCAAATAAAAACCAGTAATCGCAATTAAAATGATGTTATCGCAAATAAAAACCGTTAATCGCAATTAAAATGATGTTATCGCAATTAAATTTGTAAAATCACAATTAAAATCAGAATATCAGTAATTAATCGGATTGAAGCGATCAACCTAACACTTAAATGGACTAAATGGATAAAAAAATTACGAATTAATAGGCCATTCCTGTAAAAAATATAATGAAAGTGGATCTATATTAAGATAATTTGAATGGAAAATAGTAGTTAAAAGATAATCCAAAGAGATATTGTCTAAGAACATATGTGAGCATGTTCCACTTTTGTATTTATTATGGTTAAATAGAGATAGTTCATTAAAAGGGTGATTTGTATGAAAAAAGTAATTCCTTTGCTGATTCTTTTTGTAGCGTTAGGGTATTCAATTTTTCAATTATATGAGAAAAAAGAAGAAGAGAAAAAAGTCAGTAACAATAATGATGCTTATATTGCTTCAATTGAAAAATTAGGTGTTCAAGTTGGACAGCAGGCACCTGATATACAATTGATGACTTTGGATGAAAAGAAGGTTAATTTGTCTTCATTTAAAGGTAAGAAAGTAATCTTAAACTTTTGGGCTACTTGGTGCCCTCCTTGTCAAGACGAGATACCAGCATTAGAGAAATTCCATCAAGAGCATAAGGATATTGAAATGATTGGTGTTGCGGATTATATTGGCGAGAAAAAGGATTTAAACTTTATCAAGAATTTTGTTAATAAAAATAGTATGAATTATCGAATTTTAATTGATGAAAACGGTGATAATTTTCGTAAATATGGTGTAATTTCAATACCAACTACATACTTTATTAATCCGAATGGAGAAGTAGTTTTTAAACAAATTGGACCATTAACTGAAAAACAATTAAATGCATTTTTAAAATAAGAAAAAATTTACTAAAATGTAAGAAAACTCTTTTTTTTGGCAATACTAACATAAAAAGAAGAGGTGATTGTTTTGAGAAAGAAAAGACATAAATCGTTTCAAGAATTAATTCTAGAAAATAAAAATTCACTATTAAATGATGAAGAAGCTTTGAATAAAATATATGATCGACTAGAAGAACGTTTAGAAAGAAAAGCTAAAGCGGAGTAAATTAGTCATTATAAAAATCAAATTTTGTTTATACAAAAGAAGGAATTATTTCCTTCTTTTTTTGTTGTCAAAATTGGTCATTTTTTAATTTCCTTTTACATATTTACAGCAACAAAACTCATACTATCGCTAGGGGGCGATAAAATGGGAAATCCAAAAAAACATCCTAAAGATTTTGTACCAAATCATGTAGGTACTCAAAACAAAGCAGCTGGTGGGAATAAGGGTAAACAAATGCAGTATAAAGATCCTACTGGCAAACAACCAATTGTAGATAACGGGTAAAATCAAAAACACAAAAACAAATTTTGAATTGGAGTGATTTATGATGGAATATACAAATACACCAAAGCCAGATGATCGTAGTGATAATGCAAGAAAAATTCAAGATAATATAAACAATACGAGGGAAAATATTAACGAAGCAGAAGCTTCTATGAAATTCGGAAATGAGCAAGATCGTCAAAATGCATTAGCTAAAAATCAACGTCGCGAGGAAGCTATAGCAGCATTAGAAAGTGAACTAAAAGACGAGCAAGCATTTAATAATACAAATGACTAATTAAAAAAAGCTAGGTATTTTGAGTTAGCCTCATAAATACCTAGCTTTTCTTTATGCTCTTTTAACTACATTAAAATTAGCTTCAAGAAGCTCCCAATTTTGAATAAAAGGTAATCCTAATTTCCAATACGAGATCCCACGTATATTCTCTTGTTTTATTAAGTTAAACTTGGCTTGAATTGATCTTGCATCTTCGAACCAAACTTCATGTTTTTGACCATTTGATTCTGTATATCGGAAATGAGGTGCTTTTGCTTTGTTATCAAAAAGGATTTCGTTTGTCATTTGAATTGCTAAATTTGTCGCAGCTTCAGCACTTAATGCTTTAGCCATGGTACCTTGTTTAAATGGAACTTTCCAGTCAAATCCATATAGATTTTGACCCATTACAATTTTTGGTACAGGAATTACGGTCTTTGCATAGTTGATTACTTTACGAACTTGATCAATAGGTGATACGGCCATAGGAGGACCGCCTTGCCAGCCCCAATCATATGTCATGATGACAACGAAGTCCACAACTCTACCTATGTTAGCATAATCATGAGCTTCGTAAAATCTACCTTTTTGGTTTGAACTTGTTTTAGGTATTAATGTAGCACTCAAAATGAATCCTTGAGGCAGTCTTGATTTTACTTTATTTAAAAAATTAATATAAGCTACACGGTCAGTTGAGGCAACGTCTTCAAAGTCTATATTTACTTCTCTAAATCCATATTTATTAGCAGTACTAATAATTGTATTTATCAATTTATCTTGAACTGCTGGACTTTGTAATATATCGGTTGCGAGTGATGTTGAAAACTGTCCATTTTCAAGATTAGAGACAACCATCATATATATACAGCGATTATCCCTTGCGATTTGAGGAATGTTTCCAAGTGGTGGTTCTGTTAATGTACCATCTCTTTTCGCATCAAAGCTAAAATGTGCTAAATAGGTTAAAAACTTACTTTCTGTTCGAGCCGATTCTTCAAGTGCTGGTTTAATTGGGTTTGAAGTAGGTTGTAAATAGCCAATTGATTCGATATTTCTTTTTTTTCGTGGTGGAAGATGTAGCTTTTGGCCGACATTTAATGTAGCATATGGACTAATTCCACTTAAAGTTGCAATTTGACTTGATGTTACACCATAGGTTAAAGCTAAATCATATAAGTTATCACCGGGTTGAACAAAATATTCATTTCCTGTAGTTGGTACAACAAGCGATTGACCTTTTATTATTTTATAAGGAGCTACAAGAGCATTTGAATTAATGAGTGCTTGGCGTTCAACTCCATAAAAATCTGCAATACTCATTACTGTTTCTCCACTTTTTACAACATGAATTTGCATCAAGTTTATCTCCTTCCATTAAACGTAGATATTCGTCTCTATTAAATATATGCCAAAGAGTTTGGATTAGAAGAGAATAGGTGGAAAAGCAAATTGAAAATAAAAAACCTAGCCGAAAGCTAGGTTTTTTAGCACGAATATTTATTTTTTTGATTCTTTATCGCTATTTGGATCAAGTGGGAATTGAATGATATTTGAGTTACTTCCTGAAACAGTAGGGAGTTTTCCATCCCATTTTTCTGCTTTTTTGTATTCAATTAATTCATTGGTTAACGTTTGTTGGATTACTTGGTTCGCTTTTGCTTGACCTTGTGCTCTGATTAGTTGTGAATCAGCATCAGCCTTTGCTTCTACTTTTTTCTTTTCTGCTTCAATTCTAGCCGTTTCTAGTTCAATTTTTTTACGATCATTTTCTTGGGCAGCTTGAACACGTGCATCAATTGCATCCTGCGTTTTTGCATCGGGTTTTGGCGTTCCTAGTGTTAAATTTTCAACAAAGAATCCAAGTACTTTTACATCGTCTTTATAGATTGTTTCGATATCAGCTGAGGCATTACTTGATTTCTCGCCGTATAATTGTAAAACTGTGTATTTTGATACTGCAATTCGTGCTGCATCTTGTAGACGTTTCTTTAAATATGTTTCCTCAATTTCCTCGATCGACACAGGTCCAAACTCGTTAAACATGGATACTACTTTAGAAGGGTCAATTTTATATGTATAGGATAAATCCATTTCGATTCTTTTACCGTCTGAAGTAGCTAATGCCACGTCTTTATATTCTACTGTACGAAGACGGACTGGATACTCGGTTACTTTATCGAATAAACCAACGAAATTCCAACCTTGTGATAATGTGTTTTTCTGTATTCCTCCATTTGGTGAGTAGACAACTCCTACATAACCAGGTGTTATTTTTTCAATAAATAATGTTGGAATTGTTGTGATTAAGATCAGCGCAATACCCGCGATGATTCCTCCAATTAGTTTACGATTGAATAATGATTTCTTTTTTTCATTTGGACGAATTTCCATTATTTTTGTCCCCCTTATCCTTTAAAATATTTTTTACTTTCGCTGATTTCTCGCCAATTTTTTCAAATGTTGGAGAAAGAAGAAGCCATACTCCGAATAAAAAAAGAAGGATGATTAAGATTGAGCCTACTAGAACCTTCAAGAAGTTCGACCTCCTAATTTCTAATGTTAGAAAATCATTAGATTATTATAAGAAAATTATAACATTTAGGATAAGTTAAAAAATAGAACAATTATTAATTTTTTGGTAAAGTATTCTGTAGAAGAATAAGAGGTGACTTTATGTTTATTTCAGAAAAATTAGTTGAAGTAAGATATGTAGAAACAGATGCAATGGGTGTTGTCTACCATGCAAATTATTTAGTGTGGTTTGAAATTGGACGTACTCAATTAATAAAAGATTTGGGCTTTAATTATGCAGAAATGGAATCACAAGGTGTTATTTCTCCAGTGATTGATTTGAATGTTTCATACAAGAAGAGTCTTCGTTATGGACAGACTGCTATAGTAAAAACAAAAGTAAAATCACTCACACCACTTAAAGTGATTTATGAATATGAAATCCTTAATGAAGAAGGGGATATTTGCTGTATAGGAAATTCAACACACGTCGTTGTTCATAAAGAAACATTTAGACCGATTAAATTTAAGAAGGTGTTCCCTGACTGGTATGAAGCATATGAGAAGGCGATGGGGCAAGATTAAAGGTTAGAAGAAGCAATAAGAGCATGAATAAATAAAAGATTAGAGAGGGAGATCATTCATCTTCATTCTCTAATCTTTAGCTAATCATGCTTTTAAAATTTTACTTTTGGTTCTGTTTTGTCTTTAATTCGTTTTATATTTGGACGATGTTTATATACGACAAAGATTGTAAGTACGATTAAAATATAAGTTATGATGTACCCATTGTCTTTAATTAGACCAGTGTATTCCATTATAAAAGCTAAAATTGTACCTAAAAATGCTGTTAACATTGACGAAAGTGAAACATATTTTGTTGTTTTTAAACTAATTGCGAAGATAATGATTAAGCAGACAAAAAGTAGTGGTGATGCATATAATAAGATCCCTGCAGAGGTTGCTACCGCTTTACCACCTCTAAATCCGGCAAATATTGGATACATATGTCCAATAACAGCAACTAGACCGATAATTAATGGGTGAATTCCATGATAATGGAATAATACAGGTAATGAAGCTGCTAGTGTTCCTTTTAAAATATCTCCAAGTGTTACAATAATACCTGCTTTTTTACCTAATGTGCGGAATGTATTTGTCGCACCAAGATTTCCACTACCGTGTTGACGGATATCTACTCCGTAAAATATTTTTCCAACTACTAAACCGAATGGTACAGATCCGATTAAATAGGCTAGTACAATAATGACCAAACTCATTTTCTAGCTCCTTTTCAAACAATAATAAATTAGTGCAGTATCATATGATTTTATCACAATTTTAAGCGAATATATAGATAGTTGCTTTAGAATATTAATTCAAATCAGGAAACAAAGGACATTTTATTTTAGGTAAAAGTTCTAATATCTATCAATTTTAATGGAAGGAAAAAAATATGAACCCGACAGTTTTAATCATTGAAGATGAAAAAAGATTAAGAGAAATCGTAAAAGAGTATTTTGAAAACGATCAATTTACTGTAATCGAAGCAGAAGATGGAGAACAAGGTATAAAGAAATTTAACGAAAATCAAGTAGATTTAATTATTTTAGACTTAATGCTACCAAAATTAGATGGATGGGAAGTTTGTAAGTTAATTAGAGAGCAATCAAGTATTCCAATCATTATGACCACTGCTCGCTCAGAAGAAGAAGATCAATTACTTGGTTTTGATATTGGAACAGATGAATATGTGACAAAGCCATTCAGTCCTAAGATTCTAGTAGCGAAAGCAAAAAGTGTACTTAGAAGAACGGCTGATTTAAAAGAAGATGATAAAGAATCTAAAACGATTTGTGGAATTACGATCAATACGTCGTCAAGGACAGCTTCAATAAATAATGAATTATTACAACTTACGAATAAAGAGTTCGAATTACTATGCTATTTAATTGATAATAAAGGCATCGTATTAACAAGAGATCAATTATTAAATAATATTTGGGGTTTTGATTATTTTGGTGATGGAAGAACGGTTGATACACATATAAAAAAACTTAGACATAAATTGGGAGACAAAGCAAAGCATATAGCAACAGTTATTAGAGTAGGCTATAAGTTTGAGGAGTAGAAAATGAAAAATAGTATAGTCCGTAAACTTTTTTTATCCATAACGTTATTATTAGTTATATTTTTATTAATTGTATTTGTTGGTCAATCAATCTTTATGCAATCTTTTTATACGAATAAGAAAGTAAATATTGTAACAGAGGAACTTACACAATTTGCTAAAGGTTATAAAGCGGGTAAATTTAACAACAATCAGTTTCAACAAGAGCTATCTAAACTATATTCCAAATACAATACAACTTTAGCAGTTTTAGATAAAAGAGGCGTATTAAAAGCTGAGAATAATTTTGATTTAACCGTCCTTACGAATGAAGGAAAAAAGGTATATGTACCTTTAAATAATTTATTATATTCGGATCAAATAGACAGTATTTTAGGGCTTAATATTAAAGAAAATTCAAGGATTACAATCCGAGGTTATGTTCAAGATGATTATTTTATTCCACTTTATATAAAAACGAATATGGGTGTTTGGCAAGAGGAAAATCAACCTTCTAACACGATTCAACTGTCAACTAAAAATAATCTTCAGGAATTGGTGAATATTGAAATTAAAGGGAAAGTTGTTAATTTACATTTACCAATTGCAAATCAATATACATATTCAGCTCAAATGAACTCATTAATGGGTGCAATAACTGATTGGGCAAAGAGTAATGAAGATTTTTCTAACTATTCTGAGGAGGATTTCCCGTTAATTTATCGTTACTTAGACCGCGCAAATGGATTAGAAAATAAAGTTTTTATTTACCCAATTAATACGAATAAAGGTTCAAAAGAAGTTATTTTTGCCATTACTTCCCTACAACCAGTAAATGAAGCGATGTACGTTTTAAAAGATTTTTATATTTACGCTTTTATTATTGCTTTATTGCTGATTGTGATCGTTTCTTTTTACTATTCGAAATTGATTACGAAACCATTATTGAAAATGAATTCTGTAACAGATCAATTAGCAAAATTAAACTTTAACGAGAAAATTGATATTCAATCCGATGATGAAATTGGACAATTATCCAAATCAATAAATTCATTATCTGAGAATTTAGCTAGTACGATTGAAAATTTACAGCAGGCAAATGTTAAATTAATGAAGGATATTGAAAAAGAAAAACAGTTAGAACAAATAAGAAAAGAGTTTATTAGTGGAGTATCTCATGAGCTTAAAACGCCATTAAGTATTGTGCAAAGTTATGCAGAAGGTTTAAAAGATGGATTAAATATTGAAAAAAATGGTTATTATGCAGATGTAATCCTTGAAGAAGTTGATCGGATGAACGGGTTAGTTGTCGATATGTTAGAACTTTCCAAACTTCAATCAGGAACATATACACTAAAAAGTGAACCTTTTTTAATTGTGGATTGCATAGAAAATGTGATTATTCGCATGTTTGAAAATAGTAATATTCATTGTCATTTCAATTTTAATCTTGATGAGGATACGCTCGTAATAGGTGAAAAAAGAAAAATAGAACAAGTAATTATTAATATCCTATCAAATGCAATCCATTATGGGAACCCAGGTAGTGTTATAAAAATGAATTTATTAGATGAAGGGGATAATGTAAATATCTCTATTTTTAATGAAGGTAATCCAATCCCTGCTGATAAAATTGATAAAATTTGGGATCGCTTCTATCGTATTGATGAATCTAGAAACAGACAAAATGGTGGAACAGGTTTAGGTTTAGCAATCGTAAAAACAATCCTAGACTTACATCATTCAACTATAAAAGTTCATAATAAGGAAGATGGAGTTGAATTTATTTTTAATTTGAAAAAATATTTGAATTAAATCAAAAAGTTCACAGCAAATACACATGAGTGGGTTAAATTAATATCAATAAAAGATACCTACATATTGGAGGAATGAATTATGGGATATTATGATGAAACAGATTTATACGATGATAATAATCATAAAAGACAAAAGAGAAGTAGACGTGGAGGATATCCACTTGTTACAGGCTTTATTGGAGCGATAATAGGAGCTGTAACGATCTCAATCGTATCCCCGGATATTTTTAATTTAACTAATAAACCTGCAAACTTAAATAATGATACTAATACAGTACCAACACAAGTTATTAATGTATCAAGAGAAGATTTAACAACTACGATCCAAAATGCTCGCAAATTTGTAGTAGGAGTTAATAATTATCAATCATCAAATCCATTTTCAATGGAAACTGAAGAAGCTGGATCTGGTTCAGGTGTAGTTTATAAAAGAGTAGGAAATAAAGCTTTAGTAGCGACAAATAACCATGTTGTTGCTGGTGCAAAACAATTAAAAGTAAAAATGGCAGATGGTCAATTAATTGATGCTAAGCTTGTTGGAACAGATGAATTATTAGATTTAGCAGTTGTAGCAATAGATGCAAAATATGTTACAAATATCGCTAAATTAGGTGATTCAGAAAAAATTAACGTTGGTGAAACTGCTATTGCAATTGGAAATCCACTTGGATTTTTAGAAAGTACTGTAACAGAAGGAATTGTAAGTAGTAAAGCTCGTGAAATACCACAAGATATCGATGGAGATGGAGTTGCAGATTACCAAACTCAAGTAATTCAAACGGATGCAGCGATTAATCCTGGTAATAGTGGTGGTGCTTTAATCAATGCAAAAGGTGAAGTAATCGGGATTAATTCAAGTAAAATTGCCGAACAAGCTGTTGAAGGAATTGGATTTGCAATCCCAATGAATATTGCAAAACCAGCTTTAGATCAAATCGAAAAATTTGGTGAAGTGACTCGACCTGTAATGGGTGTAGGCTTAAAATCACTTGATGAAATACCGCAATTTAATATCGAAGAAACATTGAAATTACCTGGTTCAGTGACTAAAGGTGCAGTTGTTACACATGTTGATCCAAATACTCCTGCTGCTAAAGTTGGAATGAAACAATTAGACGTTATCGTTGCACTTGATGACAAGCCAGTAAGTGATGTCATTACTGTCAGAGAATACTTATATTCACATAAAAAAGTTGGAGATAAGTTAAAGATTACTTATTACCGTGATGGTAAGTTAACTAATTCAACATTAACATTAGCTTCTAGTCAATGATTGACAGGCAATTGACTTAGGAAATATGATAAAAGAATACAAAATAAGCGAAAAGTTAATCTTTTCGCTTATTTATGCAAACAGAAAGGGTGACTAGCAAATGAGTAAATACCCATCAAGAGAAGAAATTGGCAAGATTTTAAAATCAAGTAAAGTAATTGCAGTTGTTGGATTATCAGGGGACCCGTCTAAAACGTCTTATATGGTAAGTAAGGCTATGCAAGATGCTGGATATAAAATTATTCCAGTAAATCCAACAGTTGATACTGTTTTAGGAGAAAAAGCAGTAGCAAGTTTGACTGAAATAAATGAAAAAGTAGATATTGTAAATGTATTTAGAAGACCTGAACACCTATTACCTGTAGCACAAGAGTTTCTTAAAATTGATTGCGATGTTTTCTTTGCGCAGCTTGGTATCGAAAACGAAGAAGCATATCAATTGTTAAAGGAAAATGGTAAAACGGTCATTATGGATCGTTGTATTAAAGTTGAGCATGCAATGACAAGATAGTCCGTTAAAAAAGCTCACTGTTTTATACTGGTCATCAGAAGCTCGTTTTCTTCGTGCTTTACCTGGCTGCAATGCTAAATTACCGCATAAGGTAAATTTGGTCACCACTTGCCTTCGTGACTCGAAAGTAAAGCGTTTTCGACAAGTCTGATAATCAATTTTTTTAATTTGTTTTAAAATCTGGCTCACTGTTAATCAGTGAGTTTTTTTAACGGAAGATCGAGTAGGGAATAAGTACATTAGGGTAAGCTTAAGAAACTGTACAGATATGCATCAATTTAGAAACGCAATTAGTCCAATTTGCAAGTTCTGTAAAATAGAATTTTGTTAAGTTAAATTATCAATTTTCAACCTTAAACCTGCATTTTCTTGATTCTAAAATCCAGTTTCTTATAAAGTTTTCCGATATTTTTTTTCATGTTCGACTTGTAAGTTAGGAAAAAAACCATTAACATGAACGATTAGAAGAAACATTTTATTTATAATATGATATAATGGAACAGATGTTCTTATGTAAGTGTTTAGTTAGAAAGGAGAAATGGTGTTGGCAAAGAATGAAACAACATATAACGAAGATGCGATACAGGTACTAGAAGGTTTAGAAGCTGTACGTAAACGACCTGGAATGTATATTGGCAGCACAGATAGTAGAGGTCTGCACCATTTAGTTTATGAAATCGTAGATAACTCTGTAGATGAAGCATTAGCTGGTCACGGGACTCAAATAGATGTGGTTATTCATAAAGATAATAGCTTAAGCGTAAAAGACCATGGTCGTGGGATGCCTACTGGAATGCACAAAATGGGAAAACCAACTCCAGAAATTATTTTAACTGTATTACACGCAGGTGGTAAATTTGGACAAGGCGGCTACAAAACAAGTGGTGGTCTACATGGTGTTGGTGCATCAGTAGTAAATGCTTTATCAGAATGGTTAACAGTTGAAATTCACCGTGAAGGAACAATTTTCAAGCAACGATTTGAAGCTGGAGGTAAAGCAGTCACTTCATTAGAAATCGTTGGTAAGACAAGACGAACTGGTACGACGATCCATTTTAAACCAGATCCGACTATTTTTAGTACTACAAATTTTAACTTTGATACTTTATGTGAAAGACTTAGAGAGTCAGCATTTTTATTAAAAGGCTTAAAAATTACAATTAAAGATGAACGACATGATACGTTCGAAGAGTTTTATTATGAAAACGGTATCGAAGCATTTGTATCGTATTTAAACGAAGAAAAAGAAGCATTACATCCTGTTGTATTCTTTGAAGGATTACAAAATAAAATTGAGGTTGAATTTTCATTTCAATTTAATGACGGTTATTCGGAAACGATGCTTTCTTTCGTAAATAATGTTCGTACAAAAGATGGTGGTACGCACGAAGTTGGTGCAAAAACTGCTTTAACAAGAGCGTTTAATGAATATGCAAGAAAAGTAAGTCTCTTAAAAGAAAAAGATAAAAATCTAGATGGAGCGGATATTCGTGAGGGATTAGCTGCAATTGTATCAGTACGAATTCCTGAAGAGCTGCTTCAATTTGAAGGACAAACAAAAGGTAAATTAGGTACTAGTGAAGCAAGATCAGCTGTTGATTCAGTTGTTTCGGATCAATTAGCTTATTTCCTGGAAGAAAATCCAGACATTGCAACTTCATTAGTAAAGAAATCGATAAAAGCTTATCAAGCAAGAGAAGCAGCAAGAAAGGCACGTGAGGAAGCAAGAAGTGGTAAAAAGAGAAAACGCACAGAAACTTCATTAAGCGGTAAGCTCACACCTGCACAATCTCGTAACCCACAAAAAAACGAATTATACCTAGTTGAGGGTGATTCAGCTGGTGGTAGTGCTAAACAAGGTCGTGATCGACGATTCCAAGCAATCTTGCCCCTGCGTGGTAAGGTTATTAATACCGAGAAGGCAAAACTTGCTGACATAATGAAAAATGAAGAGATTAATACGATTATTCATGCGATTGGTGCAGGAGTAGGTAGTGATTTTGATATTGAAGATGTGAACTATGACAAAATCGTTATTATGACCGATGCTGATACAGATGGAGCGCATATTCAAGTACTATTACTAACATTCTTTTACCGTTATATGAAGCCTTTAGTAGAGGCTGGTAAAGTTTATATTGCCTTACCTCCTTTATTCAAAGTAAGTAAAGGTTCTGGAAAAAAAGAAGTAATCGAATACGCTTGGTCAGAGGTAGACTTACAAGATGCAATCAAAAAAATCGGTAAAGGGTATATGATTCAGCGTTACAAGGGACTTGGTGAGATGAATGCTGACCAACTTTGGGATACAACGATGGATCCAGAGACTAGAACGCTTATTCGTGTGAAAATTGATGATGCTGCAAGAGCGGATCGTCGTGTAACTACTTTAATGGGTGATAAAGTTGAACCTAGACGTAAATGGATTGAATCGAATGTAGTATTTGATTTAGATGAAGAGGACAAAATTTTAAACAATGAGCAAGTTGAAGTAGAATCAGAAGGGAGCAAAGTCTGATGCAATCATCGGAAAAATTATATAATATCCCTTTAGAAGACATAATTGGTGACCGCTTTGGTCGATATAGTAAGTATATTATTCAAGAACGTGCATTACCTGACGCTCGTGACGGGTTAAAGCCAGTTCAGCGCCGTATTTTGTATTCAATGCATGTTGAAGGAAACACGCAAGACAAGCCTTACCGTAAATCTGCTAAAACAGTCGGAAATGTAATTGGTAATTACCATCCTCATGGTGATACTTCTGTTTATGATGCGATGGTACGACTAAGTCAAGATTGGAAATTAAGAAATGTTTTAATTCAAATGCACGGAAATAACGGTAGTATCGATGGAGACCCTCCAGCAGCTATGCGTTATACGGAAGCTAGGTTATCAGCGATAGCAAGTGAACTATTAAGAGATATTGATAAAGAAACAGTTGATTTTGTGCCAAACTTTGACGATACGAGTATGGAGCCAGTTGTTTTACCATCAATGTTTCCAAATTTATTAGTTAACGGTAGTACTGGAATCTCTGCTGGATATGCAACTGAAATACCTTCGCACCACCTTGGAGAAGTAATCGATGCGACCATTATGCGCATTGAAAATAAAAACTGTTCAGTAGATGAATTAATGACCGTAATCCACGGACCAGATTTTGCTACTGGAGGGATCATTCAAGGTGTAGATGGAATAAAAAAAGCTTATGAAACAGGTAAAGGTAAAATCATTATACGAAGCCGTGTTCATACCGAGGATTTACGTGGTGGTAAACAGGCATTAATTATTACAGAAATTCCTTCAGAAGTGAATAAAGCGAATTTAGTAAAGAAAATGGACGAGGTTCGTCTTGATCGAAAAGTAGATGGAATTACGGAAGTACGTGATGAAACAGATCGTACTGGACTACGTATTGTCATTGAACTGAAAAAAGATGCAAATAACGAAGCGATTTTAAATTATTTATATAAAAACACTGAGCTTCAAATACCTTATAACTTCAATATGGTTGCGATTTATAATCGTACACCAAAACAGATGTCATTACCGGCAATTCTTGATGCGTATATTGAACATCAAAAAGAGGTCATTACAAATCGTTCAAATTTTGATTTAAGAAAAGCTAAAGCTCGACAGCATGTTGTAGAAGGTTTAATGAAGGCTTTATCAATTTTAGATGAAGTGATAACAACAATCCGTTCTGCAAATGATAAACGTGATGCAAAAGATAAGTTAATTGTTCAATTTGCGTTTACTGAACAACAAGCTGAAGCGATTGTTATGTTACAGTTATATCGTTTAACAAATACTGATATTACTGCATTACAAGAAGAAGCAGATGAGTTAGATAAAAAGATCAAACAGCTTGAAGCAATTTTAAACAGTGAAGCAAAATTATTGTCAGTTATCAAAACAGACTTAAAGAAAATTAAGTTGAAATATGCAGACGACAGACGTTCGACAATTCAAGAAGAAATCGAAGAAATTAAAATTTCTAGAGAAGATATAATTGCTCAAGAAGACGTTATTGTCACCGTTACTAGTGAAGGATACGTTAAACGAACAAGTCCAAGATCTTATTCAGCTTCGAATGGTAAAGATTACGGT
Source organism: Bacillus sp. UNCCL81 (assembly GCF_900112535.1). Taxonomy (NCBI): domain Bacteria; kingdom Bacillati; phylum Bacillota; class Bacilli; order Caryophanales; family Bacillaceae; genus Bacillus; species Bacillus sp. UNCCL81. Next base: position 1,032,400 of record NZ_FOMF01000002.1, on the reverse strand, counting down.
ATGAAAGAAGGCGACCGTTTAATTTATCAAATAGAAAGTACAACGACAGATACACTAATTTTATTTACTTCAAAAGGTAACTATTTATATTTACCAATTCATGAAATGCAGGATATCAGATGGAAAGATATGGGGCAACATGTTGCTAATATTATTCCTATTGAGCGTGACGAAGCAATTCTTTCTGCTACAGTCGTAAATAATTTTGAAGAAAATAAAGATTATATATTATTTGTCACTAAAAATGGTGTTGTAAAACGTACAAGTATACAGCAATTAAAAGTACAACGATATTCTAAACCACTTGTCGGTATGTCAATTAAGTCTGATGATTCCTTAATTTTTGCTGGTGTCACTTCAGAAACTGATCAAGTGTTATTGGCTACAAGTTCAGGATACACATTGGTATTTACTGTTGAAGAAATTAGTATTCAAGGATTAAGAGCTGGTGGAGTTAAAGGAATAAATTTAAAAGATAATGATTTTGTTGTTTCTGCAGATACGATTAATAATGAAGTGAAAGAAATTTTCTGTGCAACACATCGAGGGGCAATTAAAAAAATGAAACTTGATACGATCCCTCAAAGTTCTCGAGGTACTCGAGGTGTTAAAGTACTTCGTGATTTAAAAAATAATCCTCATTTGTTAATTGGGGTATACGCAATAAACCAAAATGATATGTTTGCTTTATTAAGTAAATCTGGTCAATTTGAGACAGTTGACCCAACTGATTTAAGAAATAGTGATCAATATAGTAATGGATCATTTGTTATGGATACAGATGATTCTGGTGAAATAAAGACGATCATTCGATATAAAAAAGAAGAAAATAATTAAAATTTGGCCTATTCCGAGCTTTTTGGAATAGGTTTTTTTGTCGAATTTGTCGAAAAACGTAAAATAATACTAGGAAAATATTTTTTTAAGATTAACCTAGTAAAATACATTAAAATCTTTTAATTTTATATTTCGAAAATAAGGAAATAAAGTTTTTAATGATATTTTAATGGGAATAATTACCTAAAATAACGAAGAATCGACAGAATTGTCGAAATATTTTGAACCAAAAGAACTTGTCTAACGAAAAAATATAGCTTACTATTTTCTTAAGAATTTTAAATTTTCAAAAAAATAGGTTTTTAAGGGGGCGTACATATGGTTTTCAAGAAGGGATTTGCAATTTTAGCATCAGTATCGTTAACTGCGGGTATTTTAGCAGGCTGTGGTAGTAATAGTTCAAAGGATGGGAACCAGGTCATTAAAATTGCGACAAATACACCATTATCTGGTAATAATGCAATTTTAGGTGAATCCATTAAACTTGGAGCTCAACTTGCATTAGAGGATCAAAAAGCAGCTTTCAAAAAATTAGGCTTTGATTTAAAGATTGTACCTTATGATGACCAAGGGGATCCAAAAAAAGGTGTAGCAAATGCTGAGCAGTTAGCTGCAGACAATAAAATCCTTGGTGTTGTAGGACACTTAAACTCTGGTGTAGCAATTCCTTCTTCTGTAAAGTATGAGAAAGATCATATCGTAATGGTATCTCCTTCAAATACTGCAAATGAAGTAACTGATCGCGGATTAGGAGTAGTTAACCGAATTTGTGCTCGTGATGACTTCCAAGGTCCTGCAGGTGCAAATTTCGCTGTTAATACTTTAAAAGCTAAAAATATTTTTATCATTCAAGATAAAACACCTTACGGAACTGGTTTAGCAAATGAATTCAAAGCTGCTGCTCAGAAATTAGGCGCTAAAATCTTAGGTGAAGAAGGGATCTCAATCGGAGATAAAGATTTTAACGGAGTACTAAATAATGCAATTGCGAAAAAGCCTGATTTAGTATTCTTCGGTGGACTTTATGCTGAAGGTGGAATTTTATTAAAACAAGCTCGTGAAAAAGGGTTAAACATCCCATTCATGGGTGGAGATGGAATGGACTCTTCAGGTTTAGTTGATATTGCTGGAGATGCTGTTAAAAACTTCTACTATACTTCAGTAGCAGGTGATACGTTAAAAACAGATAAAGGTAAAGCTTTTGCTGACGCATATAAATCTAAATTTAATAAAAACATCGAATCGTTCTCATCTTACGGTTATGATTCTGCAGGCGTTTTATTAGAAGGATTAAAAAATGCGATCAATGATAATAAAGGAAAAACGCCAACACGTGAACAAGTCGAAAAAGCAGTCCGTGCGATTCAAGATTATGATGGAGTAGTAACGAAGGTTGGCTTCGACGATAAAGGAGACAACAAATACGCGAAAGTATTTATTTATACGTTTAAAGAAGCTAAATATCCTGGTACTCAAGAAGGCGAAGTTACTAAACCTTAATTAGGAACTATGCCAACCAGAAAAAGAAAAGAGTATCCCGTAAAAAACGAGATACTCTTTTTCTCTCAATATGTTGAGAAAATTGTAAAAATTTGGAAGTTACTAGGAAGTAAACTACATTATTTATAGGAGGTCTTATACATGAATGAAGTAATCCAAACTCTACCTCAAGTTCTAATAGACGGTCTTGTTTTAGGAGCAGTATATGCAATCGTAGCACTCGGTTACACGATGGTTTATGGGATATTGGAACTAATTAACTTTGCACATGGTGAAATATTCATGGCAGGTGCGTTTATTGGTACTGCGATATTAATTACATTTACTGGGTTAGGTTTATTAAGTAGTTTACCTGCAATTATCGTATTAGCAATTGTTCTAATTATTGCTTCATTAGCAACTGGATTCCTTGGAATGGGGATCGAAAGGGTGGCATATCGCCCATTACGTAAAGCACCAAAGTTAATTACATTAATTACAGCAATCGGTATTTCATTTTTACTACAAGATATCGTCCGTTTTATTGCTGAATTAAAAGAAGGAAATTACATTATTACTGGCCCATCACTATTTTCAGGACAACACCAAATTAAAACTAGCTCAATTCTTTCTTCATTTGGAAATGCACAAATTAAATCAGCATCAATTATTATTTTAGTCGTTGCAGTTGTAATGATGATTTCATTAGATTACTTCATCAATAAAACAAAATGGGGTACAGCAATGCGTGCAGTAGCACAAGATCGTGAAACTGCATCATTAATGTCAGTTAATGTTAACAAAGTCATCTCTTTAACATTCTTTTTAGGTTCTGGATTAGGTGGTGCAACTGGCGTGCTCTTTGCATTACAATATAACACAATTGATCCATACATTGGTTTTATTTTAGGCCTAAAAGCATTTACGGCAGCAGTATTAGGTGGAATCGGAAATATCCGTGGTGCAATGTTTGGTGGTTTATTAATCGGTGTAATCGAAGTGTTTGCGGCAACAAATTTATCAACTTTAACACATGGTATTTTCCCATCAGAATATAAAGATGTTGTTTCATTTGGAATATTAATTCTAGTTCTAATATTCAAGCCAGAAGGTTTACTAGGTAAACCAGTAGCTGAGAAAGTGTAGGTGAATTTGATGAAGAGCTTATTAGAAGGGTTAAAACAATCAAACAAACTACAAGGAATTTTCTTAGGAGCATATATCGTTGTTACATCATTGGGATTATACCTTTTACAAGAATCCGTAACGGCATTTCTACTAATCTTGTTCTCACTTTACTTATTATACAAAACAAATTTTCCAGTCAAATTAAAATGGAGCATCGGAATTCTAGTTTTAACAGTGATTATGCCTTATGTTGCATCACAAGGAACAGCATTTGAATCATATATGGGTGTAGCGACTTTAGTTGGAATCTATGTTGCAATGGCGCTTGGATTAAACGTAGTAGTTGGGTTAGCGGGGCTGTTAGATTTAGGATTCGTTGCCTTCTTTGCAATCGGTTCATATACTTATGCAATTTTTTCGACTAAACAAGTTACGAATTTCTTACATTTTGATTTCCTTCCTTTTTCAGGAAACTCATTCTGGGTATTTATCATAATCGGTGGTATTATCGCTGCAATTGCAGGCGTATTATTAGGTATTCCAGTACTACGTGTAAAAGGTGACTATTTAGCAATTGTAACACTTGGATTTGGAGAAATTATTCGAATTGTATTCAATAACTTAGATAAACCGATCAATATTACTGGAGGGGCACAAGGTATATCTTCTATTCCAGCTCCTACTATTTTTGGATTAGAGATCGATAATTCTGGTCAATTTTATTATGTCGTGTTAGTTGTTTTAGCAATCGTCATTTTAGCAGTAACTAGATTACAAGATTCTAAGCTTGGACGTTCTTGGAAGGCGGTACGTGAGAATGAAATCGCTGCACAAGCATCAGGTATCCACTTAGTACGTACGAAATTAATTGCATTTGCAATCGGTGCATCTTTCTCAGGAATGATGGGAGTAGTTTTCTCTGCAAAGCAAATGTTCATTGACCCAACAAGCTTTACACTACTTGAATCGATTACGATCTTGGTAATGGTTATTTTAGGCGGAATGGGTAGTGTTCCAGGTGTGATCCTTGGAGCTGCACTTGTAACAATCTTAAATCTACAAGTATTAACAGAAGTAACAAACTATTTAAACCAATTAACATTAGATGGAGTTATTAATTTACCACCGGCTCTATCACCTTCTAAAATGCAACGTATGATTTTCGGACTTATTTTAGTACTTGCAGCAATTTTCAGGCCAAAAGGATTATTGCCTGCCAAAAATAAGGTTGTTCCAAAAGAAGACGTCGTAGATCAAACTGTAGTCGAAGAAAAAACACGCACAGTTTCATTTTAGAGAGGAGGTTATCAAATGTTAAAAATAACGAATTTAACGAAAAGCTTTGGCGGTTTAACAGCTGTGAATAATGTAAATATTGATATTAAAGAAGGCTCAATTACAGCGGTAATTGGACCAAATGGAGCTGGAAAAACAACATTTTTTAATATGATTACAGGTGTGTACACTCCTAGTAGTGGCGAAATTTTGCTAGGGAATGAGAGTTTAGTAGGGCTAAAGCCGCATACAGTAAATAAAAAAGGGATCGCGCGTACATTCCAAAATATTCGTTTATTTAATAGTATGACTGCATTAGAAAATGTCATGGTTGGAATGCATCAGCATTTAAAGTATGGTGTTTTTTCAACAATATTCCATTTACCTAAATTTAAAAAAGCAGAAAAATTGGCAATGAAAGAAGCGTATAAATGGTTAGAATACGTCGGATTGGCTGATGTTTATAATGAGGAAGCATCGAGTCTATCATACGGTGCACAAAGACGACTTGAAATCGCTCGTGCATTAGCTTCTCAACCAAGAATATTACTTTTAGATGAGCCAGCTGCAGGGATGAATCCGAAAGAAACGAAAGAATTGACTGATTTAATCTATCAAATGAGAGATGACCTTAACTTAACAATCGTCTTAATCGAGCATGATATGAAGCTTGTTATGGAAATATCCGAGTATCTATTTGTACTTGATCATGGCGAAAAAATTGCAGAAGGAAAACCTCTTGAAATTCGAAATAATCAAAAAGTAATTGAAGCATATTTAGGAAAAAGTGCAGTGACTACTGCATAGTGAAAGGAGTACGAAAAGATGACGCTATTACAATTAAAAGATATTAACTCTTTTTACGGTGGTATTCAAGCACTGAAAAATATCAACATTGAAGTAAATGAAGGTGAAATTGTAACATTAATTGGAAGTAACGGTGCTGGAAAATCTACTACTCTAAAAACGATTTGTGGCCAAGTTAAACCAAAATCTGGAACGCTTATTTATAAAGGTGAAGAAATTATAAAGCTACAATCTCATGAAATTGCCTTAAAAGGAATCGCTCATGTACCAGAAGGAAGAAGAATTTTTTCTAAATTAAGTGTAAAAGAAAATTTAGAGATGGGTGCATTCTCTGTTAAAGATAAAAAACTAATCGCTGCACGCATGGAAATGGTATTTGATTATTTTCCAAGACTAAAAGAGCGTCTAAGCCAAAAAGGCGGTACGATGAGTGGAGGAGAACAACAAATGTTAGCGATTGGTAGAGGATTAATGATGGGACCATCATTGCTAATGCTTGATGAACCATCTATGGGTCTTGCTCCAATTATCGTTGAACAAATATTTGAAATCATTGAACAACTAAACAAACAAGGAATGACAATCTTATTAGTCGAACAAAACGCATACCAAGCATTACAAATTGCTCACCGTGGCTATGTAATTCAAACTGGTGAGATCCAAATGGTTGGTGAAGGTAAGACATTAATGAATAATGAAGAAGTGAAAAAAGCTTATTTAGCTTAATGAATCTGCTAATCAAAAATAGATAAATGAAAAGGGGATGTATCATGAGTCAGGTCAACTGACATGTGAACATCCCTTTTTTGATGTGAATGCTTGGAAAAGTTATAGACAGAGAGTATCTGAGAGGTACTGATCATTTTAAGTCTATTTTATAGACTTTATTAAAGATAAAATGCAGATTTGAATTAATATTTTATTGCTTAAGAAGAAATATGCTAGAGTTATACTCGATCGTATCCACATTGATCAAATAAATCAGCCGATATACCTTTACGGGTATAGGTAATTATTTTTTTAAATTGCAGATAAGCTGATTTTAATTGCAGTTTCGGTAATTTTAATTGCAGATTCACTGATTTTAATTGCAGTCCGCCATTCATTTGCAAGTTTTCAACGTTTGTTTGCATAGATAGGCCTCTTATTTGCTGCTCTCTATGTTTCATTTGTAGCTCAGTCGTTCAGTATTTACTACAGTTTCTCAACACTAATAAAAAGAGGGAACCCCTTATGGATTCCCTCATTAATATGAAATTATTATTTATTAGAAATAAATTCCGAAACTTTTAATTGCTCTTCACTTGACGCATTGTTAATTGAAGATTGAAGTGATTCCTCTAGTAAACTACGATTCTTGTAAAAATCTTCATGTTTACTATTATAATAGTACTTCACTGCTTCTAAATCTGAGAAAAACTCTTTTCCAAGCTTTAGAAGAAATGTTACTGGAAGTCCTTCGATCACTACTGTATTTACATTTTCAGAAATTTCATTTACCGTACTGTTTGAAGTTGAAATCATTTCCTCGTTTAATTCTTTAACAAGTAATTGTTCGAACCCTTTTATTTTATTGTTTCTTTTGTTCACGATTCGCTTTTTGTTTGTCTTTAATAAACGAATGGAATGATGTTTATCAAGCAATACTGCTGAACGTTTCTTTTTCTTTAGAAAAATGCTGCTACTCAAAACTAGCACTCCCTTCTGATAGTATAGTATATAAATAAAACAACTTTTCTATCATACCAAGTAATGCTCATACTGTAAAGGTTTTATCTTTACATGTTAGCTTTCCAAAAATAATTCAAAAAATTCACGGTATTTTTTTATCAAAATTGTTCATAATAATATTTGACTTAATCATTGACACTTTGTTAAAATAACAACATATTATTTATTACATATAACGTTGACGGAAAGAAGTAACTAAAGATTATTTTGTAAAGCGAATTGAGGATGGTGTGAGCTCAATCAAAACCTTTGGCGAAAGGCATTCCCGAGTTAATTTTTAAAGTGGACAATTTTTTTAATTGTCAACTAGGGTGGAACCGCGGGTGCAAACACAGCTCTCGTCCCTAGGCAGAAAATGCCTAAGGATGAGAGCTTTTTTATTTCATTCTTGCATTTTCAAAAAAACAATTGAAAATTGGAGGCAAATGAAAATGTCAGAAAAATCGATGGATGTCGTAGTAAGTCATGCTAAACACAGAGGTTTTGTATTTCCAGGATCTGAAATTTACGGTGGTTTAGCAAATACGTGGGATTATGGACCACTAGGTGTTGAATTAAAAAATAATGTGAAAAAAGCTTGGTGGAAAAAGTTTGTTCAACAAAGTCCATACAATGTTGGATTAGATGCTGCAATCTTAATGAATCCACGTACATGGGAAGCTTCAGGTCATATAGGTAACTTTAATGATCCAATGATCGATTGCAAAAATTGTAAAGCTCGTCATCGTGCAGATAAATTAATCGAAAATGCACTTGAAGAAAAAGGAATGGAAATTATCGTTGATGGTCTTCCATTTTCAGAAATGGCTAAATTGATTGAGGAGCATAAAATTGCTTGTCCTGATTGTGGTAGCCATGATTTTACAGATATTCGTCAATTTAACCTAATGTTTAAAACATTCCAAGGTGTTACTGAGTCAAGTACGAATGAAATTTTCTTACGTCCAGAAACAGCACAAGGTATTTTCGTAAACTTCAAAAATGTTCAACGTACAATGAGAAAGAAAGTACCATTTGGTATTGCTCAAATCGGTAAAAGCTTCCGTAACGAAATTACACCAGGAAATTTCACGTTCCGTACTCGTGAATTTGAACAAATGGAACTTGAATTCTTCTGTAAACCAGGTGAAGAGTTAGAGTGGTATTCTTATTGGAAAGAAACTGCTAATAAATGGCTTTTAGCTTTAGGTATGAATGAAGAAAATCTTCGTTTACGTGAACATAGTGCAGATGAATTATCACACTATAGTAACGCGACAACTGACTTTGAATATAAATTCCCATTTGGTTGGGGCGAATTATGGGGCATTGCGTCTCGTACAGATTATGATTTAAAACAACATATGGAATATTCAACAGAAGATTTCACATATCATGATCCAATTACAAATGAAAAATACGTTCCATATTGTATCGAGCCATCATTAGGTGCAGATCGTGTTACATTAGCATTTTTAATTGATGCATATGAAGAAGAGGCATTAGAAGATGGTACATCTCGTACAGTAATGCGTCTACATCCTGCGTTAGCACCATATAAGGCTGCGATTTTACCGTTATCTAAAAAATTATCTGAAAATGCACAAGAAGTGTTTGCTTCTTTAGCAGAAGATTTCAATGTTGATTTTGATGAAACTGGTTCAATTGGTAAACGTTATAGACGTCAAGATGAAATCGGTACTCCTTTCTGTATTACTTACGACTTCGAATCAATTGAAGATGGTAAAGTAACAGTTCGTGACCGTGACACGATGGAGCAAACTCGTGTTGCAATAAGTGAATTACAATCATTTTTAGCAAATAAAATTAAATTTTAATTTAGTTTTTTGAAATAAGGTGTCCTTTTGGACATCTTTTTTCATATATTTTACTAAAGCTTGTTTAAAGTTTAAGAAATTTACTAAAAATGGTAAAATAAAGGTATAAAATAAAGGAGGAGTTTAAATGAGGAGTTCAAATCCTATCTTAAATTCTGAACGATTAACGAAATCAAGGCATGCTGCTAAAGCGATGACGATCGGTGGCACAATTGGCAAAACAATTATCGCATTAATCTTACTAATCGCAACTGCAGGATACTCATTTTATCTAACGGCAACTGGAACACTTAATTCTAAAGTGTTTATTGGATGTTTAATCGTTGCATTCATTATTGGGTTAGTAACATCTTTTTCTCCTAGAATTGCGCCGATTACTACACCTATTTATGCAGCAGTTGAAGGGATTCTAATTGGTAATATTTCAGCAGTTTACGAAGCAACATATGGAATGATTGTTCTTCAAGCAGTTCTATTAACAATTGCAATTATAGCAGGAACATTAATTTGTTATGCTACTGGACTAGTTAAAGTAACGCACCGTTTTAGATCGATTGTTTTCGGTTTAACAATCGGAGTGTTTATATTTTATTTACTAACGATGGTCCTCCAACTTTTCCATGTCCCAATTCCATATATCCATCAATCTGGTCCAATCGGAATATTTGTTAGTTTAGCGATACTTGTTATTGCTTCATTAAATCTATTCTTGGATTTTGATCTAATTACAACAAGTGTTAGACAAGGTGCACCAAAAGAGTTCGAGTGGTATTGTGCTTTTGGTTTATTAGTAACAGTCATTTGGGTTTATATTGAAGCACTTCGATTCCTATCGAGGCTTCGCGATTAAAAAATTTTAGTCAGTCAGACCTTACTCTCAAATGAAAGTAAGGTTTTTTACTATATTTTGATTAGAATTCGATCATGTTTAGATAAATGACTATAGTAGAAAGTAGGGAAATAGATGAGTAAGAAAAAATTTGAAGTCTTTGAAAATGAAACAATTAATGATTGCTTAGAGAGAATGGAAAAAGAAGGCTATATACCTGTTAAAAGAATGGAAGTACCAATATTTTCAGAGCAAATGGTTAATGGAAAGGTAGAAATTGAACCGACTGGAAGAAAGATCGTATTTGAAGGCAAATTAAATACGAATTAATATGAATAAAGATAATAATTTAATGGAATAGTAACCTTATATGAATAAAATGAGGTGAAAAAATGCATAAATTAGCATGTCCACGCTGTAAAACAAACAAAAGTAGATTTTATTTAATCGAACAAAACCCAAAAGCAGTTAAATTAAATGCTCAAAGCGGAGATGTTGAAATAGAAGAATATGTTTCAAGTGGGCTAGATCCATTTTTTGTTCCATATAAAGGTCCAGAATATTTAGTTCAATGTGGAACTTGTGGTTTAATTGATCAAAGTGTAATGTTTGAAAAAACAGCGGATTCATTGAAATTTTAAAATCAAAAAACTAAGTGCGAAGGCACAAATAGAATTAAAATAAGATGATCTCTATCCAGAGATCATCTTATTTTTGTTGGTTAGCTTTTGAAGTAGATAGTTTTTCTTTTTATAACGAGTATTTTTAGAACCAATCTTTTTTCTTGAACCACATCACTAATCCAAACACGATCAATAGCATAATCACCCAACAATAATAATAACCATATTTTAATTGAAGCTCGGGGATGTGAACAAAATTCATTCCATATACTCCAACGATGAATGTTAGTGGCATGAACACAATTGAGACAGATGTTAACATTTTCATCGTTTTATTCATTTTGTGTGAGTTTGTTGAAATATAACTTTCTCTAATGTCATTTGCCATTTCCCTGTTATCTGCTATGTCATCTATTAATTTTACTAAGTGATCGTAAACGATTCGCAATTTTTTTGTCGTTTCTTTGTCAATTTCAACGTGGGTTGAATTTAAAATACGATAAATTAAATCTTTTGTTGGTTTAACTGTTTTTCTTACTTTTGATAACTTGCTTAATTGTGTTTTAATTCCATCAATCATGCTTAGATCGGAATTAGATCCTAATTCATCAATCTCTTCGATGTCATCTTCAATTTTTTGGACGATCGGAAAGAATTTATCAACAATTTCATCACAAATGTGATACAGAATTCTTTCTGGTTTTATTCCTTTTATACTCTTTAAGCCTTTTAATTTATTCCACACAATTTGTATCGCATTTGACTCCTCCCAACAAAATGAAACGATGTACTTGTGGGACAAAAAGAGATCGATTTCAGCTTGTTCCATATTCTCCTGTAATGATTGTAGAATGATAAAACGATAGCCATCGTAATAATCCATTTTCGGTCTTTCTTTATAACTGACACAATGTTTAATTGCGATTTCATCGAAGTGGAATTGAGTTTTCAATAAGTCAATTTCTTCTTTTTCAGGTTTTCCAAAATCGACCCAAACCCAATCAATTTGTTCGGAATTTAATTCTTCAATTGATACATCAAACGCATGGGTTCCGTCCTTGTATACAGCCATCGTTTTGATCATTTTGGCACACCCTTTTTCTCGTTAATTTTCTCAAAATCAGTTTAACACAATATTCTTCAATAGTTTTTAAAAAAATTATGAGAAAGTTTTAACGATTAACAAAAGATTGTCTAAAAATAATAGCTGCTTTTCTTTCCATATTGGCGGAAAATAGTGAAGTTGATAAAAAGATATTTTACTATCAAAAGGATCATTAACTTTGTCATTTAGACGTTTTTGTTACCTTTGTAATACGGAACTTAAATTAAATAAAAAATAAATTTAAGAAAACTTTGACTTTTTAGTTGTCGATGGATATAATAAATAACAATTAAAGCACACAAATGAATTCAATGACGAGAAAAGTAATTTTCGTTACTGTTCTACAGAGAGCCGGGGAAGCTGAAATCCGGTGAATAGTACTTAAATGAAGATCCTCTCCGAGAAGTCAAACTGAAAACATAAGTAGGTTTGAACGGGTGTCTACCGTTAAAAGGAACGCGTATGATTGTACGTGACTAGAGTGCTATTGAAGAGCGGACTGTTTTCAATAGAATTAGGGTGGTATCGCGGTTAAACCCGTCCCTTATTATAGGGGCGGGTTTTTGTGTGCTTTAAAAAAATAAGAGAGGCGATATCATATGAAAAAAGAAAATATGAAAGAATCTGTTCAAAATCGTGAAAAAAGGATTAGTGAACTTTGGTCTAAAGAAAATATCTTTATTAAATCAGTTGAACATAGAGAACATAATCAATCTTTTGTTTTTTATGAAGGTCCCCCAACTGCAAATGGACTGCCACACGTTGGTCACGCATTAGGTCGTACGATAAAAGATGTTGTAGCTAGATATAAAACAATGGCTGGTTTCCAAGTTGTTCGTAAAGCTGGATGGGATACTCATGGTTTACCAGTTGAACTCGGTGTTGAAAAGATGTTAGGCATTTCAGGTAAGGCAGAAATTGAACGATATGGCGTAAAAGCTTTTCTTGAGAAATGTAAAGAAAGTGTTTTTACTTACGAGAAACAATGGCGAGATTTTACTGAGCAATTAGGTTATTGGGTGGATATGGATGATCCATATGTAACATTGGATAATTCTTATATCGAAAGTGTATGGAATATCCTAGGGACAATTCATGAAAAAGGCTTACTAGTAAAAGGTCATCGTGTTTCACCTTATTGTCCTAGCTGTCAAACATCGCTAAGCTCACATGAAGTAGCGCAAGGATATAAAGACGTTAAGGATTTATCTGCAACCGTTAAGTTTAAATTGCAAGATGAAGAAAATGTCTATTTCCTTGGATGGACGACAACTCCGTGGACACTTCCTGCTAATGTAGCGTTAGCTGTAAATCCAACAATGGAATATGTTCGTGCTAAAAAAGGTGAGGAAGTATATATTCTTGCTAAGGCATTAGTAGATAAAGTACTAAAAGCGGATTACGTCATTTTATCTGAATTTCTTGGGGCAGATCTAATCGGTATTAGTTATTTACCACCATTTAATTTCGTAAAAGTTGAAGTTGGTCATAAAGTTGTGAAAGCAGATTTTGTAACTGAAGGAAGTGGTACTGGAATTGTTCATATTGCACCTGCATACGGTGAAGATGACTATAAAGTTGTGCAAGAAAATGGGTTATCTTTTGTAAATGTAGTGAATGAAAAAGGCCAATATACTGATGAAGTACCTAATTTTCAAGGTCGTTTTGTTAAAGAGTGTGATGTAGATATAGTGAGGTATTTAGCCGAAAATGAATTATTATTTAGTAAAGAAAAATATGAGCATAGCTATCCGCATTGTTGGCGTTGTGATTCACCTTTACTCTATTATGCGAATGAAAGTTGGTTTATTAAAACGACCGCATTAAAGGAACAGTTTATTAAAAATAATGAGGAAGTAACATGGTATCCAGATCATATAAAATACGGTCGATTCGGTAATTTTTTAGAACAGATGGTAGATTGGAATATTAGCCGAAAAAGATATTGGGGCACTCCATTAAATGTTTGGGAATGTGATTCATGTCATCATCAATTAGCACCAAAAAGTATTAATGAATTATGTAGCCATTCGGTAGAAGAAATTGACAGCTCAATTGAACTGCACAAACCTTTCGTTGATGAAGTTACACTTAACTGTCCAAATTGTAAAGGGAATATGAAAAGAACACCTGAAGTAATTGATGTCTGGTTCGATAGCGGTTCAATGCCATTTGCCCAATATCATTATCCTTTTGAAAATAAAGAGAAATTTACAAAACAATTCCCAGCTGATGTTGTCATTGAAGGGATTGATCAAACGAGAGGCTGGTTCTATAGTTTACTTGCAGTATCTACTTTATTTACCGGGAAAGTACCGTATAAACATGTATTATCTCTAGGCCATGTATTAGATGAAAATGGACAAAAAATGTCTAAAAGTAAAGGTAATGCACTTGATCCAGTAGAATTAATTCAAAAATATGGTGCAGATTCATTACGATGGTCTTTATTAGTAGACAGTGCGCCTTGGAACCCGAAGCGTTTTTCTGAAAGGGTTGTTCAAGAGGCGAAGTCGAAACTCATCGATACATTCGACAATGTGTATAGTTTTTACAGTTTATATGCAAATTTAGATGGATTTAATGCAAAAAAACTATATGAGTATCAATCAAGTACATTGGATAAATGGATCATTTCACGTTTGCAAAGCACAATCCAAAATGTAACAAAAAATTTAGAGGATTATCAATTTACAAATGCTGCACGAGACATCGCTAAATTAGTAGATGAAGTAAGTAACTGGTATGTAAGAAGGTCAAGAGAACGTTTCTGGTCAAATGGAATGAATAACGAGAAGGCGGCCGCTTACTATACACTGTTTGAAGTATTAACAAAAGTAAGTCAATTATTAGCACCTTTTACGCCATTCCTAGCGGAAGATGTTTATTTTAATTTAACAAAACAAAGCGTCCATTTATCTGATTTTCCAGTTTTCGATGAATCATTAATCGACGCTCAGCTTGAGAAGGAAATGGATGCAGTTCTAAAAGTTGTGGAACTTGGAAGAAGCATTCGAAATGCAAATTCATTAAAGATCAAACAGCCACTAGCTAGTTTAACTTTAGTTAGTAACAATGAGGAGATCAATTGGGATTTATATAAAGAAATTGTTTTAGATGAGCTAAACTTAAAAAAATTCCAACAAGTTAACAACGAAAATGAGTTTTCAATCTTAAAACTGAAATTGGATTTTAAAAAATCAGGAGCTAAATTTGGTAAGCTTTCTAATCTAGTCAATAAATCACTTCAAACATTAACAAATGAAGAAGCAAAAAGAGTGATTGAGAGCGGGTATGCTAATGTATTAATTGAGACAGGAGAAACTGTTAAAGTTGACGCACAAGATATTTTAATTGAAAAAAGCGCAAGAGAAGGTTTTGCATCAGCGACGAATGGAGAATATACAGTGACCCTAGACACATTATTAACAGAAGATCTTATTCAAGAAGGTACTGTAAGAGAATTAATTAGGGCTATTCAAGGATACCGAAAAGAATTGGATCTACCAATTAATATGCGCGTAGACATTGGCATAACAGCTAAACCGGAGTTTATTGAAATCATTGAAAAGTTTAAAGGAATGCTTGAGGAAAACTTATTAATGAGAAAACTAGTTGTGAAGAATCATGTGAATGGAAAAGAAATTAAAGTTGGTGATTACCAGTCCGAAATTGAATTAGTTGCTTCTAATTAATTAAATAGCTTAAGTGAAATGACAGACTAATAACAATTTTTAGTCTGTCATTTTTCTTCTTAATTGACATAGGCAACGGTTCCTATTTTTTAAAATCAATAGTTTTTAAAGGTTTATTAAAATAGCTGTTGAATTAATTAGTGTAGAGTGATTTAAGGAGAGGGTTAGATGATTTCTAAAAAGAGCATTTATATATATTTGATATACGCATTTTCTTTTGCAATATCGTATTTTTTAGTTAGAGTATTCTTATTTCATGGCGAAATTAACTCAGCATTTGCCGGTTCTATTGCCGGTGGATTTGTTGGATTTTTAGTATCTATTATTTTTGCTAAACCTATTGAAAGAAGATAATTTTGATAATCGGTTTAGCAACTACTCTAAGCCTAAGTTGAACTATGAAAAAAGGATGATCTTCAAGATCATCCTCTAGTCTACATTAAGTTAATCCAATTAAAAGATAAATGCTAGTTCCCCAAATAAACAAGGCGGAGAATTTGTTGAATATTTTCATTAAACCTCCTGTACTGTCTACCTTCTTCATGATTGAGCCCGCAACTGTTAATCCAAAAAACCAAATCCAAGATACTGTAATACATGCAATCGTAAAGAAAACTTGTTCCTTTCCGACATATTTTAATGCACTTGTTCCAATTACACCTATTGTATCTAAGATTGCATGGGGGTTTAATAAGGAAACTGATAAGGCAAAAATGATTTGCTGTCGGCTAGGTAATGCATTATTCGATTCATTTACTACCGGTTTAGATTTCCAAATAACATACCCCATGTATACTAAAAACAAAATACCAGCAATCATCAAGCTAATTCTTAGCCATTCAAATTGTAGAACGATCGTGGAAAGTCCAAAAACAGCTAAAAGAATTAAAAAAGTATCGCATACAGCAGCAGTAAAAGTCGCTGGAAGTGCTCGAATTAGTTTTGGCTGTGTGGCACCTTGTGAAAATACAAATACATTCTGTACCCCTAAAGGTAAAATAAGTCCGAATGCTAAGACTAGACCATGAATAATAGCTTCCATCAAATCAACTCCCTTTCAATTACAATCGTACTATGATAAAACTAAAAGAAAACAACCAATTGGATGGTTTTATATCCACCCAATTTAGGGGGAGTTAGATGAAATGGAAACCAAATCGTGATTCTCATTTGACTGTGCAAGAGCAAATTATAGATTGGATAAAAACTCGTATTGAACGAGGAGATTGGTCTGTTGGCACTAAGATTCCTACCCAGCGTCAATTAGCAACGCAATTTAATGTGAACCGCAGTACCGTACAACTTGCACTTGATGAATTAAGGGCAGATGGTTTGATCGAATCAAAAATGGGTTCAGGGGTATATGTGGCTAACAATTCTTGGAACGTACTTTTGAGCAAAAATCAACCGAATTGGCACAGACATATTGAATCAAGTATTCATAAACCAAACTACCATACGATTCAACTCATAAATGAATATGAGCAAATAGATCATATCATACGTCTTGGAACAGGTGAATTATCACCTGAATTACTACCAACTAAGGAAATAGAAGATTCGTTAAGAAAGATTTCAATTGATTCAAAAGCAATTGGTTATTCATCTCCGCAAGGAAGTGAAAAGCTCCGAGGAATTTTATGTAATTATTTAAAAAAACGTGGTATTGAATCAGCACCAGAGAACATTTTAATTGTTTCGGGTGCACTTCAAGCACTTCAATTAATAGCAGTTGGATTATTGGAAGAGGGATCCATTATTTTTCAAGAACAATTTTCGTATTTAAATTCAGTACATCCCTTTCAATCTAATGGTATGCGAATGTTTTCAATTTCAAGGGAACATCAATTAAAAGATAATTTACGAGCACATAAAGGGAAGAGGCAATCATTATTCTACTGTGTTCCAACACTAAACAATCCAACGGGCTATAATTGGTCGTTGGAAGAAAAGCAAAATCTATTTAATACATGTAAAGAACTACAAATTCCGATTATTGAAGATGATGTGTATCACGAATTGCTTTTTGAAACATCTTCACCAGCTATCAAATCGTTTGATACTTTAGGACAAGTTCTTTATATAGGAAGTGTTTCCAAAACACTAAGTCCAGGGTTAAGAATTGGTTGGGTTGTTGCACCTTCACCTGTTATTGAACGATTAGCTGATATAAAAATGCAAACGGATTATGGTTCAAGTGCCTTTTCGCAAGAAATCGTATCACACTGGATCTCAAACGGTCTCTACGAAAAGCATCTTGTTAATCTTCGTGATCAATTGCAAAAACGAGCTATATACGTAGAAGAAATTTTAGAAAAGAAATTTAAAAAGATAGCTTCATGGAAAAAGTCTGAAGGTGGTTTCTATATATGGCTCAGATTTCATAATCCAATAGTAAATAAGACTTTATTTTTAAAATTACTTAAAGAAAATATATTGATCAATCCAGGTTATATTTACGAACCAAGAGATTTACATCATATTCGTCTTTCCTATGCCTACGCTTCGTTGGAAGATTTAAAAAAAGGTTTAAATATTTTATTACAAATAAGTCAATTGTGATTTCATTTAGAACTTTATTTTTTTGGTCCCTTATAATGAAGGATTTGGAACAGTAAAGAGCATCGAAATCTCGATGCTCTTTGTTATGTTATAAATTGTTTTATTTTCGAATACTACAGCTAGAATTTTAAAATTAAATTTCTATCCTGAAAAGTACACAATTTGCTAGAAACTTCATTGTATACTTGCCTGAATCTTCAAGCTTTCAAACCCACGAAAAGCAACATTTTTACGGCGAGTTGGCTCCTCAATTAGAACTGGATTAACTAAATGTCTAATCAGTTTTTCAATTGCAATTTGTCCTTCTAATCTAGCAAGGGGGGCACCTAAGCAGAAATGCGGGCCGGATGAAAAGGATAAATGTTTTATATTTTTTCGAGTAATATCAAATGTTTCAGGATTAGTAGTGACGTTTGGATCGTAATTGGCGCCGCCTAAGGAAACCATAAAGTAATCGCCTTTTTTAATCGCATTTCCAGCGAACTCAAAATCTTCTCTAGCCCACCTAGATGTAAAAATAACGGGTGATTCGTATCTTAATATTTCTTCAATTGCTGAAGGAATTAACGTTAAATCATTTTTTAAAAGCTCAAATTGCTCAGGATGTTTTAATAATAAATAATATCCATTCGTGATTAAATTAACAGTAGTTTCATGACCCGCTATTAATAAAAGAAGACAACTTGCGATCATTTCATCTTCACTTAATTTATCACCAAATTCCTCTGCTATGATTAAATTACTAATTAAATCCTCTTTAGGTTCTATTCTCCTTAAAGATATAAGATTTCTGAAATAATTAGAAGCATCAATAATATCCTTTGATACTAATTCTAAATCTTCCATAGTCGTATTAAAATCAATAAATTTAATAAATGCCTCTGACCAATTACGAAATAAATCCCGATCTTCTTTAGGAACACCTAATAGATCAGTTATGACAAAGACAGGTAATAAATATGAAAAATCATGTATTAGTTCGTGGGTAAATTTTCCCTTCATATTTGCTAATAAATAATCAGCAATTTCATTTACCGAAGTTCGTAAATTTTCAACCATTCTTGGAGAAAAGGCTTTGTTCACGAGGTTTCTTAATCTTGTATGATCAGGAGCATCTCGAAATAAAATCATTTTTCGATTTATTGCAATAGCAGGCATAACACTTTCAGGTATTTTTTCAGGTGGAGTGACTTTGGTTGCCTCTTTTATAAAACGGGGGTCTTTTAGCATGATTTCTGCTTCTCTATAGCCTGTTACTAGCCATCCAGTTCTCTGAAATAGCTCCGTATAAAGCATAGGACTTATTTTTCTAGCGTTACTAAAATACGAATATGGGTCTTTGTAAAATTGCTGTGGATTCACTTTTAATTGATTATTCATGTAAATGTTCTCCCTTATGAATGAAATGAGTCTATTTATTTCTATTTCTGTGAAAATGGATTATTCCCAAATTTTGGATAACACAAAAAAAGGATACGATTGTACAAAATGTTTTTCATGAGGAATTAGGTATAAATGAATCAGAAATAAATCAAATAAAAATTAAGAAAATTAAATCATGATTATGGTAAAATAAGGTACTTCAAGTAATCAAACTGAGTTTATGAAATTGTTCGACAGAGAAGAAAGGGGTAACATGATGGATTTTCCAATTTTAGAAACAGAAAGATTATCTTTAGTGCAAATTACACAAAAAAATGTAGATGAGATTTTTTCCATCTTTTCAAATGAAGAGGTAATTAAATACTATGGTATGGACCCTTTTACTGAAAAAGATCAAGCGGTTAAAATGATCGATTCCTTTCAAACTAGATTTGAAAATCAACAAGGGATTCGTTTTGGAATAGTTGAAAAAGAATCAAAAAAATTAATCGGGACAATTGGTTTAAATAATTTAGTCTTACATGCAAGAAGAACGGAAATTGGATATGATTTATTACCTAAATATTGGCGAAAAGGATATATGTCAGAAGCAATAAAGGAAATTACATCATACTGCTTTAATAAGCTAGGAATCTATCGAATTGGAGCTAATATTTTTCCAGATAATACTGCTTCAGCTACTTTAGTTGAGAAGTTAGGATTTCAAAAAGAAGGATTACTGAGAGGCTATTTAGTTCAAGGGAATCAGTCTCATGATTTAAACGTATTTTCTCTCATTAAACCTGATTGGCAAAAATAAAACGAAAAATAGTAAACTGAGATAACCATAATATAGTAAATCTGTCTAATTAAGGAAAAGGAGAAATGGAATGATTAAAGCTGTAATATTTGATTTTGATGGTTTAATTGTCGATACTGAGTCTGTATGGTTCGAAGCATATAAGGAAGTACTACAAAGGTATGAAGTGGAGTTAACTCTTCAAAAGTTTTCAGAAGTTGTAGGAACAAGTGATGAAATTTTATTCGATTTTATCAATACAAATTTAAAAGAACCAATTGAAAAAGAACTGATTGAACAAATGGCTAAAGAACTAGTTGATGAGAAACTACTCGAGCCGGCACTTAGAGAAAGTGTAGAAGACTATTTAATTTCAGCA
Organism: Bacillus sp. UNCCL81; assembly: GCF_900112535.1. NCBI lineage: Bacteria > Bacillati > Bacillota > Bacilli > Caryophanales > Bacillaceae > Bacillus > Bacillus sp. UNCCL81. The sequence goes on along the minus strand of NZ_FOMF01000002.1, from coordinate 1,011,972 downwards.
AAAAATACTGGATTAAAAATAGCTTTGGCTTCTAGCTCCTCAAGAGAGTGGGTAGAAAGCTTCTTAAAAAAATTAAATATTTATGAATACTTTTCAGTAATTAAGACAAAAGATGATGTAAAGAAAGTTAAACCTGATCCGGAGCTATATTTAAAAGCAATTGAGGAAATCGGGGTTCAAGCATCAGAGGCTGTCGCATTTGAAGATTCGTTAAATGGATTAATCGCTGCAAGGAAAGCAGGTTTACACTGTGTAATTGTTCCGAATCAAGTTACTTCACATTTAGAGTTTGAGAATCATAGTTTAAGATTATCATCAATGGCAGAAAAATCTTTAGAAGATGTAATTAAGCATCTAACTAACAAGTAATTTCGGTTAAAAAAAGTAAAACCATTCCAAAAAAATTGGAATGGTTCTTTTAATTAAATAGAATTTACTTCTTTTACTTCACTTGCTTCATCTTTCTTTATTAAAATTTCCTTTTTCAGACCCCAACAAATTAAAAATGTTAATATGGCAAGTACGAAAGATACCCAATATAAATCCTGGAATGCATGAGTAAAGACTGTTTTTACTTTTTCAAGTAAATTAGGATCAAGATTAGATGGAATCATACCATTTTGTACATTTTTTAATTGTAGCAATTGATCTACGGAAAGACTTCCAGCTAGTGATTTCATCCCTGATGTAATTTTAGAAGCTAATAGAGAACCAAATAAACTAAAGCCAATCGTCATACCAATGGATTGAAATAACATGACGGCAGATTGAGCAATCCCTACATTTTCCTTTTCAACTGATTCTTGAACAATTAATGCATTGTTAAATAGTGCACCGAATCCAAGTCCAAGAATAATGAAATAAATAACGAATGTCATTATTGAAGTGTGGGCCGTAATACTTGTAAGTAAATAGAAACCAATCATTGGTATAATAAATGAAACACCGTAAATATTTCGATAAGAGAATCTATTCATTACTCGCCCAGCAATTACACTTGCACCCATTGCACCAACCATAATTGGTAAATTTAAATAGCCAGATTCAGTAGGTGTTAAACCGAGTACATTTTGCGAGAAGAATGGGAATGATGAAAGTGACCCCATGATCGCAAGGACAAAAACAAATACTAGAGCCGAAATGACAACAAAGTTTCTATTTTTAAATAAGTGTAAAGGGATAATTGGTTCTTTTGCTTTTGACTCTACAAATATAAATAATCCAAGTAAAATGGTTCCTAAAATTAGTAAACTAATTATTTTAGGATCACTCCATGCATATCCTTCTGTTTGATGAAGTACAGGCGTAAGCAGATAGCTGATTAACGTGATAACTAGTAAAATCCCACCAAACCAGTCGATATTGATTTTTTTATCAACTCTCGTTTCATTTAGTCCTATTGCTAATAAAATTGCAGCTAAAACGCCAACTGGAATATTTACTAAGAAGATCCAGTGCCATGAAATATGCTGTACAAAATATCCTCCAATGAGCGGTCCAAGTAGCTGAGGTATAAACATGACAGCTCCGAAAATACCTTGAAGCTTAGCACGCTGTTCAACTGGGAAACTGTCTCCGAAAATGACCATCGCAAGTGGCATTAACCCACCGGCACCAATCCCTTGAATTCCACGACCAATTAAAAGGACTTCCATAGAATGAGCAGTACCACTAATAATTGACCCAGCCATAAATAATCCCATACTAAATAAATATATTTTCTTTCGACCATATAAATCCGCAAGTTTGCCGAGTATTGCCATAAAGGAGGTCATCGAAAGCATGTAAACTCCACCAACCCAGCCGTAAAGCGCTAACCCTCCTAAATCCCTAATAATTGTTGGCATAGCTGTTGCAACGACTGTCTCATCAAGCTCTGAGAAAATGACTCCAATCATTAGTCCTATTAATATAAGAGTCTTGTTATTTTCTTTCATCCTTTACCTCCCTATGACCTTTCAATATTATTCAATTGTTTCATTGAATACTTAAAAAAGAACAACTTTTAATATTTAAAAGCTAATTTGAATGAAGTTTTTATAGTTAAAAGTCAAACATTGTGATTATCGATTCGATTCTTTATACCTATATTTAAAGATGAAATTCAAATTTCAAGTAAAAAATTCAATTCTATCATTTTCTTTTACTTTATTTTATTCTTTACTTTGTTTAAAAATCCTTTAGGTAGTAACTAGCTTCTTTGTGGTTATTTTAAATTTATAAAGGATCTTATTCATCAGAATGGCGGTATAGTTTAGCTAGAAAAAGAGAATTTATGATTAATATAACTTAAGAGGCAATATACGATATGAGGTTGTTTTATTTTATAGTCAGAAAATTCTTGATTGAGAATAAAATATTGTATACAATGTTAATAGGTACTATTATCCTGGTTAATAGTACATGCTTTATGGCGTGTAATGTTAATAAATTCATACTTTGGGAGAGGTTTTTTACATGAAAAAGGCAATAGGTGGTTTAATATTAACAGGGTTATTAACTTTAGGTGTAGCAACATCTGGTGCTCAAGCAGCAGTAAATTTTGATTCAACAACAGGAACAGGATTTGTAGGTAAAGGTGATGTACAATTAGCATTTAATTGGAACAATGCTTCTTTACAGAAGAATGCAGGTGCTACTACTTTTACATACGATGTTAAAGATACTTATGTTGTTACAGAGTATTGGGAAACTTTAACAGGTGGTAAACAACCTAAAATCGTTACACATGAAATCGAAGTTCCTAAACACGCATCTGTTAGTGCAAATGTAGATTATGATGCACGTAGAGCTAATCAAATCAATGGTTTTATAATAAAAGGATTTGGGAATGAAGTAACTGAAGGAACAGTACCAGTTGTAGGAGATCCTTTAACTGGTAACCGTGAAGTTTATGATACTGAAGCTGGGGAATGGGTACATGCAACAGTAACAGCTGTTGAAAAAACTAAGAGCGAAGGCGGATTATTTGTAAACTTTAATGGAACAAGAATTGCAATGCCAAATACTCCAGTTAATCCAATTGTAATTCAATAATATTTAAATCAAGTTAATATTATAGTCGATTTCCAAATATGGAATTCGGCTTTTTTTTCCTTTACACGTAAGTTTAAAGTCATAAACTGCTTAGTTGCAGTTTTTTTATTTCAGTAAATGGGAGGATCGTTTAATAAATAAAGGATTTTATAATCTTAAATGGAATTATAAAAATTACAGATACATTTCGATTACCAACTCAGACGGTTGAAAGTTGAAAAAAACAAAAGAGGAATACTTTTATACTCATCGTGAACTTGAAAAAATACTTGCAAAATCAGAACATGAAGATTTATATAGACAGATTCCAGGAGAAAGATGATTAGTACTTGAACTGAAGAATCTAGCAATGCACGGCGCATATCATATTGGGCAAATTGTATTAATGAGTAAAATGCAAGGAATTTGGGCAGGGAAACAAAGATTATAAAAAAGGAGTCTATAACGATGATCGACTCCTATTTTACTACTGGCAGATTAGTTCATCAAAGGATTTAATGTACTTTTGTTTGAAAAGGAGTGTGCCTAATGGATAATTTTAGTTTAATCATTACATTACTACAATTGATCATTCTAATTGTAGTAGTATATATCGTGATTATCATTATTAAAAAAGTAAAATTATTTGCAGCAAATAATTTGTTTATTTCAAATAAAAAAATTGAGGAATTGGAGCAAAGAATAAGCAATTTAGAGAAAAAATAGGGATATTCTCTTAAACAAGCTAGCAAGAGTAAGTTATACAATAATCTACTTTAAATTAGCCATATTACTCAGTTATTTCATTTTTTTTTGATGGAAATTTGATAATTCATAACTATATTGGTAAAATTAGGGTATTACAATGTGTGTAAGCCACACTGGGAGGTTACAAAAATGGAACATGGTAAAGTAAAATGGTTTAATGCAGAAAAAGGATTTGGATTTATTGAGCGAGAAAATGGTGATGATGTATTCGTACATTTCTCAGCAATTCAAACTGATGGATTCAAATCATTAGACGAAGGTCAAGCGGTAACGTTTGAAGTAGAACAAGGTCAACGCGGACCACAAGCAACTAATGTTAAAAAAGCTTAGTTGAAAAAAGAGTCGGAATCTATAAAGTAGAATCCGACTCTTTTTATGTCTTTTAAATTTAAAAACCCCTATCCCAAAAAGAATAAGGGTAATATCGAACGTGGATCTTGGTAAAGAAAATGGTTTAAAGTATGAAAGACCATATAATATTGAAGAAACAAATAATTATCGAAAATAATTAGCCATTTGAATTATTATTAGTTGTTTTGGAATTGCCCTTATTTTTAGTACCTTTGCTAACATATGGCTTCGCATTCTTTGCTTTTTTTGCACTAGCTTGCCATCTATTCCAACCCTTCTTATCTGTACCTCTACCTGTACCCTTACCTGTACCGCTCTTAGCTTTAGCTTTCATATAAACACCTCATAGCTATTATACACTAAGTACCATACAGTTTTTCAGTAATTTCCAATTAACTTTTGAGTAAAACAAGAAATAGAGCAATAAATATATTCAAAAAGAGCACTTATATATCTTTATTGTTGAATGAAAGTATACATATATCTCTAAAAACTATGATAGTGGGAGAATTGGGTGTCTGTAAATCTTATATTTATTAATTTGATAGTTTTTAAGTAGCATGCTTTAGTTGAATCAATATGATTGACTATAAAGTTATTATTTATGGAAATAAATGACAGATTAGAAATTTATTGTAAAAAAGGACCAAATTCCCCAAATACAAAACCTTAACTAGTTGATACAATTAAAGGAACATTAAAAAATGGAGGATAAGGTTTCAACATGAAAACTACGAAAAAAGTATTTGTCAGAAATTTAATAGTCATTTTTTCAATGATTATTATGATCGGATTGGGAATTTTGGTTTATGTTAAATCGAATTCATCATATCCAATAACAAAAATTAATGAAACTAAAGTAGAAAAAATAAATTCTTCTCTAATAATTGTAAGATCAGATTTAAATCAACTAGAAAAAATAGTAGGAAAAAATGACAAAAATAAAGTAATTGATTTGGAACAAAAAACGATGGAGGATATCGAGAAACTAGATGAAGTATTAGAGAATTTTAAATTTAAAAAAACGCCTGATAAGGGGCTTTTATTATGGATTATTTGTGCAACTTCATCTAAAGATGCCTATTTAATGGATTTGATGAGTTATAGTAGCGGTGATACTAAAGGAAATGAAGAATTTTCTAAAAGTACAATCGATCATCTAAATGATAGTCTTAGAGAAATGAAAAATAAACATAAAGAAGCTTATAGATACTTCAAGCGAAATGATTACTTAGAAGGGTTTTACAATCAATAAGTAAATCATTTAAAAATATAAATTAAGATATTTTTATAACTATAAAAAATCATAGTTAGTTCACAGCATAAAAAAGGAAATGATCCTAGGAGGGGTAAAATGTTTGAAGGCGGAGATTTTATGTTTACGTTCGGTCCAATATTCATTGGTATCACTTTTGTAATTGTTATATCCATTGTAGTATTCTCAATCATAAAAGGAGTTACACAGTGGAATAAAAATAATAACTCACCAAAATTAAATGTAAATGCCAAAGCTATAACGAAAAGAACAGCAGTACATGGTGGTAGGGAACATTCGTCATATAGTAATTATTTTGTAACGTTCGAAGTAGAAAGTGGAGATCGGTTAGAATTACAGGTAAAGGACACTGAATACGGAATGATTGTTGAAGGTGATGTTGGAGAACTCACATTTCAAGGTACAAGATTTCAAGGTTTTATTAGAAGCAGATAAGTTTAAAGTGCTTCATTAATTTTAGCAGGCCACATTGGCAACTTATTTTATAGAACCTATTGAACTTACGCTACATTAGTTGAGTAAAAATAGCAGCCATAGGCTGCTATTTTATTAAATTAATAACTACTTCAGTCACAAATTACTTAACTATTTGAATATCAAGATATTTAATTCGTAATTAAAGGTGTTCACAGGGATCAAGCTGAATAAAATTCAAATAAAAATCATCAGGAATTACCGCGTTATCAGCAAGTATTACTGATTTTAAGTATAAAAAACACTCTCACAAGGAGTATGCAATAGGTGTTACATTACGTGGTATTCAACAATATAATCTGAATGGAAGTTTACAGTTATCACATCAAAATGGTGTCATGCTTTTTAATCCAGAACAAGCACATGATGGAATGGCACATGATAAGTCTGGCATTGATTATGTCATGCTATATATTGATCCGCAATTGCTCTTAGAAGTGAATGGGAACAAGGACTTAGTTCGTTTTTCAACTCCTATAGTGTACGATCAAATTCTTGAGCAAAAAATATTAAGTCTTTCTAAAGCTATTTTAAGTGGTAAAGATGAGGCATTTTGTAGTGAATTATTAGTATCTCTTACAGATCGCCTAATTAGAACTAATCTTTCATTAAATTATAAAAAAGATAACGCGCTTATGAAAAAAGCGAAGAATTTGATTCATACCAATTTGGAAAATGTTCTTAGACTTGATGAGATATGTAATGAACTTAATTTATCGAAATTCAAGTTTATCAGATACTTTAAAACTCATACCGGAATTTCACCCTATCAATACTTTCTTAACTGTAAGATTGAACGCGCAAAGCAGTTGATCGAAAAAAATAGAGATATTTATTCAGCAGTATCAGATTGTGGCTTTGTAGATTTAACCCATTTAAATAAACATTTTAAGAGCGTATACGGAACAACAGCATATGAGTATATGTCTTATTTAGATTAAGGAGAGTTTATGATTGTCCTTTGAGGAGTTGGGTCGATCTAGAAAGAGAAATGATAATTTTAAAGAATGAAAGTCTAAAAAAATTTGAGAAAACAAGAATAAAAAGCCTGTATCAAAGATTGCCAAGTAATCTTTGATACAGGCTTTAATAATATTTGTTAATTCAACTACCCTACATCTAATAAGACTTTATGCTGGAGATTTCATTGCTTTCTTTACAATCCTTTTGCTTTTAGACGTTCCATTTGTTTTAAAGTGTGTGAATAAGAAACTACCAAGTATTACAATAATGCTTCCAAGTACTTGAACCCATGTCATTTTTTCATTTAATAGGAAAAACGCCAAAATGGCTGTGAAAATAGGATTGAAGTTTAGGAAAATACCTGCTGAAGTGGCTCCAATTTTTTGGACACCAATATTCCAAAAGAGCATACATAAGACAGTTGAAATAATCCCAGTATATAAAATTGAGAAAATAAATGAGCCATTTATTTTTACAAGAGTAAAATCTGTGAGATTAAAAGGGATGACTACAAGGAGTCCAAATATGCCTGAATATAGTGTAGACATCATTGGTGATATATGTTTTGTTGCCCATCTACTACAAACCGAATAGATCCCCCATATGCATACGGCAATGACCATCCATAAATCACCTAAATTCAATTTCATTGAGAATAGTAGATTCATATCTCCTTTTGAAAGCACAAGAATTACACCAAAGAAAGAAATAATCATCGAAAATATTTGTAAAAAGTTCAGTCTTTCTTTTAAAAATAAAGATGAAAATAAAGCAATGGAAATTGTATTTAGGGTTGAAATTAATCCAACATTCGTTGCGGATGTCTTTTCTAATGCCATAAATTGAAAAAGATTAAAAAGAACAACACCTGTTACTCCCATCATGAAAAGTGGAAGAATAGCTTTACGTGGAGGTAAAATCTTTTTTTCTTTCCACCATACTATTGGTAATAATACGATAATAGCAATTCCCCATCTTAGAGTCGTCAAGGTCATTGGAGAAGCATGACCAACAAGGGATTTTCCAACGACAAAATTTCCTCCCCATAACAAACTTGTTAATAATAACAACAGTATATATAAGATTGGCATATCTAAACCCCCTAGTTCACTGTTCTTTAAGTTTAAAAACGATTTTACACAGTGATTTCTTACTATTTTTTAAATAGTTTAACATAATTGTTTATTTTACCGTAGATTATTTTGTATAATGTTATAAATACAAAATAATTTTAATTAAATGTATCATTTTAAAGAATATAATTCATTTTAAGTGTGAGATCCAAACCATTTGCCGAATAATTGAAAGGGAGTAGATATTAGTGGAATACCAAGGAAATAAAGTGTTAGATGAAGTAGATCTTAAAATTTTAGATAAGTTACAAAAGGAAAGCCAAATAAGCAATACGGAACTAGCGCGACATGTAAATTTGTCGCCACCAGCTACACATGCAAGAGTTAAACGATTAGAAAATGAAGGATATATCGATCGGCAAGTTGCAATCTTAAATCAAGAAAAGCTAGGTTTTGATTTACTTTGTTTTATTTTTATCAATACAAACATCCACCAAGCCGATAAATTAGAAGTGTTAGAGAAACAATTAAAATCCATGCCTCAAGTTTTAGAGTGCCACTTATTAACTGGGGAGTATGACTATCTATTGAAAGTTGCCAACAGAGAACGAAAAGAATTGGAGAGCTTTATTCGTAAGTTAAATCAGTTCGGAATTACAAGAATTCAAACAAGTTTAGCTTTAAGAGAAATTAAAAATTCTACTGTTTTGCCGTTATGTGAAAAGGAAGAATAATATTTTATAAACCTTAGACCAATGGTTTTAATATGAAATCACTTATTAAAAAAGGGTAATGTTCACCTCTGTTGAATTAAACCAACAGAGGTGAATAAATGAAAAATTATAGTATAGCTATATCAATATTTCTTTTAGGGGTATGTATCGTAATTGGAAGTTGGAAGATTTCTAATGGAATTGGTTCAAAAGCTACAACGAGTCGTGCTGAGCAGCATCAACTATTAACACAGACGGAATTAGTTGATTATTTAGGATTAAGTAAAGAAGAAATTAAAAAACTAACTGAGTTATACGATGGAGACGGTGGTTATTCAAGTGAACTTCCTCATATAAAAATTGGATCTGAGTTCTACTATCCTAAATCCGCAATTGATAAATGGTTAATAAATGTAGATTTAATAACAGTCCCTTAAAAATAACATATTAATTATCGTATTTTTAAAGAGGTAGAAGTTATTGTTGATTTTCTTTGGCGAAGAAATTTTCAATAATTAAATCTTTTTCTTATTTAATTACCATACAATAGTAAAAGAGTATAAGCTGCATAAATGCGGCTTTTTCTTTTGCATTAAAGATAAAGAAAATAAAATATGCAATTATGAGTAAGGGCGTTATGTCATTTTTTTGCTTTAGTGTATGTACTTCCTTTTGGGAGAAGATCGTAAGCAAAACAAATGAAAGGATGTTTGGAATGAAAAAAAAGGCATTCGTCACCATTCCATTTTGTATCGTGTTGGCGATCTTAATCGCTACATCGTTTGTGCTAACTTCGAAGAAACCATCTGCCCCTTACATACTCAAACCTCAACAATTAGCTGAAACGACAAAGCCAGCGGTTGTTCGAATTGTTGATTATGCGATTGTGAAATGGACGATTACTTTAGATGATAAACGCGTAACGAGTGTATTGAAGAAATGGGATTATAAAACTGAACTGGACGGTTTTGGATCTGGCGCTATCATTAATTCGGACGGCTATATTGTAACAAACGCTCATGTTCTAGTTTATTCTCATCAAATGTCCGATCATGATATTGTTTCTGAGGCATTTTCAATTCTTGTGGATGATGTTGCAACGGAAAATAATTGGACGCACAAATACACAGATGCGTATTTGAAACAGTATACTAGTTACGAAATCTACCAAAAAGGCGTCGACGTCTACTTACCGACAGTAGATGATCCTATTAGCGCAGTCGTCAAAAGGTATCAACAACCTACCGATCATGGAAAAGATGTGGCCCTTTTAGAAATCGATGGCTCCAACTATCCTACTATTCCCCTTGGAAACAGTGATTCTATTCAAGATCAAGACAATATTTGGGTGATTGGTTACCCAGCTGCAGCAGATTCTGAATTGCTATCCATGCATAGTTATGTAATCCCCACGATGAATAAAGGGCAAATTTCAGCGGTCTCAAAAACTACATTAGCAGGTAGCCCGGTCCTTCAAATCAATGCAGCATCTACCCATGGAAATAGTGGTGGACCCATCATCAATAACAAAGGACAATTGATTGGCTTACTCACCTTCCGAGGAGATACGGTGAATGACCAAGAAGTGCAAGGATTTCATTTTGCGGTACCTGTGAACACGTTGAAAAAAGTTTTCAATAAAGCGGACGTACATGAAACAAAAAGCCAAACTGATAAATTGTTCATAGAAGGGTTAACTTTCTACTGGGCAGGCTATTACAAAGACGCACTGTCAAAATTTGAAGAAGTCCAACAAATCTATCCGAACCATCCAGAAGTAAAGCGGTACATTCATGAATCAAAACAAAAAATGGGCTCAAGCAAAACACTTTGGGCTAAACACAAAACGAGTTTTTACATTCAAGATATTGTCGCAAGTATACTAATCCTCATTCTTCTTCTTTATACTTTCACGTATAACAGTAAACCAAAATCAAATACTACATCGAATCCACTATCAACCGATCATGAATCCGACTAAACTTGAATTTCAAACAGTTCCTGAGAAATAAATAATGAAAAATTTATTTGAATAGTGCTTCATGGAAAATACGGCTCCATTTGCTGATCGTAGGTTGCAATTGGAACGAATAAGTGGGATAAAAATCCTACCTAAACCAATTGTAGAGCTACAAACAAAAGGAGCCGTATAAATCAAGGATGGTCAATAATTTATTAGTTTAAACAATTCAAAAGTTTTTTTATAGTTAGATTTACCTGGAAATAGACGTTTTAAATCGTAACCAAAACTAAAATAGTAAGCAAATCATCTAGTAAATATGGATAAAAAGTAACATAAAAAATTTAAACAGTATTTCATATTGAATATTCAGAATTTTTCTTGTATTATCAAATTAACAAACATACCGACTGGTTAGTATCTAAACGTTTGTTTAAAAATGAAGCGAAAGTTTTGTGCAAAGATAGGACCGTTATGGAATAAATACTAATTTTAGGAGGATTTGAAATGCACGTAAAAGAGTTATTTGATTTAACAGGGAAAGTAGCCATTGTAACTGGTGGTGGACGAGGTCTAGGTGAACAAATTGCGAAAGGATTCGCTGAAGCAGGTGCAAATGTTGTACTTTGTTCTCGAAATGTAGAAGCATGCCATGAAATTAGTGAAGAATTGAAAAGTTTAGGTGTAGAATCTATCGCATTGAAGTGTGATGTAACAAACAAAGAGGATGTCCAAACAGTAGTTAACGAAACGAAAGAGAAATTTGGCCGAATAGATATTTTAGTAAACAATAGTGGTGCATCTTGGGGAGCACCAGCTGAAGAAATGCCTTTAGAGGCATGGAATAAAGTAATGAATGTTAATGTAACTGGTACGTTTTTAATGTCTCAAGCAGTAGGGAAAATCATGTTAGCACAAAAATCCGGAAAAATTATAAATATTGCTTCGATTGCTGGCTTAGTTGGAACGAATCCAAACGTAATGAATGCTGTTGGTTATAGTGCAAGTAAAGGTGCAGTGATCAGTTTTACAAAAGATTTAGCTGCCAAATGGGGTCCAAGTGGAATTTATGTAAATGCATTAGCTCCTGGATTTTTCCCGACAAAAATGTCTAAAGATGTTATTTCCCACGGAACAGATGAAATATTAGAATCTATCCCACTTAAGAAATTTGGAAATGAAGACGAGTTAAAAGGTGCAGCTTTATTTTTAGCAGCACCAGCATCGAATTATGTGACTGGGTCAGTTTTGGTTGTTGATGGTGGAACATCGATCGTTTAAAGTTTGAAACACCATAATCAAAAAGGAGTTTTGTAAATGGGCAAACTTCATCTTTTGATGAAAAAAGAAGAAATTGATGATCAAAAACTAAACGATGAAAAGATAGTAGTCGTTTTTGATGTATTACTTGCTACTTCGACAATTACAGCGACATTAGCCTTTGGTGCTAAAGAGGTTATACCTGTAATGAATGGACAAGAGGCAGTTCTTTTCACAAATAAAAATGTGGACAAAGAATATCTATTAATAGGGGAATATGAAGGGAATACAATTGAAGGGTTTCTATCACCTAATCCACTAATGTTAAAGAAAATTGTTTCTGATCAGTCAATCGTTTTATCGACAACGAATGGAACAGTGGCATTAAAAAATTCTCAAAATGCAAAGAGAGTATACGCTGCATCGATTTTGAATGCAAATGCAGTTGCAAATCACTTGAGACAATCTTACAAAGATGAGTCTGTTATTTTAGTATGTTCGGGGTCGTCAGGACAATTTAATATGGAAGATTTTTATGGAGTTGGTTATTTTATTGATTGCTTAGTTAATGAATCATATCCTTTCGATTTATCCGATGCAGCTAAATCTGCCCATTATTTTTACTTAGGATTGAAAGAAAAATGTTATGAGATTTTAGCGGAATCGAATGTTGGTAAAATGTTAATTCGTTATGGCTTTGAAGAGGAATTAAAATTTGTTTCTAGTAAAAGTATTTTAAATGTTGTACCGATATTTGTAGATGGTAGAAGCGTAATTAATGTTAATTTTTCAAAGGAAACTATCTAAATATTACCCTATTAAACACTGTAACTTGTTAGGCAAAAACTAGTTGTGAAAGGGATGATTGAATGGATTTTTTATATTCGCAAAAAAGTAAAGAGCTTCAATTAATATTAACAAAATTTATGGAAACGTATGTTTATCCTAATGAGCAAATATTTGAACAGCAGTTAAATGCACAAGAAACTCGGTGGAGTGATGTACCTCCGATTATGGAAGAATTAAAACAAAAAGCAAAACAAGCAGGATTATGGAATTTATTTTTACCTGAAAGTGACCTTGGAGCAGGTTTAACGAATTTAGAATACGCTCCATTATGCGAAATTATGGGACGATCTATGATTGGACCAGAAGTGTTTAATTGTAGTGCACCAGATACAGGTAATATGGAAGTTTTAGAAAGATATGGTACGAAAGAGCAAAAGGAAAACTGGTTAGTACCACTTTTAAATGGTGAAATTCGCTCATGTTTTTCAATGACTGAGCCTGAGGTCGCTTCTTCTGATGCAACAAATATTGAAGCGAGTATCAAAAAAGAAGGTGATTTTTATATCATCAATGGTCGAAAATGGTGGTCATCAGGAGCAGGGGATCCTAGATGTAAAATTGCAATATTTATGGGCAAAACGAACCCAGATGCACCTAAGTATGAACAGCAATCTATGATTCTAGTTCCGTTAAATACACCTGGGGTGAAAATTGAAAGGGTATTACCTGTTTTCGGTTATGATCATGCGCCTCATGGACATGCAGAAATTACATTTACAAATGTAAAAGTTCCTGCAAGTAATATTTTATGGGGAGAAGGGAAAGGATTTGCAATTGCACAAGGTAGACTTGGTCCAGGTCGTATTCACCATTGTATGAGATTGATTGGTGCTGCCGAACGAGCACTCGAAGAAATGTGTAAGCGTGTTCAAAATCGAGCAGCATTTGGTAAGCCAATTGCAAATCAAGGCGTAGTTCAAGAATGGATTGCAAATTCAAGAATAGAAATTGAGCAAGCTAGATTACTAACCTTAAAGGCCGCATATATGATGGACACAGTTGGTAATAAAGAGGCGAAAGCAGAAATTGCTATGATAAAAGTCGTCGCTCCTTCAATGGCTTTACGAGTAATTGACCGCGCTATTCAAGCCTTTGGAGCTGCGGGTGTATCTAATGATTATACGTTAGCAGCTCAATGGGCAAATGCCAGAACGTTAAGATTAGCTGATGGTCCAGATGAAGTACATCGAGCGCAGTTAGCAAGATTAGAATTAAAAAAACATGCTACAGAAAAAAACTTCTCTACAATAAAAAGTTAATTCAAATTAAATGACAGATTGAGAGAGGATCGATATGAGACTAAAAGATAAAGTCGCAGTTATTACCGGCGGAGGTAGTGGTATCGGGCGTGCAACTGCTATCCGCTTCGCAAATGAGGGAGCAAAAATTGTTTTAGCAGACATTAATGAAGTTACTGGTGAAGAAACACTAGGTGTAATAAAAGAACAAAATCCAGAAGCTATTTTCGTTAAAACGAATGTTGCTGAAAGCAAAAGCATCCAAAATTTGATGAAGCAAGCTGTTGAACATTTTGGTAGCATAGATATTTTGTTTAACAATGCTGGAATTGGGAACTCCGAAGTAAGAAGTGTAGATTTAGCAGAAGAGGAATGGGATCAAGTAATCGATATTAATCTGAAAAGTGTATTTTTAGGTATAAAATATGCAATTCCAGAGCTTAAAAAATCTGGCAATGGTGTGATTATCAATACAGCTAGTTTACTAGGTTTAAAAGGAAGGAAATATGTTAGTGCTTACAATGCTTCTAAAGGTGGAGTAGTATTATTAACGCAAAATGCAGCATTAGAGTACGGAAAATATAATATTCGAGTAAATGCAATTGCTCCAGGAATAATTGATACTAATATTATTAAAGAATGGAAAAATGATGAAAGAAAGTGGCCGATTTTATCCCGTGCAAATGCACTTGGTAGAATAGGGACTCCAGATGAAATTGCATCAGTTGCACTATTTTTAGCATCTGATGAAGCATCATTCGTGACTGGAGCAACGTTATCGGTTGATGGTGGAGGATTAATATTCTAATCTATTAGGTTTGAAAAGTTGTTTAAAACAATATTCATGATCAGAAATGGAGAGTTATGTATGTCAACAAATAAAGTTTGGTTAGCTCACTATCCTGAATATATTGCAAAAGAACTATCAATTCCGACAAAATCAATTCCAGAAATGTTTAATGAAACTGCAGAAAACTATCCTAATCATTCTTGTCTATCATTTTATGGTAAAAAAAATACTTATAAAGAAGTACAGTCGGCGGTAAAGAGATTTGCTTCTGCTTTACAAAAAAATGGTATTCAAAAAGGTGATCGTGTAGCAATCATGCTTCCAAATTGTCCACAATATGTAATTTCATATTATGGCATTCTAACTGTAGGCGGAATCGTAACCCAAGTAAATCCAATGTCAGTTGAAAGAGAGCTAAAAGAATTATTAATTGACTCAGGAGCTGAAACGATTGTCGTATTAAACAGTTTGTACCCAATCGTCAAAACGTTAAGTAAAGAAACAAAATTACAGAAGATTATCGTAGTAAATTTAACGGGTATAGAAGAAAATTATGAAGAAGCCATATCATTTGGAAACTTTTTGCAAAGCGGAAATCAAGAAATAAAGCCAGTTACGATTGATTCTCATGAAGATGTGGCAATTCTTCAATATACGGGTGGAACAACTGGACGTTCAAAAGGAGTAATGCTAACCCACCGAAATCTATATGCAAATATAATGCAGCAAGGTGAATTTTTTAAAGGTGCATTCAATCCTGGTTGTGAGCGGGTCTTATCCATCATTCCGTTTTTCCATGTTTATGGAATGACCGTATGTATTAATTTAAGTGTTTTCATGGCAAACGAAATGATCATCTTACCACGTTTTGAAATTGAAGAAGTTTTAAATACGATAAAAAATGAACAACCTACGCTATTTCCAGGCGTCCCAACAATGTATGTTGCATTAATTAACCATCCTGATTCTGAAAAATATGGGATCGATGCAATTAAGCTTTGCAATAGTGGCAGTGCACCGATGCCAGTAGAACTAATGAAGCAATTCGAAACAAAGACAGGTGCTACTATTCTAGAAGGATATGGATTATCTGAAGCGTCCCCAACGACTCATAGTAATCCTGCATTTGCAGCAAGAAAGCCTGGTACTGTGGGAATCCCTTATCCATCTACTGATTCAAAAATTGTTGACATAGCTACCGGATTAGACGAAGTTCCAGTAGGAGAAATTGGTGAATTAATCATTAAAGGTCCTCAAGTAATGAAAGGCTATTGGAATTTGCCAGAAGAAACTGCAAATACAATCAGAGATGGATGGTTATATACTGGTGATATTGCGAGCGTCGATGAAGATGGTTACGTCTCGATTCTAGATCGAAAAAAGGATATGATTATCGCAAGTGGCTTTAATGTATATCCTCGTGAAATTGAAGAGGTAATTTATGAGCATCCATACGTAAAAGAGGCTGTAGTAATAGGGGTACCCGACTCCTATAGAGGTGAAACAGTAAAAGCAGTGATAGTCCTTAAAGAAGATAAATATCTTACTATAGAAGAAATGAAGGAATACTGTAAAAATCATTTAGCGACCTATAAAGTTCCTCGAATAATCGAATTCCGAAACGAACTACCGAAAACGAATGTTGGCAAAATATTAAGAAGGGCAATTAGAGAAGAGGAAAGCTCTATCTATCAAGGGTAATTGAAAGAACGGTCTCCTGTGGGATATGTTGGAAGACTGAAACCCCCAGGAACGAACTTGACGAGGAAGCTCAAGAATCTCGCTACACAAAAAAAGCGAGCATCCTGCAGTGGACATCAACCACACATACTTATTTATAAACATTAATAAATTGAATTTTGATAAAACCTTCCTTGTACTATGATATAATTCTATTGAATTTTTAAGATTGCGAGGACATCTAATGAAACAAAAAATAAAGGAACACTCTATACAGCTATTTGATAAAAAAGGATTTACGAGTACATCCATTCAAGATATCGTCGAATCGATCGGAGTGACAAAAGGAACTTTTTACTACTATTATACAAGCAAAGAACAGCTTCTTATGGAAATTCACCTTCAATTTATTGATGAAGTATTAAATGAGCAGGAAGAAGTTATTAATGATTCAAAGAAAAGCTTTTCAGATAAGCTATTTGAAGTCATTTATTTAAGTTTAATGGACATTAAAAAGCAAGGTCCAAGTGCAAAAGTGTTTTATCGTGAAATGAGACATTTAAATCCTGAAAGTTTAACAGAAATTAAAGCCAAAAGGGATTTATACAGATTTAATATTGAGAAACTTCTTAATGAAGGAATTAAAAATGGTGATTTAAGATCAGATTTAGACGTACCAATCGTTTCATTTGGTATTTTAGGTGTTATGAACTGGAGTTATGAATGGTATAACGCAGAAGGACAAAAAAATGCATTTGAAATAGCGAAGTCATTCCAAGATATGATCTTAAAAGGGATTAAAGTAGAGGAGTAATCTTTTGTCTCCTTCTCCTTTACATACCGACCAGTTAGTATTGGTAAATAATTGATAAAGGTAGGTAGTTTTATGGAAAAATTCACCGTTACCCCTAGATTTTGTGAAACCGATGCATTAGGTCATATTAACAATACTAGTTACTTTATTTATTTAGAAGAAGCGCGAATTAAATTCTTCCAATCGCTTGGCTATTCAATGAATCTAGATGATTGGAAGTTTATTCTAGCGTCAACAAAATGTGATTTTGTGAATCAAGGTCACTTCAATCAAAAATTATCAGTATCAACCTATATTTCAAAAATAGGAAACAAAAGCTTTCATCTCGAACATGAAATTTGTTGTGAAGAGACAAAGCAAATGATTGCTACAGGTAATGCGATCATCGTATTTTTTAATTTTAAAGAACAGCGTAGCGAAGTACTTCCTGAGTTATTTAAAGAACAGTTAGAAAGGCATTTAGTTATTAAATAAACTGAATTTTCTAAAGTGAAGGAGGGGTAATATGGCTGAAAAGATCGAATTGGAAACGATTCAAGTTCGCAAAGGTGAAGAGTTAAATCCTCATGTTTTACATAAATTTTTAGCAAAAAATATTGAGGAACTACCAGATGGAGAATTAGCGATTCGTCAGTTCTCATCGGGTCATTCAAACTTAACCTATTTACTAAAAATTGGAGAATGGGAAGTGGTGTTAAGACGGCCGCCACTTGGCCCAGTTGCTCCAAAAGCACACGATATGAAAAGAGAATTTCGTATTTTATCAGAAATTCATCCTCACTTTTCGGCTGCTCCTAAGCCAATTTTATATTCAGAAAATGATGTAATTGTAGGTAGTCCATTTTTCATTATGGAAAGAAAAAATGGTGAAGTATTTGACTCATCATTTCCTCCACATTTAAACGTAACAATTGAAGATCGTAAAAAATTATCTACTGTAATGGTAAATAAGCTGGTTGAGTTACACTCCATTGATTATACAAAAACAAAACTCCTAGAAATAACAAAACCTGAGAATTTTATGGAAAGACAAGTAAACGGCTGGATTGGACGGTATAACAGGGCAAAGACTAGTGAAATTGCCGAAGTTGATCGACTAATGAGTTGGTTAATCAATAATGTACCAAAAAATCATCAGTCATCAATTATTCATTATGATTTCAAATTGAATAATTCGATGTTTAGTCACGATTTAAAAGAAATGATTGGACTATTTGATTGGGAAATGGCAACAATTGGTGATCCATTAGCTGATTTAGGTGTTGCTTTATGCTATTGGATTCAAAATGATGATCCTGATTTATTAAAATTTGGCTTAGGTAAACCACCTGTTACGATTCAAGAAGGATTTATTACAAGGAATCAATTTATTGAAGGCTACGCAAAGAAAAGTGGCAGAGATTTATCAAATATTAATTACTATATGGCATTCGCCTATTTTAAATTAGCAGTAATTGTTCAACAAATCTTCTATCGATTTAAAGCTGGACAAACAAGTGATCAGCGATTTACAAAATTTAACCAATTTGCTGAAAATCTGATAAAGATTGCCAATGATCTAGCAGTTAAATAGATTCATATAAAAGGAGTGTAATAAATGAGTAAACAACATTTATTAGTAGAAATTAATGAGCGGATTTTAACTTTAACACTAAATAGGCCTGAAAGCTTAAATTCTTTTAGTTATGAAATGTTAAATGGTATTACTGAAGCGCTTAATCAAGCAAAACTGAATCCGGAAATTAAAGCAATTGTACTAAATGGTGCAGGTCGTTCATTTTCAGCTGGTGGAGATGTAAAAACGATGGGAAACGTCACTCCAAATGCAGTATATGAGCATATAGGAATCCTAAATACAGTTATTAAAACGATTCGTGAAATCGAAAAGCCTGTAATAGCTTCAGTTCATGGTTTTGCAGCTGGTGCTGGTTTTAACTTGGCTTTAGCATGTGATTTAATCATTGCAGCAGAAGATAGTAAATTTGCTTTAAGCTTCTCTCAAGTTGGATTAATCTCTGATGGAGGCGGTTCTTATTTCCTACCAAGGTTAATCGGTCCATATTTAGCAAAACAGTTTTTCTTTACTGCAGAGCCAGTTCCTGCTGAAAGAATGTATCAGCTTGGTATGATTAACGCACTCGTACCAGCTGAAAACTTAGCTGAAGAAACAGTAAAATTTGCAAATAAAATAGCCGCAGGTCCTGGTAAAGCAAATGGTATGATGAAAAAACTAATTAATCAATCTTTTACATCAACTTTAGATGAAATGCTAGAACTTGAAAGAATTACTCAGCCACTAATGGTAGCAACTGAAGACCATCAAGAAGGTGTTTTAGCATTTAAAGAAAAAAGAAAAGCGATTTTTACTGGTAAATAAAAAACTGAAAGGAAGTTTACGATGCAATCAATTCAATTTAAACAATTTGGTGGTCCTGAGGTATTAGAGAAGGTCGAACTTGAAAGACCAGTTCCAAAGGGGAAAGAAGTATTAATTGAAGTGCATGCAGCAGGTGTCAATTATGCTGATACAGCGCGAAGAGAAAATCAATATGTAGTTAAAACTACTTTGCCGTATGTACCTGGTGCTGAAGTTGCAGGAGTCGTAGTGGAAATTGGAGACGAAGTTACTTCAGTAAAGATTGGTGATCGAGTAGTTTCAATGTTGGAATGTGGTGGATACTCAGACTTTGCTCTGACAGATGAGCGTTCAATTATTCCTTTACCGAACGGAATGGATTTTAAAATAGCCGCTGCATTACCCGTCCAAGGATTAAGTGCTTACCATATCTTAAAAACGATGGGTATGTTAGAACCAGGAGAAACCGTTTTAGTTCATGCGGCAGCAGGTGGTCTAGGTACTTTAGCTGTGCAATTAGCGAAGCTTTTTGGAGCAGGTAAAGTAATCGCTACAGCAAGTACAGCCGAAAAATTACAGCTAGCAAAAGAGATGGGCGCAGATGTATTAATCAATTATACAGAAGCAGGCTGGGAACAAAAAGTACTTGAAGCTACAAATGGAAAAGGTGTAGATGTTGCCTTAGAGATGGCTGGAGGCGATGTTTTTTATAAAACGTTAGATTGCTTAGCTTATTTCGGAAGATTAGTTATTTATGGTGTAGCAAGTGGCCAGCAAAGTAAGTTTTACCCATCCTCTCTAATGGCAAAAAATCAATCAGTAATTGGGTTTTTCTTACCACCACTTTTGAGAAAAAAGGCATTAATTAAACAAAGCTTAGAAGAGTTATTTACTTATTTAGCTGAAGGGAAATTAACGATCACGATTGGAGAAGTATTTCCATTAAGTGAAGCTGCCAATGTCCATACGATATTGCAATCAAGGAAAACTGTTGGAAAAGTGATTTTAGAGCCGAGAACATAATGAATTTTTGATATGAAAAGATTTGATCAGATGAAACGGGGGAAATTTAAATGCATTTACGCCTGACTGACGAACAAAAAATGATTCAAAAAACAATTCGAAAATTTGTTGAAAAAGAATTAATCCCTTTAGAGAATGAAGTACTTAGAAATGAACGTGAGGGCAGACCAAGCTTAGATCCCGCGGTTGAAAAGGAACTACAATTAAAAGCAAAAAAAGCTGGTTTCTGGGGAATTAATACACCTACTGAATATGGTGGTGCTGATTTAGGCCAAATGATGTTAGCAATTATTTATATGGAAATTTCAAAAACATTCGTTCCTTTCAAATTTGGTGGTTATGCGGATAATATTTTGTTTTATTGTAACGAAGAACAAAAAAAGAAATACCTTATTCCTACAATAAATGGAGAAAAAAAATCATGCTTTGCCATGACGGAACCTAATGCTGGCTCTGATACTCAAAACATTAAAATGACCGCTGTAAAGGATGGGAATGAATGGATATTAAACGGTGAAAAAACATTTATTACAGGTGGAAACGAAGCAGATTTTGTAATGGTCATTGCAATAACGGATAAAGAAAGACATCAAAAAACGGGTGGAAGAGAAGGTGTAACTTGTTTTATAGTCGACCGGGACATGGGGTGGAGGTCTGAATTTATCCATACAATGGGCGAATGGGGACCAGCTGGTTTAGTATTTGATAATGTCCGTGTGCCTGAAGAAAATATTTTGGGTGAATTAAATGGTGGCTATAATTTAGGACTTGAATGGATCGGATTTGCACGATGGATTGTAGGGGCCACAGCAGTTGGAGCTGCTGAACGTTTATTACAAATGGCCATTGACTATTCAAAAGAAAGAGAAACATTCGGAAAACCAATTGCCGAACGACAAGCTATTCAATGGCAAATAGCGGATTCTGCTGTTGAAATAGAAGCTGCCAAATGGCTTGTATTAAATGCCGCATATACACTCGATCAAGGAGAAGACAATCGACATTTAGCATCAATGGCAAAACTATATGGTTCGAATATGGGAAATCGAGTTGTTGACCGCGTACTTCAAATACATGGTGGAATAGGGTATACAAAAGAACTTCCTATTGAAAGATGGTACCGTGAAGCAAGATTATGGAGAATATACGACGGTACGGATGAAATTCAACGCTTAATCATTTCACGTAATTTACTAAAAGGACATGTTAAATTAGGACAGTACGTTTAAAAGATGGGAGAGAAGTGAAATGGCTGGAAGATTTGAAGGCAGAGTAGCCTTTATTACTGGTGGTAGTCGAGGTATCGGAAAGGGAATCGTAGAATTATTTGCAAAAGAAGGAGCGAAAGTAGCGATTATTGATGTGAATGAAGAAGCACTATTACAAACTGCTTCAGAATTTAAGCAATATGAAATATACACGAAAGTTGCAAACGTTACTAATTCCAATGAAGTTGAAACTGCTATGAAAGAGGTTCATGATACATTTGGTTCATTAGATATTGTAGTCAATAACGCAGGTGTTATTCGCGATAATTTATTATTTAAAATGACAGACTCAGATTGGGATACTGTTATGGATGTTCACTTGAAAGGTTCATTTAATGTTGTACGTGCTGCACAAACCTATATGGTTAAACAAAAATATGGAAGAATCATTAATATTTCTTCAACATCTGCACTTGGCAATCGTGGACAATCAAACTATGCAACTGCAAAGGCTGGTTTACAAGGTCTAACGAAAACACTTGCAATTGAACTTGGTAAATATGGAATCACATCTAACGCTGTGGCACCAGGGTTTATTGAAACTGAAATGACGAAAGAAACAGCAAATCGCATCGGTATTACGTTTGAACAACTAGTTGAGGCAAGTTTAAGCCAAATACCAGCCGGCAGAACAGGTAAACCAGAGGATATTGCAAATGCAGTTGCATTCTTTGCTGACGAAAAGTCTTCTTATGTAAATGGGCAAGTTTTATATGTTGCAGGTGGACCTAAAGCTTAAAAAATTGAGGTGGATGAAATGTTTAAATCGTTTATTGGTAAACGCTCTAAATCAGTAAAAAATACTGTAGAACGCGGTGCTGTAAAAAAATTTGCCGAAGCAATTGGGGATTTACATCCAATTTATGTTGACGAAGAATATGGAAAACAATCTAGATATGGACAAAATATTGCTCCGACGACATTTCCTAGAGTATTTGACTATGGAAAAATAGAGAATTTTAACCTACCAAATGTTGGTCTAATTCATGGTGAGCAAACATTTGAATATAAAAGGCCACTTTTAGTTGGTGAAACCATTTATTGTTATACAGAGATTAAGGACTATTATGAAAAACGTGGTGGGCATGGCTTTATGGGGTTTCTAGTACTGTCAGATATCGGAGAAGATCAAGCTGGCAATGTTATTTTTACTACTAAATCAGTTGTTATTATAACTGAAGAGGTTAGGAAGGTGCTAACGGTATGACAGTATTATTAGATTTACAAATTGGCGACTCGTTGAAACCAGTCATACTTGAACCAGTATCTCGAATGGATTTAATAAAATACGCAGGAGCATCAGGTGATTATAACCCTATTCATACAATTGATGAGGAAGCAAAAAAAGCTGGATTACCTGGAATTATAGCACATGGCATGTGGACAATGGGAAATTTAGCTAAGCTTTTTTCCGATTATTTAGAAGTTGGCTTTATTGAAAATTACTCTATAAGATTTAAGAATATGGTATTTCTAAATGATGTCATCACATTAAATTCAACATTTGATAAAGTTGATCAAAACATACTACATTTTAAAGTAAATGCAAAGAATCAGAACGATGTAGTCGTTATTACTGGTAAAATTTTATTTAAATTATATGAATGATACTGAATCTAATTGGGACTTCTAAAAGGAGTCCCTTTTGTATTTTACAATTTCAACTTCGACTAATGTAAATTTTACATTAAAAAGGATTTGGATACAGTGGATTTACACATAATATTAAAAAACGAAATAGGTGAGAAAAATGGATCTTTCATTTGATAAATTATTAGAGCAATTTGATTTGAAAAAAAATGAACACCAAAAAAATTTGCATAAGGTTAACAAAAGAATAGATGAAATAGAATCTCATATGGAAGAAATTAAAAAGCAATTACATAATTTTGACCATCAAATTGTTAATATAGAAAAAGAATTAAAAACTACTCTATCAATGATTAGCAGTGAAAATGAATCAAACTTACACCATGATATAGAACATAATAAAGGGCATCATAACGACCATCAAGACCATCAAGAACATCAAGACCATCAAGAGCAAAACAGACATCACAAGCATCACAAAAGTCATGAACACCATCCTGATCATCCTAATTGGGCTGAAAATTTAATCCATAATGTGGAGGAATTTTCAGCAAGTATTTTTGAGCCTAAAAATGAAAGTCATAAAAATCATCAAGAGCATCATGATCACGAAAATCATCAAGAACATTATGAACATGAAGATCATCAACAAAAACAAGAGCATCAAGAACATGAACATTTCGAGGAAAAGCAACAAAACTCAAGAGTAGCTAATAGGAAAAAGTATAATAATCAAAATATAGAAGAGATAAACCAGTATTCTGCAAGTACAATGGACGAAAGTCAATCGAGCGGCATAATAACTGGATTAACGAGTATTAATGAGAAAAATTATTCGGAATTATCATCAGATTTTACAAATCATAAAGAAGAACAACACCAACAGTACAATCATGGAAACGACTCTAATCAAAAGAAGACTTCTGAACAATTATTAGAAACGGATTTTTCTGATATGTCAATTGATGATTGGGAGGATTCTACTACCAACTTATCGATGTCAGAATGGTTTGAAGTTGATCCTAATGATAAAAGATAAAATCATTGATCTAATTAATTGAAGTTGGTGCGAAGTCTATCCATTCCAATACATGAGCCAGACCAGTCATGAAATACAAGAACATATCTGAAAATCAAATTTAAATACTTTGTCTATACACAAAAATGCATTACTTCTACAATGTGAAGTAATGCATTTTTGTTTTTTAGAGGAAATACACTCTGATTTGGTGAATTTATCAAGAGAATACTTTGCCTAATTATGCATTTTTTAGCTATGAAGGCTCATAAAGATATAAAATTGAGTATAAATAGAGTGTTAATATAGTGGGGGCGATAACGATATTCCAGTAGGCTTTTTTGGTCGCAGTTTGGACTTTGTGAAAATTTGTGATTAGTTAATTAGTTTGAAAAAGAATAGATAGGAGTTAATATGTCTAAGAAAAGAATCGTATTTACCGGTGGTGGCTCTGCGGGGCATGTAACACCAAATATCGCCATTATAAATGAGTTAAATAAAAATGATTGGGATATTCATTATATTGGATCTAAAAAAGGAATTGAAAAGGAACTAATAAATAAAATTGAATTACCTTATTATGGGATTTCAAGCGGAAAATTAAGACGATATATAGATTTTGAAAATATTATTGATCTGTTTCGAGTAATAAAAGGTTGTCTTGACGCAAGAAAAGTATTAAAAAAAATTAAGCCGAGTTTAGTTTTTTCAAAGGGTGGCTTTGTTTCTGTACCAGTAATCATTGCTGCTAGCACATTGAAAATTCCAATTTTTATACATGAAAGTGATATGACACCAGGACTTGCAAATAAAATTTCTCAGCGTTTTGCTACCAAAATATTTACATCATTTGAAGAAGCAAAAAATTATTTTCCAAAAAATAAAACAACAGTAATTGGTTCACCTATAAGAAAAGAGCTATTAAATGGCTCAAGGGAAAAGGGCTTAGAATTTCTTAATTTTAAAAGCTATATCCCAATCTTAACAATTATGGGTGGAAGTTTAGGTGCAAAGAAAATCAATGAAACTGTTAGAGAATCATTACAGGATCTAACGAAAAAGTATCAGATTGTTCACCTATGTGGTAAAGGAAATGTTGATGAAAGTTTAAAAAATATTCAAGGCTATAAGCAATTTGAATATGTTCATGACGAGTTAGCAGACGTACTGGCCGCATCCCAAATGATTATTACAAGAGGTGGGTCAAATGCCATATTTGAGTTTTTAGCGTTACATAAACCGATGATCATCATCCCACTAACGAAAAATCAAAGTAGGGGAGACCAAATATTAAATGCAAATTCTTTTAAAGAAAAAGGCTTTGCATTGATGTTGGAAGAAGAGGATTTAACGAATAAATCACTTCAAGAATCAATTGAAGAACTTCAAACTAAAAAGGAATTTTTCATTACGAATATGAAATCATCGAATCAAAGTAATGCACTTGATATACTTCTTGAGGAAATAAATAGTAATTAATTCGATTAAAGCATTCTTCTAAATAAAGGAAGAAATGCTTTTTTGTTGAATAACTCTAAAGGGAATAACAGAAATATTGTAAGAAGTAGGTGGAAAATTTGATTTCAGAAAAACAATTAAACGAAATTAGCATTTTACAAGATGCATGCGAAAAATTTGATGAAATAACTTTAAAGTTAAACTGGGAAATGTTAAGAAATCGAAGAAAAGATGTAAAAGAAGATTTCTTTCACTATGAAGAAAATCAATTAGTTGGATTTTTAGCGACTTACTATTTTGGAGAAAAAGTTGAAATCTGTGGTATGGTTCACCCGGATTTTCGACGAAAAGGAATTTTTTCTAGTTTGTTAACTGAAGCACTGAATTCAATCGCTCCAACCACTACCATTTTATTAAATGCACCTGAAGCTTCAGCATCAGCAAAAGAATTTATTCGAAATCAAAAAAATTGTACCTATTCTTTTTCGGAATATCAAATGGCTTGGAAAGACCAAGAGGTAAAAGAATTTACTCCAATCGTTAAATTCACGAAAGCAGAGCAATTAGATTTCGCATTTATTTCAAATTTAGATGTTGTATGTTTCGGATTTGAAAATAGTGATGCAGAGAAGTACAATCAACGGATCTTAAATGAACCAGATCGAGATTTATTTATAATAGAAGTAAATGATGAAAAAATAGGTAAAATGAGTTTGCTTCGTGAAAAGAATGAGAGTTGGATTTATGGATTTGCAATACTTCCAGAATACCAAGGTAGGGGATATGGAAAAAATGCATTACTCCAAACCATTCAAAAAGAAAACGAGATTGGAAACGAAATTCATTTAGAAGTTGCGCTAGAAAATAGTAACGCGAAGAAATTATATTTAGATTGTGGATTTAGACAATATAACACTCAAGATTATTATAAAATTGGCCAATAAATTAGTAAAAGGCTGTCTGTTTTTTAAGACAGTCTCTTTTTTTATGGACTATAATAATTTTATCATTATGAAAATATCTATGTTAAACTAGAAATGGATTAAATGGAAAAGGGTGAAAGTTTTGGAAAAAATAAGAGGGTTTGAAGTAGCAAAAGGATTCGAAAATTGTGGAGTGAATCTTCCGAAAAGAGCAACGACACATGCAGCTGGTTATGATATCGAATGTATTGAAGAGACAATTATCAATCCAAACGAGATCAAACTTGTTGGTACAGGATTAAAAGCGTATATGCAAAAAGACGAATTTTTAGCATTATTTGTACGCTCGTCTACACCGTTAAAGAAAGGTTTAATGAAAGGAAATGGAGTAGGGGTAATTGATTCGGACTACTACAGCAATCCTTCAAATGATGGCCATATCATGATGCAATTAATAAATGTATCAAAGGAGCCTGTTATCATACAAAAAGGTGAGAGAATTGGACAAGCTGTTTTCCAAAAGTTCTTATTAGCTGATGATGATTTCGCAGGGGAAGAACGAGTAAGTGGTTTTGGTAGTACTGGCAAATAAAAATGTAGAAATAAAAAAAGAACTCGAGTGATCGAGTTCTTTTAATTTTGTAATTAGTCTAACATTTTTGCAAGTTTTGGTGATAAAGCAAGTAAGATTAAGCCTGCAACGATTGCTGCTCCACCTACTGCTAAGAATACTTGTAACATACCAAGAGTTGTTGTAAATGCAGCTAATTGTCCACCAACTAAGTTTGCAATGAAACTTGATGATAACCATACACCCATTAATAATGAAGCAAGTTTAGCAGGTGCATAACGAGAAACTGCTGATAAACCAACTGGTGAAAGTACTAATTCAGCAATTGTATGGAAGAAATATGTCATAACCATGAATAACATGTTTGCTTTTACAGTAATATGATTTGGATCAGAACCTGTTTTCATAACCGCCATAATTGTGAATGCAAAACCAACACCTAATAGGATAAGACCCATTGCCATTTTCGCAGGAACGCTGATGTTTTTACCATTTCTTGCCATTTTAATCCAGATCATAGAAAGAACTGGAGCGAAAAGCATAATGAATAATGGGTTAACAGATTGGAACCATGCAGATGGTACATTGAAGCTACCAACTTTAAGATCTAAGAAACGCTCTGTATAAAGTGTTAATGATGAACCAGCTTGTTCAAATCCAGCCCAGAAAAATACTACGAATGCAGCTAAGATAAAGATAACTGTTGTACGTTGTTTTTCTTTTTTAGTAAGAGGAATATCCTTAACTGAAGCGCTGTTACCCTCTTTCACAACTTTTGCATTAGGTTTTGTACCTAAATCACCAAGATATTTTGATGCTAATAAGTTGAAAATAATTTGACCAATAATCATACCGATCGCTGCTGCTAAGAAACCATAACGGTAACCGAATAAATCATCACCAGCAGCATTTTTTGACATAAATAAAGTTTGTGCTAAATAACCAGTAACAAGTGGAGCAAAGAATGCACCTAAGTTGATACCCATGTAGAAGATTGTGAATGCACCATCACGACGTGGGTCATCTCCTTCATAAAGTTCACCAACAATTGTTGAAATGTTTGGCTTGAAGAAACCATTACCGATAATCATTAAAATTAAACCAAGATATAAACCTGTTGAAGAATGAATACCGAATAATGCGATATTACCAGCTGCCATAATAATACCACCAAGTGTTATAGCAGCACGCTTTGCAAGGAAATTATCTGTAATCCAACCACCAATGATTGGAGTGAAATATACAAGACCAGTAAATAATCCATAAAGTTGTAGTGCCCAAGCATCTTTAAATCCAAGTCCACCTTGAACTACTGAAGTTGTTAAATAAAGAACTAAAAGTGCACGCATTCCATAATAACTAAAGCGCTCCCAAGCCTCAGTTGCAAAAAGTAAGTAAAGGCCAGGTGGGTGTTTCGTTTTTTGATTTTGCTCGTTTGATGAAACGTTTTGTTTTGCTGCTACGCTCATTCAAATTCCTCCCTCATAAGTGCTATTCTGTGTAATTTTCTGTATGAATATTTATTGTCGTCAATTCATATACTATTCTGTCAATTTACTGTAAAAAATAATTTCCGAATTCAACAAATTTCGACAATTTAAGTTAAAAAAAATTTCTAACTATTTTCAACAGAACAATGCTACTAAATTTATATCTAGATCCGCAAAAAAAACTTGGGACCAATTTACTATTTTAGTATAACACACAATAGCGTATCTCTGTAAAGTTTTTTATATTGTCAGACAAATCTTGCAATACTGATTTTTCTTATTAAATTAGTATTTTTAGACTTTGTCGATTGACCTGTATTAGTACAGCCTGAACAAAAAGACCTATATCTAAATAATAATAAGTTTTTGAAATATTTCAAGGGTTTTTATAATTTTTTACTTTAATATTAAAAAAGTTTAATTAAACAAAAGAATGGAAATTGTCAAAAAATGTCGAAACGAAAATAGAATGTTTCGTCCTTTTTTAATATTCAATTAATTCATATGGACGATTTTCTAAAATTTGGATATACTAAAAGTACTATATATGAAACGGAGTGATGGATATGGGAAAGTTAATTAATTTAGTTCAGAAGAAGGTAAATAGTAGAGGACAAAAAATGGAGTAAATCTTCATTATTGTCCTTATATAATTGGAGGACAAAATGAATTTAAAACAATTAGGTTGGAACGAAGCGTTCGGAGAAAAGGATCAAAATACTGTAGTTGCAAGAGTTATATCTGAACAAAGACAAATTTATAAATTGCATGATGGAGAAAATGAACTAACTGGTGAAGTTTCTGGGAAATTTCAATTCCAGGCAAAAGTAAAAAGTGATTTTCCATCCGTTGGAGATTGGGTTGTAATTGAACCGTTAAAAGGTGAAAACAAAGCAATTATTCAAAAGGTATTGCCGAGAATAAGTCAATTTTCAAGGCAATCTGCAGGAGAAAAAATTGAAGAACAAATAGTAGCTGCTAATATAGATTACGTGTTTTTAGTAATGGCATTGAATAACGATTTTAATATAAGAAGATTAGAACGTTATTTACTTGTTGCCTATGATAGTGGAGCAAATCCAATTATTGTTTTAACAAAAAAGGATTTATGCACTGACCTACCAACCAAAATTGCAGCAGTTGAAGAAATTGCATTTGGTGTACCGATTTATTCTGTAAACAGTACAAATGGAGAAGGGATTGAAGAACTGAAACAGCTCATTTCAGAAGGGAAGACTGTTTCCTTACTTGGTTCTTCTGGTGTCGGTAAATCTACATTATTAAACGCGTTAATCGGTGAAGTAATACAAATAACACAGGACGTCCGTGAAGGTGATGATCGCGGTAAACATACAACTACACACCGCGAATTATTTTTCCTACCATCTGGCGGAATGGTCATCGATACACCAGGTATGCGAGAATTACAGCTTTGGGGCGGAGAAGAGCATATAAGCTCGACATTTACAGATGTCGAAATATTAGCTAAATCATGTAAATTCTCAGACTGTACACACGAAAACGAACCAGGATGTGCAGTTAACCTGGCAATCGAAAACGGCGAACTAGATCAACAAAGACTCACAAGCTATCGTAAATTAATGAGGGAACTAGCGTATGCAGAACGTAAACAAGATGCATCACTAGCTAGACAAGAAAGAGATAAGTGGAAAAAAATTAGTAAAATGATGAATACTAAGTCTTATAAGTAAGAGAGAAGAGTATTTATACTCTTCTTTTTCTTTTGAAATTTTGTGATACAAAAGCGGTCAATGAGGCAAGAATCCTTGAACTACTAACCCATAATAGGTTCATGAGGTAGTAGAAAGGCAAGAAAGAACGATAGTGACTCATAATAGGTTCATGAGTAAGTAAAAATGAGAGAAATCGCGATTTAGTGACTCATGATAGGTTCATGAGTAAGTAAAAATGAGAGAAATGGCGATTTAGTAACTCATAATAGGTTCATGAGTAAGTAAAAATGGAAGAAATCGCGATTTAGTGACTCATAAGGGGTTCATGAGTATGTAAAAAGGCAAGAAATCGTGATTTAGTGACTCATAATAGGTTCATGAGTAAGTAAAAATGGAAGAAATCGCGATTTAGTCACTCATAATAGGTTCATGAGTATGTAAAAAGGCAAGAAGTCGTGATTTAGTGACTCATAATAGGTTCATGAGTAAGTAATAAAAGAAGAAATCGCGAAATAGTGACTCATAAGATGTTGATGAGTATGTAAAAAGGCAAAAAGCCGCGATTAACTTACTCATAACGAGTCCAAGGATCGTTAATCGTTACATAATTCTATAAAAAAATCTCAGTCTTAAGACCGAGATAAGACAATACTTAAGTTTGTATCAAAACAAACAAAAAATAGATAAACTACATAGTAGAATAGTTAATAACAAAAGCTTTCGATTGCTATTAACAAGCTAGTTTAGTGAATAGAGGAGAGCTATATGAAGCGATTTAGACGATTGTCTAGCAATGAATTAACTGGATTATTATTTATAATTGCAGGCATAGGATTATTATTTGATCTATTTTTAAATCCTTTTGCAATAATCGCAGCTGGGGTAGGTATTTATTTATTTCAGTATGGGGCAAAAAAACGTAAAGTTTACCCTTCTACATCTGCGAATATCGCGTTTTTTGGAGGAATCATTTTATTTATCAGTAATGTATTTCAATTGAAATCAATCTTAGGGGTATTATCCTTTATTGTGATTTATGTTGGATATTTAATATTTGTTAATTCTAAATTTAATGCAAAAGTCATTATACCTAACATAGTTGAAACAACGAATACAGGTGTCTTTGAAACAAATTCTCTCATTTCAAATCGATTTTTTACAAATATTCATCTTAAGAATGAATCATTTGAGTTAGAAGATGTAGATTATTATTTTGGAATTGGAGATGTCATAATCGATCTTTCGGAGTCATTTATTCCTGAAGGAGAGACTGTGTTGGTATTAAATGGAATCATCGGAAATATTACTTTGTATGTGCCGTATGATTTGGAAGTCTCGATCCAGCATTCTACTTTATATGGCAAAATTAATATCCTTAAAAATAAATTGAACGGGTTTAACAAGAATTGTAAGTTCACTTCTAATGATTATAAAGAAGCATCAAGAAAGTTAAAAATTGTCACTTCTTTAGCAATCGGAAATATTGAGGTGACAAATAAATGAAAATTGACAAAGGTATCTTTTTATCAATCTGTCTTGCTGCATTTACATCTAGTATTTTAATTTGTGGCGTTGTTTATTATTTCGTTGATCATACTTTCCTTGATAAATTGCTTTTGTATAAAATTGGAAATTTTTCTTTACTATTAATATTATTTGTAGCAATCATAATTATATCAATTGTCTATAGTACAGCTGTTTTGAGCACGATTCGTCATAATGAAAAAGCTTTATTGGAAGGTATAGTAAAGGCAGAAAATGGAATTTATCATAAAGAATCAGAGCATTCAATTCGGTCCATTGATAACGAAATTGAATCAAAACTTCAAAAAATATCTAAACAAATTGAAGATTCAAGGAAGACTGTTCAAAAATTAGTAGATGAAAAGAAATTAATTGAATCTCAAACAATTGAAGATGTCGTAACGAAAGAGCGACATAGACTAGCAAGGGAATTACATGACTCAGTTAGCCAACAATTATTTGCGATTTCGATGATGATTTCTGCGATCAATGAACTAGGTGAAACTACGTTTAAAGAACAATTACAATATATTGAAAAAATGGCGATTAATGCTCAATCAGAAATGCGTGCACTTTTATTACATTTAAGACCAGTTCAGTTAGAAGGTAAAAGCTTAAAAGAAGGCGTAGAAAAGCTTCTAACTGAATTAACCAATCGTCAAGCTCTTCAATTAAAATGGAAAATCGATGATATTACACTATCAAAAGGTGTAGAGGATCATTTATTTAGGATTATTCAAGAAGCTTTATCGAATACTTTAAGGCATGCAAATGCAAAAACTTTTGAAATACGAATTAGAAAAATTGAAGATTTTGTATTAGTTCGAATGATTGATGATGGAATTGGTTTTGATGTCGAAAACCGAAAAACTGGTTCGTATGGTTTGCAATCAATAAGTGAACGTTCTTCCGAAATTGGTGGAACGGCAAAAATAGTAAGTATACCAAAAAGAGGAACGCAGATAGAAGTAAAAGTTCCAGTAATTGAATAGAGGTGGGAAATTTGATCAAAGTCGTGTTAGTTGATGATCATGAGATGGTAAGAATGGGTGTTTCTACATATTTAAGTACTCAATCTGATATTGAAGTGGTTGGTCAAGCAAGTAATGGAAAAGAAGGCGTAGATCTTGTATTAGAAAAACGTCCTGACATTGTATTAATGGACTTAATTATGGAAGTTATGGATGGAATTGAAGCGACAAAACAAATTATTTCAAAATGGCCAGAAGCAAAAATCATCATTGTTACAAGTTTTATTGATGATGAAAATGTATATCCAGCAATTGATGCTGGTGCAATCAGTTATATGTTAAAAACATCTAGAGCTAGCGATATCGCAAATGCAATACGAACGACACATAAAGGTGGCTCAGTTTTAGAACCAGTTGTTACTGGCAAAATGATGAATCGAATGAGAAAATCTACTCAACGCGAATTACATGATGATTTAACGGCTAGGGAACAAGAAGTACTTCATTTAATGACTGAAGGTAAGTCAAATCAAGAAATCGCCGATACTTTATTTGTTTCACTAAAAACGGTAAAAACGCATGTTAGTAATATTTTAACGAAATTAGAAGTGGTCGATCGAACTCAGGCAGTAATTTATGCTTTTAGACATGGAATTGTAGAACAAAAATAGATTTATTTACAAAAAGAAGTCAAAAATGACTTCTTTTTTCTATTTTTATAAGAAGATTTAAAGCAATATTTTAGATAAATAAATAATTAATGGTAAGATAGTTATATTCGTTTTATTTATTTTGGAAGGAGCAGATAATGAAGATAAAATTGAATCATAAAATCATAAAAGAACGCTGCGGTACAGTCTCCTTCAAAAGGGGTGACTCTTTTTATCGCGCAAATAAAGTACAAATCGAAAAATATAATGAAGTTGATTGTACGGCAACAGTTTTAGGGAATGAAGATTTTACCGTTCATATTATAAAAGAAGATAATGGTGATTTTTATTGTAAGTGCACTTGTCCTAAACTAGCTTCAATTAAAACGGATTGTCAACATATAGCTGCAGTTTTAATTTCGATTTTTGAACGTCAGAAAAACGAGGGAAATCCTTCAGAAATTGATATTTTTATAGAAAACTCCCACTTAAATAGATCGAATGGTATTTTAGAACTTTTTCACGATAAACCATTTCGTAAAAGCGGACAATTAAAACATTTTGACGAGCGGCAAATAATTGATTTCGAGTTTATTTGTGAAGTGGTTGAGATGAATGAAGGCTATAAAATACTTGGAATTTCTATGGCATATGGAAAAAAGAAGGTAGAAAATCTACGAAACTTTTTAAAGGATGTTAAAGTGGGGAAACCAAGTAAAATTTCAGCTGAGACTCATTTTGATCCTAATATACATTGTGTTCAAAATGAAGTTAATCGTATTTGGGATCTTTTAATAAAGTTGTTGGATGATGAAATAATGTTTAATGATCCTCTAACTAAGAAAAATGAATATATGTTCATTCCTCCGACAATATGGAGCCAAATTATTAATTTATTAACGGTTACAGAAAACGTCAAAATAATTGAAAAGGGAATACCATTTAATGGAATTTCATTTACCGAAGATAAATTACCATTGGAATTTGAAATAGAGGATTTAAATGGTCAATACTTTTTAACTGCAAAGGGAATCGAGCAATTAACGATAATGGAAACATATTCAACAGTCTTATACCGTGGAAGAATTTATCATCTTAAAGTAGAGGAATTTAATCAACTTGTTGAGTTAAAACAAATCGTTAAAAACACAGCAGATGAAAAAATAATTATTCCAACAGACCAAATCCATCTTTACGTTGAGAAAGTAATTCCAGGTCTTATCAAGCTTGGTAAGGTGCATATACCTACTTCATTATCAAACCGATATTCAGAAACCCCATTAAGCGCAAAGCTATATTTAGATCGTATTAAAAATAAATTACTTGCTGGGCTTGAATTTCATTATGATCGCATCGTTATAAATCCGCTAGATAAAAAAGAAATTCAACTTAGTAAAACGTTAATTAGAGATGAAGAAAAAGAATTAGAAATATTACAATTAATGGAAGATAGTTCATTTTCAAAAACTGAAGGTGGCTATTTCTTACAAAATGAAGAACTTGAATATGAGTTTTTAAGAAATATAGTACCGAAACTTGAAAAACTTACCGAAATTTATGCAACAACCGCTGTTCGAAATAGAATTTTTAAAGAAAATAAGAAACCTCAAATACGCGTTAATTTAAAAAGAGAACGAACGAATTGGTTGGAATTTAAATTTGAATTAGACATTCCTGAGAAACAAATCAAAGAAGTATTATTAGCACTAAAAGAGAAACGGAAATATTATCGGTTACATGATGGCACTTTGTACTCGCTTGAAACGAGAGAATTACAAGAGATAAAACGATTTTTAAATGCAGTACCTGAGCAAGAGTTTGATTATGAAAGTGTTTTAAACTTACCTATAAAAAACGGTCTATATTTATTAGATTCTGCGGAAGAAACTAGTTTGTTTAAAATTGAAGATCGATTGAATCATTTTTATAAGAGTTTAATCAATCCAAATGAAATTGTAGATGAAGTACCTAAAGCATTTAAAAATCTGTTAAGAGATTACCAAATTTTTGGATACAAGTGGATGAAGAATTTAGCAAAGTTCGGATTTGGAGGAATTTTAGCAGATGATATGGGATTAGGTAAAACAATTCAAAGTCTTGCATATATACAATCCTTATTAAACGAAATCCGTTCATTTAATACACCAATCCTAATTGTTTGTCCTACCGCATTAACGTATAACTGGTTAAGTGAGGTATTCAAATTTGCACCTGAAATTCAAGCGCTTGTAATTGATGGAAATAAAAATGAAAGATTGAAAATACAAAAGGAACTAGCAGGTATCGATGTAATCATTACCTCTTATTCGGTGTTAAGAAATGATATAAAGTGGTACGAAAAGCAAAAGTTTCATACAGTATTTTTTGATGAGGCACAGAGTTTTAAAAATCCATTTACTCAAACAGCGAAAGTTGTTAAAAAGCTAAATGCTGATCAACGGTTTGCATTAACAGGTACGCCAATTGAAAATTCACTAGAAGAACTTTGGGCAATTTATCATGTAGTTTTTCCTGAATTATTTGGAGGGTTAAAGGAATTTAGCAATTTGACTAGGAAAACAATTTCTAAAAGAGTGCGACCTTTCTTATTAAGAAGATTAAAAGAGGATGTACTTAAGGAACTTCCAGAGAAAATCGAATCGAAGGAATCTGTTGAATTGTTACCAGAACAAAAAAAATTATATGCAGCTTATTTAGCAAAACTACGACACGATACACTAAAGCATTTAGCAGTGGATAAATTTACATTAGGCAAAAATCATATCAAAATTTTAGCTGGTTTAACGCGTTTAAGACAAATTTGTTGCCATCCAGCGTTATTTATAGATGGTTATGAAGGTAGTTCAGCTAAGTTTGAACAGCTATTTCAAATCATTGAGGCATCAAAAATAGCCGGTAGAAGAGTATTGATCTTCTCTCAATTTACGAAAATGTTAGATTTAATCGGTAGAGAACTCTCAATCATGGGAGAACAATTTTTTTATCTAGATGGACAAACTCCTTCAGAAGAACGTCTATCTATATGCAATCGATTTAACGCTGGTGAACATAACTTCTTTCTAATTTCATTAAAGGCAGGCGGAGTAGGACTCAATTTAACTGGAGCTGATACAGTTATTCTTTATGATAATTGGTGGAATCCAGCGGTTGAAAACCAGGCAACAGATCGAGCATACCGTTTCGGTCAAATGAATGATGTTCAAGTGATCAAGCTAGTCGCTAAAGGAACGATTGAAGATAAAATGAATGAGCTACAAGAGAAGAAAAAGCAATTAATAGGAGAAATTATTGAAACGAATGGAAAACCTTCATTTAATTTAACAGAAGAAGACATTCGTGAATTATTAATGTTTTAAAATAAATTGCCGCTCGAATGAGTGGCTTTTCCATTTCCCTCGAAAAAGCCCTTGGCCTAGTTTTATTTCATTCTTAAATGTTTGAAAACGAGTATATTAGTAATGAAGCTAATTATTTAATAATTTTATAGATTGAAATGAAATTATTTTTTAAGAGAGGGAGAGTTAGCATGAGCAATAATCGAAAATTTGTTAATGTCTCAGCAGGAGTTCCAGGACCAAAGGGAAAAGAACTCATTGAATTACGTAATGAGTTTATTCCAAATGGAGTTGGAAATAATACACCTGTTTTTGTAGAAAAAGCAAACGGTACGATCGTTGAGGATGTTGATGGAAATAAATTTTTAGATTTTGCTGGAGCGATTGGTACGTTAAATGTAGGACATACTCCAAAGAATGTTGTACAAGCGATTAAAAATCAATCCGAGCGATTAATCCACTCTTGCTTTCATGTAGGAATGTATAAGTCTTATATTGATTTAGCTAAAAAATTAACTGAAATAACGCCTGGGGATTTTTCTAAAAAAACAATTCTATTAAATAGCGGTGCTGAAGCAGTTGAAAATGCTGTTAAAATTGCGAGGAAGTATACTGGTCGTTCAGGAATTATTTCGTTTACTCGAGGATTTCATGGGCGAACTTTATTAGGAATGTCTTTAACAAGTAAAGTAAAACCATATAAATATAAAATGGGACCATTTGCTCCAGCTACATATAAAGCTAAATTCCCTTATTTATCAAATAGACCAAAAGAGTTATCTGAAGAAGAATATATTAATTTTTGTATCTCTCAATTTAAGGATTTTCTTTTAACAGATGTGTCTCCAGAAGAAGTGGCTGCAGTTATTATGGAGCCCGTACAAGGAGAAGGGGGATTTATTGTACCTCCAAAGAAATTTGTAAAAGAAGTCTATATGATTTGTAAGTCACATGGAATTTTGTTTATAGCGGATGAAATTCAAACAGGATTTGGGCGAACAGGTGAATTATTTGCATCAACGATTTTTGAAATTGAACCAGATTTAATCACAATGTCAAAATCAATCGCAGCGGGTGTACCAATTAGTGCGGTGACAGGTCGTACTGAAATAATGGATGCTGCATCACCAGGTGAACTAGGTGGAACTTATGGCGGAAGTCCTTTAGGTTGTGTAGCAGCGCTCGAAGTGATTAGAAAAATTGAAAATGAAAAATTATGGATTCGAGCTAGAGTAATTGGAGAAAAAATTAAATCATGTTTTGAACAATTAAAAAATAATTTTCCAATTATTTATGATATTCGAGGATTAGGAGCAATGGTGGGTATCGAATTTATAGATCCTACTTCTGGTCAACCAGCAAAAGAGTTTGTTGCAGCATTAACAAAAAAATGTTGTGAAAATGGGATCATTATTCTTAGCGCAGGTGTTCATAGTAATATTCTTCGTTTCTTAACGCCTTTAATTATTTCTGACGAGGAATTAGATGAAGGACTGGATATTATAAAACAATCAATACATCAAGTTGCTAGCCAGCTTGTAACTGAGGTGAAATAGAATGAAAAAACAATTTTATATAGATGGAAGTTGGGTTGAAGGGGAAAAACATGAAAATCTTGTTGCCCCTCATTCTGGTGAAGTTTTAGCCGAAATACCAATCGCGACTATAGAGAATTTGGAAGAAGCGATTAAAGCGGCTAACAACGCGAAAACCCAAATGGAAAAGCTCAGCTCATATGAAAGAAGTGTCATTTTAGAGCAATTAGTTGAACAGTTTAAAGAAAATCGTTCAAAACTTGCTGAGCTTTTAGCATTAGAGGCATCCAAACCTTTAAAGGCAGCTTTAGGTGAAATCGATCGAACGATTGCAACTTATAAAATAGCTGCTGAAGAAGCAAAAAGAATCTACGGGGAAACAATCCCGTTAGATGCAGTAGCAGGTGGCGAAGGTCGAGTCACTTATACAGTCAGAGAGCCAGTTGGAGTAATTGGTGCAATTACCCCGTTTAATTTCCCATTTAATTTAGTCGCACATAAAGTTGGTCCAGCAATTGCTGCAGGAAATACAGTTGTTTTAAAACCTGCTAGTCAGACTCCACTTTCTGCGATCGCATTAGCTGAAATGATCGATAAAACGAATTTACCTAAAGGTGCGTTTAACCTAATTACCGGAAAGGGCTCCGAAATCGGTGATGCTTTAGTCAAACATCCTGACGTGAAAGCAATTACATTTACCGGCAGTCCTGAAGTCGGCATCTCATTAAAAAACAAAGCAGGATTAAAAAAAGTAACGTTAGAACTAGGTTCAAACTCAGCGTTGATTATCGATGAGGAAGTCCAGTTAACTGATGAATTAATCAATCGTTGTGTATGGGGAGCCTTTATTTATAACGGTCAAGTTTGTATTTCATTACAAAGAATTTTTGTACATCATACACTTTATAATGAATTCATTTTAAAGATGAAAAATGCTACTGAATTATTAAATATAGGTTCGCCATTAGACCTTCAAACAGATATTAGTGCTCTGATTTCTAAAAAAGATGTTGCTAGAATAGATGAATGGGTTAAGCAATCACTTAAAGATGGAGCGGATCTAGTAACTGGTGGCGATATAATTGAAGAACGTCTTTATAAACCTACTATTCTATCAAACGTAAAGAATAGCAGTGATGTATCTTGTAAGGAAATTTTTGGTCCAGTTGTCGTCATCAATTCATATGAACAGTTTGATGAAGCAATAAATGAAGTAAACAATAGTCGATTTGGATTACAAGCTGGAGTCTATACAAACAACTTACAAAGAGCATTATATGCTACTAAAAAATTACATGTAGGTGGCGTGCTAGTAAACGATGTTCCTACATTTAGAGTAGATTTAATGCCTTACGGTGGCGTAAAAGAAAGCGGATATGGAAGAGAAGGCATAAAATATGCAATACAAGAGATGACTGAATTGAAACTAGTTTCTATTAAACTTTAAGAAATTGTATGCAAGAACTGATCATGTATTAATATGATCAGTCTTTTTTTTATCTAAAACTTCAGAATTATATGTTATATTTGTATGAGGCAAAGTAAATTGGTTTAAGTGAATTGTAAAAAGTGCCTTTAAAAATTTGGCACTTCTAAGAGATTCGAAGGGAGATTATGTATGGAAATTCGAAAATTAATAATTGAAGATTTACCTGAGTTTATTCGATTAAGAAGTGAAGGATTAACATTATCACCAGAAGCATTCGGAGAAAGTTTAACTGAATATGAGAAAAAATCAATCGAACAGCACACAAATAATTTCCCTAAGACTTTCGATAATTTTATTATAGGTGCTTTTGACAAAGGCTTACTTGTTGGAGTTGCTGGCTTCTTCCAAAAAAGATCTGAAAAAATGAAACATAAGGGAACAATTTGGGGAATGTATGTTACACCAGATTACCGTGGTAAAGGTGTAGGGAAAAAAGTTTTAAGTCAAGCAATACAGGATGCTATGGAAATTGAAGAAATTTTACAAATTGAATTGGCTGTTATTTCATCAAATCAATCTGCAAAAAAACTTTATGAATCTGTAGGCTTTGAAAGCTTTGGAACAGAAAAAAGAGCATTATTTGTTAATGGTGAATTTTACGATGAGGATCATATGGTTAAGATGATTAAATAAGAGGAAAGAGATGATCAAATGAATGTTTTGATCGTCTTTTTATTTTAAATGCTCTGTTTTAGTAGATTGTTGATACTTATTCAACTGAATGCTAGTTAGGTGAAGAAGGATTAATTTTATAATTTCGGTTGTGCTTAATGAAGGAAGTGCATTAAAAGGCGAAAAATATCTAATCGAATTTTAATAAAAAATGGTAAAATATAGTAAATAGCATAAGGTAATTAAATTAAAAATAACTAAAAAGGTAGGTGTAATCTATGGAAAGAACGCACGAATCAGAAACGACTGAAAGCAAAATTTACCTGGATGATCAGAAAGTATTTTCACCAATAGAAGATCTACAAAAAATAGAGGGTGTTATTCCTTTAAAAAGAAAAAGCTTCGAACTAGGGAAAAAACCAAAGCTAATAAGATATTTAGGATATTTCTTTATTACATTTATCGTATTAACAATGTTATTTGGATTAGTTGCAAGCTTCTTAGACTAATAGAATATTTAATCCGGAAAGAACTATATAACAAGCCAGGGAGAGAAAATTATGAAGAATCTAATCATTGGAGGAATTGGAGTTTTAACCAGTATTTTATTTTTTGGATTTACTCTTATTTCGGCATCAATCTATTCTTTGTACCTATCTCATCCGGCTGGAGATGGATGGGACTCAAATTTAGGAGTTTTCGGAACAGCGTTGTTTAATATTGGAACAATTCCATTGTTAATAAGTACAGTATTCTTTATCATTGGTATTCGTTATGTATATAAGGGAATCAAGGAGTAACAGATTAAAGGGAGGATTCATTTGGAAAACTTAATGTTATTTATCCCAATTATTGTATGGTTTTTAATCTTTGCTGGTATTGCCTTTGGAATTATCTTTTTTGCAAAAAAAATAGTAAGAAAATAAGAAAATGAGCAAGTAAAAATCACAAAATATTTTGGAGGTCTTCTTATATGTTTATAGGAATATTACTCATTTTATTTGGATTTTTACTAATATTGAATCCAGAAGCATTTTGGGTTGTTACAGAAAGCTGGAAATCCGATGGTGCAACAGAACCATCTTCTTTTTATAAGTGGAGTACACGGTTTGGAGGAATGATGTGTGTTTTAGTTGGTGCTGCTAGTATCATCGTGTCAACGTTTTAATATAAGAATTAATGATCACAATTAATGTGGTCTTTTTTTGTGTGAAAAAAGAATGTTGGGTTAATCCTTATGTAACTATATGGCAGTTTAGTTGCATAAGGAATGTTATAATTACTTGATATATCAATCGGATGGGGGAAGTTAAAATTGTTTGTAAAAATTGAATTTGAATACGAAAAGGATACAGTTTATTTTAGATGTCCTGCAAAAGTGGGAAGAAATATCCGTCAACTGCAACAAGATTTTTTTAGATGGTTAAATGATAGAAATAATGACCATCCTTTCTGGGTATCTTTTGGTGTTGATGAGGACGGAAATGAGGAATTTGGACTGAGTTATAATGAAGATGCGTTTATTTATTGGCTTAATAATGTAAGATTTAACAAAGGGAAGAAAGTTGCAGTTCTGATAAAGAACCCAAAATTTTTACCAAAGAAGACAATAAGTTTTTAAATTCTTATTGAACTAAAGCATGCATTAGTTTAAGATCACTAGTTGTTCGCAGCTCGTTTTTTTATGCAACAAAATGGCAGGATAGTTGCTTAAGGTTTGATATAATAAAAGGGTGTAAATCGTATTTTAAATTGTTTCTATTTATGGGAGGAAAGAATGGTAGCACAAAGTCATTATTTCACTTTTGGTGCAGAGATGGGAGATCCGTATGCAAGTGATGCTGTATCTCCAAAGCTTATTCAATTAAGAAAATTATTAGTTCAGCATTGTAATAAAATTTATTGTAAAGAAATTGACGAAATTGCACCAATTCTTCGAGTGGATGGTATGTATTCTGATTTTAATTTTGAAGGATATGAAAAACTACGATTAAGTAAAAAATTTAGATATATTACTATTGATGTTGGTATGCCCCAATCAAAATGGGAAAATAAAACAGATACTGAAATAAAAGAGTATTTAATTGTTAATCTTAAAAGTGCTTTAGAAGCTATGGTAAAATGTTTGAAAAAAGAAAAATATGGGTTAAATGAAACTGATTTATGGGAAGACTTTTGCAAGGTTGAGAAACAATTCTTATGCAACTAACGAATGCATTAGTTGAATAAGAACTTAGGAGCTGATCTTTCACTCAGCTCCTATTTTTTATTTGGCAGTTTATTCAATGAGCAGTAGGAATTTTAAGATAAAAACAGAATAAATCATTAAAAGTGGATTAAAAAGTAAGGGGTATTGTTTATGAAAGATTCTATTTATAAAATTCTTCATATAGTGTTGTTGATTGGAATTTGTATTTTGCTATTTCGCATTGGAACTGAGCTGGATAAAATTGCTGATACAATATGGCGAAGTAATTTTGAATAAAATATTTTTCTCTTGTTCAACTAACGCAATGCGATAGTTGAACAACTTAAAAGGCTGCTATGTAGCCTTTTTATTGTGCTAAAATAAAACTTAGTGTGAATAAGGTATAGGAAATGGTTTCTTTGAATATTGACCAAGAAATTATAAAGTTAAAAAGTAGTAGATTACTTAAAAGTGAACAAGAGGTTAATGATTTTGAAGAAGCCATTGAACGTATTGTTGCATATGGAGAAATAACTTTTATCAAATATTTGTGTTATGGTTTTCATGATAAAACTGAACGTGATGAGGTTACGTTTGGTTTAATCCATGCAATTGAATCATTCGATCAAAAATATCCCTTAGATGATACCTTAAGAGAATTAGCTAAATCTGTATATGTAATGATACCTGATGCTATGGAATGGGCGAAAACATTACATAAGCGAATATTAAATCATAGACCAACGCTTCAAGTATATATAGAAGTTGTAAAAAGTTTAGATACTA
Organism: Bacillus sp. UNCCL81; assembly: GCF_900112535.1. Lineage (NCBI taxonomy): Bacteria > Bacillati > Bacillota > Bacilli > Caryophanales > Bacillaceae > Bacillus > Bacillus sp. UNCCL81. The sequence continues at coordinate 968,267 of NZ_FOMF01000002.1, read as the reverse complement.
ATTCAAAGAATATAATTGCAAATATCGTTTCTTCTATAAAGGATAAAAATCCAACAAGATTTGAAGAGAAAGGAGAAATGTTTTTAAGTTCAATAAATTAGGATTAGCTTATTCAACTACCATGGGAGTGCATTAAAAACTCCCATTCACTGTTGTGAATCCGAGGAATCATGTTTGGCTAACGCATGCATTAGTTGAATCAAACATTAAAATGACTGTTTGGTGAAAATAGTCTTTTTTAGTACTCAAAAATCAACATTATAGTTTAACAGGGCCTATTTCTAAGATATGCATAGTAAAATAGATATTATAGAATTTAAGGAGGAATAAATGAAGAAAATTACTTTTTTATTAATTATAATGTCTGTAGTTGGTCTATTATTAACCGGTTGTACTGAAAAAGAAAATTTAAAAGCATTTGATTCGGAGAGTGAAGCCATAGAATATGGTATAAAAAAATCACCAGAAATTGTAGAAATCCTTGGAGAATCAAAATATGTATACAATGAAAAAATTATTGTTTATTTATTCCGTACCAATAAAGGGGAAGGTTTAGGGACAGCGAGTTTAATTCAAAAGAAGAAAAAAGTAAGTTGGATTACTAACGGAAATGGCGCATTAGTAAAACAAACTAAAGGAAATACCACAATAGAAAAAGTTATTGAAAGTGCATCAGGAATTAAATATGATTTTTATGCAGGTGTAGCCAAGAATTCTAATATAAGTATCGAAACTCGTACAGATTATGATGTTAAGCCTCATATTGATAAAAAATCAAATATTTATTATTACCTTTCTCCATTACCAGTAAAAAAGGGAAAATGAATACAAAAACAAAATATCTAACGCGATTTTAATTATGTCCTAAGTGAGTTTTCTTCACTTGGGACTATTTTTCTCTCGTAGCATTGTGAAAACAACAATAAGGACATTCAAACTCTACTTCTTCATGTTTCTTTTTATCTATTTGTGTACGACAAAATGAGGGAAAATCGTCTTCTTGATAGGCTTGGTATTGATGATTTTAAGCTTTGTCATGAATGGTTTACCTAATCAGCCATGAAGCAAAAAATAATTATTAATAACGAATCCTTATTCAACTAAAGCATGCATAAGTTGAATAAAATTTAAACTAATTTAGGCATTTTGAAATCTACTAATATTTTTAATGAGTGAAGGAGCAGATAAGTTGAGTAATAATTTTCCATTACGAATTAGACCAATTCATGAAGAAGATTTATTTTCACTTTGGACATTGATGTATAAAGAGAGTTCACCAGAGTGGAAGAAATGGGATGCACCATATTTTGAACATAAAGCTGTCACTTTTGAGGACTATTTAAAAACTAAGGATTCTGTTGTTAATCAAGAGGACAAATGGATTATTGAGGTAGATGGAAAAGTCATTGGAACAGTTAGCTTCTATTGGGAACATAAACCATCTAATTGGCTTGAAATGGGAATAGGTATTTATGATCCCAACTATTGGAGCGGAGGTTTTGGTACAAGAGCTTTAAAACTTTGGATTAATCATTTATTTAATACATTGCCTCTTGTACGTGTAGGTTATACAACTTGGTCGGGTAATCATCGTATGATTAAAGTTGGGGAAAAATTAGGAATGACAATGGAAGCAAGATTAAGAAAATGTCGTTTTTATGATGGGAATTATTATGACTCAATTCGTATGGGGTTATTGCGAGAAGAGTGGAATGAATTCTTAGAAAAAGATGGTTTAATCGTAGTATAGAAAATATGAAATAATCTATTTAAAAAAATTGCTTATGTAACTAAAGCACTGCGTTCGTTACATAAGAAGTCTATATTCTAAAGATAAGAGGATATAAGAATGAGTAAAATGTTTTTAAATATAGTAATAGAAAACACAGAATATACTCTTGAAGAAGATAGATGGTACATCTTTGAATTTAAATCTGGTTATGAATTAGGAAATTCAAATAATCCATTTTCAAAAGTTCAAATGATGAATATAGCATTCGAAGGAGCAAATGGAGAAACTTGTTTTTTTGTTTTCCATGAGGAAACAAATGAAGATTACCTAATAGGTGTTGATGAACTAATTTCAATCGCAAATATTTAAACTGTAATGCAACTAATGCAATAATTTAGTTGCATTAGAACTATATAATTATATTATTTTAATGAGGTGAATTAATGGATTTTATTTCAGGGGGATATTACATTATAGCTCCTACTATTAGACAAGAATATATGGATAAAGAAATAATCCCTAATAGAATTGTGTCAGTAAGTGAGTGCATTTGTGATATGCATCCTGAAATCAATATATTTTGGGGTGGTTCGAAGGTAAATAAACTAAAATACATTAAAGATCTTAATATTTCGGAAGTTAAATACAAAGAGATGGAAAAATGGATCCAAGATAAGTTTGACTTGAGAGAATTCGAATATCCTCAAATCTTACCATCATTAAATATAGCAAATGAGTTTTTTAGCACATTTTTAAGTGATGTAAAAGACTTAAAAATAATAGGTATTGGACTACCTAATAATTATTTAGAAAGTTTTTTAGATGAGGAAGACACAATAATTAAGACCTCAGAGGAAAGAACTGGCCTAGAGAATATTCTACTAAGGAAAGAATTTATTGTTGATGGAACTACTTCAATAAAAGGCTATGAGATCTTAGGGTATGAAACAAATACATTCCATTCTTATTTGTGTAACGGATTAGAAAATGAGTTTAAAAATCAGTTTGATTTTTCATTAAATAAAAATGGTTTTATTAAATCACTTGCTGAAGCAGAGAGATGTTGTGACATTGCAAATGACGAAAAACTTGGAACTGAACCAGTTTATTGGCTTCCTTGGGCTATTTTTGAATACGAATCTTATTGAATTAACGCATGTTTTAGTTGAATTTCATGATCGACTATATAGTCGATTTTTTTTTGTTTAATTGGCATTTTAACTTAAATAAATAGGATAATTTGCTTTGGAAATTCAAAGTAGATTATTGTTAAAAATTAAACAGATCCATTAAAAAAACTAACAACCAAAGTGAAAAAATGATTATTTTTTAAATGTAATTGTTGGATTTTTGTTCACATTTATTTACATAATAAGTGTGTTATGATTGTGCTAAGTTAGTAATAGAAGTAGGAGAACTAGATTGAAATCTAAACAAAAAATAGTTCCATCATTATCATCAAATTCAGTCTATCTTGGATTATTGTTAGCTTTAGTAGGTGGCTTTTTAGATGGGTATACTTTTATAAGTAGAGATGGTGTATTTGCCAATGCGCAAACAGGAAATCTTGTGCTTTTGGCAATAAATCTATCATTTGGAAATTGGAAAAACTCTGTTGATTATATTTTACCTATTATAGCCTTTATTCTTGGTGTTTTAGTTGCTGAATCCGTTAAACATCCACGTTTAAGAGAGCTATTATACAGCTATAGACGTTCAATTCTCTTATTAGAATGTAGTGTATTATTGATTGTAGGATTATTACCTAGTAGTGTACCTAATATAGTTGTAACTGTTTGCATCTCCTTTGTCTCATCATTACAAATTTCAACTTTCACCCATTTAGATAAATGGACATACAATTCAACTATGACAACCGGTAATATTAGAATTGCTTCACAGGCAGCGTATACAGCATTTGTAAATCATGACAAAGAAGCAAAAACAAAATTTAAAGAGTTTCTCGTTATTATCTTTTCCTTTTCATTTGGCGCATTGTTTGGGAGTCTTTCGACTAAGTATATTGGGAACCAAGCTGTTTGGATTGCTGCAGGAGTATTAATTGTAGCGTTAATCTTATATCACAAAGACAAAGGTTATTTTAGAAAGAAACTCCATTAATTTAAAAAATGAGCCCTTTTTCGGGGCTCATTTTAGTCATCTTATTTGAAAAACTGTATGAAACAAACAATAATAAGTGCAAATAAAATAGAAGGTAACATATTTCCAATTTTTATTTTTATTAAACCTAAAGAATTCAAACCAAGAGCGATTAATAAAATTCCTCCTGTACCTGAGATTTCAGCAATAATTGAACTTAATAAATGCTGTGTTACTAGATTCGGTACAAATGAGGCAAAAATGGCAATGAATCCTTGATAGATTAACACTGGGACAGCAGAGAATAACACGCCAATGCCAAGAGTCGAAGTTAAAATGATTGATAAAAATCCGTCCATCATTGATTTTGTATATAAAATTTCATGATTATGACGAAGTCCGCTATCTAGTGCTCCAAGTATAGCCATTGCGCCAACACAGAATAATAAAGTGGACGTAACAAATCCTTTAGAAATAGAGCCTTCGCTTTTAGAATGAAATTTACTTTCGATAAATAAACCTAATTTATCTAATTTACTTTCGATATCTAGCCATTCTCCTACAACCGCACCTAGCGATAAGCTGAAAACGACGATTAGAACTTGATTTGTTTTCATAGCTAAAGTAAATCCTATGACAATAATTACGAGAGAAATTGACTGAGTTACTAGGTTTTTCATTCGATCTGGAATTCTTTTAATAAACAAACCTAGTAAAGAGCCAAAAATAATAGCTGCTGCATTAACAATTGAACCGAGTAGTACCATAATTATCCCCTTTAACTTACATATAATTAATTTATTTTTAAAACTATTTTTCCGATATTTAAATTGTTCTCCATTCGCGTATGAGCTTCATTCACTTCTTGCCAACTATACACAGAATCAATAATCGGTTTTATTTTCTTATTCGTAAAAAGTGGTAAGACATATTTTTTGAATTGATTTGTTAAATAGATTTTTTGCTCAAGTGTTTGTGAACGCAAAGTACTCCCTATAATGGAAATTCTTTTTGTCAAAAGTGGTAATAAGTTCACATCGTTCACTTTAACTCCACCCATTGTACCAATCAAAATTAGTCTACCATTACTATTTAATGATTGTAAGTTTTGATGGAAATAAGATGCACCAACAAAATCTAAAATGACGTCTACTCCTACATGATCAGTAACTTTTTCGACTACGGTTTTAAAATCTTCATTTTTATAGTTAATCACATGGTTTGCACCTAAATCAGTACAAGCTGCAAGTTTCATTTCATTCCCAGCAGTAACGATTGAACTTGCACCAAATTCTCTTGCAAGCTGAATAGCAGCAGTCCCAACACCACTAGCTCCGGCATGAATTAATACAGTTTCATTTTCTTTTAATCTACCTAATTCAAATAAATTTAAATAAGCTGTCAAAAACACTTCGGGTATAGCCGCAGCCTCTTCGAACGAAAAATGATCTGGAATTGAAATTGCCAAATCTGAAGGAATAGATACATACTGCGCATAACCTCCGCCTGGCAATAAACTACAAACACGATCTCTTACTTTCCAGTCTGTTACATTAGACCCAACTTGTTCAACAATCCCTGACATTTCTAAACCTAAAATAGGTGATGCGCCTTTAGGTACGGGATACTTACCATGTTTTTGAAGTAAGTCAGCTCGATTAATAGCCGTAGCATGAACTTTAACAAGTAGCTCATTCTCACCTAAAACAGGCATCTGATAATCGTCAATAAATAAATGCTTTGATTCATCAATTTGAACTGCCTTCATTCTAAAAACCCACCTTTAATTAATTTAATTCCTATCATACTATATAACTAATCGAAAGAATATTTTAAAAACTCGGATTGATGAAATTTGTATATTTTTCCTACTCACTTTTTTAAAATTAATTTTGGAGGAAAAATTTTAAAAAAACTTCGAACTTTAATCGGTTTTTAAGTGTATATAGAGTATGTGGTGAAAGGAGGAGAAATAGTGTCTGAGAGAATTGACAAAAATCGTTTAGAAGAATTATTTAATAATCACTCGTCAATGGTGTATCGTACCGCTTACTTTTTAACAAAATCAAAAGTATTGGCAGATGATATTACGCAAGAGACGTTCATTCGCATCATAAAAAAATTCCATCTGTTTGATCAAACAAAAGCAATTGAACCTTGGATTTATCGAATGACAGTAAATATCACCCGTAATATGATACGTATGCAAAAAATTAAGAAACTTTTCGGCATTCATTATGATGTTCCAACTGAAAATGAAGTTGAACAATCGATTTTACAAAATGAAATGGAAGATCATCTATGGATAGAGATAAATTTATTACCCCAGAAGAGTAAGGAAGTGATCGTTCTTCATTATTATTTAGAACTTAAATTAGATGAAGTGGCGGTCTCTTTAAATATTCCGATTGGTACATGTAAATCAAGGCTTAATTACGCGCTGACAAAATTAAGAAATCGTTTATCGAAAAACGAACTGTTTAAAGTAGAAGAAAAACTGAAGGAGGGAGAACTTAGTGGTGGAAAACAATCCTATTTCTGAAATGAAACACACTCTTCAGAAGAAGTTAGATCAACATAATTCTTCCGTCACATATGAACGAATATGGAATAAAGCCAATTCAAATTGGGGGTATAATCGAATTCGAAAACCGCTTGTTTCAGTTGGGATTCTTTTATTTCTGGCTTTTACAATTTTTATTAACTCACCAATTAAAAAGGGACTAAAAGAAGACATAGGAATTACAAATGAATCGAAAAGTACTTCTGCAGATGCTAGTATTGGACTATTAATAGTAAACGGGGCAGGTTATCGGTTTGAAGGAATTTTACATAGTAAGGAAATTATACTTAAAGACCAAATTGGTGTAGTTCAAGAAGTTGTTAAAAATAATACGATTCCGAAAGACAATTTTTCCTCTAACATGTTAAATGTTGGAGATAAAATTTTTTTAACGAATGAAGACCCGAAAGTCATTATTGTAAAACAAGAGGACGGAACAATCTTAAAGTTTGTAGAAACTGAAAAATGAATGATGACTTTTTTAATAAAATTTTGAGTCCAATTTGAAAATAGGGAGTGTCCAATATGTCAAAATTGTTAAGTGTATCGATACTTTTTTTCTTTCTCATTTTCACTGGATGTTCAGCAAATAATGGAATGAAAGGGAATAAGCCTCCAAAAACAATGGTTCAAGTGGAGAATCAAACATATGATACGATTTTAGGTACATATTGTTGGCAATCGAAAAGACAGGGAGAATGCGTTGATACGGCTGGACCGGTCGAGCTGCTTAAGGAGAGAAAGCCGATTGAAGTAAAACCTGGCGAAACCGTTAAAATTATAATGGATTATTATCCCAAACCAAATGAAATCCACTTAAGTCAAATAAATAATAATAATGAAATTGAAATAGAATTAGTGAAGAATCAATTTTCAGCACCTATTAATAAAGGAGTATATTATTACTCATATGGAGTATATTGGATGGATAAAAAAGAAGAGCACTTATCACATGGCGATGCTTTTTATGCTTTTGCTTTAGAGGTAAAATAGAACGTTTTTCGTTAGAATAAGAAAGGGTATGTTTTGAAAAATATTAATCAAAACATACCCTTACTAGATTACTAATTTATTCTTCTGTAGGATTTTTTGGACCATCAAGATCTAATTGATAAAAGGACAAGTCAAGCCATCTATTAAATTTATAACCTGCCTTTTTAATAGTACCTGAATAAACAAATCCGAAGTTTTTATGCATGGCAATACTTTTTTCATTATCTGCATCAATTCCAGCAATTAAAGTCATATACTCTCTTTCTTTGGCAATTGAGATTAATTCTTTCATTAATGAAGTGGCAATACCCTTTTTTCTGTATTCATTATTTACATAAACTGAATGCTCAATCGAATATTTATAGGCCGGCCAAGCTCTAAAGGGCCCGAATGTAGCAAATCCAACGACTTTTTGATCAAGTTCGCAAACTAGTATTGGAAACCCTTCATCCATCTTTTGTTCAAACCAAATTTGTCTGCTTTCTAGCGTTTGTGGTTTATATGTATAAACAGCAGTTGTATTAAGAATAGCATCGTTATAAATCTCTAAAATGTCATTTAAATCATTTTGAGTAGCTTCCCTAATCATTTTTTCTTTCCCCCAAATTTAATTTGTTATCTCTTCTTATTTTAGAACTTTTTATACAGACCGTAAAATTTTTTCATATTATAATTCTTGTTCCTTAGGAAACTATCTTCCAATACGTGAAATAGAGGATATTCATTTACCGGTTATTCTCTATTTCATTATTTGACATAAATGTTCAAGAAGGAATCTAGTCTATTTTCGTTGAATTAATTACAAATGATTTTTCAGACTAATGTGGTAACAGCTGATAAAAACATTTATATAGGTTATTGGTTAGCATCAAAGTTTAATAGATTTAGATTTAAATGTAGCAATTAGAACATAGGAGTATTTAAATTTATTGAAGAGTACTCTTCCTAGTCTGATTTATATTTATCAAACACTTATTTATTAGAAGAAATTAAGCAGTTGGATTTCTAAAGGTAAGTATAAAGGAGCGAGGAAGTTAAAATGAACCAATCCTATTTTTATTTAAAACTAGAAACACATCAATTACATATGTCTTATAAAAATGAAAAACGTCGCGTGCGTGTTTTATTGCCGAAAAATTATGAAGAAGACAAGGATCAAAATTATCCAGTTGTCTATATGCATGATGGTCAAAATATTTTCTATAGTAGTGAATCTTATAGTGGGTATTCATGGAAAGTGATTCCGGCAATTAAACAAAACCCTGATTTACCGAAGATGATTGTTGTTGGGATCGATAACGGTGGACAAGACCGAATTAATGAATATACGCCTTGGAAAATTACTGAAAGCCCTCTTCCTGAAGATTATGAACTAGGTGGGAAAGGCGCGGAATTTGCTGATTTTGTCATGACAGTCGTGAAGCCGTTCATTGATAAGCAATATCGAACTAAATCGGATAAATATCATACAGCGGTGATTGGTAGCTCACTTGGAGGAAATATTTCGGCTTTTATGGGTGTTGAATATAAAGATCAAATTGGTGGTTTAGGTATTTTTTCTTTAGCCAATTGGATTACAAGTAAAGCATTTGATCAGTATATTGCTAGTAAAGAGCTAGATCCTGAACAGCGAGTGTATATTCAAGTCGGTACTCAGGAAGGCGATGATACTGATCGACAATTGATGTATGGAAATATGAAGCAAGCATATATTGATTGCTCGCTTAAGTATTATATACAACTGATAAAAGGCTCTGTTCCAATTGATAGCATTTGTTTAAATATTTTTGCAGATGAAGTACATGATGAAAAAGCTTGGGCAAAACACTTACCAGAATGTTTATTTTTCTTAAGTGAGAAATGGTCTTAATTGAACTAAATAATGACAATTGACTTAAATTTGATATATCTTACTTATTTTTAAAAGGCTTAGATTAATTTTATATTGAAATATATTGTATCAATAATCTATTTTTTCATAGTAAGAAAGGAGCATTTTTATGAATTATATTTTGATCTCTCCATTTTATCCAGAAAATTTCCAGGCATTTGCTCATCGTTTGAAAGCCGCAGGTGTTAATGTATTAGGTATTGGCGAAGAGCCATATGACCAATTAGGTTCCAAACTACAAAACTCTTTAACAGAATATTATCGTGTGAATAATTTAGAAGATCTAGATGAAGTGAAACGTGCTGTTGCATTTTTATTTTATAAACATGGTCCGATTGATCGCATTGAATCCAATAACGAATACTGGCTAGAACTTGATGCACAGTTGCGAGAACAATTTAATGTATACGGAAATAAACCGAGTGACTTGAAAAAAGTTAAATATAAATCTGAAATGAAAAAGCTGTTTAAAAAAGCAGGTGTGCCTGTTGTAGATGGAAAAGTCGTTAAAACTAAAAATGACTTAACGAAAGCCATTGATGAATTAGGACTGCCAGTTATTGCTAAACCGGATAATGGTGTTGGATCAGCTGCAACTTTTAAATTATGTTCAGAAGAGGCTGTACGCCATTTTGAAGAAGTATGGGATGAAGAACAAGTGTACTTCATTGAACCATATGTCGAAGGAGGCGTGCTTTGTACATTTGATGGTTTAGTCGATCAAAAAGGGAATATTGTTTTCCAAACAAGCTTTACATATAATGTGCCAACTCTGGAACTTGTTAAAGGTCAGTTGGATTTAGCTTATGTGATTCAAAAAGAAATTGATCCTAGGCTCGAAACTTATGGGAAGGCAATTGTGAAAGCTTTTGGGATGAAAGAACGCTTTTTCCATATTGAGTTTTTTAAATTAGAAGATGGGGGTTATGTTGCACTTGAATATAATAACCGCTTAGCTGGAGGATACACGATAGATATGTACAATTTTGCATACTCTATAGATTTATTTGCTCAGTATGCTTCTATTGTGACAGGTGAAAAAATTAAGGAATCCGATATCGAAAACCAGTATTGTGTCGGTATAACACAGCGTGATGCATATGAGTATAACCACGATACAAATGCTATTTATGAACAATTTGGCGACCGCGTGAAGTTTGAAAAGCGTATTCCAGATGCGTTTGCGGAACTACAAGGAAATCAATTTTATGCGATTAATGCAGATTCGCAGGAAGAAGTCGATGACATTATTCGTTTTGTACATGAACGTAAAAATTGCAGCATTGTAAACGTATAAGGATAGGAGATTTTTCAATGAATATAGAACATTTAAGCCATTGGAGTGGAGAATTAGGACGCGAAATGCAGTTAAACAGATATGGACATAGTGGCATGCCAATCCTAGTTTTCCCTTCATCTGGGGGGACTCATTTTGAATACAATAATTTTGGAATGATTGATGTGTGTCATGACTTTATTGAATCTGGTAAAGTTCAGTTTTTTACACTGTCTACTATAGATAGTGAAAGTTGGCTACACGACTCAAAATCAGTACATGACCGTGCATTAGCCCATGAAGCATATGATCGTTATGTGATTTCAGAAGCTATTCCATTTATTAAACATAAAACAGGTTGGTTTGATCCAATGATGACAACGGGATGTAGTATGGGGGCATATCATGCATTGAACTTTTTCCTAAGACATCCGGATGTTTTCCAAACAACGGTTGCACTTAGCGGTGTTTACGATGTACGTTTCTTTTTTGGGGACTACGGAAATGATCCTCTTGTATACGAAAATTCACCAAGTGATTACATATGGAACCAAAATGACGGCTGGTTTATTGATCGATACCGTTCAGCAGATATCATATTATGTACCGGGCTAGGTGATTGGGAACAAGACGGGCTGCCGTCGTACAAAACATTAAAAGAAGCCTTTGAAGAAAAACAAATTAAAGCATGGTTTGATGAGTGGGGCGAAGATGTTTCGCATGACTGGGTTTGGTGGCGCAAACAAATGCCGTATTATTTAGGGGAATTATTTAAATAATAAATCATAAAAACATCAGTTTTTTTAAGATAAGATTTTTATTGAAACTTAAAAGAAACGAAACTTTGGCAATAAGCACTTAATACTTTATAGGGCTACTTTATTTAGGTAGCTCTTTTTATATTTTAATATTAAAATATTATAATTTATTCAACTAACACTTGTATTAACCTATCTAAAAGTGATTATAGCTACCGTTTATGATTCTTTTAGTTACTCATATTCTCTTCACCTTAAAATAACAAATGACTAACTCAAGTTTAGTGAGACATTAGCATGCTAATTAACAATTTCTAATTGAGGTATGATAGTGAGAAGAAATTATATTTTAACAGGGGGTAATGAAAATGAATATTTTGTATGATGAAACTTATACTTCCAATGACGGGAAGAGAACAAGCAGGAATATTTGGTATGGAGATGCCGATCTAACTGTTGAAGGTGAATTTGGAAAAGTCATTAATCTGAATGAAGATTTTATGGATAATCTATGCGAAATAATAAAAAATGACTTATCTAATGCAGCAAATAAGGCTACTGAAACGAACTGGTATTTTTATGGAAGTGGTGTAACTCTGGACACTATTGGAGACAATATCCGTCCAACAATTATGGTTCGTGAGAGGTCTGACGAATATATCACTAATTTTAATATGAGTGACCACGATTTTGCTGTTAATATCGATGCTATTCTGCTGTTTAAGGCGGATTTTGAAAAACGTTTAGTTAGTCAATGAAGAGATATTACTCTAAATAAATTTACATACTATTCGAGGGGAATGATTTCATAATGAAATCATTCTCCTTTTTTATCAGGTGGGAATCTTTTTTGGAAAGGAAAAGAATTTTTAATAAGTACAGGTTGTGGCTAATTACACTAAAAAATCAATCAAAAAATCGACAATATTTTAACTGATTGATAAGTTGTAATAATTTAATAAACTGTATGAACTAGTGTATGATAAGTAAATTACTATAAATGTTTAATTTTTATAGTTAAGGAGCGTTTGTTAATGGATTTCCACAAATTTAAGAAGGACTCCCTAACGCAATATAAATGACTAAAGTGAAATCTTTAAATATCAATTTCGAAATTAATAAGGTGAAATAAATGATTGTAAATACACTAAATGAAGTAAATAAGTTAATTACAGAATGGCAAACAGCAATTGAAGCGGAACGAAATTATTTGAAATTTCATGGTGGGAGAAGTTATACCCTTTCTAAGGGGACTCCTCTATACCAAATTGGACAAAGTACGGTGATCTTGTTTACGATTTATGCAGAAATTTTTGCCCCAGAAGGAACGCCGGTTCGAATAAAAATAGAAAATCAAGAGTATCAAGGTGAATTGTTGTCATTTAAAGGCTCTCAAGTTGAAATTAAAATAAATGAAAGAATTACTTCAACAATTCCATATGCAGAACTTTTTAATGAACCATGGGAGTTACTAGATCAATTAATTGAAAGACTTGAGGAAATAAAAGATTATCGTAGTAAACAAAAAAGAATTATGAAGCTAATGAATGCTGATTCAACCGCTAAACATTTAAGTAAAATGAAGAAAGAAGTTTCAACAAAGCAGGAGTTAATTTATCGTTCGTTTTATAATGCAACAACATATATATGGGGTCCACCAGGTACTGGGAAATCTTATAATTTAACGAATATTATTTTAAAACATTACGAAAAAAATAAGTCCGTTTTAGTAATAGCTCATTCTAATGCTGCAGTAGATGTATTAATGAAAAATGTAATTCATGAATTAGAACAGAAAGATAAATGGAAAAGTGGCGAGATTGTCCGCTATGGGTATACAAAAGATGAAGTATTATTACAACATGAAGACGTCCTTTCTTCAAAGCTTGTAGAAGTAAATGGAAGTATAAATCAATATGAGTTGGAAAATTTAGATGAACGAAAGCACTCGATGTTAAGGAAAGCTAGAAGAGGTGCAGCCTCAAAAAAAGAATTAGATGATTTAAGTAAAATTCAAAATAAGTTAAATAAAATTCGAGGGGAAATTCGTGAAAAAGAAAAGGAATTGATTGATCAAGCAAAAGTGATTGGAACTACATTATCAAAATGTTCAATAGATCCTTTAATCTATTTACGCCAGTTCGATTTAGTGATTGTTGATGAAATTAGTATGGCGTATACACCACAAATCGCCTTTGCTTCAACATTAGGGAAAAGAATTGTTGTATGTGGAGATTTTAAACAATTACCACCAATTGCATCATGTTTTCATAATGAATTTGTGAAAAAATGGCTACAAGAAGATTTATTTCACCATACAGGAATTGTCCAAAAAATAGAAAATGGTGAACAATTAATTAATTTAGTTTTACTGAATCAACAAAGGAGAATGCATCCGGCCATTTCTGGATTTACAAATAAAGAAATCTATCATTCGTTAGTGTTTGATCATCCTTCTGTAAAAAAAAGACAGGAAATCGCTAAACATAGACCGTTTCCAATGGAAGCAAATAGTTTAATAAATTCACAATTTCTTAAAACTTATGCATTAAAAGATTCAAATACGAATTCTAGATATAATTTAGGCTCTGCGATTATTGCAATTCAATGTATTCTTTCAAGTATAGTAGATGGGGTCAAGTCAATTGGAATTGTTACGCCATATAGAGCACAGGCAAAGTTACTTACCGCACTCCATAAAGAGATGATCGGCAAAACAAAATATCGAGAATTGCCAATACAAATCGCAACAGTTCACCGATTTCAAGGAGCGGAGTGCGACGTAATCATTTTTGATTCAGTTGATACGAAACCACAATATTCTCCTGGATTACTACTAACAGATCAAAACAGTGAAAGATTAATTAATGTTGCTTTGACTAGAGCTCGAGGCAAATTTATTCATATTGCAGATATTCCATTTATAAAAAGTAAAACAAATTCAAAAAAGACGATTAATAAGTTAATTCATTTCCAGATGGATAATGAATACAAGGTGAGTAAAGAAGAGTTTGAAAAGGTTTTTTCAAAGAGTATATCAAAGAGGTTAAGACTGTTTTCAAATGATTCCATAGACATGAAAAATGAATTAGTAACTGATCTAAAAAATGCTAACAAAAAAATAGTTGTCTCCATGCCTAATTTATCTGAAATGTCTTTGGAAATACGAAAACTTATCAATGAAGTTGAGATACCTATTCTCTTTATAAGTGAATCGTATTTTGAAAATCAAAAAAATAGAAGTTTTATTAAAAAAGATCAAGTTCAACCTTTCATTATGATTGATAATGAAATTTTATGGTATGGTATACCCTTGTCAAATGTTAGTTTAAACCAATCAAATAACTCTGCGAGATTGAATTGTCCTTTAACATGTCAAATATTAAAAGGATTTATCGATTATTAAAAGTTACATAGAGCGTATTCTATGTAATTTTTTTTATTCTTATTAAATAATTTATTGCATAAATTAATAATAAAATGCTACGGGATAGGTGAATAAATGGTCGATCGATCGGTATTTTCTAAATTGTCTATGCCATGTGCTTTTTTAGATTGGGATGCTTTTGTTCAAAATGTGGATGATATTGCAGCTAAATCAAACGGTAAGAAAATACGAATTGCTACAAAATCAATTCGTAGTGTACAAGTTTTAAAATATATATTAGAGAGCAATGATTGTTATGAAGGGCTAATGTGTTATAACCCCCATGAAGCAGATTTTCTTGCTGAAAATGGATTCGATAATTTGTTAATTGGTTATCCAACAGTTGATGTAATAGGATTAAATAAAATTGCATTACAAATAAAAAAGGGTAAAAAAATCATTTGTATGGTGGATCAGACTGAACAAATTAGTATGATTGAAAAGATTGCAGCAAAAAATGAGATTGTTATTCCACTTTGTATCGATATAGATATGAGTACATCATATTATGGGTTTCATTTTGGAGTTAGGAGGTCACCAATAAAAGAACCTAGAGATTTAGTACCTCTACTAACCCATATTTTGCAATCATTGAACGTCCGCTTAGAAGGAATTATGGGATATGAGGCGCAAATTGCGGGTGTTGGTGATGACGCTAAAAATAAGTTTATTAAAAATAAAATAATACAGTTTTTAAAGACGAAATCATTAGGTGAAATAGCGAAAAAACGAAGAGATATTGTTAAATACATTGAAAAGGATGGCTACCATCTTGAGTTTGTAAATGGTGGAGGAACTGGAAGTCTTCATTCGACGACAAAGGAAAAAGTGGTTACAGAAGTAACAGTAGGCTCTGGATTTTACGCTCCAACATTATTTGATGAATACAGAAATTTTCAATATCAACCAGCAATAGGCTTTGCTTTACCAATCATTCGAAAACCAGCAGATAAGATTTTTACATGCACAAGTGGAGGATTTATCGCTTCAGGTGCTGTAGGAAAAGAAAAATTACCAACTCCATATTCCCCAGATCATTGTACTTTATTACCACTAGAAGGTGCTGGTGAAGTTCAAACCCCAGTTTTTTATTCAGGTCATGAAGATTTAAAAATAGGAGAAGCAATTTTATTTAGACCAAGTAAGTCTGGTGAAATTGCTGAGCGTTTTTCTCATTTATATGTAGTAAGTAAAAATAAGATTATCGACCGGTTCACAACATACAGAGGAGATAGGGGGTGCTTCCTATGAAAAGTATGTTATGGAAAAACTGGTCTGGAAGTGTAAAGTTTAAACCGAATCAAGTATTTTATCCTTCATCGATTGAAGAAGTTGTTAACCTCGTTAAAAAAGCTAACTCGGAAAATAAGAAAATAAGAGTAGTAGGTTCATGTCACTCATTTACTCCACTAATTTCAACAAACGACTATTTACTGTCACTAGATAATTTAAATGGTGTTATTTCTATCAACAAAGAGGAACAAATTGCCGAAGTTTGGGCTGGAACTAAGCTTGAACAATTAGGAAATGAATTATATGAATCAGGTTTTTCACAAGAAAACTTAGGTGATATAAATGTTCAATCGATTGCAGGAGCATTTTTAACGGGTACGCATGGCACAGGAATTGATCACGGAATTTTATCTACGCAAATCGAAGAGATGACAGTAGTATTACCATCTGGTGATCTATTAGATTGTTCAAAGACAAAAAATACAGATATTTATAGGGCAATTGGCGTATCGTTAGGTCTACTTGGCATAGTTGTTAAATTTAAAATTAGGATAAAGCCTGCTAAAACGTATCGTTTTGAGAGTAAAAAAATAAAGATTGATGAAGTTTATAGTAATCTACTAAATTTGAAAAAAGAAAATGAACATTTTGAGTTTTACTTATTCCCTTATTCTGATCAAGTTCAAGTAAAGATAATGAATGAAACTAGAACGAAGAAACATTCATTTAAATTTGAGAAATGGAAGGTAGCAACCATTGAAAATAAAGCATTCTGGTTATTAAGTGAATTTAGTAGAAACTTTCCAAAAAGTAGTTCTCAAATTAGTAAAATAAGTGGTAGCAGTGTTCCAAATTCAAGAATGGTCGGACCGAGCCATGAATTATTTTCAACAACTCGAAATGTAAAATTTAACGAAATGGAGTACAGTATTCCAGCTGAATATATGAATGATGCGACTTTAGAAATACAAGAAGAAATAAAAAATAAACGTTTTAACGTCCATTTCCCAATCGAATGTCGATTCGTACAAGGAGATAATTTTTTAATAAGTCCTGCTTCGATGCGTGATTCAGCGTATATCGCGATCCATATGTATAAAGGAATGCCGCATCAAGACTATTTTAATAGAATAGAAGAAATTCTTCAAAGCTATAACGGCAGACCACATTGGGGAAAAATGCATTCAATGAATTTAGAAAGACTAAATCACTCGTATCCATCATTATCTAACTTTCTTACTATTCGAAGTCAATTAGATAAGAATAATATTTTTGTGAATGCTTATTTAGCGAAATTATTTAAGATTGAATAAAGTTGTTGGTTAGATGACTTGCTGTTAAATAATTTAATAGTATCAGCTGTACTACCTTAATTTATAAGAGGTTAAATTAAAAAGTACGAACATTAAGTGAATAAATTTGGAAAACTCGCTCTAAATAATAGATAGATTTAAAATGACTGAACAAGCTTCAGTCATTTTTTTATGAAAATCTAATTGAAAATATTTATCAATTGTATTATGATAAGTGATGAGAAGAATTATCAATATCAATTACATATATTTAATTTAGATTTTTTCGGGGGTATTTTCATGAAGAAGCAAACTACAATGATCGCAATTTCTCTTGCTACTAGTTTAATGATGGCAGGTTGTGCACAAAAAAGTGAAGAAGCTAGTAACGTAAAAAAAGAATCAAAAGTAGAAGCAAAAATAAATTTAGATTCTGAGATTAATAATTATAGAGATTTCGTTGTATCTCAAACGGAAGAGTTCGTATCAAATACACAGAAGTTCGTTGATGCAATTAATGCAGGAAACATGGCAGAGGCAAAACGTTTATATCCAATTAGTCGTTCATATTACGAAAGAATTGAACCTGTAGCAGAATCATTTGGGGATTTAGATCCAAAAATTGATGCCCGTGAAGGTGATGTACCTGCAAATGAATGGACTGGTTTCCATAAAATTGAGCAAGTTCTTTGGGTTCAAAATACAACAAAAGGTCTTGAAAAATATACAGAACAACTTATGAAGGATGCGAACTATTTAAGAGCAAAAGTAGAAACAGCTGAAATTGATCCTGTATTATTTGTAACTGGTCCTGTTGAATTATTAAATGAAGTATCATCTTCAAAAGTTACTGGTGAAGAAGAGCGATATTCTCATACTGATTTAGCTGATTTTGCAGCTAACGTGGAAGGTTCAGATAAAATCGTTCAATTATTATCAGAAAAACTAAAAGCAAAAGATGCTGATTTAGCTAAAACAATTGAAACTAGATTCAATGATTTAATGACAACATTAAATACTTATAAAAAAGGTGATCAGTACGTTGATTATAAACAGTTAAAAGAAGATGAAGTGAAAAAATTGGCTCAACAAGTAGATGCATTAGCAGAACCGATTTCTCAAGTTGGGTCAACATTAGGGGTTAAATAATATGAAAAAATTAGAAACGAATAAAGTTTCTAGAAGAGATGCATTAAAACTTATTGGAGTTGGTGGGGCTGGTATACTTATTGGTGCAACTGGAATTGAAACAGCTACTGAAAAGGTAACTAATTTCTTTTCACCAGCAAAAGCGGATGCAAGAGAGATACTTCCGTTTTATGGTAAAAAGCAACAAGGTATTACAACTCCTGCTCAAGATTTTATGTATTTGGCGTCATTTAAACTAGAAACTACTTCAAAAGCAGATGTCAAAACAATGTTTAAAAAATGGACTGAAGCAGCAGCTTTAATGAGTGAAGGAAAGGAACTAGGTGATTCAGATTTTCCTTCATCACCACCAATTGATACGGGGGAAGCAACAGGTTTACAACCAATGAAGCTTACGTTTACATTTGGAGTTGGCCCTTCATTTTTTGACCGATTATCAATTCAATCTAGTAAACCATCGGGGTTAAAAGATTTGCCTCATTTCCCTGGTGATGATTTGAGAGAGGAATGGAACGGTGGAGACATCGTAGTTCAAGTTTGTGCAAACGATCAACAAGTTGCTTTTCATGGTGTAAGAAACTTAATTCGAATTGGACGTGGGACTGTTAGTTTAAAATGGATGCAGCACGGTTTCCAACGTTCATCTGGAGCGGATCCATCTGGTAGTACACCTAGGAACCTAATGGGTTTTAAAGACGGTACTGGAAATCCAGATACAAAAGATGAAAAAGAAATGAATTCACATATTTGGGTACAAAATGGCGATGGCCCAGCTTGGCTAACAGGTGGTTCTTATTTAGTTGCAAGGCGTATACGTATCCGTGTTGAGGAATGGGATCGCAGTTCATTACAAGATCAAGAACAAACATTTGGTCGTCACAGATCATCTGGTGCACCAATCGGTGAAAGTAGTGAATTTGCTAAAATCGATTTAAAGAAAACAGATGATAATGGGAAATTACTGATTCCTGCAGATTCACATGTTGCCTTAGCAAAAGGAAAAGGTAAAATTAAAATTTTAAGAAGATCTTATTCATATACTGACGGTCTTGATATCCAAACGGGAAAATTAGATGCAGGCTTACTATTTGTTAGTTTCCAAAGAGATTTAGAAAAACAATTTATTCCTTTACAAGATAAATTAGCGAAAATGGATTTATTGAACGAATACATTGAACATAATGGTAGTGCAGTATTTGCATGCTTCCCTGGGGTTAAGAATGGAAGCTATATTGGCGAAGGATTACTTTAGGTGAATTGCATGAAAAAAAATATATTTTTAATAGCTAGTTTACTATTTTTTAGTTTAATATTTAGTCCGTTTCATAAAACATTTGCTGAAACTGATATCCAGGAACAAGTACTTTCACATATTGGTAACTCTTTAACAGAAGTTAAAAATGGTGAAAAAGATAAAGTAAAAACAGATTTATTAGCGATTAAAGAGTTAATTAAAAATGAGAAAAAAACTTCAAAATTAACTAAACTTGTTGACCAAGCGATTAAAGATATTGATCAAAATGAACTTGCAACAGTAAAAGATGATATTCGCGGGATCGCTTTTGAAACAGAAAAGTGGATCGAAAATACGAATGATAAAAAAGATCTTTCTCAAATTAATCTGACTAAAATAATATTTCATTTAAATAATGTTAAAACTTTATCAAATGAATCGAATTGGGAAAAGGCACAATCAGAGTATAAGCTTTTTGAAATTGAATGGTCAAAAGTAGAAAATGATATAAGAAAAGCAAACAGTGGTTTTTATGGTTCAATCGAAGCTAATATGATTACTTCTAGGTCAACTTTGTTTACTGAAAATCCTTCAATTACTAAAGTTAATGATTCTTTTACTAAATTAATCGATGTATTGAATAATCCAAGTAGTGACGCAACTAAAGAAGTTAGTATTGAGAAAGCTATAAAACTACTCAATCAAACAATCAATTATGTTGGATCAAATGATACAGAGAAAGCACAAGCAACGTTTAATGAATTTATACAAGATTGGCCATATGTTGAAGTAATGGTTCAATCAAATTCAATGGAATTATATAAGAAGATTGAAAATGATACATCCATTGCTTTAACTCAGTTAACTGAAAAGCCTGAATCTGCTACAACGATGAAAACATTAAAACAAATTCAAAACAATTTAAACTTAGCTACGAAGAAAACATCTTATACGATGTTTGATGCAGGGACAATTGTATTTCGTGAAGGTTTAGAGGCTTTAATTATTATTTCTGCTTTACTAGCATTAGTGTCAAAAGGTAAACAAGAATCAGCACGTAAGTGGATCTTTGTTGGTGGTGCTTGTGGTATTTTAGCTAGTTTAGTAGCCGGTTTATTATTCCAGTTCTTATTATCAAAGATCTCAGCTGGAATTAGTAATCAATTAATTGAAGGAATATCTGGTCTTATTGCTGTTGTTTTCATGTTAACAGTTGGGTTATGGTTGCATAAACAATCCCGCCAACAAGAATATGGAAGTAAGATGAAAGAAAAAGCAAAAGCAGCAATTGCTGGCGGAGGAATTCTTTCATTAAGCTTACTTTCATTTTTCGCAGTATTTAGAGAAGGTGCTGAAACAGTAGTATTTTATATCGGTATGAGTTCTTCAATTACAGCGAAAGAATTGATTACTGGTTTTGCAGGTGGAATCATTTTACTTGTAATAATTGGAATTTTCATCTTAAAAGGAAGCAAATTTATTCCTTTAAAGCCGTTTTTTACAATTGCAAGTTTATGTATTTATTACTTGACGTTTAAATTCATTGGTCAAAGTATACATGCATTACAAGGAATTGGCTATTTGCCTGACCATATGAGTACTATTTTTCCAACAATACCTAAATTAGGGATTTATCCTTCCCTAGAAAGTATCATTCCACAACTAATTTTATTACTATTTGTCATTTGGTTGTTCGTTGGAACAAAAGTTAAAAATAATAGTAAGTCAATTGCTGCTTAAAACAGTATAAGAAAACAGGCATAATTGTCCTTCAAATAGACAATTTATGTCTGTTTTTTATCGTCTTTTCACCTTAGTAATAGTCAAATCAGATTGATGGAATTCATTTAATAAAAAATTGGAAAATTATGAGCTAAAATATTTAAAAATTCTTTTAAAAGAGATAAGATAAGATTAAAGAATTAGATAGGTTTTCATAATAATATTATGTAAACTAGGTAAAGTAAGGAGGATTTTTAATGATTCAAAAAGCTACATTTGCAGGTGGTTGTTTTTGGTGTATGGTAACACCGTTTGAGGATTTACCTGGTATACATAGTATTGTTTCAGGTTATATGGGTGGGGAATTAGAAAACCCTACGTATGAAGAGGTTAAAAAGGGTACTACTGGCCATTATGAAGTAGTTCAAATTACGTTTGACGATGAATTATTCTCATACAAAAAATTATTAGAATTATTTTGGCCGCAAATTGATCCAACTGATCCAGACGGTCAATTCCAAGATAGAGGTTCACAATATCGAGCTGCCATATTTGTTCATAATGATTCACAGCTTAAGGAAGCAATGGAATCAAAAGAAAAATTAATTGAAAGTAATATGTTTAAGAAACCGATCGTAACTGAAATATTACAGGCAACCACTTTTTTTGAGGCTGAAGAGTATCACCAAGACTATCATAAAAAAAATCCAAAACACTATAAAGAAGATAGAGCGATGTCAGGAAGAGACGAATTTATTGAGTCAAATTGGAAAAAGTAGGCAAAAAAACAATAGAAGCTCCATTAGAGCTTCTATTATTTTTAAGGGAGATAGGAATATTTATCTATCCTAAAAATTTTCAATCCTTATATCTGCTCTCGAATGGAGGGATACTATGGAAACAAATCGAAGGCTAGTGACGATCGGGTTATTGGTAGCTGTTACATTGTCTGCGATTGAAGGGACGATTATAACAACTGCCACACCTACCATCACTACTGAATTATCTGGTGTTAAGTTGATGAGTTGGATTTTTGCAGCTTATATGTTGGCAATGACTGTAACGACACCCATCTATGGGAAGTTATCGGATTTATATGGTCGCAAAAACTTATTAATGTTTGGCATCATTTTATTTATTTTAGGTTCAGTTTTATGTGGTTTTTCACAAAATATGGGTCAATTGATATTATTTCGTACAATTCAAGGGCTAGGTGCTGGAGCTGCATTACCTTTAACGATGACAGTAATAAGTGATTTATATCCATACCAAGAAAGGGCTAAAGTACAAGGGTATATTAGTGCGGTTTGGGCTGTTTCAAGTGTAATTGGTCCATTAGTTGGAGGATTTTTTGTAGACTTCATTTCTTGGCGTTATATCTTTTTTATTAATTTTCCATTTGGCATCATTTCTATTATTCTATTTTGGAAATATTATCATCAGAAAATTGACAGTAAAAATACAGTTTCAATTGATTATTTAGGGTCCATCCTTTTTATATTCAGTACTTTATCTGCTTTATATGCTTTAGTTGTAGGAGGAGAGCAACATAACTGGACTTCTCCAAATTTACTTTTCCTTTTTGCTTTTGCAATTATTTTATTTGGGTTATTTCTTTTTGTTGAAACAAGAGCAAAAGAACCATTATTACCACTTTCATTATTCAAAATCAGAAATTTAGTCGTAACATATGCAGCAATGTTTATTGCACATGCGCTTCTAATCTCGATCGAGGTATATTTACCAGTTTATAATCAAAGTGTGTTTGGATTAAGTGCAACACAGTCAGGTTTAATGTTAATTCCACTTTCATTCGCTTGGACATTAGGTTCTTTTTTATCTGGTCGTTTCATTAAGAAAATGAAGGCAAGAAATATTATCCTATTAGGGGCTTTCTTATGTATTATAGGTGCCTTAGGTATGAACTTTTTTCATGATTCAAAAATATTAATTTATCCATTTAATGCATTTTTAGGTCTTGGCTTTGGTTTATCTTTTCCAATTTATATGATCCTAATTTCATCAGCAGTAGGAATGAACCAAAGGGGTATTGCAATTGCCGCAAATTCCTTTTTAAATACTTTTTCGCAAACAATTACCGTTGCTGTGTTAGGAACCATTTTTACAATTAAGGCTTCCGAAGTATTGAATGGTCAAAAATTAATCTTAAATGCTCATAATCAAATCAATCATTTATCGACAGTAAAAGCTGTTACGGCTGGTTTTGAAATCATCACTTTATTTATGGCGGTATTTAGTATTATTACGTTTATTTTCGTCTTTTTTTTACCGTCTGAACAATCTGAAGAAAAAAAGGCTGAAATAGCACACTAATATAGAAAAAGAAAGCTGGGAGAGAATGAACAACACACTTAAAGGGATTTTGTACGGTGTACTTGCATATGTGGTCTGGGGAGTCTTACCAATTTATTGGAAACTAATACAAGATATTTCTCCTTTTGAAATATTAACACATCGTATTATATGGTCTTTTGTAACGTTAATACTTTTCATTCTTCTTACAAAAAAATTAAAGCAATTTAAAATTACTTGGAAGCAAGTTGTAAGTAATAAAAAAGTATTCGTTTCAATGATTGCTATTTCACTATTAATTAGTACCAATTGGCTAATCTATATTTGGGCAGTCAATTCAAATCATATTCTTGATGCAAGCTTAGGTTATTATATTAATCCATTAGTTAGCATTATACTTGGTGTAATCGTATTGAAAGAGTCACTGTCTATTTGGCAAATCGTTTCAGTTTGTTTAGCAACAATAGGGGTAGGATATTTAACAATCATGTCAGGTACTTTACCTATCGTAGCAATACTATTATCTTTAACATTTGCTTTTTATGGATTATTGAAAAAGATTTTAAATATCGATTCTTTTTTAAGCCTTACAATTGAAACATTATTAATTTTTCCAGTGGCCTTACTATACTTTGGTTTTCTAGCTTATAAAGGCCAAGCGGGACTTGTAGAAAGTGCACCAATTGAGCAATTATTTATAGTAGGTGCTGGTTTAGTAACAATTATTCCTTTATTGTTTTTCGGTAAAGCAGCCCA
Source organism: Bacillus sp. UNCCL81 (assembly GCF_900112535.1). Classification (NCBI taxonomy): domain Bacteria; kingdom Bacillati; phylum Bacillota; class Bacilli; order Caryophanales; family Bacillaceae; genus Bacillus; species Bacillus sp. UNCCL81. Next base: position 943,828 of record NZ_FOMF01000002.1, on the reverse strand, counting down.
ATTAATTCCGTATACTTATGTTGGATTTTTGCAATTTATTTCACCAACAATTAGTTTATTAATAGGGATTTTATTATATGATGAAAGTTTTTCAAAGAAAGACTTTATCTCATTTTCATTTATTTGGTTAGCTTGTATCGTATTTGCGGTCTCTACTACACCGTTTATGAAATCAATTGAACAAAAACTTAAAAATCGAAATAAAAAGCAATCAATATCTGCCTAGAAATAGATTATGTATGTAGCTTTGAAAGGAGTAAAAATGGCTGTAAGTAAAACGAATGCAATGAGAATGTTAGATTCAAAAAAAGTTAACTATACAACCTTAAATTATGACTCGAATGATGGAAAGATTGATGGGGTTTCTGTAGCAAATAAAATAAATAAAGATCCTGAATTAGTTTATAAAACACTTGTATCAATCAGTCAATCTAAGGCGATTTATGTATTTGTCATTCCAGTCGAAAAGGAATTAGATTTAAAATTAGCAGCAAAAGCTGCTGGAGAAAAGAAAGTAGAATTATTACCAGTGAAAGACCTTTTAGCAAGTACAGGATATGTTCGAGGTGGCTGTTCACCAATTGGTATGAAAAAGCAATACCCTACTTTTATTGAAGAATCTGTTAATAATATAGAAGAGATTATTGTAAGCGGTGGAAAAATAGGTATACAACTTCAATTGAATGCAAAAGATTTAATACAATCAACTCGTAGCAAAATAGCAAAAATTTCAAAATAAACGAGTCTTATGAGGGATCCAAATGGTAGGGTATTTTATGTTTTATTTAGTAATCGTTAACATTGTTTCATTCGCAATTATGGGAATTGATAAGTCTCGGGCAAAAAGAAAAGCATGGAGAATTCCTGAACGCATATTATTTTTATTTGCAATTATCGGTGGTTCAATTGGTTCAATTTTAGGAATGTATTATTTTAGACATAAAACAAAGCATCCAAAATTTGTTTTTGGTTATTGGATCATCCTATTTATCCAATTCGTTATCTATTTTTTCTTTCTATAATTTAATGGGATAGTCTTACCTTAATTGTATAAAATATTTTTATGACAATTTAAGGAGGCGAAAGAAATGGGACGTGGAAATGGTGGAAGAAAAAATAACGCTAGTCAAAAACAACCAAACTACGAAGATAAATCAAATTTATCTGAATCAAAAAAAGCACAAAAGTAAAAAAGTTAGCCTGTGATCACTTGGTTGATACAGGCTTTCTTATTGGAAGTGGGGAATTTAAATGCAAAGTGAATGGTTTTCAAGAATTAAAGGAATCGGTATAGATGAGGTCTCAAATGAAAATATGACAATCTATTTTATAAAAGAAGAAGAGTTAAATGAGGCTAAAAAGGACTTAAGTAAAAAAATACAATGGCCAGAAAATTGGTTAATAATTGGCTTCGATGACGAAACAGATGATGTTATTTTCATCAACGAGGAATCAGGGGAAGTATGTACTGCCTATGAATTTGAACGGAAATGGGAAGTTGTTACACTGTATTCAAGTTTGAATGAATTCTTAGCTGCTTATGGATATTGAGCTTTAATAAAATGAGGGTGTTCCAAGATGAACCCCTTTTTTTTATGGGAAAACAGTGTACTGCAAATAAAATCTGAAAATCGCAAATAAAAATAGAGAAACCGCAATTAAAAATAGCAATACTATCTTGCAAATAGATGATGAAAAACTAAAAAAACAGCGGACTGCAAATAAATTCTGAATATCGCAAATAAAAATAGCAAAACTGCAATTAAAAATAGAGAACCGCAAATAAAATAAATAATTACCTGTACCAGTAAGGGTATTATAGCCTTAAAATTGAAATAAAGATGATACTTTGAAATTAGAAACTTGTAAATATGCTCTAATTCTTACTAAATTGTATAAAAATCTTTTAATAATCTTTGAAAAAGAGAGATTTAATTAACTATAAATGAAAAGTGCTGTTGAGATACCTCCGATTACTTTTATCAATTTAGATCAGTACTTAAATAATATTATTCTCGAGAACGTTTTATGATAATTTTCCAAAAGGCTCTGTAAAATCTAAACGTTCTATTATTGAACGTGTTCTTCTCCGTTTTCCACATATGATTCTAAAATAACTTTGTTTTTACTTTTGTAATAATAATACGTTTTATCATCATTTTTTAGTTTGATGCTAACCATCCAATTCTTATCTCCTTGTAAATTCGCAATAAATGGTTCACTGGAAATAATGTCATTCTTTGATATGTTCTTTTCCGTTGTTAGATACTTAGTTACACTTTTCTCAACATTTGACTTTTTATATTGAATATAACTAAATCCAATTCCAATGAAAATTATAAAAATTAATACAAACTTTCCTATTTTCTTCATATAAAACCTCCTAAGTGTCACAATAAAAGAGGCGCCCCCGTGTCAGTTAAACTCACTTTTGAGACAGCCTCTTTAATTACATTGATAAATTTTGAGTTTCACTCACTAACTCTGCTTTAGATTTTTTCTCTTTATTCAATAATCTAGCAAGAATTAAAAGCGAAACCGTTCCGAAAATTAAAACCATATATTGTAGACCAATTGTATCTAAAAATAGCCCTGTACTTAAAAGGACGATCTGAAATGTTACCCTGTCATACATACTTCTAAATGAGAAAAGTCGACCATGATATGATTTGTCAATTGAAGTTTGGAAAACAGTTGAACAAACAGGAAAGAAGCAACCAACTGAAAATCCGAAAATTGCAAATGAGATAAGAGTCATCCAATGGTGATCTGCAAAGAAAAGTGATAGCTGAGCAAAAGCTACTAAAAAAGTTGAAAAGTATAATAATTGCTTATTCGTATATTTTTTTGTTAATCGTTTAATGACAAATGCTCCAATCATAAATGAGATACCTTCACTTGTATAGATAAGGCCTTTAACTGAAGGATCATGTTGAATATCACTTATTTCGATTACCATTAAATTAAATCCACCAAGGAAAAGTACTGGCACTAGGTTTAAGATAAATAAATTTAAGATTGTTGGACTTTTTCTTATGAGTGCAAATATTTCAGCAAATCCTTTGTCTGTTTTAGAATTTTTTGTTTTTTCTACATTAATTGCTTTGATCGTAGGTTCTTCAATTCGTAAAAAGAACGTCATTAAAAATAAAAATGCATATGCTAGCATACTCATTCCATATACATTCGTGAGACTAGTTGATACAACTAAAATACCACCAATTGAAGTTCCGGCAATTCTGGATATTGTAGAAATATTCATATGAATCCCATTTAAAGTTAATAACTGTTCGTTTTTCACAATCATTGGTATAACAGCTTGAAGCGCTGGGAAGTAAAATGCGGCAGAAATTTGCAGCATAACTAAAAATAAGACCATGAAAATAATACTTTCGTATTGTATTGCAAAAAACATCAGAATTACACTTAAAGTTCGACCTAAACCACTAATTAATAAAATCCTTTTCTTTGAATATTGATCAATTAACCGTCCAGCCAACGGACCAACAAAAACTCCAGCTAATAAGCCGAAAAAAAGAATTAACGATTTAAAGAAATCTGATGGTACATGTTTTTGCATAAATTCTAAATTTCCGATAATTCCGAACCAAAGACCTATACCGGCTCCAAATTCACCGAACAACACGATCCAAACGTTTCGGTTTTTCCACATAAAAATTTCTCCCCATTTACCCAAAATATAATTCGACAAAAACTATTATCTCATCAATAGTAAAAAAAGACTATGTAAAATCGAAATAAAAAATGAAAAAGTGCAATATCGGATATGATTAATTGGGTTGTTGAAGTGGTGTTTGTTTTACTTAATTGGAGAATAATTGAAGATAGATAGAATACTGAAATTCCATAGCGGCATAAAAGTAAAAAGGTAGAAATTGTGATGAATTTCTATGGCAGGATAGTTCAATAAGATGATTGAAATTATGATCTTAGTCGAGGATAATATAACATTTGTCATCGCCTATAAAAGGATTTGAAATGAAAAAGGAACTTCAAGGGAAGTTCCTTTTATGCTTTACTGAAACTCTTTAATGTTCTTATTCCTTACCACGACATCGACAAACGTAAAGTCGGATTTCTTTATCTGTTTACTCTCTTTTAAAGTTGTTTGCTCAGTCTTTGGAGTAACAACTCTTTCTTCAGCACCTTGCAACATTCTTTTCATTACATTGCAAGCTAATAAAGTAAGTATAAATGCGATACTTGGACCAAAAACAATCCATTGATCAAGCATTAGCTCTTGGTATGAGACACCAATTAAGGAAGACCATTCATTCGTATTAGGTAGTGTGACACTGTTGACAGAATCGAGATAGATTGTTGTGCTACCACCCACAAACACTCGAACTACACCTAAGTGAACAAGTAGTAGTAAGACACTAATCATTTGTTGAACGATCATGAGTAAAATTCTAGAACGTAGAAATGGCATTACGTGTTTTTGAATAATACGAAATTTCGTTGCACCCATCGCTCTGGATGCTGTAATAAAATCTTCTTTGTTAAAATGACTCACTTCATTGCCAATCACTTGAATGAGAGATGGTAATGCAACAACTGTTAGCCAAATAATGATTGAAGCAATATAGGAAAACCCTTTTGTTGCATTATTAAATAGATTCACATCAAAGAACAACATGACAAGAAGAATTGCTGGGATAAAACGGAATGCTCGTTCAAAAGTTGTAAAAAAAGATCTCATCTTTTTCAAATAGATCCCGTAAAAAATCCCGAAACAAACACCTAACCCAACTCGTAAGAAACTGACAAACAAACCAATTAATATGGTGTACTTTGCACCATCAATGACTGACCAAAATAGATTATGACCGAAACGATCGACACCAAATGGGTAATCTAAGCTTGGTGGAAATGGAAGCCCCTTTATCATTTTCCCGTTTCCATCATATAAAAGTTTTGGTGGAGCTTTAATGTGATCCTTTAAAAAGTACGTATAAAGAAAACTGAAGGTTACTAAACCAATTAGAAAAAACAATGAAGCTAGGAAAGGGTATCTCGTCCAACCTTTTTTCATTCAGATTGCTCCTTTCCTGTTAATTTAATCGCGACTACATTAAAAATAGTTTCAATGATAAAAAATGGAAAAAATAAAGTTAGCAAGCAGACGTAAAATACGTCAGGTGTTTTCAATGTTGTATAAAGTAAGTGAAAAAAACCATGTATGTTAAATAAATATTCCACGATTAATAAATTCGATACAAGCAACCAAAACAAAAAGTGGGAATGAGAAAATAGCGTTACAACTACATTTCGTAGGATATGTTTGAAAAGTATCCATCCATTTGACAATCCTTTTGCTTTTGCAAATTCGACATATGTTTTTTTACTTTCTTCTTCGATTGCTAAAAATGTCATTTGAAATAACATGATTCCTGGTAAAATGGATACGACAAGTATTGGTAATACATAGACTTTCTTCAAACCAGCGACAGGATCGACTATGAGTATATTCGTTTTTTTATATAACCAAATGATGAATAATTGAACTGCGAAAATGAATATCACATCTGGAATACTTTGTAAGAGGAATAGCCCCTCTTTAACGACTCTTTGCATTTTGGGTGTTAAAAGATAGGTTACATACGAAAACAAGATTCCTAGTGTGAATGTGCAAATAAAAGAAGATGATAAAATAATAAACGAATAAGTAAACGGTTCTACTAAGTAGCTCCATAATGGTGTTTGCTTTGAAAAGATTCCTATCTGAATTGTCATTTCGTTTAAATGAAGAAAGCTGTGACCAAACGTTTTAATTTGTTCTAAAACAGAATGGAATAGGTCAGCTTTTGAAGTATGTAAGCTAGCTGAAAATGCTACAATGATTCCAATCAAAATGATCGTAAATAGAAGTTGGTAGAATTTTTTCCAGAGATAAAAGCGTATGCTCATTTGATCTTAATCTCACTCCTTTTTTTCAAAATTCTTTCCAGTAATAAGCTAGTGTAATGAGTAAAGAAACGATTGTAAAAGTAAAAGATACCAGTAATGAAAATGATTTTTGAGTTACTGTAAAAGGACTAGCATTCTCACCCGTTATTTTCATACCCGTCTGTGTTTGAGTACTTAAATTAATGCTATTGGATGCATATCCGCTGCCACTACTCGTGAAAAATCGGATAATGATCGTTATTACCAATCCTACAAAAAACGCATAGTCAATCATTTTACCATGCATAAAATCTGAAACAATCCATGTAAGGCCAAACAGAAATCCTAGTGTAATGATTGCAAAAATAAGCTTTTTCAACTTCATCATCCTTTCTAGATTAAAATCTGATTACCTATATTTTAAACCAATCTGGAAATTATTGTAAGAAAAATTAGAATTTAGTGACAAAACAACAGTTTACTATAGCAAAAATAAGTCGATTTAGAATAATACACATCGTTATATGCTAACGTTCTTATACATAAGGATTATTTAATTTAGGTCTTAAAATCTTAAATAGGGCTTTACTTTTTTGATCAAAATAATTTCTATTAAATATTCAAAATACCCCAAGTTACAAAAGTCAATCAAAGCTGTATAATTAGCCTATTATTAAACTAATTAGTAGATAAACTATCAGGAGGATTAATGGTGTGATCAACTGGATAAATCGATTAGGACTGATAATAACAGGGGGGCTTCTATTCGTACAAGTAATGATCACAAATGAAAAAAATAAAGAAAACTTATCGAATGCTGCAGATATAACTGTATACTCAAATGAGTTTTAAGGCTGTATCGGGTTTATTATTACATTTATTTTTGGAGGGTTTATAAAATTTTTGCCTATTTGGTTAGTAAAATCAATATGGTTTTCATTAGGAATAGGATTTATATTTCTGGGATTACTTTCAAATTTAGAATTTATTTCAAATTATTAAACTATTAAACTTGGTTGAATAATCAAGTTGGAAATATACATATCACCTTAAGGTGTTCCGATGAATTCTTTGTATTTTTCATTGATATTACTATTTTTATTGATTTAACATACTTAGTTGAATGAAGAGGGGAAAAATATGAAAAAAGAAGCATTTCGAATTAACGGTTACATCGCGTTGGCATTCATAATAGGATTATTAATACTTGGTGGATTTATTTCTTTAGCTAGTGGTCATGCATTTTTCATGATCGCTTCATTTCTATTCGTCTGTTTGATTTCGTCTGGATTTGTCATAAATCAACCTAACGTAGCAGTTGCTATGGTATTTATGGGGAAATATTTAGGGACAATCTATGAAGATGGCTTCTATTGCACAATTCCATTTACAAGTAAATCCAAAGTGAACTTAAAAGCTGTTAATTTCAATAGCGATGTATTGAAAGTAAATGACATCGACGGGAATCCCATCGAGATTGCTGCAGTTGTAGTATACAGTGTAGTTGATGTTGAAAGAGCATTGTTTGATGTTGCAGATTATCAAAAATTTGTCATGATTCAAAGTGAAACAGCAATTCGTCATATTGCAACGAAATATGCTTACGACACGACAAATAAAGAAGAATTTTCTTTAAGAGGGAATGCAGAAGAGATTGCAGAAGAATTACAAATTGAGTTACAGGAAAGACTTCAAAAAAGCGGAGTTAAAGTTCAAGAAGCTAGATTAAGCCATCTTGCTTACGCACCTGAGATAGCAAGTAGTATGTTACAAAGACAACAAGCAAAAGCAGTTGTTCAAGCTAAAAGAGAAATTGTAGAAGGTGCTGTTGGTATGGTAGAAGATGCTTTGAAAATGCTTGAAGAAAAAGGATTATTGACTGCAACAGACAGTCAAAAAGCCGATATGGTTACTAGTCTTCTTGTAACAATAATTTCCGAAAAAGGTGCACAACCTGTTTTAAGTACAATGAAAAAATAGAAACTAAACAAAATAGATTCTATTTTTATAATCAGATACTTTTGAACAAAACTCTATCTAACTTCTATAAATGAACCCCAAGATAAAAAAAGAGGGATAATTTTATGAATTATAATGATTTCAATAATGAAGAATTATGGTTTGGCGGATACTATGAACTGTCAATTGAATATAATCCCTATGGAGATAATAAAAAATTGAATAAAGCTCTTGTAGCATTGTATAAATGCGATAATTTCAATGGTATGTGGAAAGAAAGAAAAGATTTCCAAAATTATTATGAAACTATTTCGCTCCCTATAAATCTTGAAGAAGATGCAAGTGTAGATCAATTTTATGGAACAGTTACAGACTCAAAGAGCAATATTTATCCTTGTTTGATTAGTATTATAAGAATTGAAGGGGAGTCTGATTGGATCGATATAAGTATACCTCTAGTTATATTCGAAGAGATTTTTAATTGTAACTACCCACTAATAAAGGAATCTAATCTTTGGTTAAATGATATAGATAAGATGTTTACAACAATTACAGAATTAATATATAGTCATTCACCCTTTGACTTAGCAATGATTGGTGAAGAAGTTTCAGGACGTACAAATCAAAAAGAAATAACTTTAGTGGATATAAACAAAATTACTTGTATACTACCTAATCAACTTCAAAGTAAATTAGGGCTTTATAATCAAGGAGTTAAATTAACAAACGATCTTAGAAAATTTGACTAATTTCTCAGATATACATTCTCTTTTTAAAAACTAACATTGCTTTTGTACAAAAATAGGCTACTTTAGTAGTCTTTTTTATTTTACAAAATGTAAGTATATTAAAATTAGAAAATATAAAATAGAGCTATCATACATAAAATGAAATTACTAGATAGCTTAAATAAAAGGAGATCATAATGAGCCTATGGAGTCAATTAATAAAGGGATCTAGTTTTTGGATCCGTATTGAATTAGGTCTTATACAATTAGAAGGTAAGCAATACTTTGATGAAATGAATCGAAGAGCAATTACTATTCTAAATTCCATGATAGATAAGGATGATGAATTACTACTAATTCTTAATATTAATAGACTACGCAATTCCAAACGAATTGTTATCCCTAACATAAAGCGTTTGATGAGGTGTAAAAAGCAAATATATGGATTGAAATGCGAAACTTTACCATTTGAATTTGATGAAGAAGATGTAGCAATGGAAACAAAACAGAATAGTTTAAGAGTTAAAAAAGATGATATTCGCATAGCCTATCTTATCCAATTAATAGGTAATAAAGATTTCGCAAAAAAACCAATGATTAATGGTTCTTGTTATCTATTAAATTTGACAAAAGAGACGTTGTTTCATATGTATGACGATAGAGGATGCGATGTATATGGTATAGAAAAAAGTAGCTTAATACCTATTTATAAAAATTTCAAATCTTGGATTTTAGATTATAATAGGATCCAAATTGACCGAATGTTTGGAAATGGGTTGTTTAATATTTATGAAACACCTGATGAAAGTGAGAAAAGACTAAATCTAAACAGAAAAAAAATCAGGGAATCTGAAATAAATTTATTTGAAGATAATACTTGTTATATAACTCATAAATTAATGATTCCTATAAACCGTTCACAAGAGTGTATTGAGGAGATAAAACAAACAGGTTTTGAAGTTATGGTAGATACTACGGAGAATGAATTCATTAAAATTAATATCACGAAAAAGGAAGCTTTAGGATTAATAAATTACCAAACTGAACTTATGTCACTTTATTCGAAAAAATATCAGGGAATGTATAACAGTTGGTCAGCTAGTAGAGCTTAAATGAATACGTTCGTTACGTAGGGATTATAAATTATTCTTATATGGAGAATGGACTAATGGTGCAAAACATTAACAATAAAGTTTTAAATGAGATATTTTTTGTAGATGGTAGTCTTAGGGATATGTATGTGTTTAATGTAGGTTTAGATGAATGGCAGAAATTATATGAATTAATCCATCGTTCTCACTGGAATATTACTTTATATATAGATGGACAGATATCTGAATATGAAAATACAACTGTTTATATGTTATTTAAAGAAAAAGAGAATCACAGTATTATGATGACTATCAAAATTAATGGTATTTTGTTTAATTGCTATTTCTTTTCACTTACTGAAATTGAGTTTGATTTAGATCCAAAAGAAATTAAAAATGAGACTGATGTAAAGGTAGTTTTCGAATTTATGAAAAAAATATCAAGGGTACTTGGAAAAGAATGTGTTCTCACTTTAGAAAGCGATTCTGATAATCCTTTAGTAATAGTTCACTCGGATGGAGCGGTAAATTATTGATTCAAGGTTGGTTAACGCATGTGAAAATTGTGCAAATTCAGGAGTCGATAATGATCGACTCTTTTTATCTTGGATTTCACATATAGAAGTCTTTGGGCAGTTAGAGACGCTCAATTAAATGGATCACAAATCCCATCAAACTTTAATGAAGGTGTCATTTATGAAAGACATTATACATTTAATTGGCTTGTGAATTACATGGAAGAAGAATGGGATGCTGTTTCTACTGATACATAAAATTTAAATTCCTTATTCAACTAAAGCATTGAGTTAGTTCTATAACAGAAAGGACTGCAATTCATTTTTGCAGTCCTTTTAATATGAAAAAATTATACTTTTGGAACATATTGATCGCTATGACGAAGTCCACGATCGTCCTGCCTTCCTTTCGGGACCAAGTCGAGAAACTGGTATGTATTATTCATCATGTCAATGCCACGAGCGTAAGTGGAGTAAGTATGAAATATATTTCCTTCATCATCTTTATAAAAAACACTCACTCCTTCTCTGTCAGAACTCATTGGATCGTGCATAGTATAGTTATAATATGCTAATTTATTCTCTACTTCGTCTTCTAAAAAAGATGCTTGAAAATCATAATTAAAATCCGTGTGCCCTGATGAATACCATGGAAATGTCCAACCCATACGTTTTTTAAATTTCTCCAACTTTTCTAATGGTCCACGGGAAATACAAACAAAGCTGACATCTCGGTGATTTAAGTGTGGAATCATTCCGCTGTAGTGGTCAGCCCAAAAAGAACAATGTTTGCACCCTTGATCCCAAGTTGGACTGAACATGAAATGGTAGACAATCAACTGACTTTTTCCATTAAATAGGTCTGCTAATGATACCGTACCGTTCGGACCGTCAAATATATATGACTTGCTAACAACTTCCCACGGCAAATCTCGTCTCTGCTGTGTAAGTTCATCTCTTAACTTGGTGAAATCTTTTTCTTTCTGTAAAAGTTCTTTCCTCGATTCAAGCCATTCCTTTCTTGGCAGAACTTTGTGATCCATAACAACACCTCGTCATATCGTTTTCTCATATATTCTCTACATTATCGCATCTCGTATTCATTTGAGATACAGATTATGATTCAATCGACGAAGCAGAGGAGAGTGCTAAGTTAACCCGCAATGTGAAAAATGAGGATTGGAAAACAATTAAATCTTATAGAACTAAAGTATACGATAGTTAAACATCACAAGTTGCATAATTGCGGCTTTTTTAATTTGAACAATTTATCAATTTAGTTAAATATGAAAAAAGGACATCCCAATCTCTATATTGAATAAAGAGTTATAGTATAGAGAAGTGGTTAAATTAAAAATAGTAATGTCTTAATATCTAAAAGGCGGTGTAAAAACATGAACAACAGTCCTATTTTGAAAGAATACTCTAATGAATACCAAGCTGAAGTAGTAGATTTAATTCTTGCTATTCAGCAGCAAGAATACAATATTAAAATCACCAAAGATGACCAGCCTGATTTGTTTACAATTGAAGAATTTTACCAAAACGGAAACGGCAACTTTTGGGTGGCTCTTTATGGGGATAAAGTAGTTGGTACAATTAGTCTTTTAGACATAGGGAATCAAGAAGTTGCGTTAAGAAAGATGTTTGTAGACAAAGAATACAGAGGTGCAAAATATAAAACTGCAAGTCTTTTATTAAATAATGCTATTAAATGGGCGAAAGAAAAGTCAATAAAAGCAATTTATCTTGGAACAACTCCCCAATTTTTAGCAGCTCATAGATTTTATGAGAAAAATGGTTTTAAAAGTGTAGAAGTGACAGATTTACCTGAAAAATTTCCAGTAATGAAGGTTGATAAAATATTCTATAAGTATTCGGTTGAATAGATCGAAATAAATACATAACAAGAAAAGAACAACTGTGGACTTGAGCAGTCCGCCGTTGTTCTTTTTAGAATGATTGTCTAATTTAACAATCTTTTTTTTTTGAAAATAGTTTTTTAAAGAATTAACAATTTACCTGACTAAGAAGAATACTTTTTAGAATATTTTCAGCTTCGTGTAATTGGATTGAAGTTTCAAATGTGACTTGTGCTTGCCCGGCACCGCCGCCTCCTTTTCCATCAACTCGTTTTAGTAAATTTTTAATTAATTCTCCACAATGTATATCATTTTTTAGTTGATTAATAAGCAATAATTTTTGCTCTTTTACACTTGAAAAAACAAGTAATGAAGGTTTTTTTGATTGGATTGATTTTGCAAGTAACTGTAAGTCTTTTACTGATTCTTCTTCAAATGTTTTAATAATGATATCATTCGTTGCTTTTGATAGTAACTCATTTGAGATTGAGTTATAGATCGTTTCTTTCATTTTGTCGATTTCTTTTTGTGCTTCTTTTAATTCATTCATCGTCGTTTCGACTTTATCCTTAACTTGGTCAGTATGTGTATTAAATAATTGATTAATATTTGATAAAGTTTTACTAGTCTTTTGAACTTCTTCTAGTGCTCTATAGCCACATTTAAAATGAAGTCTAGTAGTTTGTCTTACTTTTTCAGTTTTAATTAATTTAATTAATCCGATTTCACCCGTTTGTTTTACATGAGTACCACAACATGCGGATAAATCTGTATGTAAAATCTCAACAATTCGTATGTTGTCTTCAACTTTTGGTAATTTGCGTAGTTGAAGTGCATTTAGTTCTTCTTTATTTACGAAATATGTAATAATTTCAATATTTGCAAGTATCTTTTCATATACAGCTCTTTCAATTTGATTTAATTGTTCAGCAGAAAGAGAAGGTGTATCTAAATCAATCGTAACTGTCTCTTTTCCTAAATGAAAACTTACAGTAGGTACATCAAATAGTTCAATAATTGTTGCTGAAAGTAAATGTTGGCCGCTATGATGCTGCATATGATCAATTCTTCGATCCCAATTTATTTCACATGTTGCTTCTATTGTATCCGGTCTTGCATTTAGGACATGGATGACTTCTTCATTTTCTTCTATTAAATCAACAATTTCAATTCCATTAATTGTACCGAAATCAGATGGCTGCCCACCACCTTCAGGATAAAATGCAGAATCCTCAAGTTTGATATGAAACAAAGAATCAACTTCTTTAATTTCTGTAATTTTAGTAAACCATTTTTTTAATGAAGGGTGTTCAAAATATAATTTATTTGCCATGATCATACCTCTAATCTTTTAATTTCCTAAATTTGTTGTTTAATTTAAATTATATAGAAGTGAAATAAAAACTTAAAATAATCTATTTTAATTTTAGCATAATTGACAATTTGACAAATAGATTTTAGTATTTAGTTAATTAACTAAATACTAAATCTTAGAGGTGTAAAATGTGAACGAATTATTTAAAGCATTATCGGATCCAACTCGAAGAAAAATTTTAGATTTATTAAAAGAGAAGGATTTAACTGCGGGAGAAATCTCTGAACAATTCGATATGTCAAAACCTAGTATTTCGCAGCATCTTAAAATATTAAAGTCAGCTCAGTTAATTCAAGATGAGAAGAAGGGGCAATTTATTATTTATTCTTTAAATATGACAGTTTTCCAAGAAATTATTAGTTGGGCATATAGTTTTAAAGAAAATAATTGAGAGGTGACCTATTTTGAAAAAGCACATCATTGCAATTTTACTATTTATTTGTTCACTAGTATTATGGATTATTAACTTTCATAATTTACCAAGTCAACTACCAGTTCACTGGGATTTTTCAGGTCAAATTAATAATTACGATTCAAAAATGCAAACATTTATCGAGCTCCATGCGATCATGCTTTTCGTTTATTTATTACCAATTGTAACTCCAAAGATCGATCCAAGAAAAGAAAATTATAAGTTATTCCAAAAAAGCTTGTACTTTATGGCAACAGGGATTTTATTTATTTTCTTTTTAATTAATATGAGTGTTTTATTCTACGGATTAGGTTATAACGTTCATATCGGCTCAATGAGTTTTCTCTTTATTGGCCTTTTGTTTATGTTTCTTGGAAATTATATGCCTCATGTTCGTTCGAATTATTTTATTGGCGTCCGTACACCATGGACATTAAGTAATGAAAATGTTTGGAAAAAAACACATCGTGTGAGCGGTAGATTATTTATGATCGTTGGTTTATGTTTCTTATTGCTTTATTTTATACCAGTGAGTAATAAAGGAATTATTGTCATTCCATTGATTATATTTTTAGTTGGGTTCACAACTATATACTCATATATTGCCTTTAAAAAGGAAATGAAAAACTAAATTAAGCTATTTTTTTACAAAATTTGGTGTTTGTTTATGAATTTCTTTTAGAAAAAATTTAATTTCCTTTTAAAATATGGTATTGTAAAGAGTAGAGCAAAAGAGTTGGAGGAATATAATTAAAATGATTACAGTTTCTAATGTTAGTTTGCGTTTTGCGGACAGAAAATTATTTGATGATGTTAATATAAAGTTTACACCAGGTAACTGTTACGGTTTAATTGGTGCTAATGGTGCGGGTAAATCTACTTTTATTAAAATTTTATCTGGTGAGATTGAGCCGTCAACAGGTGATGTTATTGTAACGCCAGGTGAGCGTCTTGCAGTATTAAAACAAAACCAGTTTGAATATGAAGAGTTTGAAGTTCTTCAAACAGTAATTATGGGTCATACTCGTCTTTATGAAGTAATGAAAGAAAAAGATGCAATCTACAGTAAAGAAGATTTCACTGAAGAAGATGGCATGAAAGCTGCAGAACTTGAAGGTGAATTTGCAGAGTTAAATGGTTGGGAAGCAGAATCAGAAGCTGCGATTTTATTAAAAGGTCTTGGCATTACAGAAGACTTACATTATAAAAAAATGGCTGAATTACAAGCTGGTGAGAAGGTAAAAATTTTACTTGCTCAAGCATTATTTGGTCAACCAGATATTCTTTTACTAGATGAGCCAACGAATAACTTAGATCTTAAAGCTGTTCAATGGTTAGAAAACTTCTTAATTAACTTTGAAAACACAGTTATCGTTGTATCACATGACCGTCACTTCTTAAATCAAGTATGTACGCATATGGCTGATTTAGATTTTGGTAAGATTCAACTTTATGTTGGTAACTATGATTTCTGGTATGAATCAAGTCAATTAGCTCAAAGATTAATGTCTGATGCTAATAAGAAAAAAGAAGAGAAAATTAAAGAACTACAAGGATTTATTGCTCGATTTAGCTCAAATGCTTCAAAAGCAAAACAAGCTACTTCACGTAAAAAACTTTTAGATAAAATTACACTTGATGATATTAGACCATCTTCTCGTCGTTATCCATTCGTTGGATTTACGCCAGAGAGAGAAGTTGGAAATGATTTATTAACTGTAGATGGAATTTCAAAAACAATCGATGGTGAAAAAGTATTAGATAACGTACGTTTTACTGTAAACAAAGGTGATAAAATTGCGTTTGTTGGTAAAAATGACGTTGCAATTTCAACTTTATTTAAAATTTTAATGGGTGAAATGGAGCCAGATACTGGTTCATTTAAATGGGGTGTAACAACTTCTCAAGCATTTTTCCCTAAAGATAACTCTGAGTTCTTTGAAAAAAGTGATATGAACTTAATCGAATGGTTACGTCAGTTCTCTCCACAAGATGAGTCTGAAAGCTTCCTACGTGGTTTCTTAGGACGTATGCTATTCTCAGGAGAGGAAGTAATGAAAAAAGCTTCTGTTCTTTCTGGGGGAGAAAAAGTTCGCTGTATGCTTTCAAAAATGATGTTAAGTGGAGCAAACGTATTAGTATTAGATGATCCTACTAACCACTTAGACTTAGAGTCAATTACGGCATTAAATAATGGTCTAATTGCTTTCAAGGGTACTGCATTATTTACATCTCATGACCATCAGTTCATTCAAACAATTGCAAACCGTATCATTGAAGTGACACCAAACGGTTTAGTTGACAAAGAATGTACTTATGATGAGTTCTTAGAGAACAAGGATTTACAAAAGCAAGTAGAAGAGTTATATAATAAGTAATTCCAACTACACAAGCCTTTCACATTAAAAGCAGAAAGGCGTGAAACCACTAATCAATTGATTAGTGGTTTTTCTTACTTTCATCTTGTTTTCATATTTGTTAAACTATAAAAAAGGGAGGAGAAATAATGTCTGAGTTAAATGAAAATAAGTTTTTTAAAAAGTATTTAAAGAAAGCTTCTTCCTATTTAGGAAATAAAGAAAAATCAACGAATTTATTGAAAAAAGCAGCTAAGCTGGCACCAGATAAAAAAGGTGCATTAGGTGAAGCATGGGAAAAAGTAAATTTATTTATAGATTTATTTAAATCATATATTAATGGCAGTTATAGAGATATCTCCACAAAATCAATTTTGACAGTGATCGGGGCATTAATTTATTTTGTCAGCCCAATTGACGCAATACCAGATTTTATCGTCGGCTTAGGCTTTTTAGATGATGCAACGATTTTAGCGTATACATTTAAACAAATAAACAAAGATATTGAAAAGTATAAAATTTGGAAAGAAAATAATAACGAAAAAGATGATTCATTAAATTTAGTGGAAATTGAAGAGTCAGAAAAAGATCATGAGCTAAAAGAATAAAATTTATAAATCAAAATTAAAATAAGGTTGCCCATTATTTATTAATGAGCAACCTTTTCTTATACAGATTAATAATGTACATGACTTTCATCTTTTGACCAAACAATGAAAGGGTTTTCAATATCTTTGACTTTAATCATAATTTGTTCACTTGGGATGGTTCGATCTTCATATGGCAATGAAAGTTCATTATAAATATGTGCATCATCAAATCCAATTTTTGCTGCATCATCTTTTGTGAAAAAATAATATATTTTTGAAATTCTAGACCAATAGACGGCACTTAGACACATTGGGCATGGTTCACAACTAGTATATAAGACAGCATCCTTTAATAAATATGTACCTAAATTTTGACATGCGTTTCGAATTGCTTGGACCTCTGCATGTGCAGTTGGATCATTTAAAGTTGTGACACCATTTACGCCTGCACCAATTACTTTTCCATCTTGGACAATAACTGCTCCAAATGGCCCACCATTCTTATTTAATAAGTTTTCGTAAGCAAGTCTTACACTTAATTTAATCCAATCAGAGTGATTCAAACTAACACCACCTTTATAGTAATAAGGGCGAAATGTATTTACATTTATCTAATCTCATAAATTAATATAAATAAGTAGTCAATCAAATTAGTTAAACGATTTAAAATTCTTTAAATCAGCCAATAAAATTTAAAAGGGTATCTTACTTATTTGTACACTCTATAACGATATTTAAGAACATATTTCGTTTTTTTTTTAACAATAATAAAAGATTAATATTATTCAAACAAAAATATTTACTATAAAATTAAATGCTTAACGAGATAGGGAATCTTATAAATATTCAAAATGTCGAATGATTTATTAAGAAATTTAAAGGAGTTAGCTGATAGGTATTAGAATATGTAAACGGTTACAACTTTTTTTGAAGGATGTGTTTCGAATGAGGAATTTCGGAAATTCTATTCAATTGCAAGTTTATAGTGCTGGGAAAAAAAGTGAGATTCCTGTTAGATTTGAAGATTTAGAAAAGCTAGCACATGATCAATTAGAGGAAGGGCCTTTTTATTATATAGCAGGGGGCGCTGGTAGTGAGCGCTCGATGAATGAAAATCGATTAGCTTTTGATAAGTGGAAAATTGTACCGCGAATGTTACGAAATGTGGCTGAGCGTGATATTAGTATAAATTTATTTGGCAAAACATATCATTCACCAATTTTATTTGCTCCAATCGGTGTGCAGTCAATTGCACATCCAGAAGGTGAACTTGAAGCTGCAAGAGCAGCAGCTGAATTGAATATTCCATACATTACTAGTACTGCATCAACTTACTCTTTAGAAAAGGTTTCAACTGTTTTAGGAAATTCTCCTAAATGGTATCAGTTATATTGTAGTAGTGATATGGAAATTGCAGCGAGTATGATTAAACGAGCTGAAGCAAATGGTTACGAAGCGATTGTTATTACACTTGATACCTCGATTATGGGCTGGAGAGAAAAAGATATTGAAAATGCATATTTGCCGTTTTTACAGGGGCAAGGAATTGGTAACTATTTAGAGGATCCCGTATTTCGCTCAAGATTGAATAAATTACCCGAAGAGGATCCACAGTCAGCAATTCTATTATGGACAAGACTCTTTGGCAATCCTGCATTAACATGGGAAGATTTAGCATTTTTGCGAAATCAAACTAAATTACCTATTTTATTAAAGGGAATTTTACATAAGGACGATGCGATGCTTGCACTTGAATATGGCATGGATGGTATTATCGTTTCGAATCATGGTGGAAGACAAGTTGATGGAACAATTAGTACTCTAGATGCATTAGAGAGTATTTGTAGTGAATTAAAAGGTAAATTACCAATTTTAATGGATAGTGGCATTAGAAGAGGATCAGATGTATATAAAGCTTTAGCAATCGGTGCTGATGCAGTATTAATTGGACGACCGTATATGTATGGCCTAACACTTGCTGGTAAAAATGGAGTAGTTCAAGTCATGAAAAATATGTTAGCTGATTTTGATTTAACGATGGCTTTATCCGGACAAAAAAGAATCAGTGAATTAAAGCCATCATTGCTAGTGAAAGAAAACCTTAGTAAGCATTTTTAAAAATTAAAAAGAGCAATCTCAATAAGTGCTTAGACTAATGAGTCGCTCTTTATATTTTAAAAAGAATTATGCTGCGTTTTTTACTTCGGTATATTCTTTGACGATAAACTTCTCCAAAATACACCCAATTACAAAACCGATTAAACCAGGTATTACCCAACCGAATCCGTTACTTTGCATTGGAACAATCGATAATAATTCATTTAGTCCGTTATGTAAAAATGATGAATTGATTATCTCGATTAAGCTATAAATTCCAACGAACAAAATTGTTAATAAATAAACAGGTCTACCTTTAAATGGTAATTGATCGTGTAAAAGCGCTAGAACAATTAGTGCAATTGCCATTGGATATAAAAGACCTAATATTGGAACGGATACTTTTAATATTTGTGTAAGTCCTAAATTTGCTACGAAACCACTTATAAAACATAATAAGATTGCCCATTGCTTATAAGATAATTTAGGGAAAATACTATTAAAATATTGAGAACATGATGTGATTAAACCAATACAAACACTTAAGCATGCAAGTGTAAAAATAAGTCCTAAAACAATTGTTCCACCATTGCCAAATAGTTGATTCATGACTGTCGTTAAAACGATTGCTCCATTGTCAATTTGTCCAGTAATCGTTGCTGAAGCACCTAAGTAGCCAATTATAAAATAAGTCATCGATAATAATAATGCACAAATTAAACCGAAAATAATTAAATACTTAATTTGTAACTTTTTATTTGTAACATTTAATCTTTGAAAAATATTGATAAAAACAATCCCGTAGATTAATGCGCAAATGCCATCCATTGTTTGATAGCCATCTAAAATTCCTTGTGAGACAGGGTTAGATTTGTATGTTAAGGATGCATCCTTAAAACTAGATAAGTCTGTAAACATTGCTTTAATAAAAACAATTAAAATTAAGATTAGTAAAGCTGGAGTTAAAATTTTACCGAATCTGTCAACCAATTTTGAAGGTGATTTAGCAAACCAATAAACGATACTAAAAAACACAATCGTATAAATTAAGAGTCCTATCGGAGAAATAGACAAACTTTCGGACAAAAATGGTTTAACACCCATTTCATATGCCAGACTACTAGCTCGAGGAATGGCAAGTCCAGGTCCGATCGACAAGTAGATTGCCATTGGGAAGAGAAGTGCAAATATGGGATGTACCCTTTTTACAAGCGTATCAAAATTACCGGATTTTGCTATTGCAATAAATGCTAAAATTGCAATGCCTGCATCCGAAATAATAAATCCAATAATTGCTTCCCATACATTCTCTCCGGCTGCTTGTCCTATGTATGCTGGGAAAATTAAATTACCAGCACCAAATAACATAGAAAATAACATAAATCCAATAAACAGTATTTCTTTTTTTGTTAAAGTATTCAAATAATTCACCTCAAAAACATAGTTGCTATTTAAAAATGATTTTCTCATTTTATCAAAGAATAACTCTATTTACTACAAAAACCTTTAAAATTCTTATAATTTTCATAAAGTAAGAAAAAAGTTTCTTTTGTCCTAATTTTCATCAGTTAAAGCATAAGAAAACTTGTCCTCTAAATATATATACTTATAGGCAATTTATAAGGGAGGACTAGAATGATTCAATTTCAAGATATCTCTTTTAGGTTTTCAAATGGTAAATGTGCAGTTCAGGATTTATCTTTTTCAATTGAGACAGGTGAATGTTTTGTTTTAATTGGCCCAAGTGGCTGTGGAAAAACAACAACAATTAAATTAATAAATAGATTAATTAAACCAACTGACGGAGAAATTTTTTATAATGATAAAAATATTAAAGAATATGATGAACATAAGCTGAGGAGAGAGTTTGGATATGTACTTCAACAAATTGCACTATTTCCGCATTTGAATGTTGAAGAAAATATTTCAATTGTACCAGAATTAAAAAAATGGAACAAAGCTCAAATAAAAGAGCGCACTCATGAATTATTAGAATTAGTAAAATTAAATCCTTTGGAATTTAGTAAAAGATCAGTTTCAGAATTATCTGGGGGTCAACAACAGCGGGTAGGTGTAGCGAGGGCTTTAGCAGGGGATCCAAATCTATTATTAATGGACGAACCGTTTAGTGCATTGGATCCGATTACTAGATTACAATTACAAAAGGACCTGAAGCAATTAAAAACTAAGATTAATAAAACGATCCTTTTTGTTACTCATGATTTAGACGAGGCATTTTATTTAGGAGACCGAATCGGGATCATGCACGATGGAGAACTAGTTCAAGTTGGTACGAAGGATGAAATTCTAAATAATCCAGTCAATCCTTTTGTTGAACAATTTATAGACAATTATCGTAGTAAAGTTGTTGTAAAGGAGGGAATATAAGATGATTCTCATTTCATTTACAACAACTCTTGCAAATAGAAAAGAGCAATTATTAACGGCTTTGTTAGAGCATATACAAATTTCAGTTTTTGCACTAATTATTGCAATAATAATAGCTGTCCCGATTGGAATTTACTTAACGAGGAAGAAAGTTCTCTCAGAATTTGTAATTGGAACGACAGCAGTTATTCAAACTATACCTTCATTGGCGCTGTTAGGGATTTTAATACCATTAGTTGGTATTGGAAAGATTCCAGCGGTAATTGCGCTAAGTGTTTATGCATTATTGCCGATCTTGCGAAATACATATACTGGAATTAAGGAGATTGATCCAATCCTATTAGAGGCAGCAACTGGGTTAGGAATGAATGGTAGACAAAGACTATTTAAGGTTGAATTACCATTAGCACTACCAGTTATGATGGCGGGAATCCGCACTGCGATGGTCATCATTGTTGGAACTGCAACAATCGCCGCTTTAATAGGAGCTGGTGGTTTAGGTAGTTTAATATTATTAGGCATCGACCGAAACGATATGAATTTAATCATTATAGGGGCAATACCATCAGCACTTTTAGCAATTATATTTGATTTTATTTTAAGATTAATAGAGAAGAGGAGTTTTAAGAGTTTTTCATTAAGAATAATTACTGCTTCTTTTATTTTATTAGCATTATTATTTTCTCCATTAACAATTAAATCTTGGAATAAAACGGACCTAGTCATCGCTGGAAAATTAGGTGCTGAGCCAGAAATAATAATGAATATGTATAAATTAATGATTGAGGATGAAACAAATCTAAACGTTGAAGTTAAGCCCAATTTTGGTAAAACAACATTTGTGTTTAATGCATTAAAAAAAGGTGATATTGATATTTATCCAGAATATACAGGTACGGTCATATCTACTTTTTTGAAACAAAAGGCTATTAGTAATGATGCAAATGCAGTATATGAACAAGCTGCTGAAGGTTTAGCAAAAAAGTATAATTTGAGCTATTTGGAACCTATGAAATTTAATGACACTTATGCATTAGCTGTTCCAGATCACATTTCCAAACAATTTGGAATCGAAACAATTTCAGATGCAACCAAAGTAGCAAATCAATTAAAAGCAGGTTTCACTTTAGAATTTTCAGATCGTGAAGACGGATATTTAGGATTACAAAAATTATATGGAATAAAGTTCCAAAATTTAAAAACGATGGAACCTAAATTGAGATATGACGCAATTCAATCGGGCGATCTCTCAATAATCGATGCTTATTCAACCGATAGTGAGCTCCAAAGTTATCACATGAAAGTGTTAGTCGATGATAAAAATTTATTCCCACCATATCAATGCGCACCACTTCTGAGGAAAGAAACACTTAAAAAATATCCAGAAGTCAAAAATATATTAAATAAATTAAAAAATAAAATAACGGATGATGAAATGCGAGAAATGAATTACAAAGTAAATGTTGGTGGAAAATCAGCCGAAAGTGTTGCTAGAGAGTTTTTGAAAGAAGAGGGTTTGCTAAAATAAACGTATTGGACTGTCTTATTGGTCAGGGAACTGATCAAAGCGGTCCTTTTTTTATTGTAATACACATGAACTTAAAGCGCTTATCTATCAAAATAAGATTTTTAAGCAGATTTGTAGCGACTTTTTATTCGATAAAGATAGAATTAGCGGGAAATTGCTAGTTTTCTTTTAAAGAGTATGAATTTATGAACAGTTTTTGGGGTGAAATACCTTAACTGGTATGGGTAATTTTGTATTTTAATTGCACTTTCTCAAGATTTAATTGCAGATTTGATAATTTTAATTGCGGTTTTAACAATTTAATTGCAGATTCACTAGATTTAATTGCAGATTCTCTAATTTTATTTGCAGTTCGCCATTTATTTGCAGTCGGCCGTTTATTTGCAGCTATTCAGCTCTTATTAGCTCAGATGGATCTGGATTCTTTACTTGCACTACCCTAAGATTTATTTGCAGCTATTCAGCTCTTATTAGCTCAGATGGATCTGGATCCTTTACTTGCACTACTCTAAGATTTATTCGCAGTCGGCCGCTTACTTGCAGCTATTCAGCCCTTATTAGCACAGAGGATTCCTATACTTGCACTACTTCAGACCAACAAAGAAAAAGAGGGTTGCCTAAATAATGGGCTACCCTCTTTTTGTTATCATACGATAAGAATTTCAATGTTTAATCATTATAGGCTCCAGTTAACACCTCACTTACAAAAGAATCGTTTTCCCATTCTTCATAAGAGAAATCTACTGAATACTCCTGATCGGATTTTTCGTCTTTAATCTGAATGTCAAAATGATTACTCATTACTTTCAACACTTCATTGATTTCGTTAACAGTCCCATTAATTTGTAAAGTAGCCATTTTTACTCGCCTCCGATTTTAATTTACAGAAAATTCTGTTTAAAGTAACCATATGATAATCCTTTTAAAAACATTTTTCAAGAGTAAAATTTTGTCGAAAAATTATTTTGAAAAAATGTAAAGGTTTTCATTGTTGATATACCAATATTTATACGACATTTGAATAAATTATGAATTTAAAATTTTCTAAAAACTTGTTGATTAATTTCGTAGATTGGAATAAAGTAAGTACAAATATTTTAACTCTTGAGGAGGATTAACCGTGACAGAGCAACAGATTTTTTTAAATGGTGAATTCGTTCAAAAACAAGATGCAAAAGTTTCTGTATATGATCATGGATATCTATATGGAGATGGAGTATTCGAAGGGATTCGCGTATATGATGGCAATGTATTTCGCTTAAAAGAACATCTCATTCGATTATATGAATCAGCAAAATCAATTTTATTAACAATTCCTTATTCATTAGAAGAGTTAACACAAATTGTTGTTGATACAGTAAATCGAAATAATTTACATAGTGGTTATATTCGACTCGTCGTCTCAAGAGGAGAAGGGAATCTTGGATTAGATCCAACTTCTTGTCCAAGAGCAAATGTAGTTGTCATTGCTGAACAACTAGCACTGTTTCCACAAGAACTATACGAAAATGGTATGGAAATTGTAACAGTAGCAACGAGAAGAAATCGAAGTGATGTATTAAATCCACAAATTAAATCTTTAAATTACTTAAATAACATATTAGTAAAAATTGAAGCGAAACTAGCTGGTGTTCAAGAAGCACTAATGCTAAACGATCAAGGCTTTGTAGCTGAAGGTTCAGGAGATAATGTCTTTTTAGTAAAAGGCAATAGGCTAATTACTCCACCGAGTTCAGCTGGTGCATTAGAAGGAATTACTCGAAATGCAATTATGGAATTAGGTGACACATTAGGTTACGAAGTTGAGGAAAAATTGTTCACTAGACATGATGTTTATATTGCCGATGAAGTTTTCTTAACTGGAACAGCGGCTGAAGTAATTGGCGTATCTAAGGTAGATGGACGAGTGATTGGTGATGGAAAACCAGGACCAAATACACAAAGATTATTAAAAGCATTTCGTCAATTAGTAGTAGAAGATGGAGAAAAAATTTACGTAAAACAAGGGTGATAAATTGTGCGAAGTGACATGATCAAAAAAGGAATCGACCGCGCGCCTCATCGTAGCTTATTACTAGCTGCAGGCGTAAAAGAGGAAGATTTTAATAAACCATTTATAGCGATTTGTAATTCATATATTGATATTGTTCCAGGTCATATTCATTTAAGGGAAATGGCAGATGTTGTAAAACAAGCGATTCGAGATGCTGGTGGCGTTCCATTTGAGTTTAATACGATTGGTGTCGATGATGGAATTGCAATGGGTCATATCGGAATGAGGTATTCTTTACCAAGTAGGGAAATCATTGCCGATGCAGCCGAAACTGTTATTAATGCACATTGGTTTGATGGCGTATTTTATATGCCAAACTGCGATAAAATCACACCAGGAATGCTAATGGCAGCTGTTCGTACAAATGTACCAGCAGTTTTTGTATCAGGTGGACCAATGGCAGGAGGATTATCTAAAGATGGAAAGGCTCTATCTCTTGCTTCAGTATTTGAAGGTGTAGGTGCTTTTAAATCAGGAAAAATGAGTGTAGAAGAATTACTCGATATTGAAAAGTCAGCATGTCCTACATGTGGATCATGTTCTGGAATGTTTACAGCAAATTCAATGAATTGCATTATGGAGATGCTTGGTGTAGCACTACCATATAACGGAACAATACTTGCAACTAGTAAAGACAGACATCAATTAATCCGTGATGCAGCTGTTCATCTAATGGATTGCATTGAAAACGATATAAAACCAAGAGATATTATTACAAAAGAGGCAATTGATGATGCATTTGCACTAGATATGGCAATGGGGGGATCGACAAATACTGTTTTACACTTAATGGCCATCGCAAATGAAGCAGGTGTTGATTACGACTTAAAGGATATAAATGAAGTAGCTAGAAGAGTACCTTATTTATCTAAAATTAGTCCAGCTTCGCACTATTCAATGCATGATGTTCATTTAGCAGGTGGTGTTCCAGCAATTATTAAAGAACTTACTACCATTCCTGGAGCAATCAATAGTGACCGCATTACAATTACTGGCAAAACGTTATTCGAGAATGTGCAAGAGGCTACAATCACCAATAGTGAAGTGATTCGTAAAAAAGAAAATCCTTATTCACAAACAGGCGGATTATCGATCTTACATGGGAATCTAGCCCCAGACGGTGCAGTTATTAAAGTTGGAGGTGTTGACCCTTCAATCCAAACCTTTATTGGTGAAGCAATTTGTTTTAATTCACACGATGAAGCAGTTGAAGCGATTGACAATGGTCTCGTTAAAGAGGGTCATGTCGTTGTCATTCGATATGAGGGTCCAAAAGGTGGACCTGGAATGCCTGAAATGCTTGCACCAACTTCATCAATTGTCGGAAGAGGTTTAGGAACAAAAGTTGCGTTAATTACAGATGGTCGTTTTTCAGGTGCTACAAGGGGTATTGCAATCGGGCATATTTCTCCAGAAGCGGCTGAAGGTGGACCAATTGGATGTATTGAAGATGGCGATGAAATCATAATCGATCTTTTATCAAGAAGTATCACATTATCAGTTTCAAACGAAACGTTAGAATCTCGTAAATCATCATATAAATTACATGAACCAAAAGTTAAAACGGGTTATTTAGCAAGATATGCAAAGTTAGTTACTTCTGCTAATACAGGTGGAATATTAAAAATATGAAAAAGCATTGAAAGAGAAAAGTAGTTATGAAAAGGATCTTCAGAGAGTCGGTGGCTGGTGTGAACCGATGACCTTGATTAATGAAACTCACTCTTGAGTGTCAGGCTGAATTAATTTGTAATGTAAGTCTGAACGTTGGTCACGTTATAGCCAGATTTTGGTTAGCCAAAATCCCAAAGTTAGGTTATTAACCTAAGAAGAAGGGTGGTACCGCGAAAAGTCTTTCGCCCCTTCAGCATCTGCTGAAGTGTGGAGTTATGGCTTTTTTTATTGCGAATAAATGGGTAAATTTTATCCGAAAATGGAGGGAAAAGTAGAAATGAGTCATCATTCGATGAGAACTCTGTCAAAAGAATTGTCAGGTGCAAATTTACTAATTGATGCTTTGAAAAATGAAAATGTTGAAATGATTTTTGGTTACCCTGGAGGGGCAGTATTACCATTATATGATGCACTTTATGATGCTGATATTCCTCACATTCTAGCAAGGCATGAACAAGGGGCCATCCACGCTGCAGAAGGATATGCACGAGTAACTGGCCGACCAGGAGTTGTCATCGCAACAAGTGGTCCAGGTGCTACAAACGTCGTTACTGGTTTAGCAGATGCAATGATGGACTCATTACCACTAGTTGTTTTTACTGGTCAGGTTGCTACAAATGTAATCGGAACGGATGCCTTTCAAGAAGCAGATGTTATCGGAATTACAATGCCAGTTACAAAGCATAACTACCAAGTGCGTAATGTTGAAGATGTTCCACAAATCGTAAAAGAAGCATTCCATATTGCTTCAACAGGCCGTCCAGGTCCAGTCGTCATCGATCTACCAAAAAATATGATGGTTGAAAAAGGAGTGAAAAAGGAAGAAGTAGAAGTTCAATTACCAGGTTATCAACCGACTTATGAACCAAATTATCTTCAAATTACAAAGTTAATAGGAGCAATTGAAAAAGCTAAAAAACCAGTCGTATTAGCTGGAGCAGGAATATTACATGCAAAAGCAGCAGATGAGTTTACTGAATTTATCAAAAAGTTCAATATCCCAGTTGTAAATACGCTTTTAGGTCTAGGTGGATTTCCAGCAAATGAGGAGTTATTCCTAGGAATGGGGGGCATGCACGGAACTTATACCGCAAATATGGCAATGTATGAAAGTGATTTACTAATTAACATCGGAGCAAGATTTGATGATAGGTTAACGGGTAATTTAGCACACTTTGCTAAAAATGCGGTTGTAGCACATATCGATATCGATCCTGCCGAAATAAACAAAGTTATTCCGACAAATATTCCAATCGTTGGATGTGCTAAGGAAGTTCTGAAAGTGCTATTAAAACAAAAAATAGATAAACAAAATCATAGTGAATGGTTAGAACTACTTAAAAGTCGTAAAGAAGCTTTTCCTTTACAGTATGAACAAAGTAGAGAAGTCATTAAACCACAAACTGTCTTAACTTTACTTCATTCGATTACAAATGGGAAAGCAACGATTTCCACAGATGTAGGTCAACATCAAATGTGGGCGGCTCAGTATTATCCTTTTAACGATCCACATAAATGGATTACTTCAGGTGGACTCGGAACGATGGGATTTGGTTTACCAGCTGCAATCGGAGCACAATTTGCAAAGCCTGATGAATTAGTTGTAGCGATTGTAGGTGATGCCGGTTTCCAAATGACATTGCAAGAATTGAGCATGATCAAGGAACATAATCTACAAGTTAAAATTTTAATATTAAATAACGCAGCTTTAGGAATGGTAAGACAGTGGCAATCAGCCTTTTATAATGACCGCTTCTCTAGTTCTCTATTAGACTGCCAGCCTAGTTTCACAAAACTTGCTGAAGCTTACGGTATTAAAGGGATGACAATCTCAGATCCAAATTTAGTTGAAAGTCAATTAAGAGAAGCAATTGAGTTTGATGGCCCAGTTTTAATTGATTGTCGAGTTCATCAAGCTGAAATCGTTACACCAATGGTACCACCTGGTAAAGGAATCCATGAAATGGAAGGGGTGAAATAATGAAACGAGTCATTACATCGACTGTATTAAATAACAGTGGCGTACTTAACCGAATTACAGGAGTGATCTCGAGAAGACGCTTTAATATCGAAAGTATTTCTGTAGGACATACAGAACAAGATCATATTTCAAGAATTACGTTTGTCGTTCATGTAGAGGATTTACAACAGGTTGAACAACTGATTAAACAGCTTCACAAGCAAATTGATGTGATAAAAGTAGCAGATATAACAGAAGAATCAGTTATTGCTAGAGAACTAGCCTTAATAAAGGTAAGTACAAATGCAGCTACAAGAAATGAAATATATAGTCTAATTGAACCATTTAGAGCCTCAGTTATTGATGTAAGCCGTGATCAGATTGTCGTTCAAGTAACTGGTACTTCTGATAAGGTAGAGGCTTTGATTGAGTTATTAAGACCTTTCGAACTAAAAGAAATAGCTCGAACAGGTGTAACCGCATTTACTAGATCCGCTAAACATAAGGAGCATGCTCAAAAGCTACTCTCTTATTAAATAAAAATATAAAACTAAAATAATTGGAGGAATTTGAAAATGGCTAAAGTATATTATGGTACAGACGTAAAGGAAAATGTATTAGTAGGGAAAACGATTGCAGTAATTGGTTATGGATCTCAAGGTCACGCACATGCTTTAAATTTACATGAGAATGGTCATAAAGTAGTTGTTGGTTGTCGCCCTGGAAAATCATGGGACGCTGCAGCAAATGACGGACTACATGTAACTACAGTTGCAGAGGCTTCAAAAGCAGCAGACGTAGTAATGATTTTATTACCAGATGAGCATCAACCAACTGTTTATAAAAATGAAATTGAACCGTATCTAGAAAATGGTAATGCGCTTGCGTTTGCACACGGATTTAATGTTCACTTTGATCAAATTGTTCCTCCTGCAAATGTTGATGTATTTTTAGTAGCTCCAAAAGGTCCAGGACATCTTGTTCGACGTACATTTGTCGATGGTGCAGCGGTTCCAGCATTATTTGCTGTTTACCAAGATGTAACAGGGGAAGCAAAAAATGTAGCACTTTCTTATGCTGATGGAATTGGCTCTACTAGAGCAGGTGTTCTTGAAACAACATTTAAAGAGGAAACTGAAACAGATCTATTCGGAGAACAAGCGGTACTATGTGGTGGTGTAACTTCTTTAGTTAAATCAGGATTTGAAACATTAGTAGAAGCAGGTTATCAGCCAGAAGTTGCATACTTTGAGTGTTTACATGAGTTGAAACTAATCGTTGATTTAATGTACGAAGGCGGAATGAGCTATATGAGATACTCAATTTCTGATACTGCACAGTGGGGAGATTTCGTATCTGGTCCTAGAGTAGTAGCGAATGAGTCAAAATTAGCAATGAAAGATATTTTAGCAGAAATCCAAGATGGTACGTTTGCTAAGGGTTGGATTAACGAAAATAAAAATGGTCGTCCAGTATACAACGAAATTAATGAAAGTGAAAAGAAACATCAGTTAGAAGAGGTTGGAGAAAAACTTCGTGCAATGATGCCATTTATCCAAAGAAAAGAAAAGGTCGAGGTGAAATAAAAAATGAGTAAAATTCAGTTTCTTGATACAACATTACGTGATGGCGAACAATCTCCTGGGGTTAATTTAAATCGATTTGAAAAGCTCGAAATTGCAAGACAACTAGAAGCTTTAGGTGTTGATATCATTGAGGCTGGTTTTGCCGCTTCCTCAGAAGGTGACTTTTTAGGTATTCAAGAGATTGCGAGACAGATTCGTTCTGTCTCCGTCTCAAGCCTTTCTCGAGCAAAAGATTCAGATATTAAAACAGCATGGGATGCGTTAAAAAATGCTGCAGAACCGAGACTTCATATTTTTCTAGCAACAAGTGACATTCATATGAAATATAAATTAAACATGACGAGATTAGAAGTTTTGGAAACGGCTAAACATTGTGTGCAGCTTGCAAAATCCTTTTTTCCAAAAGTCCAAATTTCAGCTGAAGATGCCTGTCGTACTGATCGAGCATTTCTTGCCGAATTCGCAGAAACTGCCATTAAAGCAGGGGCTGATGTAATAAATATTCCAGATACTGTCGGTTACACAAGTCCTTCAGAGTACTACGACCTATTTAAATATTTACAAGAAAATGTACCGTCATATCATAAAGCCGTTTTTTCTTGTCACTGTCATGATGATCTAGGAATGGCAGTAGCGAATTCTTTAGCTGCTATACAGGCTGGAGCAACCCAAGTAGAATGCACCGTAAATGGAATTGGGGAAAGAGCAGGAAATGCTGCACTAGAAGAAATAGCCGTTGCACTACATATTAGGGAAGATGTTTACCGGAAAAATTCTAATTTACGATTACATGAAATTACGAAGACAAGTGAACTTGTTAGTCGTCTAACAGGTATGGTTGTCCAGAAGAATAAAGCAATTGTTGGTACAAATGCATTTGCTCATGAATCAGGTATTCATCAAGATGGCGTCCTAAAAGAACCGACAACATATGAAATTATACCCCCTTCATTAATTGGACTATCTACTAATTCATTAGTATTAGGGAAACATTCAGGACGTCATGCTTTTACTGACAAATTAAAAGAACTTGGATTCAACTTTCCAACAGAAATTATAAACAAAGCGTTTATTCAATTTAAAGCTTTGACAGATTCGAAAAAAGAAATTACAGATGCAGATTTATTAAACATTATTAGTAAGTGGAGCAAAAAGGAGGTTCTAAAATGAAATTAAAAATCGCATGTCTTCCAGGAGACGGAATCGGACCAGAAATTATGAGTTCAGCAGTACAGGTATTAGAACAGATTGCAAAATCTTATCAACATGACTTTACTTTTTCAACAAATTTATTCGGAGGTCACGCGATCGATGAAACAGGTACTTCATTACCGAAAGAAACATTAGATAATTGTTTAAATTCGGATGCCGTATTATTGGCAGCAGTAGGTGGACCAAAATGGGATCAAGGTGTTGAACGACCAGAAAGTGGCTTATTAAGATTAAGAAAATCACTTAATTTATATGCAAATATTCGACCAGTCGATGTTTACGATGAACTTGTAAATCATTCTCCGTTAAAATCTGAACAAGTCAGAAATGTAAGCTTTGTCGTCGTTCGAGAATTAACAGGCGGAATTTATTTTTCCGAACCTCGATTCCATAATGAAAATGAAGCAACGGATACTCTTTCCTATACTAGAGAAGAAATTGAACGAATTGTAACGTATGGATTTGAGTTAGCAAAAACTAGAAAAGGTAAACTTACATCAGTTGATAAAGCAAATGTATTAGAATCTAGTAAACTTTGGCGAAAAATTGTAAATGAATTAAGTTCAAACTATCCAGAAGTTGAGGTTGAGCATATTCTTGTTGATGCAGCAGCGATGGAGTTAATTCGAAACCCAAGAAGATTTGATGTAATCGTTACTGAAAATTTATTTGGGGATATTTTAAGCGATGAAGCTTCGATGATTACTGGTTCATTAGGAATGCTACCTTCTGCAAGTAAATCAGGCAAAGGTCCTTCATTATATGAACCAATTCACGGTTCAGCACCAGATATCGCTGGACAAAATAAGGCTAACCCTATAGCAATATTAAGGTCAGTGGCGATGATGCTTCGTGATTTTAACTTAGTTGATGAGGCAAACTCGATTGAAAACGCGATTGTCAATTCAATCAATAATGGCTATTTAACTGGTGACCTAGGTGGTAACAGTTCAACGATTGAATTTACAGAACAAGTAGTAAAGGAATTACAATTTCAAACAGTTGGAGGTACTATTCGATGAAACAAACATTGTTTGATAAACTTTGGCAAAATCATGTTGTAACTGGTGAAGTAGGTAAACCACAGCTTTTGTATATCGATTTACACTTAGTCCATGAGGTAACTTCTCCGCAAGCTTTTGAAGGATTGAGATTATCCAATCGAAAAGTAAGAAGACCAGAATTAACATTTGCGACGATGGATCATAATGTACCAACACAAAATCAATTAGTCATCACTGACTTAATTGCTAAACAACAAATGGATACGTTAAGAAATAATTGTCAAGAGTTCAATATTCCTTTAGCAGATATTACGGATGAGGACCAAGGGATTGTCCACGTAATCGGACCTGAACTAGGGTTAACTCAGCCGGGAAAAACAATTGTCTGTGGAGATAGTCATACATCAACACACGGCGCATTTGGTGCTTTAGCTTTTGGAATTGGAACAAGTGAAGTTGAACATGTTTTAGCAACACAAACTTTATGGCAAGTTAAGCCGAAGTCAATGGGTGTGAAACTTGATGGTAAGCTTCCAAAAGGTGTATATGCGAAAGATATCATTCTTCATTTACTAGCAACTTATGGTGTATCAATGGGAACTGGATTTGTTATTGAGTTTTATGGTGAAGCAATTTCAAATATGTCAATGGAAGAGCGTATGACTTTATGTAATATGGCGATTGAGGGAGGAGCAAAAGCAGGATTAGTTGCTCCAGATCAAAAAACTTTCGATTATTTAAAAGGTCGAAAATATACAGTAAATTCATATGATGAAAAATTAGTAGAATGGAAGAAATTATATACAGAAGAGGGAGCAACATTTGATAAAACAATTGAAGTGGATGTAGCAACCCTTGCACCTTACGTAACTTGGGGAACAAATCCTGGAATGGGCGTAAGAATTGATGAAGCCCTTCCAAAAGCCAAGGATGAGAACTACGAACGAGCTTATGAATATATGGGATTAAAACCAGAAATCACACCGAATGAGATTCCAGTTCAACACGTATTCATCGGTTCATGTACAAATTCTAGATTGTCAGATTTAGAGGAAGCTGCAAATTATCTTAAAGGAAAGAAAGTAAAATCTGATGTCCGTGCATTAGTTGTTCCAGGATCAAAAAAGGTTCGTAATGCAGCAATGGCAAAAGGACTACATAAAGTCTTTATAGAAGCAGGATTTGAATGGAGGGAAGCTGGTTGTTCGATGTGTCTAGCAATGAATCCAGACCAAGTACCAGCTGGAGAACATTGTGCATCTACTTCAAACCGAAATTTTGAAGGAAGACAAGGTAAAGGAGCAAGAACACATTTAGTCAGTCCAGTAATGGCAGCGGCTGCTGCGGTACATGGTCATTTTATTGATATTCGAAAGGAGCAAGCAAATGAAACCGTTACGTACGCATAAAGGCACAACTGTATCAATTATGTTAGATAATATCGACACAGACCAAATTATTCCAAAACAATATTTAAAGCGAATTGAACGAACTGGCTTTGGAGAATTTTTATTCGATGAATGGCGATATCATGATGATCGCTCACCAAATCAATCTTTTTCATTAAATAATGAGGAACGGAAAAATGCTTCAATCTTAATAAGTGGAAATAATTTTGGTTGCGGATCATCTAGAGAACACGCACCTTGGGCATTAAATGATTATGGATTTACAATTATTATTGCTGGTAGCTTCGCAGATATTTTCTACAATAACTGCATAAAAAATGGTATGCTACCGATTGTCTTAAATGATGAGATTCGCTCACAATTATCTACATTAAGTGGGAATCAAGAAATTGAAGTCGATTTAGAAAAACAAGTCGTTAAAACAGTATTTGGTAACTTTGAATTTTCAATCGATCCTGTTTGGAAAGAAAAATTACTAAATGGCTTAGATGATATTGCGATTACGATGAAATATGAAAATGACATTGCAAAATATGAAAAATTACATGCATAACTAAAAAAGGAAGTGTCTTATAAGCATGTATACTTATAAGGCACTTCTTTTTTATCTGAATTCGTGTGAAAACAAGGATTAAATAGGATGGTTAGTTAAGAATATTGAAAGAGCACTGTCTAATTTGAATGTACTTCTAAAAACGAGTTAGTTACATATAAAATTACAGTGCCAATCGGGAAATTCCTGGTTATGTTCAAGAAGGTACTCGATCATAATTTTTGAATCATCTGGTAGTTTTCGCTCTAATTCTGACCAACCAATAAATTGAAGTTTCTTAGGTAACTCAACTTGACATGTAATTATATCCCAAAAGTCGTCCCATTCTTCACAATATGTATCTGGAAATGATAATTTTTCTTTTAATACTTGATGCAATTCATGACTGTTGTTGATTAACGATACATCAATCGTTATACTTTTTTCTTCTGATCTGTTAAATTCTTTTAGAAAATCAGTAAAAAAATTTCTAATGACAAATCGATATCGATAAACTAAATATCCTAACACATTAAATAAAGCAAATAGGATGATCCATCCAGTATTTAATCTTTTATCTCGATAGGTATTTATCGTTGTCTATATAGTGAATAAGGTTAAATAGATTGATAAGCCTACTATTAAAACAAATCCTGCAAATGTACTAAAAGTCCTATGTTTCATTTCGATATACCAATCACTATCTCCATTCCCGCTAGAGAAAAAGTCAGGAACTAACCATTTAGGGGACCATACAATTCTTTTATAATGAAATTCTGGCTCCATGTTTTCAGTATTATAAGAATTCAAATATATTCCTTCATTCTTAATTTTCATCGAACTGAATATGCTTATTTCAGAAATATAATCGGTACTTACTATTAAACTTTTTATATTTTTGATCAATTATGGTGTCATTAATTCCTTGTTTGTTAATTCATCAGCTATTTGAGTAGAAATAATCGATAGTTCTTGTGAATTTTGTTCTTCGTTT
This sequence comes from Bacillus sp. UNCCL81, assembly GCF_900112535.1. Taxonomy (NCBI): domain Bacteria; kingdom Bacillati; phylum Bacillota; class Bacilli; order Caryophanales; family Bacillaceae; genus Bacillus; species Bacillus sp. UNCCL81. Next base: position 908,592 of record NZ_FOMF01000002.1, on the reverse strand, counting down.
ATCCAAACGAAAGTAAAAATTAATAAAGATAATATAAGTACAGTAAACGCAATGTAAAGAATCCCTTTTGCACATAATTTTTGATTATTAAACAAATGGCTATTGATTGAGTACATTTCCTTTTCTAAGCCATAAAACTCGTAATCAAGCTTAATCGGTACTTTCTCTAATTTTCCTTCTGCATTTAATTCCACTAGATACCTCCAGAAATTCCATATAATTCCATTTTATCATAAAATTAAATGCGAAATAATTCATAATTTTAGAAATGCTAGACAATTTTTTAAATTATTTTATTGGAATTCACTTTTTATTCATAGAAATTCAGACATACTTATTCAATTAAACTACCATGTTGTAGAACAAGTGAATTTTCAATGTACTTTTCGTAAGATTAATTTTGTCGATAAAATTAACTTAAATGCAAAATAGTCGTTTGAATATTTAGATTATTGTTTAATAAGATTAAAAATACATTATTAATCTAGAGAGAGGTGATCAAATTGAACCTAAAAATAATTGTAGATAGCTCTTCTGATCTTCCATCTGAACTATTGATTAAATACAATATTTCAGTCATTCCATTAAGAGTCTATGACCAATTAGAAAAAGAGTATCTTGACGGAGTAAACCTACAATCACATGAGTTAATGCAAAGAATGAAAAATGGGGAGAACTTTACTTCATCTTTACCTTCTTATGATGCAATTTATCAAACTTTAGCCTCATGTAGTAAAGATCAAAATTGTGTCTATCTTACTTGTTCTGGTGACTTATCTGGTACGTATAATTTTGCACAATTAGTAAAACTAGATATTTTAGAAAACAATCCAAATGCCTCTATTCATATTATCGATACTAGATCAGTATCACTTGGAATTTGCGTATTAGTTATGGAACTAATAGAAGGCTTAAATAATAATGAATCTTTTGAAAATCTAATGAAACAATTAAATCAAAATATAAATAAGATCCAACATATTTTTACGATAGAAGATCTCCAATATTTAATACGTGGCGGTCGTGTTGGTAAGTTTGCCGGATTTTTAGGTGGCATGCTAAATATAAATCCGATTATGGAAGTAAGCGAAGGGAAATTTAAACCACTTGAAAAAGTACGAGGTCGAAAAAAAGCATTAAATCGTATGCTTGAACTAATGAAGACACGGAAAGATGAACTTAGTAAAAATGTTGGAGTTGTATATGGGGTAAAAGATGATTCCACCGAACAATTTATTAAACAATTAAAGGATCTAATTGGTAGTGAACAGATTATAGAAAACTCAGTTGGTTCAGCAGTCGGCGTTCACACGGGTCCTAGTGCAATAGGAATCTTTTTTCTTGCTAATTAAGAAATTCGTTTCGACTCTCAAGTGGTGAGAGTTTTTTTGTTTCGTAAAACTTTCAAATTTAAAATATATGGATATAACAAAAAAAGTTTAATAGGAAATAATAACACATTTCTATTGTTTATAAAGAGACATGTTTATTGATGATAAAACAAGTTTTGACAAAGTGATTTGTAAAAATATTAGAAAACCTGTCATTTTTAAATAGAAAATCACTGCTATTTTAAATACAGTAGATTATTCCTGTGGAAATTAATTTTAGTAGGATAGAAGTTTAAGTTACTACTATTTCAATAGAAAGAATGTATGAAAAACTAAGGTAATCACATTCTGTAATTAAGGACTATTGGTGGATGGTCGTTTTTAACAACTGCAAATAAAAACATCAAAAGTGCAAACAAAATCACCTAATCTGCAATTAAAATTGTTAAAACTGTAAACAAATTATCTGAAACTGCAATTAAGATACTCCAATCTATATGCAACGTTCAAAATATGCTTAAAATCTAGCGAATCTTCTATAAAAAGCTTTCAATTAATACAAAAAAAGAATTACTTTGGAAATAAAGTGCAGTTTTTAATGAATATCGATCTATTAAGTTTCCTCACTCTAACAAAGGCATTTAATAGGAATTTCACGTACCGAATTGAATTGAATAAAAATACATAACTATTAGATAAAGAAAAACAGAAACAAAAATCTATTAAAATCTAGAACCCTACCCTAAAAACTCATAAACTAAAACACCTAAATCTCATAATCCACTTCATACTATCCCTCACAATCATTCCTTGCTAATCATTTTACTAAACCGTATTTAACTTTTTTGGTAAAATAAAAATTGAGTAGTATTTATTAATCGTCTTTTTACATATTTAATTTCGTTCGAGAATAGGAGTGAGTAAATGAAAGCTTATATTTTAAGAGACACTAAAGGGCCAGAGTCACTAAAATTTGAAAATGTTGAGATTGGTGATGTTCATCCGAATGAAGTTGTGATTAAGTTAAAGGCAGCATCGTTAAACAGACGTGACTTTTTTATAACGCACGGTATGTATCCAGGGATGAAATTGGACGGGATTTTAGGATCTGATGGTGCTGGAGTTATTGAAGCTATCGGTGAAGAAGTAACAGGATTTTCTGTAGGTGATGAAGTAATCATGAACCCGAGCTTAAACTGGGGGGATCGTGATGATATCAATTCTGATGAATTCACTGTACTTGGAATGCCTTCTAATGGTACATTTGCTGAATTTATTAAACTACCAGTTGAAAATATTTATAAAAAACCTTCGTACTTGTCATGGGAAGAGGCTGCAGCAATACCCTTAGCTGCACTTACTGCATATAGAGCATTAATTACACGTGGTCAATTACAAAAGAATGATACAGTATTGATTCCAGGTATTGGTAGTGGAGTAGCATTATATGCATTACAAATGGCTGTTGCATTCGGTTCAAAAGTTCTAGTTACATCGAGTAGCAATGAAAAAATTGAAAAGGCAATTGAAATGGGTGCGACTGCTGGTTTTAATTACCGAGAAAATGATTGGTATAAAAAACTTCGTAAAGAATTTGGATTTGTAAACCTTACGATCGATGGAGTTGGTGGTGAATCATTTAATCGATTAATTGATTTGACTGCTCAAGGTGGAAGAATCGTATCATTCGGTGCGACAAATGGACCAGTTCCTCAAACAGTCTTGCCAAAAGTATTCTTTAAAAATATGGATATTAGAGGGACTACCATGGGAAGTCCAAGAGAGTTTGAACAAATGTTGGCATTTTTTGAAGAACATAAAATTAAACCAATCATTGATCAATCTTTTGAATTTACGGATGTCATTAGTGCATTACAACGAATGGGTGAAGGAAATAATTTTGGTAAAATTACCGTTAAAATTGGTTAATTTGAATTGTTTTTTACAAGTTTGTCTTCAATCAAAAGAACTGAATTATTCAGTTCTTTTTTTTTTGCTCCTTGATAAATTACAATTAACATCATATGATTATTACAAATGTAATATTTAAAAAATTTAGTATTTTGAGTATTGTAAGCGTTTTATTAAAGTGATTAATTATTTTGGGGGGCTTATTATGAAACATTCTTACTTAACTAGAGAACATGAAATCTTCCGCACGGCTCTTAGAAAGTTCTTACAAAAAGAAGCTGTACCATTTTATGAAGAGTGGGAGCAAAACAGAATAATACCTAGAGAATTCTGGGATAAATTAGGAAATGAAGGATTTTTGTGTCCTTATGTTGACGAAAAATATGGTGGGTTAGGTGTAGATTTTGGCTATTCAGTCATAATTATAGAGGAACTTGAGAAAGTTGGTTCAAGTTTAGTTGGTGTAGCATTACACAATGATATAGTTGTACCTTATTTGACTGCTTATGCAAATGAAGAGCAAAAAATGGAATGGTTACCTAAATGTATTTCAGGTGAATATATTAGCGCAGTTGCGATGACTGAACCAGGTGCTGGATCAGATCTAGCAAATATTAAAACAACTGCAGTAAAAGAAGGGGATTACTATATTGTTAATGGTGAAAAAACGTTTATCACGAATGGTATTCTTTCAGACCTTATCATCATTGCAGTTAAAACTGATACGACAATTCGACCTGCTCATAAAGGAATAAGCTTACTAGTTGTCGAAAAAGATACAGTTGGGTTTTCTAGAGGAAAAAAATTAAATAAAGTAGGACTTCATAGCCAAGATACAGCTGAATTAATTTTCCAAGATGCTAAAGTGCCTGTAAAGAATTTATTAGGAGAAGAAGGAAAAGGCTTCTATTACTTAATGGAAAAATTACAGCAAGAAAGATTAGTAGTTGCTTTAGAAGCATTAGTTTCAGCTGAAGAAATGTTGAAAGTGACAACTGAATATGTAAAAAGTAGAAAAGCATTTGGAAAATCAATTGCTGGATTCCAAAATACTCAATTTAAACTTGTAGAATTGGCAACTGAAATTGAAATTGGCCGTACTTTCATTGAGGACTTAATTTATAAGCATATGGAAGGCATAAATGTTGTTAAGCAAGTATCGATGGCAAAATGGTGGATTACAGATTTAGGTAAAAAAGTAGCTTCAGAGTGTCTTCAATTGCATGGTGGTTATGGATATATGGAAGAATACGAGATTGCTAGACGTTTCAGAGATATTCAAATCATGTCAATTTACGCAGGTACAAATGAAATCATGAAGACAATTATTGCAAAACAAATGGGATTAAATTAATCCAGACTTAAAATTGGAGGATCAAATTTATGAGAGAAGTAGTTATTGTTGATGCTTTAAGAACACCAATAGGTAAAAGAGGCGGCAGCTTTAGCGAAACAAGACCTGATGACTTAGCTGCAATTGTACTAAAGGAATTAGTAAGTCGAAATGAATTTGATCCTAAAGAAATAGATGATGTGATTATGGGCTGTGTTACTCAGATTGGTGAACAGGCTGGTGATATTGGTAGAGTTGCTGCTTTATTAGCAGGTCTACCAATTGAAGTGCCTGGTGTTACAATTGACCGTCAATGTGGATCAAGTCAACAATCTGTCCATTTTGCATCACAAGCCATTTTAAGTGGAGATATGGACATTGTCATTGCAGCTGGTGTTGAAAGTATGACACGTGTACCAATGTTTTCGAACTTAAAAGGATCAAAATGGAATGAAAAACTAACGAATATGTTTGGTGAATTTAACCAAGGGATCTCAGCAGAACGTATTAATGAAAAGTGGAATATCAGTCGAAGTGAGCAAGATGAATTTGCTTATAATAGCCATCAAAAAGCATTAAAAGCAATGAAACAAGGCTATTTTGAAGACGAAATTGTTGCAGTTTCTGTTACGAATCAAGAAGGTGAGCTTGTTAAAGTTACAAAAGATGAAGGACCGAGAGAAAACTCTTCTATTGAGAAATTATCTTCTTTAAAGCCAGCATTTACTGAAGCAGGTTCCGTTACTGCTGGAAATGCAAGCCAAATTAGTGATGGTGCTGCAGGTCTACTTTTAATGAGCAAAGAAAAAGCTCAACAATTAGGATTTAAGCCAAAGTTTCGAATTATTGGGAGAACGGTAGTAGGATCTGACCCTCAATTAATGTTAACAGGGCCAATTCAAGCAACTCAAAAAGTTTTACATAAATGTGGTTTAACAATCGATCAAATCGATTTGTTTGAAATAAATGAAGCATTTGCTGCAGTTCCTTTAGCATGGCAAAAAGAATTAAATGTACCATTTGAAAAACTAAATATATTCGGTGGAGCGATCGCATTAGGTCACCCACTTGGTGCTAGTGGTGCAAGGGTGATGGTTACATTATGTAATGCTTTAGAGAAAACAGGCTCACGTTTTGGATTACAAGCGATCTGTGAAGGCCATGGTATGGCAAATGCAACGATTATTGAGAGATTAAATTAATAACCAACAACAAACTGGGGGATTTAAAAAATGAATATTCGTGATAGTATAGCAATCGTAACAGGTGGAGCTTCAGGACTAGGTGCAGGTACAGTTAGAATGATCGTAGAAAACGGTGGAAAAGCTGCTATTTTCGATTTAAATGAAGAAAGAGCTGCTAGCCTAATTTCTGAATTAGGTGAAGAAAATGTTTGTTTTGAAAAAACAGATGTTTCTTCAGAGGAGAGCGTAAAAAATTCAATTAGTAATGTTTTAACTAAATATGGTTCATTTAATACAGTAGTAAACTGCGCAGGTATTGTATTAGCTGAAAAAGTAATTAAAAGAGACGGAATTCATTCATTAGAATCTTTCCAAAAAATCATTAATGTAAACTTAGTTGGTACATTTAACGTTATTCGTTTAGCAGCTGAGCAAATGATTAATAATGAACCTAATGAATTTGGTGAAAGAGGTGTTATTATTAACACCGCTTCAGTAGCAGCATTTGATGGCCAAATGGGACAAGCAGCTTACGGTGCATCAAAAAGTGCAGTAGCTGGAATGACATTACCAATCGCTAGGGATTTATCAAGATACGGCATCAGAGTGATGAGCATTGCTCCTGGAATATTTGAAACGCCAATGTTTGATGTATTACCAGAAAAAGCTAGAGAATCATTAGGAAATATGGTTCCATTCCCATCACGTCTTGGTAAGCCTTCAGAATACGCACACTTAGCGAAAAGCATTGTTGAAAATCCAATGTTAAATGGTGAAGTGATCCGTTTAGACGGTGCAATTCGTATGCAACCAAAATAAGAGGTATATGAGAGGCAGGAAGAGCAAGTTAACTTGTTCTCCTGCTTTTTTTGTAAATGGATGTAGTTGTATTAAAAGTTCATTAGTTCAATATCATATGCAGTTAAATATTTATAGCTTTTTTTATTATTTTAAAAGGAAAATTCAGAGAATTAGTAATTATATATAAATGATTAAATTGTATAGGAGGTATGTAATATATGTGGAAAGAATTATTAAAAAATATATCTGAAGAGGCTGAATTTAATGAGCCAGCTACTCAAAATCAAATAGAAGAAATTCAAGCGAAATTCAATATTCAACTACCAAACGAACTAATAAATTTTCTAAAAGAAACTAATGGTATTGATGTTGCAGGGGTAAGAATATGGTCTGCAAAAGAAATAATTGAAGAAAATGTTGATCGAAGAACTGACGAGATCTTTAAGGATACGTATATGCCTTTCGACTGTTTATTATTTTTTGGTGATGCAGGTAATGGTGACTTATTCGGTTTCTCTATTGTAAATGGAGACATTCAAAGTAATAATATATTCGTTTGGAATCATGAGGACGATAGTCGTACATGGATTGCTCCTTATTTTGAGGAATTCTTAGTATGGTGGAGTGAAGGAACAATAAGTATTTAATTGAACTAACACTTGTGAAAATCAAAAACTACTAAAAGCGGCTTTTTTATTTTAAGAAACTGGCAGATAAGATGCATTAGGAAGTGAATTTTTCATGAGTCTTTTGATTGATTACCATTTTTTTACTTTATGATAAAATTAAAATTACATATACATATAGGAGAAATAAACATGAAAAATCCAGTCAGTGCTATGTACATAATATTTGGTCTATTAATTGTAACGCTAACTTATTTTAATAATTTTGTTGGACCTGTTATACTGAGAGGCTTTGGTTGGATCTTATTCGTTGTAGGAATTCTTAATATGTTTTCAACCTATTTCAATTCAATTCAACTTCCTTTAACTGATTTATTTAATACAGAAGAAAATGAAAAAAATGAAAGAAATTGATACTAACTTTCATAATATCTAAATAATTTTCTTATAAAACTTACACAGTGTATTAGTTGAACAACCTAAAGCTGCTTCGGTAGCTTTTTTCTATTCCAGCAAATAGCAGTTTAATGGCAAAAGGAAAGTGTTAATAAATCTTAAAATGTTAATTAATGGGGGAGAGTTTCATGCTTTTTTATAAATTACTTTCTATTTCATTGATGGGGTTAGGAATTTATTTAATGTTTATTTCACTATTCGCATCAAGATTCAAAATTGAATCATATACTCCCTATGGATCACAAATACTTATTCCTATATTTCAAAAGTTTAATATTGTTTGGAAAAGAATTATTTTATTTGTAATAGCATTATTTTTTGCCTTAATTAATTTTTATGTATTTTTGAAAATATGAACAGTGTAATTTCATATGAGTATTTTTTTACGTTTACACTTATTGAACTTATGGATAACTTTACTTGGATTTGTAGTTTAATAAGTAAACATCGAATAGTAACATTTGAGGTGTTGAGAAAATGTCTTTATTTAAGAAGTATGGAAAATGGATTTCTAAAAAAAATCCTAGACGACATGATTTAGCTGAATTACTGCTAGGGATAATTTTTGTACCAGCGATTATCGCTGGAATAGAATTAATTTATCACAGGTATTCTTCTTTTTGGTTTATGTTATTCTGTTTTTTATTTATAAATTTATATCTATTATCTGATAACTTAATTACGAGAATCATGGGTAGATTTAACGTGAAAATTTCAAAATGGATGCATCCTGTTATTCCATGGATTTTGGTGTGCGTTTATTTTATTTTAAATGGTTTTTAATTTTAGAATATTATCGATTTTCATTAGTGAGTTAACTTATACAACTAAAACATGCTTAAGTTGAAGATCATAATCTGCTTTTTTGCACAAAATATCCTGAATTCCCCCAAATTATAGGTTGATATAATTATCTTAAAATATTTGAAGGTCGAAAAAAATGAATAAAAATATAACCCTTTTATTAAGTATGGTGATGACACTCATTACTGCATTTATCCCTACAAACCCCCAAAAATTACCATATTACCATTGGTTTTCTACTAAAGCAATGCGATATTCTATTTTACTTTTATTTTGGAAAAACGACTCATAAGAGTCGTTTTTAAATTTACTTTTTATTATAAAAAAGGTCTGGTTTCCCACAATTTGGACACTCATATAAATAATGTTCTTGAATTTCACTACTAATATTTGAATTTTCATCATTACTGGAAACACTTGAATTACAATTTGGACAATTTATGCTTGATTTGGGGGATTTGTTTTTTTGATGATCCATCTTCATCCATCCTTTCTTTTTCCTGATAAATCTTTTATATATTACCCATTAAATTATATATCTTATTAAATAAATTAAACCTGTTTTGGCAGTGTAATAAACATTCAAGAGAAACTAAACAAATGAATAGATAGAATAATTTTTTGAAATCGTATAAAATATGGTAGCCACAAATATTGATTACTTCAAAATAAATTGGAATCAAGAGAGGCGGTATTGAATGGAAACATCTAATAAGGTAACAGTAAAAGTAACTATTAAAGTGTCGATTGAAAAAGTATGGGAATTTTGGACAGAACCCGAACATATTAAAAAATGGAATAGTCCTTCAGACGACTGACATACACCAATTGCAGTAAATGACTTACGTGTTGGTGGAGAATTCTGTTCAAGAATGGAAGCAAAAGATGGCAGTTTTGGATTCGACTTTGGTGGGATTTATGATGAAGTAAAAAAATATGAGGTTATTGCATATACTCTAGGTGATGGAAGAAAGGTTATTATCACATTTAGTAATAAAGAAAACGAAACAGAAGTCATTGAAACATTCGATCCTGAAACAGCTAATCCAGTTGATTTTCAACAACAAGGATGGCAAGCAATTCTAGATAATTTTAAAAAATATGCGGAACAAACAAACCTATAAGAATATACAGAGAATGATGATTTTGTATCATTATCTTTTTTTGATTATAAAGCTAATATTTACACCAAAAATAGAAAGTTTTAACCAAAAGATTAGTTGGATATAAGTATCTTAAATGATATGTAAAAAAGCAAAAATCCCCCAAATTACAAAGCTAGGAATATTAGATAAAATAAACTTAGAAATTATAATGATTATTTTATTAGGAGTGTCTGAATGACAAGGATTTGTATTCACTGTAAATCTGAAATGATAGAAAATTGTAATATAAAAGTTGAAAGTATGTATGGTCATGAAATTAAGATTTATCAAAAAGGGAAAAGATCTTTGAACAATATTTCTGTAAGCCCTAAAGCAGCTGTTTGTCCAAATTGTGGCTATGTCGAATTATATATTGATGAATTTAATAAATTTAGAAAGTAGAATTTTCATGAGGCTTCTCAGCGAAATGGAGTTCAAACAAATGAAGTATTATTCAAAAGACTGGTATCACAAAATGCAAGTTTATGGTTTCTTGTTGTCCTTTCCAGAAACAAAAGTAGAATGGGATAAATCTATTAAGCGTTTTAAAGCGAATGGAAGCGATTATATTCAAAGCCGTAAAGAAGAATTAGAAATTATAAAAAAAGATTTACTTAAATTTCTCCCTGAGTCCCTCCATTCATATATTAATGATGGAACATTGATATCAATGTTTCCATCAGAAAAACTTAGAAAAATGATTAATCGTTGGAAGGACGAATACATCAAGAATATGGAGGATCTGGATAAAGAATATCTAATAAACTATAACTCGAGTAAAGATTTACTTCCATTAAACATTGTAAAATTAAATGAGATTTCATTACATGATTCAAATGTAAAATCTTTTGAAAAACCTACTAAAGAGACATTTGTAATCAACTTAGATTGTGAAGGTGGATTTAATGATTTTTCTGAAATCACACTCACTTTTAATGGAGTTAAAGAAATAAGTATGCCTGAGAATATTAAAGGTGGTTTTTGGCTTTACGATGAAGTTTATCCATCAAATCCAGGTTTTGAATTTCATGTCCTATTCGACATTCCGTTTATCGAATTTAAGATTGTAGCTGAAGATATCGTAGTTGAAGGTAAGAATATTTAAAAAGAGTTGGTAAAATCGAAGTACAGAAAATTTGTAATTAGTAAGTAAAAATAGGGAAAAACGTGGTTAAACAATAAATAGTGAAGTTTTTAGATGGTATATCCAATATGGGATTATTTGTTGAGATATTTCTATATTTAGATCAGTTTTCAATATTATAGTAATGTATAAAAGTACTGAGTAAGGATTTGATATGCATTCAGTCGATTAGAAGGGCTACTACTATGGTAGCCCTATTAAATGTTAAAAGACAGTACTAGTTAATGCTAGAAAACAAAGGATCCATATTCACTTTCCAAGGAGAAATAGGTGAAGTTCTCACCAATGTAAACGAAAGTTTAGTCCTAATTCGACCCCTATTTTTTATAAAAAGATTAACCTCAACTGGGATTTCAGTTTCTAATGAAAATGCCCCTGATTTCTTTATTTGAGGCAAAGTCCACTGTATTGCTTCTATTTTTTTTATTTTCTTAAGATCCTTTTTAATATTTTTTTGATTACTTATGGCAATTTTTTTAACCAAGCCTTTATCTTGGTTTTTAATAGAAACGAACAATACATTTAGCAGTTGGGAAGGTGGTAAGTTGTTCATATATTCATTAATCTTTCCAGCAGCTTTAAGGATCATCACATGATGAGATAAGTCTGCTTTACCTGTCCGATGTGTCGTGCTTCCCATAAAATGAATGCAGAAATGACCACAGAAACCGTTTGGAAGCGAACCTGCACCATGTGGCATTCCGTGCATGGACGCAGGGATTAGGTTTTCATCAGCTAAAATTAATACAGCCCTTCTTTTCCAACTCCAGTTCCCATCATATATTTCCTTCATGATCCTTGTATCTTCTCTTGTTAATGGCTGAACATCTGCATGCCTACTACCAGCTCTTCTTTGTACATTAAAGCTCTTACCAGTTTCCACATCTATAACAGTGAACAACGAGTATTTTGGGATTATTTTGTTAACAGCTTCCCAATCCTGAATTTCTATTTGAAAGCTAATTGGAGTGTATACAGGTTCGTTTGTCTTAGCGTAAGTAAAATCTGCAAAGCAAATTAATGAAAGGGACAAGATTACAATAAAAAAAACTTTTTTCACAGCTATAAATCAACTCCGATTTTTAGTAATTGATAATATCTATTTTGTGTTATTTTTTAGAAAAAAAAGCTAATAAAAATTTGGAAATATAAGATGATTAGTTTTTTTAGTACTTTACTCATACATCAATAGATACTATTTAAAAATTCTTATTGAACTAAGGAATTACTTAGTTGTACAACTCGACCGACTTTTTATTAAAAATTTTTGGAACGAAATTTCAGTTAAGGAAAATAAACAAACATAATTGGACTAACTAATAAATATCTTAAAGTAAATATGGGATTAAATGGAAAATTGATGTTTTCCGACATTGTTATATCCCCTAAGTAGAATTGACAGACTAAGATGCATAATATATTATGAGTGAGTAACTCACTCATTAAAAGATATTAGAAAGGAAAAACTCTAAATGACAAAATCCAATATTTTACCCGATATCTTTTTTCGTAAATTTAATCAAAGAAAAAATGAAAAGAAGTTAGAAATTAATACTGAATATATGATTAATGAAGAAAAGTATGTAACTATTGGGGGGATTGATCAATGGATTACAATCCGTGGAGAAGATAGAAGAAACCCTGTTCTATTATTAATTCATGGCGGTCCTGCTTCAACTTATACTATTTTTAGTTCTTTAATCCGTCCTTGGGAAAGGCATTTTACGATTGTTCAATGGGATCAGCGAGGTGCAGGAAAAACGTTTAAAAGGAATGGGAAAGAAGGCTGTGGTAAAATTACATTAAACCAGTTGGCAGAAGATGGAATTGAATTAAGGAGTCTAATTTGTGATGAACTTAAGAAAGATAAAATTATTTTGGTTGGAAGTTCCGTCGGTAGTCTAATTGCTACATTAATGATAAAGAAAAGGCCAAATCTCTTTTATGCGTATGTAGGGACTGATCAAAACTGTTATGATTATGAAAATATTGCATATCAATTGGCCATTGATGCCTTGTCTGATACAGGGAATACGAGTGGACTGAAGAAATTTAAAGAACTAGGCCCAGATCAAACAAATTGGACACAAAAAGATTATGATAAAAGAAATCAGATTTTAGTAAAATCTATAAAAAATGTTCCTAATATGGTCATGGACCTTATCTTACCTTCAATGCTTTCATCACCACAACATAATATGAACGATCTATTCGATATTTTTAAAGGGATGAAATTTTCAGGGGAGCAATTATTTAACGAACTAATGAATTTTAATTATGGAAGGTTAGGTACAGTATTTTCAATTCCTTTCTTTATTTTTCAAGGAGACAATGATATTATTACCCCTACGAAAAATGCAGAACGATTTTTGCAAGAAATCGAAGCGCCTTTAAAAGAGTTTATTTATATAAATAATGCTGGACATTTAGCTTGCTTTGCAAGACCCGACCAGTTTTTAAATGAATTGATAAATAGAGTGAAACCATTAGCAATGTAATTAAGGAAGAATGTATAAAAATTGGAGTGAGTAAGTTGTTACCAAAAGATAATATTCAACAAACTGATCGAAAGGTGCTTATAAAACAATCAGCATTGAAAATTTTTGCTTTGAATGGTTATAAAAATACGAAAACAAGTGTCATTGCAACTGAAGCAAATGTTAGTGAAGGTTTAATTTTTCGCCATTTTCAATCAAAGGCAGAGTTGTTTTTTCAAATTATTGAAGGTTTAATGATTGAGTCTCAAAATGAGTTAAGTTCATTGCAGTTTTTCCAAGGAACTCCTTACGAACTATTAGAATTATTAACTGAAAAAATGTTAGACGAAAATCATAAATATGCATTTATGATTATCCAACAAGCGAGGAAAAACACCGAGGTACCAGAAAAAGTGACTGAATTATTATCAAAATATTCACCTGATTATTTAATTGATTTACTAATACCAATTTTTATAAAAGGACAAGAGAGTGGCGAATTCATAAAGGAAGATCCACGTAAAATATTAGTATGGTATTTCAATGTGATAAATAGTTTAACTATTCAAGATCTGGTTGATAATAAATTTGGTTTACCTACTACTGCTTTCTTGATGAAAATGTTAAAGGCTTAATTGGTATTTGGTGATTGAAATAAAAATTCTCAGTAATAAGAGTAGTTAAAGGTTGTCTCATTAGACAGCCTTTTATTTTGTTCAAAAAATTAACTTTTTGAATTTAACAGTCTTTAAATTATTTAAAATAAATATGGATATTTAAGTCATTTTATTCAAAAAATACTCTTATGCCAAACTATGTAAGAGGAATCTATGAAAAAAATATTAAAATTCATATTTAAAACTTTAGTACTCCTATTTTCACTATTGGTCATCTTATTTGCTTTAAATGAGATTGAAATGGAGAAAGCTCAAAAAAAGAATATTTTTGCTGAAAAGCCAATAACTTATCCAATGGGACATAGTGATTTGTCGATTTATACGAACGGAAGGGAGTTAAATAACCAATTATTTCATGATATTAGGAATGCAAAAAAGGAAGTGCATATTTACTTTTTTTCAGTTTCTAATGATCGTGTTTCACATGAATTTTTAGATGTCTTAAAAAAGAAAAGTGATGAAGGAATTCCAGTTTATTATGCTGTTGATCGTCTTGGTGGGATTTTATTAGAACGGAAAGAAAGAAAATCTTTAATTGATCATGGAGTACATTTTACCTATTTTAATAAACCGCAATTATCCTATTTTTTTGCATCGATAAATCATAGAAATCATCGTCGAATGACGATTATTGATGGGGAAATTGGCTATATTGGTGGGTTTAATATAGGGAAAAAGTATATTGATGAAAAAAAAGGGTTAAAACCGTGGGAAGATGTTCAGCTTAGATTAGTTGGCAGCGGTGTTGAAGGTTTAGAAAAACAATTTGTACATGATTGGAGAAAAAATTCAGACCAGAAAATTACTCAAATGGAGATCAGTAAAAAAATTGGAAGAAGCCAGCATCAATTTGTTTCTTATACTAAAATAGGAATTGAGCAAGAATATAGTAAATTGTTTAAACAATCAAAACAGTCTATAACAATTTATTCTCCATATTTTATACCGAATAATAAAGTGATATGGGATTCATTATTGGATGCAGCAAATAGAGGAATCGAAGTAAAAATACTATATTCTCATAAGTCAGATGCACTTCTAGTACAACAAGCAGCATTTCCATATATAAAACAAGCATGGAAAAATAACATAAAAGTCTATGGGTTTAAAAAAGGCATTTTTCACGGTAAAGTAATGAACATTGATGATAAAGTACTAATGATTGGCACTACAAATTTTGATTCGAGGTCATTTCATTTAACGGATGAATTAAATTGTTATATTTACGATCAACAATTTATCAAACAGGTAGAACCAGAATTAGACGATGTATTTAATCATGCTTTTGAAATTACGCCTAGTTATATTAAAAATTTACCGTTTAAAGAAAAAGTAAAAGAAAAAATTGCGAAAGTATTTGAGTATTATTTATAAGGTAAAAAACTAGTTATACTACTTTATTTTTATTTAAAGAATACAATAAAAAATAATGTAAGATTAATCAAGAAAATTGGTTAATCTTTTTTTATTTTTAAATATTTATAAAAATACAATTGATTTTATAATTATTCATAACTATAATGAAGAATATAATTTTATAAAAGGGGAAATTAAAATGAAAGTCGGTATTATTGGGGCAACTGGATATGGTGGTCTTGAACTCGTAAGATTACTATCAATGCATCCGGAAATAAGCGTTATGAATTTTTATTCAACATCAGATTATACGGAAGATTTGACTACTTATTATCCACATTTGTCTACTAGTACTAGTGGTGCAATAAAAAAGTGGAATAAAAATAAATCGGTTTCCGAAAATGATATTTTGTTTTTTGCTACACCACATGGAGTTAGCAGTGAGTTAATGGGAGAAATCGATTTTTCAAAAACAAAATTGATTGATCTATCAGGAGATTTTCGATTAAAAAAAGAAGAAACATACCAAAAATGGTATAAACAGTCACATCCTTGCTTTTCAAAAACAAATGAATTTACATACGGACTATCTGAACTTAATCGAGAAGCGATCAAACAATCCAATAATATAGCTAATCCGGGATGTTATCCAACAGCAACGCTACTCGGAGTCGCGCCATTATTAAAGGCAGGAATTGTACAGAAAAATTCAATTATAGTAGATGCTAAATCTGGAATTTCTGGAGCTGGAAAAACGGCTAATCAAACGACTCAATTTATGAATCGAAATGAAAATTTAACAGCCTATAAAATTACTGAACATCAACATATACCTGAAATTGAACAATTTATTGGAACAATTGATTCAAGCCAGGATTTTATAACATTTACACCACATTTAGTACCAATGACAAGAGGGATTTTGTCAACAATGTATGCTACTTCAACACGTGAAATTAGTAACGATGAATTAAAAGAAATATATAACCAAAGTTATGAAGATTCCTATTTTGTGAGAGTAAGAGACGGAGTACCTTGTACAAAAGATGTTTATGGCTCAAATTTTTGTGATTTATACGCTACTTATGACAATCGTACAAATCGAATCACAATCGTTTCTGTTATTGATAACCTTGTTAAAGGGGCAGCAGGGCAGGCAATTCAAAATATGAATTTAATGTTAGGTTTACCAGATGAAACAGGTTTACAATTTACACCAATATTTCCATAAGGAGAGATAAAAGTTGATAACAAAAGAAAAGAATATAAAAAAAATAAATGGAACAATTACATCACCAAATGGTTTTTATGCGAGTGGAGTTCATGCTGGACTACGTTATAAACGTAAAGATTTAGGATTAATTTATTCTGAGAAGCCAGCATCAGTTGCGGCAGTTTATACATTAAATTTATTTCCAGCTGCACCAATTGCGATTACTAAAAAGAGTATTGCATATAGTAATAAGCTTCAAGCGGTTTTAGTAAATAGTGGTTGTGCAAATGCATGTACAGGTAAAAAAGGAGAGGATGATGCTTATTTAATGAGAGCATGGTGTGCTGAGCATCTTAATCTACCAGAACATTTAGTCGCAATCGCATCAACAGGTGTTATCGGTGAATATTTAAAAATGGATCGATTAAAAAGCGGCATCGACAAGTTAACGATCGGTAATAATTTGGAAGATGGAGAAGATTTTGGTCACGCAATATTAACGACAGATACTGTTATAAAAACGACTTGTTATGAAGTATTGATTGACGGGAAAATTGTAACGATTGCTGGATCTGCTAAGGGTTCAGGAATGATTCATCCAAATATGGCAACTATGCTTGGTTTTGTGACAACTGATGCTACGATTAGTTCTGGTCAGTTGCAAACCTTATTAAAAGAAGTGACAGATCAGACATTTAACCAAATTACAGTTGATGGAGATACTTCAACAAATGATATGGTTTTAGTTATGGCAAATGGAGCTGTTGAACATGAGGAATTAACTGAAAGTCATCCAGATTGGGAGAATTTTGTAGCTGCATTTCAATTTGTTTGTGAAGATTTGGCTAAAAAGATTGCTAGAGATGGTGAAGGGGCAACTAAGTTAATTGAAGTAAATGTAAATGGAGCTTCTAGCCAAAAAAATGCAAATCAAATTGCTAAAACAATCGTCGGATCAAATTTAGTAAAAACAGCTGTTTATGGTGAAGATGCTAACTGGGGAAGAATTATTGGTGCCATTGGATATAGTGGGGTTGAAGGTAATTTTAATCAAATCGATATTTCCATTAATGGTGTAACGGTATTATTTGGAAGTAAACCAGTTGATTTTAATGAAGAAGAGGCTAAAAATGCTTTGAAAAATGAGATTATTTATATTGATGTCCATTTGCACGAAGGAGATGCACTTGGTACTGCATGGGGCTGCGATTTAACTTATGATTATGTGAAAATAAATGCAAGCTATCGCACATAAGGGGGAAATAAACATTGGAAACAGTCGTTATTAAACTTGGTGGTAGTTTAATCCATAACTTATCAAATACATTCTTTGAAAATATTAATCAATTAAAAATGAGTGGTAAAAAAGTCATCCTTGTTCATGGAGGCGGACCACTTATAAATAACTTATTATTAAAGTTTTCAATTCCAGTAGAAATGGTAGACGGTATTCGTAAGACTTCATCCGAAGTTTTAGAAATTGTAGAATATGTACTAAACGGAAAAATCAATAAAGATTTAACGATAATTTGTAATCAATATAATATTAAAGCGATTGGACTATCAGGATGTGACAATCTATTACTGGAAGCTTCACTTTATAATAAGGGAAAGTTAGGTTGGGTTGGAGAAATTGAAGATGTCAATACGAATCTATTAGATTTACTACTTAACAATGATTATGTACCAGTTATTTCACCTGTCGGGGTGGATAAAATTGGCCAAAAATATAATATTAATGCTGACGAAGCGGCAAAAAGTATTGCCAAGGCAATGAATGCAGAGCTACTCTGCTTTATCACAAATACAAATGGTGTTTTAGATCTTGAACAAAAATTGATTGAAAAAATTACGCCAAGTGAAGTTGATAAATTAATCAATGAAAAAACAATTTATGGTGGAATGATTCCTAAAGTTACGAGTGCCTTAAATGCATTAAATGTAGTAAATTCAGTGGCAATTGTTGGTGAGAATTTCTTAAATGAAAATGGAACGATTAACGGTACAGTATTTACAAAAGGAGTTGTGTTAAGTGAGTAATTTATTCCCAACTTATAATAAAAAACCAATTAATTTTCAAAATGGAAAAGGTACTTACCTATATGATGACGAAAATAACAAGTACCTAGATTTTTTAAGTGGAATTGCTGTTTGTAACTTAGGTCATTGTCATCCAAAAGTTGTAAATGCACTAAAAGATCAAGTTGAATCGATTTGGCATGTATCAAATTTATTTACAATAAAAAAACAAGAAGAGTTAGCTAAAAATTTAGTAAAAAGCTTTAAGGATGGTTTAGTATTTTTCTGTAATAGTGGTACAGAAGCGAATGAGGCAGCTATAAAATTAGCAAGAAAACATTCAGGTAAATCTCATATTATCAGTTTTAAACAAAGTTTTCATGGACGTACTTTTGGATCAATGGCTGCTACAGGTCAGTCTAAAATTCATGAAGGATACGGTGAAATGTTAAGTGGTTTTACATATGTACCATATAATGATTTGAATGCTTTACAAAATGAAATTAATGAAAATACTGGAGCAATTATTTTGGAGGTAATCCAAGGTGAAGGTGGTGTCATAGTTGGTAATAATGATTTTTTTGAAGGGGTTCAAGCTCTTTGTAAAAAACATGAATTATTACTCATTGTTGATGAAGTACAAACCGGAGTGGGCAGAACAGGAACAATGTTTGCCTATGAACAAACTCCACTAAATCCAGATATTATTACGCTAGCAAAAGGTTTAGGCAATGGTTTTCCAGTTGGAGCAATGCTTGGTAAGAACAATCTAGCTAATACATTCTCGTTTGGTGCACATGGTTCAACTTTTGGTGGGAATTATTTAGCAATGGCTGCTGCATTTGAAACAGTCAATATTATTAATGATTTGCAATTTTTAAATAGTGTAAAAGATAAAGGACAGTATTTATTTGAAAAATTAGCTGAGATAAAAGAAGAGTTTCCACAAATAATAGAAATCCGCGGTAAAGGATTAATGGTCGGTATCGAGCTACATCTGTCTGTGGATCAACTAGTGGAACAATTTTTAAAGAATGGTTTAATCGTTGGTACTGCTGGCCCTAATGTATTAAGATTATTACCGCCAATCAATCTATCATACGAAGAAATAGATGAAGCAATCCAAATTATGAAACAAGTTCTTTCTTCTTATTTTTTAAATAGTCAAGTTAAATAATGGATAGTATTTTTTGACTAGAAGGCATTCATGGACCTATACCATGATGCCTTTTTATTATTTAGGTCTTTCTTCTTGATTCATAAAAATAGATTGAAAGTTGAATTTATTTTTTAGATAATGGAATAATCACTTTTGGTGGGGGAGGAGATAGGCTATGTATCATATTCGTGTAAGAGCATGTGCTTTAATTGTTGAAAATGATTCAGTTTTATTAATTCAATTTAAAGATGAGGACGGAATTCACTATAATTTACCAGCTGGTGGTACCGAACCTGGTGAAACAATTATTGAAGCTGTAAAAAGAGAAGCATATGAAGAAGCAGGTGTAGAAGTTGAGGTTGGAGAACTAGTATTTGTTTCAGAAAATGCACCCCAAATGACCGGTCATAAAATACATGGATTAAGTTTAATGTTCCGCTGTCATATTAAAGAAAACTCAATTCCAACGATGCCACCAAACTCAGATCCAAATCAAACTGGCGTAATGTGGATACCAATTAATGAATTAGACAATATCATCTTATATCCAAATATTAAAGATCAAATTATTCAATATGCAAAAGGTAAGTATCAAAATAATCGATTAATTGAAGAGTACAAATTAAAAGAACAACTAACTTGATTATTCTCTCTATCTTTCATTTAATGGAAGTTGAGTTCTCCATGTGATTTTAAAAAAATGTAGGACTCAACTTTTCTATTTTTCCAGAGTAAGAGTACTTCAGTCCAACTCTACATTTATTCTATATAAAAAAGGTGATTAAATGATAACTCTTCCAGAACAGTTTATAAAAACGATTAAAGATATCCATAAAGAAAAAGGAGAAATTTGGCTGGAGAATTTTGAAGACTTATGTAATAGATGTGAAATTCGATGGAATATGAAAATATTATCACCATTTGAATTATCATATAATTTTGTAGCACCAATTTTAATTGATGGTCAAAAAAACGCAGTAATTAAACTATCAGTCCCTAATGAGGAATTTAATAGTGAGGTTGAAGCATTAAGAGAGTTTAAAGATAATGAATTCGTTAAAGTTATTGATTCCGATCTTAATGAAGGAATCCTAATTTTAGAACAACTATTACCTGGTGACACTCTTGCTACGATCGAAAATGAACAAGAGGCAATGGGTATTGCCGTCAAAGTGATGAAAAATTTATGGAAAGCTGCACCTAAATACACTAAAATACCTTCCATTTTAAGTAGAGAAAATAGCTTAAGAAGAATCCTTGAAAAATTTCCTAATGGCTTAGGCCCTATATCAAAAGAAATGCTATTAGATGCATTTGATATTTTCAAAGAAATGAATCGTACACAATCTACAAAATACTTACTTCACGGCGACTTACATCATTATAATATATTAAATGCTGGAGAAAACTCATGGAAAATTATTGATCCAAAAGGATTAATAGGCGAAAGAGAATATGACATCATCCAGTTTCTTTTGAACAACTTAGAGGGGAAAGATATTTTTACGACTCTAGAAAATCGAATTGATCTACTTGTTAAAGAATTGAATCTAAATAAAGAAAGAGTACTCCTATGGGGATATTCGCATGCTGTATTATCAACATGTTGGAGTTTTGAAGATGAAGGAACGAATAATGAATATTTTTTTCAGGCTATAAATGTTTTTAAAAATTTACATAAAAAATTTTATTAGTTTTTTATTAGCTGCTTTATCTAAACCTTTAGGTTCTGCAACTAAATTGCATTTTAATTAAATAAGAAACGATATGATATATAGAAGTCATAGAGGAGAAGTAACATGACTATATTCGTGATCATCACCGCATTATTAACGTTTACAGGACTAATAAGTTTATCATTTAAAGGTAAGGAGTTTTATTATAATGAGGCTTTCAGTGGGCATAGTCCTGAAATTATAGGTGCAATATTTGAATCACTGATAAATTTATTGCCATGGTATTTAAAGAAAATAGTCACTTTGCTTTTTTGCGGTTCAATATTCATAGCATGTATGTGTTACTTAATATTAGTAATTTAATAAGTTATTATTGTTGTAATTAAGTTGATTAACATGAGTTGAGTTGCCTTGGCAGCTCTATTTTTATTCAACAAAATGGCAGTCTAATTCAATAAGAAACAAGGTATTTAAAGAAGATTTATAGAAACAAGATAATAGGAAGAATTTTAATGAGAATCTTCTCTTACAAATAAAATAGGAGTAAATCGATCATGAAATTGCGAGGTATTCTTTTAACTGTAATTGCTTTGACTTTATTATTTACAGGATATAGAGTTTTTTCTTCTACATACAAACCAGTAAATAATAGTACAACTTTCTCTGCTAAAGTAATAGATAAAATTCAATCAAAAGATAAATATATCATTGAGGTAGTAGATGTTAATAACAATGATCGAACAGGAAAAGTAATTGTAAATGATGAAAATGTCTGGAATTTGATTGAAAATAAACGAGAATATTTTATGGTAGTAAACTATAAATCAAGTAAAATGTATACGCCTCTATTCAGTGAAGGAAAAGCAAAGTTACAACAGATTGAAATTGTTAAATAAACTGGAATTGAATTTTAAATCTTATTCAATATTAATAAATATTTACAATCTTATGTAACCAACACAATGCATTAGTTGAAGATCAAGAACAGCCAAAGGCTGTTCTTTTTTATTAAAGTAAATGGCAGATTAGTGAAATATGGATAGGCTAAAAAAAGAAACAAATAATGTTTTTTATCAAGTACAATATAGTTAAACATTACCTTTTAGGAGGAAGTAAATGGAGCTATTAAATAGAACTCTAAATGGACTGAAAAAAAGACTTGAAAAAGCTAACACAATTTATATCCAACATACTGAAGGAATCGTTTACGAAGTTACTTGTGATTTCAAAGCATCAGCATCTGAAAAAGCTTTAAAATTATTTGAGGATCAAACAGGCTATACGCTACCACAAGATTATAAGGATTTTTTAAAACTACATAATGGTTCAAGTCTGTTATATACATCTGAATATGGTGATGGTATTGAATTATTTTCAATAGAATACACGTTGGAACTGTATGAAAGCTGGAAAGAACACTCAGCATTTGAACGTAATTTATTTGCAATTGGAACGTGTAAAGATGGATATTTACTAATTGACGCAGATCTTTGTAAACCAACTCCTAATCGAGATGGGAATTATATACATTGGTTTATTGATGACGGGTCTGAAGAAGATGTAATACCGTTGCATACTAATTTTGAGTTATGGTTAGATCGTATCATTGCGGCACAAGGTGATGATTACTGGAATTGGTCTATATTTTCGGCAGAAAACTATTATAAATATAAATAAGTTTCTTATTCTACTAAAACAATGATTTAGTTCAAAAAGGTATTGTTTTTATTGTGAGCGGTATATTAAAACTACTTTCGGTTGCTTTGGTAGAAAGGACTGGTAAAGATAATTTAGGAGAAAAATATGAACTTTACACATCTTGCAGTTGCACCATTATATATTATTGTTTCATTAATTGGTTTAGGATATCTTATTTTTTGTTGGAAAGACAAGGGTTGTTTAAGTATGTTGTTCAAAATTTATTCCATTTTACACATAAGTATCTATTTTGTTGCACTTTATTTATATATAACGGGAAAGTGACACAAAGGGGGAAGCTATGAATTCAGAAATGTTAATACAATGGTATAAAAAACACAATATAGAAGACAGAACGATTAATGGATTTTGGACATACCTTGATAACTGGAGGAACGAGGATTCCGATTTGAATTTGGAGATTTGGATAAAAGATTAATTGAATTAGAGGTTAAAAAAATCCAGTTTACTCATATATTTAATTATAATGATTTTATTTATGTCCTTCTATGGATTTATTATAATGACGAAAATATAGGTTCATATAAATCTGTTTATACAATGGATGGAGAAACTGAAGATGATATTCTTAATTTCGATGATAACAGGTTTATAAAAAATCTCGTTGAATCAACCAATAATTCAATAGAAATAGCAGAGAAGGCTTTAATGGAAGGGATTTCTAGCCAAGTGGTTGGAAAAATTTCTGGGTTGAAGTCTTCACTTATAGCCGATATCAAGAGTAAAGTCTCATAAAAATCCCTATTCAACGAACGCATGGTTTAGTTGAAGAAAACGAGTTGCTAGCAGCTCGTTTTTTTATTTAACAAAATGGCAGGTTAGTTACATAAGGAATGATATAATTACGTTATTAGTACCAATGATTTTAAATAAAACATCTTTGAGTGGGGAATTAAAAATGAGCGTATCAACAGAAAACAAACAGATTGCTAAATTTGCACTAAAAGTATTTGGAGGTAAGCCTAAAGTTAATAAATATTGGGATGACAATAAAGCAAGTTCAATTGACATACTGTTTTCTAAAGATACTCAATTTGACGATAATGTATTTGCTTTTGCTACTCTTGGTCTTTCCGATTTTTCTATTGGTTATGAAAATTATGAATTGCCGCTAAGAGTTGAATTAGTGGGAGCAAGTGAATTTGAATGTTTCCCAAATCTACTGAGTTCCTGTGCGTTTTACATTATCAATTCTAATTATAAATGTTTCCCAGGAGCAATATTTGAGAATGTAGTTAGTATGTATTTGCCTCATAGTGACATGAAGCATATTTTATTTGTTAATCCTTATTTATGGGAAAATAAATTAGAAACATTAAATTTCGAGAAAAAGAAAGTTACTTGGTTAATGATTGCTCCTATTTCAAAAGAAGAAAAAAATTATGCAGAAGAATATGGAATAGAAGCTTTAGAAACTTTATTCGAAGAGAAACAAATCAATATTTTTGACTTGGAGCGCAATTCTTCAATCTAAATCCTTATTGAACTAAAGCATGCTTGAGGTGAATATCAGCTATCAATTCAGTTAGCTTTTTTTATTCTACAAAATGGCAGTTTAGCTGAATAAGGAATAATAAAATATGTTACTATTATGAAGTAATTAATGTTCTAATTTAAAAGTTCGAGAGAGGTAGTTTTAGTGAAAAAAGCTTTTTATTTAATTTATTTTTTACCGATTCCTTTTTTTACTACATGGTTTGACTTGAACAGAGTTCCGTATACATCTTATTTTTTATTATTTGCAACTCTTATTCTGGCGTTACTGCTAGTTCGATTAAGAATGAGTCGCTTTTTCATAGTAAATGCACTCGTGCTTTTATTATCTATTATTTTAGTGAAAATTTTTATACCAGAAGATGGTCCATATAAAATAATTGAAAGAAATTTTTCTCCAATTTTCTATTTTATATTATATTTTCTAGGTCAATTATTTATTAGGTTTATATTTCACGTTATAGCTATCAATAAATCAGTGACAAAAGTGCAGTAATTTTAATTCCTTTAAATTTAAAACCAAGAGTTTGAAGCTATACAACTAAAGCAGTGCGATAGTTGTAGATCAAGATCTGTTTCGGCAGTTCTTAATTTATTATATTAAGAGGAAGTTTAGTTCAAGTGTAAATGATAAAATAAATTTAAAATTATTATAAATTAATTAGGAGATTAATATTTAATGCCATTAATCCATGATTTTTATTTAGTACCAAAGGATGTAACATTAAAAAATGATATAATTGGTTACATGGATTCTATAATAGAATTTGGAGTAGCTCACGTTAAAATACAGGATGAACTTATTCTGTATATGAATGATACGATAAGTTGGGTACCATCAAAAAGAACACCTTTTACAAAGGGATTTAATGAAATGGGTCTAGATTATTACGGAATTACGATTTTCGATGAAAACTCAACAACTATTTTAAAAGACGTTCTACTTGGGTGGAGAATGATATTTGCTAGTGCTCCGAAAGTATTAATCTTAACAGGTATGTACGTTGAAGGTGATCATGAAGAAGATGGAGAGTACGAGAAAATTACTTTTAATCAAGATGAAGTTCTTCAACAATTGGATGCTTTAATCGCACTAATTGTTGAAGTCGAAAAGCATAGTCATAAAATTTATCATATAGGAATTTAAAATTCAAAATAAAACTAAATCTTATTCAACTAACGTATGCAATAGTTAAAGATTAAGAGCAGCCAAAGGCTGTTCTTTTTTATTAAAATAAATGGCAGATTAGTTGAATAAGAAGAACAGTAATCTTTATGATATCTTATCATTATATGAACATCTTGGGGGATAACATTTATGAAGAATTTTAAGCCAACGTTTTACAAAAATGTTGATGAAATCGCAGGTGAAAACGATTTTTTTAAGATTAGCATAGATTATAATGGGAATCTGGTTTTGCTAACAGTAAAGCAAGAGAAGGGAAAATATCTATATAAAATTTTTCATTTTATAAATGGAGAAATAAGAATAATTGAAATCCCTTCTGTTTCTTACTCTTTTGAATTTGCACAACCAATTGAGGAAAATTGGTTACTGGTTAGTTCACGAACTGACGATGACGAATGTCTAATTAACAATGCAACTATTTATGACGTTCAAGGCAACGCTTTGGAAACTTTCTCATTTGGCGATGCCATTGAAGATGTGCAAACTACTAAAAACTCAGATATTTGGGTGAGTTATTTTGATGAAAATATGGATTATGGATTAAGATGCTTTGATACTCAAGGATCACAAACCTTTAATTATATAGATTTTGTTAAACAATCAAATAATGAAGTTCCTTTTATTGCTGATTGCTATGCTTTAAATGTTACTTCAAATGAAACAGTTTTTATTTACTATTACTCGAAATTTCCTTTAGTTAAAATTGAAAAAGATAAAGATACTTATGAAATATTTAAAAATATTCCCATTCGAGGCAGCCATGCATTTGCTATCAAGAATGATTTTGCTTTGTTTAGTCATGATTATGGTAGAAAAGGTGAGGTATATTTATATTCGTTACAAAATAGGAGTAAGAATCTATTTTATACTCTGGATCAAGAGGGTAAATCTCTAAACTATGATTATGCTAAAGGTAGAGATAATAAATTATTCTTAACAAAGGATAAAGATATTTATCTAGTAGATATAGAAAATATATTAAGTGTAATTTAAATTGAAGTTTTCTAAAGAGTAAATGAACTATTTCTTACTCAACTAACGCACTGCGTTAGCCATCCATGAATCCTCAGATTCACAACAGTGAATGGTAGTTTATTTCGTACTCCCAAGGTAGTTGTATTAGGATCCTGTATCCAAAGTTGGAGCTTCAAAAAATATCCTTGAGTACCTTGAGTTTCATCATAGTTAAACAATAAGTGAGGTAAATAATTTATGGAATATCCAATAATGGAACCACCATTTGAAATAAAATCTTTTAGGGAATTAAGTGCTAAAGAATCGAAGGCACTTTTAAATTGGTTTGAGAGTCAAATACCTGTACGTCTAGATTTATTACAAAAAGCAATAAAACATACGACCGATGATTCAACTGAATTTCTAGATTTTAGTCCCTTATCATTGATACCATTGTGGCGTTGGTTCTTAGACCAAATTGAAATTAAGGAAAAGACACAAGAAGAAATCATGATCGAGAAATTGAATATTCCTGAACAACTTCGAAACATAATTGAAATAGAGACGCAAGAATTAAGTGTTGGAACACAAATTCTTGCGATGGATATTGCAATTTATACTGCCGAGGTATTAATAAGAAGTAATTCAGAAATAAAATGGGGAAGAATTAGAAAACCCAAGAGTTCTATAGATGTAAATCGTCCAGTTCTAATTAGTAATTCGTCTAAGGTGGTAATAAACCCGACTAATCAAATTAGCAATCTGACAGAGCGAATGGTGGAAATTGGAAATACTAACGAAAGAATACTTAAAGAAAAATATGAATCATGGGTTTATTTTTTCAGTAATAACCATTTAAAAGAATATTGAATAACTTTTATTAAATTTTAAAAATGTTGATTATTGCAAAAGAAAAAGGCATTTATTTCTAAATAAAAACAAGCTGAAAGACCGCATTTATTACTTGCTGTCTTTTTTAATATTTAATTGAATATGATATAGTCATTTTTTATGATTTAAATAGTAATCTTATTATATTTTAATCACTTCCGATGCAGCTAAATTTCTTTTGTTTATATGACCTATTATTTTTCTCAGAAAAAGCAGGATGCCACTAACTATTTTGCCAAAAATAAAAGTGACTGCTCATACACTCCTTAAACTAATGGAATGCGATATTTCAATAGAAGATCGCATTTTCTAATTCAACAAAAATGGAAGGTTAGTTGAACAAGGAAATTCAAATTAAATGTTGAATTTATAAACTTAAAAGAAGTAATAGGTGGATAAAGTATATGAGTGATAAATTCAAAGAAATAGTAAACTGGGTAGAGAATATAAATGTTCGAAATCGAAGTTCTGCTTCAGCTTTAATAATCATGAAAGATAATAATATAGTGCTAGAAAATTATAATGGTTTTCATAGTAATTCTGATAATTCTATACCTGTAACATTAACATCTAAGTTCAATGTTGCTTCAGCAAGGAAATGTTATTTAGAATTAGCAGTTGCGTTTGCACTATATGAAGGGAAAATTAAAAGCCTTGATGATTATGCAATCGAATATTTTGATGAACTAGATGAAAAAATACTTGGAAAAACAACAATAAGACATTTAGTTACACATTCACATGGCTTGAATGAGACAGATAATGGATCAGTTTTTAGAGAATTTGAACCAGGTCAAGGATGGGCATATAGAGGGATTAACATATTAATGATGACAAATCTCATAAAAAAACTGTATAACAAAAGCTTTCCATATCTTCTAAAAGAAAGGGTCTTTAGACCATTAGGATTTAAAGAAACTAGCTGGGAAACAAAAGAAAATGAGAGTTTAGTTAAAGTAATTGATAATCCTGACAAAAAAGCATCATTTAAATTAGGATATTCAAATGATGGTTCCGAGTCTAACCTTCATGTCTCAACAAGAGAATTTGCATACTGGGGTAATCTTCATTTGAATAAAGGAAATCTAAATGGAAAACAGATAGTCCCCAATGAAGTTATTGAAATAGCAACTCAAGTTCAAAATTTTAATAATAAAAATAAAGATTTACCACAAAATGGCTTGTTTTGGTATGTTCAAGATATTCCGAGGAAAAAGAGTGAGATTGGTGATAGAGTACCACAAGGATCTTATCAAATATTAGGAATAACAGGTCCAACTATTCTAGTAATACCTAAATATAATGTTGTTGTTGCTAAAATGTATAACAAAAGATATAACTATGGTGGAGATCATTATCTTTATTATTTAAAAGAATTCAGTAATATAGTAGCAGATGCTTTTAAGTAATAGAGTAACATTCTAATGTAACTTACGCAGTGCGTTTGTTGAATAAAGAAGTTACATGAATAATTTTCCGATTCGCCCATTGATTAAATTGAAGTGTTCTAATCAGTCATAAAGCTAGGGTTGCTATTATAGAAGAATGAACAAAATTGAAATTACCAAACTAGGACAAGGAGTGAAGTTATGAAATTTCTGCTTACATCTGGAGGCATCAATAACAAAAGCATACTCGACGCGTTGGTAGATATGCTAGGCAAGCCAATTGCTGACTCCAACGCCCTGTGCATCCCCACTGCGATGTATGGACACCCTTGGGTTGGTCCTGGCGTCAAAGCTTGGGAGTTCATCAGTGGGAAAGAAGAAAATCCCATGGTCAGCCTCGGCTGGAAATCAGTCGGCGTGTTGGAGCTCACAGCGCTGCCAAGCATCGACGAAAACCGCTGGAAACCACTGCTTCAGGAGACAGATGTATTGCTGGTGTCAGGCGGTGACGCCCTATACCTGAACCACTGGATGCGTCAATCTGGGCTGGCAGATCTTGTACTGTCACTGAACTCAGTCTATGTGGGAATGAGTGCTGGGAGCATGGTGATGGGACCTAACATAGGGGAATACTTCGTTGGCTGGACTCCGCCAAACGGTGATGATGAAACACTGGGACTGGTTGATTTTTCAATCTTTCCGCACCTAAATCACGAGATGCTGCCAGGAAACACCAGTGCTGCCGCAGAGAGATGGGCAGCAGGGATGCCGGGGCCGGCGTATGCGATTGACGATCATACCGCCATCAAAGTAATCGACGGAGAGGTTGAAGTTGTTTCCGAAGGGCATTGGAAACTGTTTTCGCCCTGATACTATTCCTCAGGAAACTGTTGCTAAATTAATATTGAAATAGATTGAGTTGCTCATTTTAACTTAAATAAGGATGGGCTATATTAAAAATTCATAACATAATGCAACTATCGCATGCAATAGTTGAACAACCTTTAATCTGCTTTGGTAGGGAGAATCAAATTGAATAGTTACATTTCATCAGGGGCTTGGTTTGTGCAAGTGATTGGTATTGGAATAATAGGAATTGCATATTTTCATACAAAAGACCGTCATGATAAAGCAAGAAAGAGAGGGAGTACATACTTTTCAGTAGAACTCTTTTTATTATTACCATGGTACATCGCTAAAAGTTTAATTTTCTTTTTAGGTGTATTTTTCATTTTAGTTCCTTTTAGTTCGTTGTAAAACTATTTAGAACTAATACAGTGCGTTAGTTGAAGATCACGATCTAGTATAATTTACAAAAAAGGATGTTTATATGGCACATTAATTGTAATTATTTATATAACTTCAATACTTGTATCATACTTTTTTGCGGGTACTTATGCTCCATTAGTGGGTATCGCTATTGGATTTCCGATACATGTACTATTATTACTAGATAAAATCCTTCAAAAACTAAATGAGATAGATAGTAAACTAGAAAAATAATAACTAAAAATCAACAAAATCGGCTAAAAAGTCGATTTTTTTTTGTGCTAACTGGCAATTTAGTTGAATAAAACATGGTAAAATATTGTTATTAATTTAATTAAAATAATTTTGTCCAAGCACTTTTTGAGATGTAAGGGGTAATAGGATGACAATTTTTGTACTGGGTTCTATTTTATTATTTTTTTTATTTGTCTTGCCTTATTTTATTGTATTTCTATCCAAAATTGAAAAGAAAAAAACTGAATCACCCACGTTGTACATTAATGTATCAACCGTACGAACTACCAAAGAATTGCACTCACTTTTGAAAAAAAAACTGAAATTTCCAGATTATTATAATGAGGACTGGGACTCGTTTTGGGAGATCATTTCTGGTGTCGTTGAGTTACCAAATAAAATCAGGTTTGTTGGGTGGTCAGAATTGGAGAGAAGATTCCCTGAAGATTCGAATATTATGAAAGAGTATCTTCTAGAACATAATCAGGAATTTCCCAATTGGAAATGTGAGTTCTTGTTCAACTAACACAATGCATTAGTTCAATAATTGGAGAGAGCTAATGAATAATACAATCATTTAATTTTATAATTAATGAATTATTTCAAATAGGAGAATATTAATGTCTAATTTTATTAATATCGAGAAATTCAAAAAGTGGGTAACTGAGAAAGATTTAGAAGATGAAACTATAAAAGGATTTTGGGAGAACTTTAATAGTTGGAAGGAAGAATACCCTGAAGAATTTAAAGAAACTTTTGAAGATGGATTTGAACTAGAAAAACTTTCAACATATATTAAATCAGTTTCATTTACATTTACTAACTGGCCAGATGACGATTATAATCACGTGATTATTCGTCTTAGCTTTGAATATGATGAAGAAATAGTAGGGGAATATAGAATGGTTTTTGAATATGAAACTGGTGAAATATTTGATGATGTATTTCATGTTTATTAATTAGTACCGTACTTTCTTGTTCAGCTAACGCATGCTAGAGTTAAATAAAAAACGCTACCAATTTAGGTAGCGTTTTTTATTCAACAAAATGGCAGATTAGTTCAATAAGAATTTCTAAGGACTTATTCCTCTCAGTTGTCTTAATAGTATCAGTAACTCTTGTGGGTGAAAAAAATGAAGAATTTGATTTTAATAAACATTTTTATTCCGGTAGTTGGATTTTTGATTTTCTCTTTAGAACCTGACCACTTTTCTTGGAAAAGACTGCTCGAACAAAGATTTAACACTTGTTGAAATGATAGTTCAATACCTCAAGGGGTGATAATTTGATATTTTTATATAGCCATATTTCATCTGCACTTGAGTGATATTCAACTATTGCAATGTGTTAGAATAAGTCCTACTTAATCCGAATGACTTAACTTATAAAAAAAGCTACCGTCACTGGTAGCTAGAACATATATATAAAACTAAAACTCTAAAACTATATTCTTTGTTAATTATTTATTCGAATAATTGACGAGACCCCGTCCAATTAGATTTGCAGAAACAGGTTGTTTCCCGATTTCCCTTGCCCAAATTGATAATTGACCTATATGGTGAATTTCATGAGCGATTGTATGTCTAATGATTTCCCCCCAAGTATCCGTCACCGTTCTTCCATCTGGTAAGGTATCGTAAAATAAACGATTTTCCATTTCATTATCCCAGCTGTCTACAAAATTTTTCACTTCAATATGAAATTTCGCGTCCAATTCTCGAATTTTATCTAAGCTTTTATAATCATTAAAACTCTCCTGAAAATCAGATTTGCCTTGTAAGACACGAATCCAGCTCCACTCTACATCAACTATATGAAATAGTGTATGTAAAATACTTCCCATTCCACCAGAACGAGTCAACAGTAGTTCTTCTTCACTTAACTCTTCACACCACCTATACCAATCTTCTCTTACCGACCAATTATAGCTAAAAAACATTTGCAATTAAAACTCCTCCTAATGCTCTATTAGTTAACGCATAGTAAAATTTATTTTTTATATACAAAACTCGGGTTATTTAAATCATTATTTTTAATAATTACATCGGCATTAAGTTGAGGTGAGTGATGCTCCAAATAGAGTTTCGAAGCTGCATGATACCTTTTAATAAACATTTCTTCGGCTTTATCATAGCTTCCAAATGCCTGTTCTTCACGGATAGCTCCTCTTTTTCTTGCAATATCAAATTCGGTATCTACGAATATTTTAAAATCGTACAGGTTACATAATTCCTTCTTAAATAAAAAGGTTCCATCTATAATAAAAATCATATCATTTGTTGCAACTTTTAAATCTGAATTAACATATTCATCCATGAGCAAGTCAAAGGAAATTGTTTGATAATGCAAGTTGCCATTTGGACCTAAAGGTTTTAAAAGCTTTTGCTTAAAAGACTCGTAATCATGGGCATCCTCATAATATCCTAAAGCAGATTCCTTCCCTCGTTTGTAACGAATTTCTCTCGGGTTATGAAAATGATCTATACTTGTTCTAATCACGTTTTTTTTCCTGTTTTTAAGTTCCTCAGCGATTTCATTAGCAATTGTTGTCTTACCAGATGCCGTGATTCCACTAACTCCCACTCGAATTGGATGATCTGTTTTTAAGCACAAAATTTTATTTACCAAATCGGAAATTAATTTGCTCCTTAACATGTATCCTCCTTATTAGCGAAGAACTTTTTAATTTGGTCCATTAATATTATTTGGACTAGTAGGATTAGTTGTATTTCTCCCAATTTCTTCATTAAGTGTTTGATTATCACTTTTAGTTGGAGCGCCGGTTCCAAACTTCTTTTCCATAAAAAAACCAAATGCAATCATAAAAATAACAAATCCCAAAATTATATATCCAAACAAAGTCGCATACCTCCTGTCATTATTAATTGTTATTTAGACAAAACTCAAATTTACACAAAATGTATGTGTATTAAAAAGCTCGTTATCGTTCTATCTTTATAGATATTCCATTTTTTTCCACTAAATTCCTTTTCCTTTTTAAAACTAAACTATCATTTAGCTATAACAACGGCATATTATATGCCCTAGACAATACTTCAAATCCCGAAGGAAATGGGAAAAAGTCACGAATATCAAGGGAGCATTTAAAATAAAAGAACCTATCTTGAATAATTAACTTCAAAATAGGTTCTTTATTCTATTATCTACCTAAAACATGTTCAATTAACCCATAGCTCCAAAATCCAAGTAAAGCTAAACTACTTGCTAAAATGATATAGGCAATAAAAATTTGCCATTTTTTACGATTGCTAGAAACATAGTAAGTTTCTAACGTTTCTTGTTGTTTTAGTAAAGGTGAAATCCTCTTATGCTTAATTTCTTGAATCTTTTCATCAATATAAATTCTCCAGTCTAAGTCTGGTTCATGTAAACGTGCACGAACGGAACGAATTAGATAGTTTATTTCAAGGCGTTCCTTATGAATTTCTAATTCTAATTTCTTATTATCCTCAAAAAACGGGAAAAAGAAACGTTTTACAATCGTTCGATCAGAATAGACATTAAAGATCCCAAATTGAAATTGTTTAATAGTATGTTCGTATAGTTTTATTTTTTCCTTAATTACCTTTAACTGGTAAGCTTCTCGAATTCGTTTAATGAAGGTTGTAATACCTAAAATAATAATATAAAATGCGAGAAAACTAGGTTGATAAAATAAAAATACTAGCATCATCATAATACCGATAAACCAAAATATTGGAGGTAATACACTTAATATTCTCCCTCCATCTAGAGGAGAAATTGGAATTAAATTAAACAAATTAAGTATACAGCCTAAAGCAATGACTAATCCGAAAAATTCATTATGTGTGTAATGATAGAGAGGAATTGCTGGTAGAACTGAAATTAAGCCTAAAAACGGACCACCAAACGCTACATAAGATTCAGTTACAGCATCTTTTGGCATTTCTTTAAGTGAAATCACTGCTCCGACAAATGGAATAAAAAATGCTGGTGAAGTTGGTAGACCCTTTTGTTTCGCAGCAATTAAATGCCCGCCTTCATGACAAATTAATAAGTAAACAAGAGCGAAAGCAAAATACCATCCAAAAGTAAATCCGTATACAAATAAATACAATATCATGCTTAAAAAAGATAAAAATTTTGCAGCTTTTAAGAGCGGTAAAAGTAGCTTTAACTTAGTACCGATTAGTGCGATTACAATACCGATTCTTGTTAACGATTTTTTCGTTTTATTATTGATCATTGGTTGTGCCATTCATTTTCACCTTCTCGCTAATTATGATATGATTATGTAGTATAAAAATTATATCATTAAAGATTATTTGTTTGATAGAATAATAAAGAAATGGGACTAAAGTCTGTCCTTTTACTGAATTAAAAAGAAAAAATTAAAGATGAATATAACAAAATAGATGAGTTTAAGTAAATGTTAGATAGTTATCTTTCTAACTTTTGCATTTTTCTAGAATTATATGAAATACTCACAATGAAATTAACTAAGGATTGATAAAGTAATGAATATATTTGGGATGATTAAAGAAGTAGCGGATCATAAAGGTAAAAACATAGCTTATCGATACGATGGAAGCAGAACGAATTATGAAGAACTCATTTCATCGTGTGAGAACATAGCACAACTATTAGTTGAAAATAAGATTGAAAAGGGAGATAAAATAGCGATTTTATTAGGAAATTCTCCTGAATTTGTTCAAACCTATTTAGCAATCTTAAGACTAGGTGCGATCGTCATTCCATTAAATCCAGCTTTTACGGAAAGTGAACTCAGCTATATTTTAAAAGACTCTTCTACTAAACTTGTAATTTCAACTAGTGAGCAGGAGAAAAAGCTTAAAATTGTTAAAAAACAGTGCCCTACATTATTAAATATTATTTTAATAGATGAAATACAACCGACAGTGACAATAAAAAATCAATTAGAAGAAATTGAAATCCTACAAGATGATACGGCTGTTATTTTATATACTTCAGGAACAACTGGTAACCCGAAAGGTGCAATGTTGTCTCATTTCAATTTAATTGAAAATGCAAATGATTTTTCCAAGTTAATCGAATTAAGAGAAAATGATCAGATGATCGCCGTCCTTCCAATGTTTCATTCATTTTGCTTAACATTATGTGTAAATATGATTTTGTTAAATGGGGCATCAACAATCATCATTCCGAAATTTAATCCAACTGAATTGGTTGAGGTAATCAAAAAAGAAAAAGCTACTTTAATTGCGGCGGTACCGACGATTTATAATTATTTATATCAATTAAAAAGTGCGACAGCAAACGATTTTAGTAGTTTAAGAGCATGTATTTCTGGCGGGGCATCTATACCAATCGAATTATTACAGTCAATTCAAGAAAAATACAATGTCCTAATTGTAGAAGGCTATGGATTATCTGAAACAGCTCCAGTTCTTACTTTTAATCCATATCGTGGAATTTGTAAACCAGGATCAGTTGGACTTGATCTACCTAGTGTTGAGACAAGAATAGTAAATGAAAATGGCGAAGAAGTTCCAACTGGCGAAGTTGGAGAAGTTGTTGCGATTGGACCGAATGTGATGAGTGGTTATTTAAATAATATAGAAGAAACTGAAAAAGCATTTTTTAACGGTTGGTTTAAAACCGGTGATCTCGGTAAAAAAGATAAAGATGGATATTTATTTTTATTAGATCGAAAAAAAGATGTAATTATAACGAACGGATTTAATGTTTACCCTCGAGAAATAGAAGAGAGACTTTATCAACATCCTAATGTTCTGGAAGCAGCGGTAGTCGGAAAACCTAATCAATTAATAGGTGAAAGTGTGTCTGCTTATCTAGTCGTTTCAAATGATTCAATTTCTGAAAATGAGATCATTGATTTTTGTAAAGAAGCACTTGTTTATTATAAAGTTCCTAAGGAAATTTATTTTGTAAAAGAACTACCTAAAAATAGTACCGGGAAAATTTTAAAAAGAAATCTTAGATAATTTTGGAGACCAATCAATTTGATTGGTTTTTTTGCGTTTTTGTAGATATTCAAAATAAATCCATGCTCTCTATTCTTTAACTAATCTTTCTTCAAATTTTTAAATCGTTAGTGAAAATATAATTCTTCTTTTTTTATTGGTATTAGATCTCAGAACACTATAAAGTTTTTCTCTTATAATTTAGTAAACTGGTTTTTTATCATGTTAAACCGTTATATTGGTTTGTTTTTATAGGTATTTTGTAGTTTTTTGATAATTTCATGTCCGAAGAAACTAGTAATTAGCACTATATAAAGAGTGATTTAACTAGTCTGAATTTCGTAAATTTGACACAATACACCAAACAAATAAATGCTAAATTTTGGTAAGATTTAAGAGGAATAGAAATCATTTTGCTGTTCTCTATTTCAAAGGATGTCCTAGGGAAAATAAGTTAAAAAAATTTATTTGTGGAGGGTATTATGAAAAGATTTGTAAAAAAAGCCTTATTATTAGGAATAACGTTTGTTTTTATGACTCCAATTAACGCAAAAGCTTATACCACATTTAATGGTCACAAGATGTCTTTTGGAATTGGAAACTACGGAAATAGTACAAAATTTTATTGGGTGGACTCATCGGCAAATACGTATTCTACTAAAATAGCAAATTCATTTGATCGATGGATATATTCAACAAAATATGCTGGAATTACAACACCAATTTCATATAGGAAGACAACTAGTAAAAGTGCCAGTACGGTTGATATTTATAAGGTCAAATCAATTGGAACAGGTATTGTAGGACAAACTATGTTTTTTGTAAATCAAACAAAAGTTAATCCGTCTGTACAAAATTGGTATTGGTCAAAAATCGAATTATCCGAAAGTTTATTGTCAAAATTTCCTCAATATCAACAAGTAACAATTAGTCATGAAATTGGACATGCATTTGGGTTAAGTCATGCTGCAAAGCAGTTAATGGATCCTGGTGCAGACTTAGCTTATTCTATTGGAATCGAATTTCCTAGAAAAGATGAATTCAATGGGATCAACTATCTTTATAAATAACGGAGGATTAAAAATGAATAAGAAGATGAAATCATTATTTTTTATTATATTATCAATTTCCTTCTTAACAGCATGTAATAATCAAACTCAAAGTAAGAAAAAAGAACCTACTACTTCAATATCAAAAGACATTAAGACTGATAATTCAATAGAAAATGAACTTATTAATGAGAACAATCAAGAATTTGTGGACAAAGTAAAAGTTGTAAATTCTGAACTTGCTTTTGCAGTTACGTACAATGATGTTAACCAATTAATGAAAGACTCAGAATTGGCCGTTGAGGGTGTAGTGTTGTCTACTGAGAATTATGTAAACATAGATAAAGCTACTGATATTGGTAATCCATTAACGAAATTATCGTTTAAAGTTAATCATGTATTAAAGGGAGATTCATCTTTAGAGGGTAAGAAAATAACAATTTTAGAGCAAGGTGGATATATTTCTGCAAAACAGCTTGGAATGAAAGATAAATTTCCAAATTTAACTGAAAAGGATTTGGACGAAACTTTTTTGGTAATACCAGACGGTCATAGACCATCGGTAAAAGGTGATGAATTTGTTGCCTTTTTATCAAGCGAGTCTTATTTTAATACTGGCTTTGATTTTTACGAATTTATAGCCGTATATCAATCAAAATTTGAATACGATAAAAACAGTCAAGAATATATAAGACCATCTGATGATTTTGCTGAAATGTTAAAAAAAGCAGATAGTCTTGATGAAAAAAAGGTAATTGAAGAGGAGATAAAAATTGAAAAAGAAATTAATGATGATGTAACTGAATTAGTGGAAGAAACGTGAGGGAATTAAATTAGTAGAATTATGCTTTTCAACTCTTTGTGCTTATGTGACTATTAAGTTAGTCATTTAACAAAGGGGATCGAAAATGAGAATGAAGATGTTTATTGTGTGTATAAGTTTAATGTGTGTATTATTGTCAAGTTGTGCAATTCCATCATCTAATGGCAACTATTTTGAATTGGATGATTATGATAAATTAACTTCATTTAGTGCACATAAAGGAGAAGTGTACTATATTGATTATTCTTTTGTTGTCAAAAAAGGCTATGTAGATTTAATTGTCTATAATAAAAAAACGAGAGATATTGTTTTCACAACATCAAATAAAAAGAAAGCAAAATATCAAGGTTCATTTAAAATACAAAGAAGCGGTATTTATATTGTCGAAATGGATGGTTATAAAGCATCTGGTGAATATAAATTCAAAATTAATAATGAAGCAATTGCAAAAAAAGAATCAACTATTGAACACATGGATGATGTTGTTAACGAATACAAAAAATCATGATTTTGAGAATAGAGAGATGGAAAGATAAAAAAAATACTTATTACAATGTAACATTCAAAACAGATTATACTGGAGTAGAGTTGTGTACGTTTGATGGTATAAAGAATGAAAACAGCGGAATAATAGCAGGAAATTACGATCGGCAGGATGATCTTGTTGCATTACCAACAACAATTGATGTTTGGAAAAGTGCAAAAACGATGATTCATTTTAATATTCCAAATGAAAAAACGATAGGTGGTATGGTAATATGCTATATTCCTATTGAAAAAGATGGGGAAACACTTAGTAAAGGAAATCAAATATGATCGAATCCTCTTTCATTAATAAATGATAATGCAATGTAACGCATCTCTCTATTAGGTAAAAAGTCCAACTGAAAAAACTGAAAAAACGTCTAAACAAAATCCGAATGAAACAACAATAGAAGAAATTAAAAGTGCATTAAACAGATTTTAGAGAGATTGAGAGCAAATTTATGAAGCTATACTTCAACAAGGAGTATAACTTTTTTTTATGTTTTAATATAATTTCCTGTATTTTGAAATGAATTCCTACAAATCCCACAATTTTTAGTCGAAAAAACCTTACAAAAAACAACAAAAACTATCTTTTTGTGATTTTTTTCCCTTTTTATTTCCAAAAAGCATTAAAAATGAAAATAATAAAAACTAGGTTAAAAATTTAAAAGAATAATCTGATTTTACTTAATAGATAAGTATAAAATGTAAATGTTTTTCATTTACTAAATTATAGATATGAACACTAGAAAAATAACAAGATTTATTGGGAATATTTGTAATTTTTGTAGAAAAATAAATGTGAATTTTATCTTAAATTCCCCCAATACACTTTATGAATTTGTCTGATTATAATATTAATTGTAAGATTTTTCAGAAAAGTGCAAAAAGGAGAATGCAGATGAATAAGCATAAAAACAAAAAAATCGTAAAGGTAATGACTGCTGGAGTAATCACTTCTAGCTTGTTTTCAGCTAGTTTAATTTCTGGTCATAAAACATTCGCAGTGACAAACTCTTCTGGCTCAAATACTAGTATTAAGGATATTGATAGTTATATCAAAAATATTTCCAATGCAGATCGAGAAATGATTCACAGCATGCAGGAAAATAATAATGCTGAAGGTCTAAAAATCTCACCTGACGTAGATTTAAATGTAGATACTCCTTTAAATGTAATTGTTCAGTTTAAACAAGCTCCATCAGAAATTGATTTTAAAATCAATCAAAAGAGCGGCCTTAATGCTTCTAAGCAGGATTCAATAGATAGGGTAGTGGAATCTCATAAAAAATTTAAAAAACAATTAAATGAAAATGAAAAATTAAAATCGATTGGTATTAAAAGAGAATACAAGAGTATCTTCAATGGTGTTGCAATGACGCTACCTGCTAATGAGGTAAAAGAACTTTTAACATTAGATACAGTAAATGCTGTTTATGAAGATCGAGAAATTACGGTGGAACCTTTCGTAGAACAAAATGGTGAGCCAACAAACAACGCTTCGATTAAATTAAATAATATGGAACAAATCGGTGCTGAAAAGCTACATAAAGAAGGTATTACTGGTAAAGGGATTAAAGTAGGTGTCATTGATACAGGTATTGATTATACTCATCCTGATATAAAAGATGTGTATAAAGGCGGATATGATTTAGTAAATAACGATTCGGATCCTATGGAGTCAACTTATGATGATTGGAAAAAATCTGGACAACCCGAATTAAATCCAACTTCAGGTGAACCTTGGTATACGGCACATGGAACACATGTATCAGGTATTATTGCGGGAACGGGTAAAAATAAATCCGATTTTGCCATAACAGGTGTAGCACCAGAAGTAGAGCTTTATGGCTATAAAGTTCTTGGGCCATATGGTACTGGATCATCGAATACAATACTTGCAGGAATTGAAAAAGCTGTAGAGGATAAGATGGATGTCATTAACTTATCGTTAGGGGCACCTGTTGCTAACCCACTTGATCCATTGGCGGTTGCGATCAATAATGCTACATTAGCAGGTACGGTTTGTGTTCTTGCAGCTGGTAATGCTGGACCTAACCAGTATACGATTGGTAGTCCAGCTTCATCTGCGCTTGGTATTACAGTTGGCGCAAGTAGCTCGCCTATTACAATCCAAACTAGTAATGCAGTCGCAACTTCAGCAACTGAAACCGCTAAATTAGACAATATGAGAATGATGGGTTCAGATTATACTAATCTAAATACGTTGAAGGGATCAAATCTTCCAATTGTTTTCGTAGGTAAAGGTCAAGTTGCAGATTACAATGGTAAAAACGTGAAGGACAAGATTGTACTGATTGAGCGTGGCGATTTAACTTTGAATGTAAAAATTAAGAATGCAAAGGCAAATGGTGCCAAGGCAGTAATCATATTCAATAATATTGATGGAGAGACGTATATTCCTTATTATTTCGGAAATAATTTTGACTTTATTCCAACCTTTAGTATTCCAAATGATCAAGGTACAAAACTTGTCAATATGTTATCTAAAGGTAATGTTAACGTAACGATGAATGATTTTGGATCTTTTGATACTGATGGTGATAAATTAGCTGACTTTAGTTCAAAAGGACCAGCAAGAAGGTATTATGACATTAAGCCAGAGGTCACTGCACCTGGTGTTGCAGTAT
This sequence comes from Bacillus sp. UNCCL81, assembly GCF_900112535.1. Taxonomy (NCBI): domain Bacteria; kingdom Bacillati; phylum Bacillota; class Bacilli; order Caryophanales; family Bacillaceae; genus Bacillus; species Bacillus sp. UNCCL81. The sequence continues at coordinate 867,143 of NZ_FOMF01000002.1, read as the reverse complement.
TTTCTTCAATCCCTGCTTATTACAACGGAGTAGCTCATAAAGATGACTACGAACATGCATATGCGAGATTTGATGGTACTTCTATGGCTGCGCCACATGTTACTGGTTCTGCTGCTTTAATTTTACAAGCTCATCCTGACTATACCCCAGAGCAAGTTAAGTTAGCCTTAATGAATTCAGCAGATGCGTTAAACGGAAACTATAGTGTTTTTGAAGAAGGATCGGGAAGAATTGATGCAGATGAGGCTGTACATTCATCAATTCAAATTGGTGTGAAGGATGATGCACCAACACTTGATGAAAATGGCAATAAGATGATGATCCCAGAAACAGCTGGGGACCTAAGCTATGGTGCCATTGTATCGACAGATGAGGATTATACAGACAAAAAGACAATTGAACTGACAAACAATTCAGATGAAGAAAAAGTGTTTGATGTAAAAGTTCAATTTAATAATGTTGAAAGTTATGATAAGGACGCAGTAAAAAATGGCATTTCTTTAGACGTGCCATCTGAAGTTAGAGCTAAAGTACACGGCATGTCAAAAATCAAACCAAATCTTACTGTTCCAAAAACAGCTGAATTAGGAATTTATGAGGGATACATTACGTTTACAAATAAAGAAGATAGCAATGAAGTTTATCAAATTCCATTCGCCCTACATAAGATGGAACAAGGGATAAAAGACGTTCTTTTAACAACAAAAGCTTTTAATACAAGAAGAGATTTACCATTCCCTATCTCAGGATCTACTGGAATTGCATTCTCTCTAAACAGTCGTATGGAGACAGTTGATGTAATATTAAAGAATGCCGACACTGGCGAGCAATTGGGAATCATTGACTCATTTGATGGTGGATATAATGAAGGTATGACATATGGTTTAGATGCTGGATTTAATGGTCTTTACTTCCCGTTTACAGGAAATCCTGACCAACCAGTTCATATTACAAAGGCACTTGCTTCTCCAGGAAGATATGAGATTGAAATTGTTGGAACAAACGAAGAAGGGAAAATATTTAAAAAATCTCAGCAAATTGTCATTGATAATACGCTACCAACGATGAAAATGAATATTCCAGGTGGAGTTTATGAAGTAGATGATACAGGTCTAAAAATTACAGGTAATATTTCAGATTCAAGTATTGATCAAATAAACAAAAATGGTGATAATATTGACCAATCAAAAAATACAGTTAAAGTAACGGGTGCACAAAATCCTATTGGTAATGTACCATTAGTCGTTGATCGTAATGGAAACTTTGAATACACAAGAAAAATCCAAGCAGAGAAAAATTTCTCAACAATGACATTATTAGGACAAGACATTGCAACAAACGGAATTCAAAATCACCCTAGTCAGACATACACTTTGGTTAAAAAGGGACAACCTTACATTAAATTAACAACTGATAAGTTTGACGCGAAATACGGTGATACTATTAAAGTAACTTTAAGTGAACATAATCTTAAAAATCTAATGGGTGGTGAGTTTACACTTACTTATCCAAAAGATGTATTTGAATACCAAAGCACAGAAATAAGTAGCGAATATGTTAATGCAGCAAAAGCTTTAGGGTTAACTGCAAACCTTACAGCTCAAGATCAAAAAACAGATACATCAAACAATTGGATAAAATTAACGACAAGTTTAGATGGACCTACTCCTACAACTGGAATCAATGCAAATATGCCAGTAGCTACGATTACGTTAAAAGTTAAAGATAAACCAAGCGTATATACAAAATGGGTTCAACAATTAGGATTCCAAACTGCTAAAGCGAATATTTTAGGTCAACCACAAATGACAATAAACAATAAATTTGGACAAGGAGTTAATATCATTCCATCTTATTCAATTCTTGAAGGCGGATTCCTACCAGATGGATTTGTACCTAGTAATTCGATTTGGTTAGATCCTAAAAAGGATTATTCAAAAGTAGGAGCAGAAGTGTATGTAATTGGTGGAACTGATGGGAAACGTTATGATGCAACCATCAACAGTGCTGCTAGATTCTCAGTACCTAATCTACCATTACTAGATCAATCTTACGAAATTGTTATCAAAATACCAGGTCATTTCGAAAGACATGTAAATGTTAATGAAATGGTAGATTCATATGATGCAATGGATGCTGGAAAATTAAAGTATTTCTACTATGCTACGATGAGAGCTGGAGATGTCAACAATGATAACGTCATTGATATACTAGATGCAGTCTATATCACCAGCAAACTAAATACAAATGATCGAAATGCAGATATCAATTTTGATGGAAAAGTTGATGCGAAAGATCTTGATTATGTTAAGAGAAACTATCTAATACAAAACCCTGACGTATCTGGAAAAATAAAACCAGTTACAAAATACAAAGGGAAAACGATTGATGATTATATTAAACCATTAGGGTAAGTTTTGTAGATTTTGGCCACTAGCTTTTATGCTGGTGGTTTTTTTTGTACTCATAAGGAGTACATGAGTAAGTAAAATAGCAAAAAGATGAAAAATGATTACTCATAAGGAGCTCATGAGTAAGTAAAAACGCAAAAAAATGAAAAATGGTTACTCATAAGGAGTTCATGAGTAAGTAAAATAGCAAAAATAAGAAAAATGGTTACCCATAAGGAGTTCATGAGTAAGTAAAAACGCAAAAAGATGAAATGTGGTTACTCATAAGGAGTTCATGAGTAAGTAAAATAGCAAAAAGATGAAAAATGGTTACTCATAAGGAGTTCATGAGTAAATAAAATAGCAAAAAGATGAAATCTGGTTACTCATAAGGAGTTCATGAGTAAGTAAAATAGCAAAAATAAGAAATATGCTTACTCATAAGGCGTTCATAAGAAAGTAAAATAGCAAAAATAAGAAAAATGGTTACTCATAAGGAGTTCATGAGTAAGTAAAAACGCAAAAAAATGAAAAATGGTTACTCATAAGGAGTTCATGAGTAAGTAAAATAGCAAAAATAAGAAAAATGGTTACCCATAAGGAGTTCATGAGTAAGTAAAAACGCAAAAAGATGAAATGTGGTTACTCATAAGGAGTTCATGAGTAAGTAAAATAGCAAAAAGTTGAAATTTGGTTATTCATAAGGGGTTCAAGAGTAAGTAAAATAGCAAAAAATACAAAGATACTAACTCATAAAGGGCTATGAGTTAGTAAATTAAACAAAAATAAAGAAATATCCACCCATCAAGGGATAAAAAGTAGCTAAAATAAAAAAATGCACTCATAAAAATGAGTACAAGCTAAAGTCACTAATCAAAATAACTATATTTTCCATGTCCATTCTTAGTGAAATTTTCACGAAGTACTTTCCAAATCCCTTTTTTTGATTTATAAATTCCACACCACTCATAAACCGCATTAGTTGTTATTTTTCTATTTGGAAAGAGAAATTTAAGTTCTTCAACACTTCTTAATATTCCATTAGACAGGTCTTCTATATAGCCACAGGCTTGGCATACAAGTTTCCCTTTTTTAACTTCAGTAATATACGTATTACAGTTAATACAAATAATGCCTTTTAATAGCTGTTCATATTGATAATTTGGAAATTGTTTGTACTTAGACTCTGATTTATGAAGTGATAAAAATACTTCGGCGAGATGAAAATGATTAACATTTAATTTGAAACGTTGCAGGTTTAATTCGTTTATTAAGCGATTTAATTGTGATGGAAAAATAATGGGTAGGTTCATAGGGGCATTGTATAAAAAAAAATCGTAGTTTACAAAAACTAAATGAGGTTTTATTTTGAAATTGATCTTGTGTTCATTAAGTAATTTTCGTAACATGGATTCGGTTCTATTAAGTTGTTCGTAAGGATTTTTTATTTCGGTTTTTGATGTTTTATACCATTGATCCCCTTCTATATAATAATCTCCTTCAAAATTTTTTACTTCAAATAAATAGATTGTTTCTCCGTTTATACCAATCGAATCAATTTGAAATTCGGATTTGTTACATTCGAACAATAAATCGTTAAGGAAAAGCCAGTTATCTGATAGTTTTGAAGTCCATTCATCAAATTTTTTTTCACCCTTGAAACCTTTTTCTAGATAAGAAAAGTATGCTAAATCTTCATCAGAAAGCCTGCTCCTATCATTTAATCTTTGATAAATCCTTAGATCATTTGATTCATATCGTTCTTTTTGATTTTTCATAATCCACCTCCTTTCAATCTATCTTACATACAAATGAAACTAATAATTTGATGATTTTCTAACTATTTTATGAATTATTTGTTGTTTAGACTTATTTCACACAAATTTTACACTTTTTTAAGATTTATATGATATAGTTCACTTAATTTCAATTGAAAACAATCTTTTATTTTTAGAAGTGTAGTTTACGAAAGTAGATTGCATGCTAAGAATAAAGATATTTAAATAAAATTTTATTACCGAGCGAGTGAAAGAAATGTCAATTAAAATGAGGTTTCTGTTGTCTTATATTGGGGTGATTCTTTTTTCAATCACATTATTATTAGCAGCAGGTTTTTTAATAATTTTTGCAATAACAGGAGATGTAAAGTCAGTAGAAAATCTTTACAAAAAGACTTATGTACAAAAACCTTTGACTACAGTAGAGGAAAGTGTGTTTCTTGATTTGAAGCTACTTGCTAAACATAATCCTCAGCAGTTACTTAATAAGAAGGAACTTAAAAGTATAGAGCATAAGAATATTTTTATTGTAGTTCGAAATGGAAAACATATTGAGTACGCTTCCCCGTCATTAGATAAAAAAGTGTTGGGAAAAGCGCTACCTGGGTTTGAGGAAACGAATATTAATACACGCGATACGATTAAAATTAATGATTTGTTTTTTACGTATGTGAAATTTGATTTTTATTTTCCAAATCAAAGCCAAGGGAGTATTTTTGTCTTAAAGAAGGCAAGTTCATATGCCGAGGTTATTCGTAATCTTTTTCCAATTTTACTAGGTTTATTGCTTTTTTTATTTATCATAATCATCGGAATGCTAAACTATTTAGTTTCCCGAAGTATTATTAAGCCAATCTCAAAACTTAAAAATGGTGCAGAAAAAATTAAAGTTGGAGATTTGAATTTTGAAATTGATACAAGTTCAAATGATGAAATCGGTGTATTAAATAAAGCTTTTGAGGAAATGAGAATCAAATTAAAAGAATCGATCAATCTCCAAATACAATATGAGGAAAATCGTAAAGAGCTATTGTCCAATATTTCGCATGATTTGAAAACACCGATTACTTCAATAATTGGATATGTGGAAGGGATAAAAGATGGGGTAGCTAATACTCCTGAGAAAATGGAAAAATATTTATCAACAGTTTACTCTAAAGCAAAGGATATGGATTCATTAATCGATGAATTGTTCTTATTTTCTAAATTGGATTTAAAGAAGGAACCATTTCACTTTGAAAATATCGAAATGAATAAATATATAGGAAGCTATATAGATGAAATTTATTTGGATTTACTGCAGCAAGGCATCAAAATAGAATTTAGTCAGGCAAATGAATCAATCAATGTTACAGCGGATCGAGAAAAATTAAAAAGAGTGTTGTCAAACTTAGTAAGCAATTGTGTGAAATATATGAACAAAGAAGAAAAGAAAATTTCATTTTCATTAAATGAACAGTTAAATGAAGTAATTGTTGAAGTAACAGATAATGGTCAAGGTATTGATTCTACAGCTTTACCATTTATTTTTGAACGATTTTACCGTGCAGAACAATCAAGAAATTCGCAAACTGGAGGTAGTGGTTTAGGACTAGCAATTGCAAAACAAATTGTTGAAGAGCATGGAGGGAAAATCTGGGCAGCTAGCGAGATAGATAAAGGGACAAGTATTTTCTTTTCCTTAAAGAAAGGTGAGAGAAATTGAAAGAAATATTACTGATTGAAGATGATATAAGCATTGCAGAATTACAAAGAGATTATTTAGAAATAAATGATTTTCGTGTAGATATTCAACATATTGGCGATGAGGGCCTTCGACATGCACTAAAAGGTAATTACGATTTAATTATATTGGATATTATGCTGCCAGGAAAAAATGGTTTTGAAATCTGTAAAGAAATACGTGCAGTAAAAAATATTCCTATTTTATTTGTATCTGCTAAAAAAGAGGATATTGATAAAATTAGAGGCCTTGGTTTAGGTGCGGACGATTACATTACAAAGCCATTTAGCCCAAGTGAACTAGTTGCAAGAGTAAAGGCACATTTATCCCGATATGAAAGGCTGGCAGGGAACAATACCGTTTCAAAAACAATTTTTGTTCATGGAATATCAATCGATCGTTCAGCTCGTAAAGTTTTTATTAACGAAGTAGAAGTACCATTTACGACTAAAGAATTTGATTTAATGGTATTTTTTGTAATGAACCCAAACCAAGTTTTAAGTAAAGAACAGCTCTATGAAAAAGTTTGGGGCCTCGAATCAGCTGCAGACGTTTCAACTGTAACCGTCCATATTAGTAGACTACGTGAAAAGATAGAAAGAGATCCTACGAACCCTAAGTTTTTGGAAACAGTTTGGGGTGCGGGGTATCGATTTAATGTATAACGAAATTTTTAAACTATCACACTTGTTAATACTTACGATAGGAGCAGTATTTGAAGTTTAAAGTATTCTAGTTAATATGGGTAGTTAGAAATAGTTTCAGATGGTCCTTTGTAAATTATGATATCTGGTGCTTTCCTATCGTTCAGCTTGTTTTTGTTATCCCACCTGGGTGAGCAGGTGGGATTTACAATCTATAAAAATAGTACAACACATGAATATTAAATGTTCACTTTTGTGGTCGACACTCTTTCATTTGAATTCCGGGTTCAAATGAAATCGATTGATCGGCACCGTTCATCGTGACAGGGACTCCAAAGGGAACACCATAATTTGGTGAACAATGACCGATAAGAAATCCGCTTAAAACAGGCAATCCAAGCGGGACGATAAGATCATTTACAATGTCCGCTATAGTTAGGGAGTTTTGGCGTTTTTTCGGTCCGCAATCATTGAAATTTCCCAAGATAATCCCTTTACATTCTTGAAGCTTATTTGCTAATCGTAATTGATTAATCATGCGATCAATACGGTAGGGTTCTTCTTGAATATCTTCAATAAATAAAATCTTTCCTTTTGTATCCACTTCATATGGTGTACCGATAGTGCTTGTTAAAACTGTTAGATTGCCACCGGTCATCGGGGCAGTGACAGAATGTGAAAATGCAGGGTATGTATCTACTTCAGAAGCGGTGAAGGTCAGACTGAGCGGTTCTAATAATTGCTTGAAAGACGCTAATGTCTTTGGTGGGACAGTATCTACACCACACTCTTGCATCATAGGCCCATGGAACGTTACTAGATTTGCTTTTTGTTGCAAAGCAATATGCAGAGCAGTAATGTCACTGTATCCCCAAAAGATTTTCGGATTGTTTTTGATGAGCTCGAAGTCTATGTCTTGTAGCAATCTTCCGCTTCCATATCCTCCGGTTGCACACAGTACCGCCTTTACTTCAGAGTCAGAGAAGGCATCATGTAAGTCCGATACTCTATTTGCATCACTTCCTGCAAGGTAGCCTCGTTTTTCAGTTACACCTTTTCCTATAAGGACATTGAGGCCGGCTTGTTCAATTTTTAGCTTCATCTTCATTACATTTTCAATGTTTGGTGGACTTGATGGTGCAATTATCATCACTGAATCTCCTGTTTTTAACGCATTCGGTTTTTGCATAATGATCCCTCCCACTTGAAAATATCTTACTTTATATATTCTATATCTAGCAGGAAATTCCTCATCTTAGGCTGTATTTTTAAAAAATATATTTACTTAAATTAGGAAGGGATTATTTGTACGAAAGAGAAATTAACAATTGAATACTAGCAAGGGAGTGGTTTAAGTGAAATCCTTAGAAAATGTAGAATTTAAAGCAGAGATTTCAAAAGAAAAGCTAGTGCAGTGGAGAAGACATCTACACAAATATCCAGAGCTTTCATTTCAAGAGGAAAAAACTTCTCAATTTGTATTTGATACATTGCAATCATTTGGAAATCTGGAGCTCTCACGTCCGACGAAATATAGTGTGATGGCAAGACTAGTTGGTGGAAAGCCTGGTAAAACGCTGGCTATTCGCGCCGATATGGATGCCCTGCCGATTGTTGAAGAAAACAGATTTGAATTCGCTTCAACAGTCCCGGGTGTGATGCATGCTTGCGGCCATGACGGGCATACGGCCATTTTACTTGGAGCGGCTGAAATCTTGGCAAAGCATAAAAATGAGATTAGTGGAGAAATCCGTTTCCTGTTCCAGCACGCCGAGGAACAATATCCGGGTGGAGCGGAGGAAATGGTGCAAGCGGGAGTTATGAATGGAGTAGACTATGTGATTGGCTTGCATCTCATGTCCGGTTTGGAAGTAGGCAAAATCGGTATCGTTTACGGACCTATGATGGCAGCCCCTGATGCATTCCATATTACAATAAAAGGCAAAGGCGGACATGCCGCGCATCCAGAAGATACTGTGGACAGTATTGCAATTGGGGCGCAAATTATAACGAATTTACAGCATATTGTTTCGCGGAAAACTGATGCATTTGCGCAAAGGGTTCTGTCTGTTACCCAATTTCACGCAGGAACGGCTGATAATATCATTCCCGAAATTGCTGAAATTGTTGGAACCGTCCGTTGCTTTGACGAAAAATTGCGATATGATGCTGAGGTGCGAATAGAACAAATTGTAAAAGGAATTTGCGAGGCCCATGGAGCAAGCTATTCTTGTCATTACCGTTATGGGTACAGACCAGTTATTAATCATGATGATGTCACAAAAGTAGTAGAACAAACAGCAATTGAAGAATATGGCAATGAATCTATTTCGTATATCAAACCATCTATGGGAGGGGAAGACTTTTCTGCTTTTTTACAAAAAACGGACGGTTGCTTTTTTAAAATTGGTTCAGGATCAGTGGATAGTGAAAGTACGTTTCCACACCATCATCCAAGGTTTACAATCGATGAAGAATCCCTTGTTATTGGAGTTAACATGTTTCTGAATGCAGCATGTAATCTTTTAAGTAAGGAATAAAAACTACTAATATTATTTTTCTGTTCGATAAATTGAACATTTAAAGAGGTAATTCGATGAATATACAGAATATTATAACTATTATATATGTTAAATATTGAGGAGGATTTCATTGAATAAACGATCTAAACGTTTAACCGCTTTACTACTAATCATGGGCATTACACTTCCAGGATGTGCCCCCCAAAAAGAAAAGGCATCAACAGCTGCGGGCTTGGGAAAACAACACACAAAACAAGTGCTGCGTTTAGTTGAAACATCTGAGCTTTCTTCAATGGACTCATCCCTTGTAGAAGACTCTACAACACTCAGTGTACTAAATAATGTTATGGAGGGGCTATACAGACAAGGAAAAGATAGCCAGCCAGTACCTGGAATTGCAAAATCCTATACAGTGAGTAAAGATAGAAAGACTTATCTTTTTAAACTGCGTGATGCAAAATGGTCTAATGGGGATCCAGTGACGGCACATGATTTTGAATATGCTTGGAAACGCACTTTGGATCCGACAACAGCTTCAGAATATGCCTACATAATGTATGATGTTAAAAACGCAAAGAAGATAAATGAAAAGCAACTACCTGTTGATCAATTGGGAATAAAGGCTATCGATGATCATACGTTAGAAGTACAGCTCGATAATCCAGTGCCGTATTTTCTAAGCTTGACCACACTTGCCCCTTTCATGCCTATTAATGAAAAGGTTGTAAAGGAGCAGGGCAAGAAATATGGTTTGGAAGCGAACACAGTTGTTTATGACGGTCCGTTTAAAATGAGTGAATGGAAGCACGAACAAAGCTTTAAGCTTGAGAAAAACACGGAATATTGGGATAAAAAGAAAGTAAAGCTGGATGAAATCAAGTTTAATATTGCGAAGGATAACTCCACAGCTATTAATCTATATGATACGGGAGCAATTGATAGGGTCAGTCTTACAGCCGAATATGTGGACAAGTATAAAGACGATAAAGAATTTAAAACAGCACAAGAAGGAAGGCTTATTTACTTAAAGCTAAATAACCAAAATCCTATTTTAAAAAATGTGAATGCGCGTAAAGCGATCGATATGGGCTACGACAAAAAAGGGATTACGGACGTACTCTTAAATAATGGGTCTACACCAGCTTACTATTTTGTAGCCAGACATTTGGCGTATGGTCCGGATGGAAAGGATTTCAACGATACTACAGGGGACTTCAATAAAACAAATATTGCGATGGCAAAGGAATATTGGGAAAAAGCCAAGCAGGAGCTTGGAAAACAAAGTGTAGCTTTAGAGTTTCTAATTGCAGAGGACGATAATAATAAGAAAATTTCCCAGTATATGAAATATGAACTTGAAAAAAATCTACCTGGTTTAACAGTGAACATCAAAATGCAGCCTGCACAGACTAAATTTGCGATGGAAGATAAGCTCCAGTACGATATTTCTCTTGCAGGATGGGGACCGGATTATCCTGATCCGATGACATTTTTGGATAAATGGGTGACGAATAATAATATAGCGTACTCGAATCCAAAGTATGATGAATTGATCACAAAAGCAAAAACGACACTCCTTCAAGATCCGAAAGAACGATGGAAGGCTTTAGCAGATGCTGAAGAGCAATTGCTTGGAAAGGATGCAGCTATTTCACCTATGTATCAGAATGGCGTGGCTTATTTAGAGAAATCGTATGTGAAAAATGTTTACAATCATCCGTATGGGGTGAAAAACTCCTACAAATGGGCGTACATAAAAAAATAAAATGCTTATAGTTTATTTTGAGATAAACTATATGAAATACGAAAAATAAAGTGATTAATTATCACAAATTTCATTTGAAGGAACTTACAAAACAATAGAAAATAGCTAATACTTATGACTGTCTAATTAGGCAGTCTTTTTTTAGTTCAAAAAACATGGCCAATTTATAAAGAAATATTATTAAAAATTTTATACTTTTTTAATAATTTGTTTAGAAGGAGTTTTCATTTAAGGATTAACATAGATTTCATACCAACAATGGTCTAACTTATTAGAAAGATTGGAGGGAAATTTCCCAGGAATAAAGTGATATTTTCATAGTGATTAGTAATGGAAAAGGAGGACGTTATATTTTATGTGGAAGTTACTTGCAGTAATAACCAGCTGCATACTTTTGCTAAATGGATGTGCCTCATTTGCTAAGGGGGAAGAAAAAGTGAACGAACAATTATTTCAAGCAGCTAAACGAGGAGAAACTGATATCGTTAAAAAGTTGATTGAGAATGGTGCAAATATTAATGCACAGAATTCTAATGGACAAACTGCCACGATGATTGCAACTTATCAAAATGATTTCAAAACTGCAAAAGTACTGATTGATGCAGGCGCAGATGTCAATATTCGAGATCACATGAAAAACAATCCTTTTTTATATGCTGGTGCTGAAGGCTTTATTGATATTCTAAAGCTTACAATAAAAGCTGGTGCTGATCCAGCCATTACGAACCGGTATGGTGGAACAGCATTGATTCCCGCCTCAGAACATGGATATGTAGATGTGGTCAATGAACTTCTTACGAATACCGAGATTGATATTAATCATGTTAATAATTTAGGATGGACGGCCCTTTTAGAAGCAATTATTTTGAACGATGGAAGTGAAAAACAACAGCAAACAGTACAATTACTTATTGTGAACGGAGCAGATGTTAATTTGTCTGATCGTGAAAATGTTAGCCCCATACAGCATGCGCGTGAAAGAGGTTTTAAAGAAATCGAAGAGATTTTGCAAGTAACAGGTGCTAAATAAGGTAAGTTTTTGAATAAATGGAGAACATATATAAAACGATAAAATGAACATTGAGGAGACAATTAAAATTGAATAATAAAACAAAAACAATTTCATCTATATTACTCGGATTAACATTAGTAGTAACAGGTTGCAATACAGCTGCTGACGCACAAGTAGAGCAAGGTAAACAAAAGCAAGAAAGAGTATACAAAGCTCCCAAAAAAGTAAAGAACAAATTAACAAAAGGCCAGGTCATGGCTAATATTTTAAGTAGCACAAACTGGCAAGGTACAAGAGTGTATGATAAAAATCATCATGATTTAACAAAAGAGAACGCAAATTTTATTGGACTTGCTAAATATGATGCAAAAACGGGCAGATACGAATTTTTTGATGCAAAAACGGGTCAAACTCGTGGGGATAAAGGTACATTCTTTATTACAAATGATGGTAAAAAACGAATTTTAATTTCTGAATCAATGAATTACCAAGCTGTAGTCGATATGACAAAACTAAATAAAAACGTATTTACTTATAAAAGAATGGGGAAAGATGCAAACGGGAATGATGTAGAAGTATATGTTGAACATGTTCCTTATAAAGAAAAACAGCTTTCTTTTACAGATCCTGATAAAAAATTAGATTCTAAAACAGGCGAGATTGTAAAAAACGTTGATGGTGATAAAATTTTAGGTAGAACACTTTGGAATGGTACAAAAGTTCTAGATGAACAAGGGAATGATGTAACGAAATATAATACGAATTTTATTAGCCTTGCAAAATTTGATGGATACACTAATAAATATGAGTTTTTCAATCTTGAAACAGGTAAAAGTCGTGGTGACTATGGATATTTCGATATTGCCCACGAAAATAAAATTAGAGCACATGTTTCAATTGGAGCAAATAAGTATGGTGCTGTTCTTGAATTGACTGAGCTTAATAAAAATAAATTTACTTACAAAAGAACAGGCAAAGACAAAGATGGTAAGGATATAACAGTATTTGTTGAGCATGAACCTTATAAAGGTGATTTTAAACCGATGTTTAGTTTCTAATAAACTTAAAAAGGGATGGAGAAATCCATTCCTTTTTTTATGTATAAATAATTTTCAATAAAAATGTTAAATTTCCCCCAATACAATTAATATTTAAATTACTGGATTTAGAAGGTATTCCAACCTGTAATTAACAAATAATTGGTATTTTTAACATTCTTTTTAAGATGAAATTGTTAAAATTCCCCCAATAGTATTGAAAGGTATTATCTTGTTTAATTAAAATGTGGATTGATTTTCACATAATTAAGACGCTTCCAATCTATCATTTAAAAAGGGGAATTCAAATGGAAAACAATTCTACATATTACAATGGCAGTGTACCAGAATATGAAGTACCAATAGAGATTGGGAAACAAAAAGACGATGAAGATATCTTGGTTGAAGATGAATCAATAATAAATGATGAGAAAGCATCAACGTTTATTATTGAGTAAATTTAAATTGCAAAAGCTTGTAGACAGTGGGATTTTCCCGTTGTTTACAAGCTTTTTTGATTAGATCCTCATAACAATAAGTCGAACTAATCACAGAAAAAGCCTTCCATACATAAAATAAATGGGCACAAATACAATATTTCATCTTAAAAGGATGTGAGGAAGATTTATCCATTAAATCATTATAACTTAGCAGGCATGCGATATGATTATTCAACCCCTCAATATCAAAGTGCTATCCGATCAGGCAATTTGAATACTAATTATACGATTAAAGCAACAGGAAAAGGTGAAGTATCAGTAAAGCCCGACCAGTCGTTTGTACTATTAGGATCAGTAGTAGAAAATATGAAAGTACAAACGGCTCAAACAGAGAATGCAATCATTTCGAATAAAATAATAGAAGCATTAAAAGGAATAGGAATTAAACAAGACGAAATTGAAACGAATTCATATACAATTGATCGAATCGTTGATTACCAAGATTCACAGCAAATTTTTAAGGGGTATCGGGTGAGTCATATGTTCAAAGTAATCGTGAAGGATCTTGCAAATGTTGGGAAAGTGATTGACGTTGCAGTTGAAAATGGAGCAAATGAAGTTCGAAATCTTACATTCGAAGTATCAAATCCCGAACCATATTATGGAGAAGCACTACAAAAGGCCACTTTAAATGCAAAAATGAATGCAGAAAACATCGCGAAATCCCTAGGGTTATCGATTAATAACATACCGATTTGGTTGGCTGAAGAAGGAATTCAAGTTGTACGTCCGATGTCTTCATTAACAATGACTGCAGCAGCATTCAGCGGTCCAACTACGCCAATTCAAGAGGGTCAAATTAAAATAACTGCTTCAGTGCAGGCAATGTTTAATTATGTAAGTTATTAAATGTATAAAATATTGATTGGAAGTAAAAGTATAAATACATGGCAAGCTTAAATATAATGTGTTCGATAAATTAAAATAATTAATAAATTTAATGTAACCATTTACAAAAAAACGGAAAAATGGGATAATATAGAAAATTTCGAAGGAGGAAAGTAAGTTTATGATGCCAACTAATTGCTGATATTAATTTAATTTAAATTAATATGTTTTCCAAATGAGTTGAAAAACGCCTAATGAATAGGCTTATTTGTTATGCTCTTATGGAAAAAGGTAAATTAGAAGGTAACTTACTTTACTGATAACGAGATGATTATTTTTATTGAATACTAAGGAGCTTTTGGAGTATTCCATCGTTTATAACGGATGGGGGTTATATAAGAATTGTATGCTTATATAGCTCTAGATAAATGATAAATCACCAAGTTTATTAGACTGTGAGAAGATACTTTCTTCTTATAGTCTTTTTTATTTGGTTTTTGTAAAACTTACAAACTTAAAAATAAAATTAGTCGAAGCTTATAAGGGTGATAAAGTCGGTATTATTGGAATCAATGGGAGTGGTAAAAGTACCATTCTTAAGATAATAGCAGGAATTGTGCCGATGAATTATTACCCAGGTTATCCTCAAACCTCAAGCTATGGTTATGATGAAGGATTAATTAATTTCGTACCTAAAGGACTCACTACTGCATATTTGGAACAAACGCCAGTCTATCATAAAGGCTTAAAAGTAATTGATGTTTTAAATATGGCTTTTGATGAAATTGTTCAAATAGAAAATCAAATGCGTGAGTTAGAAGATCAAATGAAAGGTTTAGAAAATAATGCACTAGAAAGAGCTATGAAAAGGTATAGTGATTTAGTCCAATTATTTGAAGTAAATGGCGGATATCAACGGGAAGAAAAGTTAGGAAAGGTATGTACAGGACTAAAATTTGAAGAAAGTTTTTTAAACAGAGATTTTGATTTATTAAGTGGTGGAGAAAAAACGACTGTATTACTTGGTAAACTTTTAATCAATAGCCCAGATATACTATTACTTGATGAACCTACAAATCATCTAGATATGGACTCAGTAGAATGGTTAGAAGACTTTCTTAAAAATTATAAAGGAATTGTATTGATTGTTTCGCATGATCGATACTTTTTAGATAATGTCGTAACAAAAATTGTAGAAGTGGAAGATATGGAAGCAATTACGTATAAGGGCAACTATTCATCTTTTGTTGAGCAAAAAGAAAAAAACATACAGATTCAATTTGAGCATTTTAAAGAACAACAAAAAAAGATAAAAGCGATGGAAAATACCGTAACCAATTTAAGAGATTGGGCGATGCGTGCTGATAATAACAAATTTTTTAAAAGAGCTGCGAGTATTCAGAAAAAACTTGATAAACTGAATAGAATTGAAAAACCTGTTTTTGAAAAAGAAAATATGAAATTAGATTTAAAAGGATCCAAACGATCAGGAAATGACACAATTAAAGCAATTGGACTTTCGAAATCTTATGAAGAAAAAGTACTATTCAAAGATACGAATTTATTGATTAATTATGGGGAAAGAGTTGGGCTTGTCGGTCCTAACGGAAGCGGAAAAACTACTTTCTTAAAGATGCTTTTAGGTGAAGAAAAATCAGATAATGGTGTGGTACAACTTGGAGCAAATGTGCTAACTGCATATTTACCTCAGAAAATAAGTTTTAATAACGAAGAAATGACAGTACTTGAATGTTTTAGAGAGGATATCTCAATACCTGAAGGGAAAGCAAGGGAATATCTTTCAAAATTTATGTTTTATAAACAAAGTGTTTTTAAAAAAGTTAAATTCTTGTCAGGTGGAGAGAGAATTAGGCTGAAATTAGGTATGTTATTATTCAAAGATATCAATTTGTTAATCCTTGATGAACCAACAAATCATCTTGATATTGATTCAATCGAAACGCTTGAAGAAGCACTTGATGAATTTAAAGGGACAATTTTCTTTATTTCACATGACAGATATTTTATTAATAAAATGAGCCAAAGAGTGATCGCAATTGAGGAGTTTGAATTAAAAAGCTATCTTGGTAACTATGATGATTATAAAAGAATAAAAGAAAAAATTAGTTTTAAAGTAACGAAAGAACCGGTTGAAAAAAAAGGCATTCGAAAAAAAGTTAATAATAAAGAAGATCATAAACAAGAGAAAATTAAAGCTGAAGAACTAGTAAAAATTGAAAGATTTGAAAAAGAATTAAGTGAGATTGATCTAGCGATGAATAGTGAGCAAGATTATAATAAGCTCAATGATTTATATTGTAGGAAAATTGAATTAAGTAAAGACTTAGAATTGGCAATGGAAATGTGGTTAACGTTATAAAATCTCAGGAAAATCATCAATATTTAGAAATATATAAAATTAACATTATGATTGTTAATTTAAAAATATAGAGATATAATAAATCCGGATGATATGGAAACATGATAATGTATTTGTTATGGATCTATTAAATTCATTTAACTTAAATTGGATTGGTATTTTAGTAAATTTTTTTGCTAATTAACTATTCCACCAAGAAGACAGTAAGCCTATGAATCGGCTAATTGTCATCCTGGTGGAATTTTTTTTTGAAAAAAGTGGGAAGTGAAGTGATTTTGAAAAATGTAATAGAAACTAAGATGATATTCCTCGTCTTTAGTAAATAGGTTAAAGAATTCTGTGTAAAGATAAGCTATAACATTTAAAAAAAATGGAAATTGAGGCGAATAAGTAATGTCAAAAAAAATACATGAATTTAATGATCTGATGAGAAAACTTCGGAAAGATTTGTTTGGAAAAGGTCCAGAGCGGATTCATACGGTGTTTGTTGAAAACATGGCCATTTCAACATTATATGGTAATTTGACTCCAACTGAAAAATTTATTTCTGGAACAATGAACGGGGCAGAAATGGTTCATACTGCACGAACAAAAATGATTCAAGATTTATATTTAAATAACCCACCAAAAGGTTTAGAAGAACTTGTTGGCGCAAAATTAGTCCATCTATTTTCAGATATGAAAGTTGAAGAAAATATAGGGATTTCGGTTTTTGTGTTCGATCGAAATATTATATAGAAGAAGCAAAAATGATAAGTGTTTTTCATAAATAAAAAACTGGGGGAGACAAATGATTGGAATGAGTTGGTTTAAAAATCGTAAATTGTTGATCAAGCTTTATCAAACCTTATTAAATATATCATTATTATTACTGAGCCTAATTCTTGCTTACTTCCTTTTCAGAGAACTTTATTATATTTTTAATGATATTTTATTGGAAAATAAAAATGTTCATCAGATTTTTGGAAAAGTTTTAATATTTTTCTTATATTTTGGATTTATATCAATTATTGTTCAATATTTCAAAGAAAATTATCATTTTCCTATACGCTATCTTCTATATATAGGGATTACAGCTACAATTCGTTTTATTATTGTAAATAATGGAGAATCGTCACATAATTTTTGGTTAGCAATCATTATTCTAGTGCTAACAATTAGTTATATCATTTTACCTTTTGGGGAAACGAAAAATGGTTGAATTAATCATAGGAGAAGTCAAATTTTCTAAAATTAAGACAATTTAACCCAACCTAAAGGTTGAGTTAATGTAATTATACATGAATGACAATATTCATAGATCAACTTGAACAACCTGAACTTGAGCAACTCGAACTAGAACACGAAGAATGAGAACTACTAGAACATGAAGAATGTGATGAACTTGAGCATGAAGAGTGCGTGTTATGATGTTGACTATCACTATTGTTTGAACCATCATTTGTACTTTCATTTAAAGCAAAAAAAGTATTTGTAGCTAAAAATGCAGAATTAATATGACCATCATCTGATTTTTTGCTAGTAGATGAACGATTAGTCGAGCTTGGGAACGATTTTTGTGATAGGTGTTTAGTTCTTGCTTCTTCATTTTCTTTTTCTACTAAATTTTTTTGAATTCTAGCAAACTCGTTTAAAAAATTATTTTTAGTTTGTGAGTTTAAATGTGAAACGAAACTTTTTGTTTGAATTGTTTTGCTCGATAAATATTCTTGAACTTTAGTATTTTTATAATTAACAAATAAATTTCCTAACATATAGGTATTTACAGATGTCGTTTCAAACAAAGTATTATATAACAAATTGAAAACAGCCCTAGCATCGCTTCGATCGGTTATCGTTACATCATCCTTATGAACATTTGGTTCATGGTGTATCATTTCACCACAAAAAGTCTTGCAAAAATTAGGATAACTTTTCGTAAATAAAATCATTTCGTGCCAGATTTTATCAACTTCTTGACTATACATTTGAATGTTTTCAAAAATTGCTGCCATTAAGAAAAAGCGCTTTAATTCCCTTTCAATAAAGGAATACTTTTCGCTGCTCCAACCTTCTTTTTCAATAACTCTTTCTTTAACATTAGCTAGGAAATCCATTTTCCATGCGTTTTCTAGTCTAGAAACTAATGTTAAATCAGCGAAGTTAGAATTTACCTTTAAGTCGTTTATATTAAACTGAATAGAAAGATCTTTATAGTATGCATTATCATTTTTTAAATTCTTTTTAAAAAATCTTCCAAAAAATTTTTTCATATAAACCTCCTTTTATTTATTTTTAATCTAATTATATAATTAAAAAATTAACAAAAGAAGAAAATTGTTAAGATTAGGAAATTATTGAATTGTGAACTAACAAACCTTGCATAAAAACTGTTTATGGAAGAAAGTCCAAAGGTTGATCGTTAAATCTAGTTTTTTCATTCTTTATTAACGTCGGTTTTATTTCAATTAACTGCAAAGTTTTTTGATATGTAAAAATATGGTACAATCTATATCTATTCACAATTTTTTTAGGGCTAAATCTTTAGTTGAAATAGATATTTCGAACTGGTTTGTTTAAAGTTCTATAATTAGGTAATTTAAATTTGTTTGGAGGGTTTTATAGAGATGACACAAGAGCCTGTAATACCGGTTGTATCAGGGCAAAGAATTACTCCATTTCTAACGTTTAGCGGCAATGCGGAGGAAGCGATGAATTATTATGTTCGTACTTTTCCGAATTCAAAACTCGTTTCTCTTCGAAGATTTACGAAAGATGACCGAGGTGTAGAAGGGAAAATTATGAATGGTATCATTGAAATTTTAGGACAGTCTTTTATGGTTTTGGATATGGAAAAAGAACATTGTCCTGAATTTACTTGGGCTGTTTCCTTTTATTTAGAATGCAAAGATGATGCGGAGTTTGATTTAATTTTTGGTGGCTTGAAGAGTGATGGGAAAGTACTAATGGGGCCAGTAGAAATGAATGATTTTAGTAAGGTTACATGGGTGACTGATTGTTTTGGTGTTACTTGGCAGCTAGTGTTAAGAAAAAAATCTTAACAAACGGCGAATGATCCCTTTTTTGTTATTCAACCAAGTTATTTTTATTATGACAAGTAGACAAATAGACAAGTTTTCTTAAATAATAAATCATTGGTAAATAATTTGAATATTTACATAAGTTTCAATAAAAAAATATTTTTTAAAAATAATAATCTGAATATATTGAAGTTTACTAATTGTTGGCATATAATGTAATCAGATACTAGTTTATTAGAGAAAGTAAGTAAGAGGTATTAGCGATATGGCAGAGCAAAGTCAACGAATTGGTCGAACAGCTATGATGCTTGCTTTGACCGATCAAGAAGAAGAATTAATGAAAAATGAAAACGTTGTATGGTGTGTAGGTAAGGTCGGTACAATGGATGCTCAAAAGGTCGTTGCCGCGATTGAAACCGCTGCCAAACAAAATGGTGTAATTAATGGAGCTCTATATAGAGAAGTTCATTCATTATATCATGCAACACTTGAAGCAATTCAAGGCGTAACAAGAGGTCATGTTCAATTAGGTGATGTTCTTAGAACAGTAGGACTTAGATTTGCTGTTGTTAGAGGAAAGCCTTATAAAAACGTGAACGAGGGTGACTGGATAGCAGTTGCACTATACGGTACGATTGGTGCTCCAATTAAAGGATCGGAGCATGAATCAGCAGGACTCGGCATTAATCACATATAATCGCCCATAGTTTATTAGATGATAGGGGGCTATGATTCGTAAGTTACTATTTACGTCTCATAGCCTCTTTCTGTGTTTTTTTTGACAAAATTCGGAGGTGTTTTTTAATGGTAACTTTAACTGGTAATAGCTTAACAATGGAACAAATGAAAAGTATTTTATTCGATAAGGCATATGTAAAAGCAGGAGAAGAGAGCTTAGTTGCGGTAAAAGCTTGTAGAGAAAAGGTAGAAGAAATCGTAAATAATGGCAAAGTCGTATATGGTATCACAACAGGTTTCGGAAAATTTAGTGATGTATTAATTGAAAAAGAAAATGTTTCAACACTTCAATATAACTTAATCGCTTCTCATGCATGTGGTGTTGGTGAACCGTTCCCTGAATTAGTTTCAAGAGCGATGTTAGTACTTCGTGCAAATACAATGTTAAAAGGTCACTCTGGTGTGCGTTTAGTAGTAGTTGAAAAATTACTTTCATTAATTAATGCTCAAATTCATCCAGTGATCCCATCTCAAGGATCATTAGGTGCAAGCGGAGACTTAGCTCCTTTATCTCACTTAGCTTTAGTTTTACTTGGAGAAGGTGAAGTTTTCTATAAAGGAAAACGTATGGAAACAGCAGAAGCTTTAGCAAAAGAAGGAATTTTACCAATTACGCTAGAAGCTAAAGAAGGTTTAGCTTTAATTAATGGTACGCAAGCAATGACAGCAATGGGCGTTCTTACTTATCTTGAAGGTGAAGAATTAGCTTATCAAAGTGAATTAATTTCTTCTATTACATTTGAAGCATTAAATGGTATTACAGATGTTTTTGATGAAAGAATTCATATTGCTCGTGGATATAAAGAACAAATTGAAGTAGCAGAACGTTACCGCAATATTTTAGCAACAAGCCAATTAACGACTAGACAAGGTGAAATCCGAGTTCAAGACGCTTATACATTAAGATGTATCCCTCAAGTTCACGGAGCAAGTTGGCAAGTTCTGAACTATGCAAAAGAGAAATTAGAAATCGAAATGAATGCTGCGACTGATAATCCATTATTATTCGGTGATGATGTATTTTCTGGTGGGAATTTCCATGGTCAACCAATCGCATTTGCAATGGACTTCTTTAAATTAGGTGTTGCCGAGTTAGCGAATATTTCAGAAAGACGAATTGAGCGTTTAGTAAACCCACAATTAAATGATTTACCACCATTTTTAAGTCCAGAACCAGGATTACAATCTGGTGCAATGATTATGCAATACGTGGCTGCTGCTTTAGTTTCTGAAAATAAAACTTTAGCACATCCAGCAAGTGTTGACTCAATTCCTTCTTCTGCAAATCAAGAAGATCATGTAAGTATGGGTACAATCGGTGCACGTC
Organism: Bacillus sp. UNCCL81; assembly: GCF_900112535.1. NCBI lineage: Bacteria > Bacillati > Bacillota > Bacilli > Caryophanales > Bacillaceae > Bacillus > Bacillus sp. UNCCL81. The sequence continues at coordinate 845,479 of NZ_FOMF01000002.1, read as the reverse complement.
ATGCTTACCAAATTTTACAAAACGCTAGAAGAGTTTTAGCAATCGAATGTATTTGTGCAATGCAAGGTGTTGAATATAAAGGAATTGACAAAATGTCTGAGACAACTAGAAAATTTATGGAAGATGCTCGTAAAACTGTTCCATCAATTACTAGAGATCGCGTATTCTCAAAAGACATTGAAAAATTAACAACTTATTTAAAAGAAAATTTCTTAGCACGAAACTATACAAAACAAACACAAATATAAGAAGAGGTGGAATTAAAATGGAAATTACAAAAGGATCTTTAAAAGCGCCAAGAGGTACTGAATTAAACACTAAAGGTTGGATTCAAGAAGCAGCACTTCGTATGTTATTAAACAACTTAGACGAAGAAGTAGCAGAAAGACCAGAAGATTTAGTCGTATATGGTGGAATCGGTAAAGCTGCTAGAAACTGGGAAAGCTTTGATGCAATTATTGAATCACTAAAGAAATTAGAGAGCGATGAAACTTTATTAGTTCAATCAGGTAAACCAGTTGCAGTTTTTAAATCACACGAAGATGCACCACGAGTATTATTAGCAAACTCTAACTTAGTTCCTAAATGGGCAACTTGGGAACACTTCCGTGAATTAGATGAAAAAGGCTTAATGATGTACGGTCAAATGACTGCTGGTAGCTGGATTTACATCGGTACTCAAGGGATTTTACAAGGTACTTATGAAACTTTTGGAGAAGCTGCTAAACAACATTTCGGTGGAAGCTTAAAAGGTACAATTACAATTACTGCAGGTCTTGGCGGTATGGGTGGAGCTCAACCGCTAGCTGTAACGATGAATGGTGGAGTTGTAATCGGTATCGATGTAGATGAAACTAGAATTCAACGACGTATCGACACTAGATATTGTGACGTTTTAACTCACGATTTAGAGGAAGCATTACAACTTGCTACTGAAGCTAAAAACGAAGGAAGAGCTTTAGCAATCGGTTTAGTAGGTAATGCTGCTGAAATTTTACCTCAATTAGTTGAACGTAATTTTGTACCAGATTTAATTACTGACCAAACTTCAGCACATGATCCATTAAATGGTTATTTACCAATCGGAATGACAATGGAAGAAGGAAAGAAACTTCGTGTCCAAAATCCAGATGAAGTCATTAAACGTGCAAAACATAGTATGGCAGTTCATGTTGAAGCAATTTTAGCAATGCAACAACGTGGTGCAATCGCATTTGATTACGGTAATAATATTCGTCAAGTTGCGTTAGATGAAGGCGTTAAAAATGCATTTGATTTCCCTGGTTTCGTACCTGCATTTATTCGTCCATTATTCTGTGAAGGGAAAGGTCCTTTCCGTTGGGTAGCACTTTCTGGTGATCCAGAAGATATTTACAAAACAGACGAAGTAATTTTACGTGAATTTGCTGATAACGAGCATTTATGTAATTGGATTCGTATGGCTCGTGAAAAGGTTGCATTCCAAGGTTTACCATCACGTATTTGCTGGTTAGGCTATGGTGAGCGTGCTAAATTCGGTAAAATCATTAACGAAATGGTTAAAAATGGCGAATTAAAAGCTCCAATCGTAATCGGTCGTGACCACTTAGATTGTGGATCAGTAGCATCTCCAAATCGTGAAACAGAAAGCATGAAAGATGGTAGTGATGCAGTTGCTGACTGGCCAATCCTAAATGCACTTATTAATGGTGTAAACGGCGCAAGCTGGGTAAGTGTACACCACGGTGGTGGAGTAGGTATGGGTTACTCTTTACATGCTGGTATGGTAATCGTTGCTGACGGTACTGATGCAGCTGCAAAACGTATCGAAAGAGTATTAACTTCAGATCCAGGAATGGGTGTAGTTCGTCACGTTGATGCAGGTTATGATTTAGCTGTTGAAACTGCGAAAGCAAAAGGCGTAAACATCCCAATGATGAAGTAGGTGTTTGAATTGAAAGCAGATATTCTATTAACAAATATTGGTCAATTATTAACTATGGATCATGGTGATGGTCCAATTCATGGAAAAGACATGAGTAATCTACCTGTTCTAGAAAATGCGGAAATCGCATGGAAAGATGGGCAAATTATTTATATCGGACAAATGAACGAACAAAAAATTGATGCAAAAGAAGTAATTGATTGCCAGGGAAAACTAGTCACGCCAGGATTAGTTGACCCTCATACTCACGTGGTCTTTGGAGGATCACGTGAGCATGAAGTTAGTTTGAAATTACAAGGTGCTTCATATTTAGAAATATTAGAAATGGGTGGCGGAATCCATTCTACTGTAAGTCAAACTAAATTAGCATCTCATGACGATTTGAAAAAGAAAACGATTCATCACTTAAACAGAATGCTTTCATTTGGTGTAACAACAGTTGAAGCAAAAAGTGGTTATGGACTTGATGAAGAAACTGAATTAAAACAACTCCGAGTTGCTAAGGAATTACAAGCGGAGCATGATATTGATTTAGTTTCAACTTTCTTAGGTGCGCATGCAGTACCAAAGGAGTATAAAGGAAATGAAGAAGCTTTCTTAGAAAAAATGCTTTCTTTATTAGATGTTATTAAAGAAGAAGAACTTGCTGAATTTGTAGATGTATTCGCTGAAACAGGTGTATTTTCAGTTGAACAATCAAGAGAATTTTTATTAAAAGCAAAAGAACAAGGCTTTAATGTTAAAATTCATGCCGATGAAATAGATCCTCTAGGTGGCACTGAAATGGCAGCTGAAATTGGTGCTATTTCTGCTGATCATCTATGTGGAGCTTCTGAACAAGGCGTTGAAATGCTTGGTAAGAGCAATACAATCGGTGTCATTTTACCGGGAACTACTTTCTATTTAAATAAACCTGAATTTGCACCTGCAAGAGCGATGATTGAACATAACGTAGCAGTTTCATTAGCAACTGATTTCAATCCAGGAAGCTGCCCAACTGAAAATTTACAATTAATCATGACAATCGCAATGCTTAAATTAAAAATGACGCCTGAAGAAATTTGGAATGCCGTTACGATTAACTCATCATACGCGATTAATCGTGGGGACCAAGCTGGTAAACTTAAAATTGGTCGTAGGGCAGATGTCGTTATTTGGAATGTACCAAACTATACTTATGTACCTTACCATTTTGGTGTAAATCATGTAGAATCAGTATTTAAGAATGGTAAATTAGTAGTAAGTAGGGGTGAACACGATGTCGCTATCACATCTTAAAAAAGCAGGAGATGCCATTTTCATTGATTCAAAAGTCACAAAAGCCAACGAAATCATCTCTGCATGGAATGGAACAGAAGCATCAAATTTCTCAATAATTGGTGTACCATTATCTAAAACATCAATTAGTCATTCAGGCGCAAGCTTTGCACCTGCTTCAATTCGAAAAATGTTAAGTAGCTACAGTACTTATCATATTGAAGACCAAATTGATTTAAAAGATTACAAAGTTACTGATTTTGGCGATATTACGATGCATGTGACTGATTTTGAAGAGTCTAGAAATCGTATTAGATCGACAATCTCTGAATTGCTAGGTCAATATAAAGAAACGATGCCAATCATTTTAGGTGGGGATCACGGAATTAGTTTTCCAAGCATTTCAGCTTTTGCACAAGAACGAGGAACAGTAGGCGTAATCCAATTTGATGCTCATCATGACCTAAGAAACACTGAAGATGGTGGACGTTCAAACGGTACACCTTTCCGTAGCTTAATTGATGAAGGCATTCTAAAAGGTGAACACTTAGTTCAAATTGGAATTAGAAATTTTTCAAATAGTGCTCCATACACTGAATTCGGTGTTAATAACGGAGTAACAATCTATTCAATGCGCGATGTTCGTGAATTAGGAATCTCAAAAATTATTAAAGAGAGTATCAACCATTTAGTAGACAAAGTAGATGCAATTTACATTAGCCTTGATATGGATGTACTAGACCAAGCATTTGCTCCTGGTTGCCCAGCGATTGGGCCTGGAGGAATGGACAGTCAAACGCTATTAGATGGCATCTGTTATCTAGCATCACACCCAAAAGTTTGTGGAATGGATATTGTTGAACTTGACCCAACAATTGACTTCCGTGACATGACAAGCAGAATCGCAGCACATGTTATCTTAAACTTTCTTGTTGAGAAGGTTAAGCTATTAAATAAGTAAAATGTAAAACTCGTAAACTAAGTTGTTTGCGAGTTTTTTGCTTTTTATGGGTAGGGGTGTGAATAAAGGTGAGGTGCAAATAAAAATAAAGAAACTGCAATTAAAATAGGAAAAAGTGCAATTAAAAATGACAAAACTGCAATTAAAATTGTGATAGCTGCAAATAAAAATTTCAAGAATGCAAATAAAATTAACCAAAGTGCAAATAAACCTAGAATTCACGATCTAAAATAGTAAAATCACGATGTTTTTAGTTCTTTTAAACCATTAAATACATATTTGATAGCACCAAGCCAGCTTGTTATAATTAAAATAAGAACAAATATTCGATTTCGTTATAAGTGTGAGCTACAAGAACGAATGAAGGAGGAACAATTTTGTCAAATAACATAAAACAGAGAAAAATAATTTTAGATCTAGCGGTTACTTTAGATGGTTTTATAGAAGGGAAAAACGGTGAAGTTGATTGGTGCATAATGGATCCCGAAATGGAATTCACAAATTTCTTGAATCAAATTGATACGATTTTATATGGTCGAAAAAGCTATGATTTGTGGGGGAATTATATTCCCAATATAGATGACGCTGAATCTGATAAAGAAATGTGGGATTTAGTACATAGTAAGAAAAAATATGTATTTTCCAGAACTCAAACAAAAGATGAAAATAATGCAACATTTATAAATGAAAATATAATTGAAGAAGTAAAAAAATTGAAGGAAAATCCCGGCAAAGATATCTGGTTGTATGGAGGATCAAGCCTTATTACATCATTTATAAATTTAGGTCTAGTAGATGAACTTAGATTATCAATTCATCCCGTAATATTGGGTGAGGGAAAGCCTTTGTTTGTTGACATTAAACAGAGAAAGAATTTAATTATGATGAATACTAGTACTTTTTCCTCTGGTGTTGTACAGGTGACTTATCATTTGAATGAAGAATGACCTTGTTTAAGAGAAACATTTATATTTGGCTATATGTAATTATATAAGGGGGTAACAATGATACTTCTTAATGGTATTACTGGATTCTATGAAAAACAAGATAAACCTCCTAAAACTGATAGTAAACAATTTAAAAGATTGTGTTTCAGTATTATAAACCAAAATAAAGGAACTATTTTGAACTTTCAAGAACCACAGATAGCTTCAAATTATTATTCAATGGAAGTGAAAATTTCCAATAAACATTTTTCCATACTTTTGAATGCTCATTATCCATTTTTAGCCTTTGCTTCAGCTGTTAATTTTGGAGAAATTAATTTTATAGAAGTTCCTCATTTAAAAGAAGAGTTTAGTCCATTTTATATAGTACTGAGTAGAAAGGTACTAAATGAACCACTCTTATTAAAAAGTGAGAATGAATTGAATAAAGCAGAATTAAATCAAATAGCATACTGGAAACCTGAAAGAATAGGTGAAGTCTTATTTAATCATTTGGACTAATTTTAAAATAGGCTCTGTTAAATTAAAATGTTGTTTTTTGAATTTAAAAAAAGGTTGTCTAATAAGACAACCTTTAAACGCTTATGTAATTCTAAATCTGTTAGTTCGAAAACGTAGTAACAAGAACAGCTAATTTTAGCCCGTCTTTTCTTTGCTTATTGTAACACTTTGCCTATTTAATAAAATCAGCTCTAAGTAAGTAGACAACATCATAGTCTCTTATTTCATCGATATGTTTATTAACATCTCTATAAAAATCATCAGTAAGCGAATCCATACGACTTCCATCTTTTTTATAACAAATGCTAGCTAAAACTATATTATGTTGAATAGGGTTGTTTTCTGTTTGGTTACTTCCTGAAATACTCGTAACACCTTCTAATCCATCTTTAAAAATCGTTTCCACCTGATTACTTGCACTTGTTGAACCATCACTATTAATACTTATATTAAACAAAGATTGATTTTGATTAGTTGGTGTTTTAGAAGTCGTAAAAATAATTGTGCCGTCCTCTTTAATCCCAGAAGTAATATGATTGATCTTATCTCCAACTAATTTACCAAATTCATATTTTTCAATCCAAACAGATAATTCCTTGTAATTACTTGCAACATTGAAGTCATAAACAAAAGATTTATCCGAGGTTGTTGAAAGTATTGCGTTTTCTCTTTTTGTCAACTTAACTTCAGAAATAGTATTGTTTGATTTTTGGATTTTAGTACAAGCACTCAAAGAACAAAATAACATAATTAGTATTGTTGTGAATATAATCTTTCTCATTTATACCTCCAAACCTTAATATTTTAAATTATAACCTAAATATTGGTAAAATTGTTACAAAACTTTATTCAATTAACTTGGTATTTAGTTGAATAAGAAAATAAACAATTTAATTTAATAGAGCCGTAAAATATACTATATTACAATATTCTTATTCAGCTAAAGCAAATAGCGGAGAACATAAGGTGGATTAATCATGAACTCATGGAAATATCAAACAACAAACGATTACTTTGATTACTTAGACTTTCACGATTGTATCGTTGAAGAAATAAAAATAGAAAATAATATTGTTACTATATATTTTGAGTTTATTTACATCTCTAATGATCATCCTCTAAATCCTTATAAAGTAGCAAAATCAACAGATAAATGTAAACTGACTTTCTACAATGTAAAAATAAGTAAAGCAATTATCTATTTAGATGATGAACAGGAAAAAGAAGTTCAACTGATCGATTTAGATGGAATGGAATTCTTAGAGGTTAAGCAGCAACTTGTTGAAAAAGATTTCATTTATGAAATTTTTGGTACTGACTGGAAAACACATAATTTTTGTAGCATTAAACTTAAAGCGAAAAGTTTTAAAGTTGAGTGGAATGAATTCACTGGAGATGCATGGTATGAATGACTGATTTTTTAGTATACCGGTCTCTTACAATGAGGTGAAAAGCTATGAGTAATGAAGTCAAAGAAGAATGTAAAAAAGATCTCGAGGGTCTTCATGTATTTTTAATTGTCATTGTGTTTTCATGTTTACAATACTTTTTTCATTTATCCGATTTCATTATGTTAATTCTGTCTGTTCTCTATGTTTTTATCATTGTTTATTTTGTTGATAAATGGAAAACTAAAGAAATTTTAAGGTATTTTACTTTGTTAATCATTGTTTATTTTATAAATAAATTATTTTTTTTTATAGATAATGATATCTTAAGTAACTGAAACTTCATTAATAGGGGTACAAAAAAGAGGATGATCTATGGATCTTCCTCTTTTTTGCTATAAGAATGTAAATAAATTTTTACAGTAAATGACAAAACGAACTTTACCTTTACTTTTATATCATTTTAAGAAGAAATTAGGGACACTTAGCAAATTAGCATATATAATTAGTAAAGCCGAATCCATAGGCGTTTGTAAAAATTAATAACTATATGCTTCAGTTGGAAAGTGAGATAAATTAATTATGAAATATGATTTAGTTTTTGATTTAGACGATACATTAATTCAAACCCAAGCCGCATTTCGGCATAATGTAGATTTATGTTCGAATCTAGTACATCAAGCGCTAGATGAAAAAGTAATAATAAATGACATTAAAGAAGTTTTTAATAAAATTGATCTAGAACTAATAAAAGAATTGGGTTTCAGTAAAACACGATATCCTTATGCATGGGAATCAACTTTAGATTTATTGGCAACTCGTTTTAATATAGAGATCTCAAGTATTGTCAATGATCAATTACAATCATTAGCAAAAACGATATTTAAAGTAAATATTCCACTGCAAAATGACACGTTTATAATAGAAGAATTATCAAATCGCAAAGATGTAGCAAGTATGACTATATTGACTTTAGGTGAAAAGGACGTACAATCAAAGCGAGTAATGGATACTGGTTTAGTACATCATTTTGATAACGTATTTATAACAAGTAAAAAAGATAAAAGTACCTATCTTGAGTTAAATGAAAAATTAAGTAATCCAGTTATGATCGGTAACTCTCTTAGAAGTGACATTGTCCCTGCTTTAGATGCAGGGATGAAAGCAATTCATATTATAAGAGATTCATGGTCTTATGACGAAATAGAACATAATCATAGAATAGATAGTATTAAGTCATTAGTCGAGATTAAATTACTTTTATTTGGTAATTTGGTAAAACTCTAAAGGGTGTTTTTTAGTTCGTTTTATTGATTGATAGTTCAATTAACATTACTAGCTAATAAGTAATTATTAAGTATGCATTAGTAGGATAACAAATGGAGGATAATCATTAATCGATCATCCTTTATTTTATTTTTAGATGGATAATTGAATATGGTTTATGCAGAATTATTATTCAACATAATGGCAGGAAAGTTGCAGCAGAAAAGGATAATTAACCTAATATTTTTTGGTAACTTTTAATCCTTATGTATTTAAATGATAGATTATCTTTTTTAATTTAACATTAGATTTCATACTTTCGGATTAGGGCAATTCTATTCAAAAATGTAATTTTACATATATTCCCATATAACATGAGGTGGTATACTTATTTTGGGAGGGGAAGAAATGAAAGATTTAAAAAGGATCATTATCACGCTAATCACCTTGTCATTTTTAATTACTACTTCACATGTATTTGCAATGGATATGGGAACTGGTGAAAAGGGGAGCGTAACGAACCTAAATGCTACACATAAAGACCATATTGTTACACTTACATGGGATTGGAATGCAAGTGATAGTTACACAATTGAACGTAACGGTGAAATTTTAGATAATGACGTTTGGGGTAGTGGGGAATATAAAGATTCAAATTCAGTGCAAGATGATATTACATATACTTATACGATTTGGGCAAATGGGTTTGATGATAAAAAATCTGTAACAATTACGATTGAAAAAGATACAACGCCACCACCAAATGTTATTTTTGATGATTATCCAGTCATTGATAATCATTTTATTCGTTTTGCATGGCGAAACCCAACATACACACCAGATTTAGAGTCTGTAGACATTTATATGAATGGAGAATTGTTAACAAACTTGGGTACTGGTGCATTAAATGGCGGTGTTTATACCGCAAATAATTTAGAAGCAAATACTACTTATTTGTTAAAATTATGTCCAAAAGATAAATTAGGAAATGTAGTCCCATATATAGATTGTTCACAAAAAACGGTTAAAACAACGAATGAGAACAGACCTCCAGGTGAAATTAAAAATGGTAGGATCCAATATGTACAAAAAAATCTCATGTACAATATGGCCACAAGAACAGACTCTAGCGATAAGTATATGGATTTCTCTTGGGATTCCCCATCAGATGCAGATTACGTTGGAACTTATCTAACATTGCCTAATGGGAAAAAGATTTACATTCCAGGAAGGCCTAATTACGGTGGTTTTTATGAATACAAACCTGACACGGTATTTAAGGAACAAAAGTTTATTCTTCAAACTGTAGATTATAATGGAAACATCTCAAAAGGAAAAACATTAATTTGGGATAATCCATTACCACCAGGTCCTGTAACGAATGTAAAAATTAAAGAAACGAATGGGATCGTTACAGTTTCATTTACGCCACCAGTAGATCATGATTACAGTTTTACAAGAATTATCTTACCTAATAAAAAAGAAATTGGTTTAAATAAAGGAACAAACACTTATAGTTATAAAGGGAATTTAGTAGTTGGACAATCCTATAATTTTGTATTCTCTACGTCTGACGTAGATAAACTATCAGTGTATGCTCATTACTCACCAGAAGTAACAATTACGATAACACCGAAAGCTACAGTGGTTAATAAATACTATTATTTGAAATCAGCGGCTACTCTTAGAACACTTTCGGATGGTAAAGGGAAGGTAGTAAAATCAATTCCAAAAGGTAAGAAGATATACGTTATTAGCTCCGGGTATGGCTTGAAACATGATTATGTTTATGTAAAGTATTCAAATAAGTATACCGGCTATATTACGAAATCCACCGTGAAATTTTAGGCTCTCTTAAACTTAAATGTTGATAGTTGCGTACTGAAAAAGACTGTTAATTATGATATTATCCCCTTATAGTAGACACGCGAAAAAACCTATCCGTTAAAATGGATAGGTAGTCTACTATAGGGGGATTTTATTATGGCTTTAAAAGGAACAAACGGTAATAGACGGAGGATCTAAAAAATATGAGTAAAAAAGGTATTGAACTTGGAGATATCTATGCATGTAAATTACCAGATGGAAGATATGGAACGATTAAAGTTATAAATAGAATAGAAAAGTCATATTTAATTTTTGTTTCAAAGTACATTGACATTAATTTACCAACCATAGAAAACAAAGAAATAAATGAGATTTTGAGATCAAATAGATTTCTATATGAAAATGAAGAAGCTTTACTTTGGAAAGATGGAAAGATGTACAAAGATATGATTTATATAGGGAATTCTCCTATTTCGGATTATGAAAAAAGATTAGTCAGTTCATCATACGGAGGAAAGTGGCATCCAAGTATTGCTAATCCAGTATATTATGAAGGCGCTGGTTACATGACAGAGAAAATTTTGAAAGAGAAGTTCTAGAAAGTCAAAAGATAGAAAGAGAAGAATTTCTAAATAAACCTCAAAAATCTAAAAAAATGATGAACGAAGAAACATTTTGGTCAATCATTTCACTTCTGGATGTAGAATGTTCAATTGATGGTGAAGAAATCATTCAACCAGCCGTAGAAGTGCTTACTAAAATGAGTGTAAAAGATATAAAACAATTCGAAGAAACACTTTCATATAAATTATATTTACTAGATACGAAAGAACACGCAAAAAACATAGGCGAAAATTCATACAGTGAAGATGATACATCGCATTTTTCACCAGATTTATTTTTGTATAAAAGATGCTTTGTAATATCTAAAGGAAAAGAGTTTTATGACCATACATTGAATAATCCGATCAATATGCCAAAAGATTATTCCTTTGAAATGTTACTGTCCTTAGCTTCTGTTGCATATGAAATGCGAATGAAGAAAGAGTTTGAATATATACCAGGTTGCGATTATGAAACTTTCTCTAATTTGGAAGGCTGGAAATCATAAAATAACTTGGTTCTTATATAACTACCTTGTTTGTTCTATTTGTAACGATTTTACTTATATTTTTAAAATCTACTAATTCTATATTACTGTCCTTTAAAAACTAAAGGAAGTTTTACATATATGGTTCAATACTTTTATTCATTAGTTGTGTATGCATTAGTTAAGTCATTTAATTGAAGAGAACATGCTATCGTTGAAAATCATGAGTAGCCCAGTGTGGCTCTTTTTTTAAAAAACATAATGACAGTTTAGCTGAACAAAGAAACCGAAAAATGGAAATATATGTTAATATATTAAATAGCAAACATAAAAAATAATAATTATTAGAAGAGGTGAAACAATGAAAAATTTCAGTTCAATTTCACTAATATTATTAATCATTGGATTGGTATTGTTTGGAATAATTTATGTTGTTCCAGGCTTCAACGAACTTATTGCTTTAATTGGTTTTATATTGTTATTATTCGGAGCGATCTGTAGCTTTATAGCAATTTCCAAAAGAGAAAGAGGCAACACAAAGTTTTTTGCAGTATCGTCGTTTTTTATCATATTTTTATTGATTACTTGGTTTGAACCTTTTCTAATCCTACGTATGTTAACTTGGATTAAAAATTAAAAAACGAAATAGCTTCTAACCAACTAAGCATGCAATTCTTCTATTAAAATTAGAGAATTTAATTAAGATGTACAGACTGGAAAATCAGGGGGATTTCACTTTATCCTTCATCTTTGACTAATTAGTTTTACATCCTTTATCAAGTGGCAAAACTAATGATAAAAGGAGGATGTAAAAGTGACTCAAGATCGATTTGAAGAAGCATATGAAATGTATAAAAATCAAAGTGATGACGAACAATTGATGGAAGATGAATCAGTAAATCAGGACAAGGAACATATTGTTGCTGTTCGTAAAAATGAAGATGGTGATTTAATTGGTTTTAGAACAAGTTTTAATCGTGAACTAGATTATCTTCAAGCTCTGCAGGAAGCAAAAAGTGGAAATTTAGCACATGTAGATGTAATCCATAAGTATGGTCGTGACATCCTTAGAAGTGAACCGGATGGTATAACAGAGAATAATTTGAGTAATTTACCAGAGTTTTAAGACTAAAAAGCCTATAAAAAATGAAGTAAACCCACTAGGGAATTTTCCTCGTGGGTTTTTTATTCGATCTACTCATTTGTCGTCAATCTTGTAATAGAAGTCAAATGAAATTGAGTGAACAAAAAATTATAGAGTTCAATATCAACATTCTCAATCATGATGAGGCATCTTCTATTTAAATCTTAGTATAGCTTGTCCACACTTTTAAAATATTAGTCTATAAGTGGGGAAGTCACTTATTCAGTTTGACTAAGTCTATTTAATCTTGGCAATTGGAATTGTGCAGCGTTTGCTTCTTCAGTTCCAGCGCCTTCGTTGTGTTCGGAATCTGTTCTGATTCTGCTTCTTTTGATTTTGCTGTCTCTGATTTTAATTCCTTGCTGTCCGCCTAATTCATCGTTATCTCTTCCAGCAATACCGCTTCTACCATTTCCATCTGCAAATTGTGAACGATCATTTGCTGTTTGGCTATTGTCTCTAGCATTTTGTCCGCCTTGATTTGCGTTCATTCCAACATTTCGATTAATTTGTCCTCCGCCTTCAGCTCTTTGTTCGACCTGGATGCGATTCTCTTTAATTTCAATGTTGAAAAAATTAAAATTGATTGAACCATCTGGATTAGCTGCTGCAAGCACCTCTTGAATTTCTTCTTTTAAAGCTTTGAAATCTTCAAATTCTGCTGCCATTGTAAAACACTCCTTTCTATCAATACTCTCACTATATTCACTTTTAATAGTTTCTGATTAGACATTTAATAGATTAGTCAATATATTAAATATTTTTGAGAAAAAAGTTTAAAGTAAATTATTTATTTCCCCTGAAATTCCCACTAGAAAATGTTGTTTTTTTCAAGTAACAGTTACTAATTACACAGAATAATTCATTATTTCACATTTAAATCATAGATTAATAATGGAGTGTGATCTAATTGAATCCTTTTTTAATAAAAATAGTGAAATCATTTTGCGGTGTAATTGTTATCGATCTGTTATTACTTATTTATTGCTTGTTACTAGGTAGCTATTTTCATATTTTACATTCATTTACTTGGTTCGGATTTAAAATAATTGTTTTACCTTTTAGTCTATTAGCATTTATTATTTCAATTGTTTATTTTAGTAAAAAGATAGAAGTCGAAGTATCAGAAGAAATTGATGAACTTGAAGAAATTGAAATTGAGCATTCAACAAGAATGGAAAAATACCATCAGCCAGAAAAAAATTGAACTGAGGTGGTAAAATGGACCTCGAAAATATTGTTTTACGAAATATTGAAGAGCGGATCAAACGTCTAAGAGCGAAACAAGATGAAGATGGTTCTTGGGAATATTGTTTTGAAGGTTCATTAATGACGGATAGTTTTATGATTTTATTAATGAATGATCTTGAATACAAAAATCAAAAGGTAATTAATGGGATTATTGATCGAATCATTAATCTTCAGCATCCGAATGGAGCTTGGAAATTATACGAAGATGAAAAAGATGGAAACATAAATGCAACAGTACAAGCTTACATAGCTTTATTAATCTCAAAAAAGTATTCAAAAGAACATTCGAGTATGAAAAAAGCTGAAAAATTTATTCGTGAGAACGGTGGTATTAAAAAAACACATTTTATGTTAAAAATGATTCTGGCTACTCATGGTTTGATTGAATATCCAAAATTATTTTATTTTCCAATGAGTTATTTTTTGCTCCCAGATAAAATGCCGTTAAGTTTATTTGATTTAAGTAATTATGCTAGAGTTCATTTAGTTCCAATGATTCTTTGTATAAATAAGCGATTTAAATTGAAATTGGATGACGATCTAAATATCGATCATCTTCTGGAAACTAGCGAGGTAGATTGGTTTTACGAAGAACGAGGGAGTTTTTATCAATTTTTACTTGAAGAAGGTAAGAAGCTAGCTTCATATCCTCTCTATTTTCACCAAAAAGGATATGAAAAGGCTGAAAGATTTATTCTGGATCGTATCGAAACAAATGGAACTTTTTATAGCTATGCTAGTTCTACATTTTATATGATTTATGCTTTAATGGCTTTAGGCTATGAATCTACTTCATCTGTCATTCAAAATGCACTACAAGGACTTCTTTCGTATGCAACCGATACAGAAGCCGGACTTCATATTCAAAATTCGCCATCAAAGGTTTGGGATACTGCATTATTGTCATATGCAATTCAAGAAGCTGGTTACCAAATAAATGATCCGATTGTTGCGAAATCAATTAGTTATTTAAGTAAAAAACAACAGAATTTGAATGGTGACTGGAAGGTTCATGCTAAAAATTTAAGTCCTGGTGGTTGGGGCTTTTCTGATGTTAATTCGTTTATTCCAGATAATGATGATACTGGAGCAGCTTTACGTGCAATTACAAGAAGTGCTTTGGATCAGTCCACATTACATGAAAGTTGGTTAAGGGGTGTTCATTTTTTACTTGGACTTCAAAATGACGATGGTGGTTGGGGAGCTTTCGAAAAAAATGTAACAAATAAATGGTTAACATTATTACCAATTGAAAATGCAAAAGGTGCAATTATCGATCCTTCAACTGCAGATTTAACTGGACGTATTTTAGAATTTATTGGAAATTATACGACGGTTTCAAACGATGATCCGATTGTGAAAAAGACGGTTAATTGGCTTTTAAAAAACCAAAAATCAAATGGTAGTTGGTATGGTAGATGGGGTATTTGTTATATTTATGGAACTTGGGCAGCGATTACTGGCTTAAGAGCCGTTGGAATTCCTAAAAATCATGAGGTGATTAAAAAAGCTGAAAAATGGTTAGTTAGTATTCAAAATGAAGACGGAGGTTGGGGAGAATCGGGTCTTTCAGCTGTTAAAAATAAATATATTTCTTTAAAATATAGTACACCTAGCCAAACAGCATGGGCAGTTGATACTTTACTTTCAATTCGTAATAAGGAAGATGAAGTAATTAGAAAAGGGATTAAATTTTTAACTACTCAAAGTGAATTGACTAATAAAGCATTAACTTATCCAACTGGATTAGGTTTACCTGGTCAGTTTTATATTCACTATCATAGCTATAATGAAATTTATCCGCTATTAGCACTAGCACACTTTAAAAATAGTTAAATAATACTATTATGTAAACAAAATATATTTATTTTTGGAAATCTTTCCATAAATGTCTTTTCTTAATCATATAAATATAGTAAACTGTTTTTATATTAAATATAACTAAATAATCCTTATCGAGAGTGGTGGAGGGACTGGCCCTTTGAAACCCGGCAACTTTAGCGAAAGCTAAAAAGTGCTAAATCCAGCATGTTTAAAACATGAGAGATAAGGCGTAATCTGTACTTAAACGTCATTCTCTCATTTTTTTTGAGGGAATGGCGTTTTTTATTTTATCTAAATGGGAAGTGATTGAATGGGTTTATTAGAAAAGTTAAAAGATGGAATTGTTTTAGGTGACGGTGCAATGGGAACGCTTTTGTATTCTGGCGGACTTCACAGCTGTTTTGAAGAACTTAATATTACAGAGCGTGATCGAATCATTCATATACATGAACAATATATAGATGCTGGCGCAGAAGTGATTCAAACTAATTCGTACGGTGCTAATGCTGGAAAACTGAGACAATATGGATTAGAAAAGCTGGTTAAGCAAATTAATCAAATGGCTGTTAGAAATGCTAGAGCGGCTTCAAAAAGAAGAGCATTAGTAATTGGCGGTATAGGTGGAATGAAATATGTAGGTTCTACTTTTACGACAGCTTTAGAACGTGAAATGATGTTGCTTGAGCAAGCTTCAGCTTTACTAGAAGAAGGCGTAGATGGGATCATGCTTGAAACATTTTATGATGAAAATGAATTATATGATGCTGTAAATCTATTAAGAGGAAGAACGGATTTACCGATCATTGCACAAGTAACACTACAAGAAATTGGTGTCATGCAAAGTGGTCAATATATCGAAAAAATTCTTCCTAATTTAATCGATTTGGGTGCAGATGTTGTTGGAATCAATTGTCATCTAGGACCACTTCATATGTTGGAGTCATTAAATACTGTCTCATTACCAACGAATGGTTACTTATCGGCATTTCCTAATTCGGGATTACCACTATACAATGAGGGAAAATACGTATACAAATCGAATCCAGAATATTTTGAAGATATGGCAAAACCATTTATTGAACAAGGTGTAAGACTTATCGGTGGATGCTGTGGTACAACACCAGCACATATCGCTGCTTTACGAAGTAAGATTGATACTTTACAGCCTGTTACAAAAAAAGATGTAAAAAACAGAACAATAAAAATTACAATCCCTAAGCAAGAAGAACAAAAGAATGAAACATTAGCAGAAAAGGCAAAAAAGAGAACGACGATTATAGCAGAGCTAGATCCACCAAAAACATTACAAACAAGAAAGTTTTTTGAAGGAGCGAAAGCATTACATAGCGCAGGGGCTGATGCAATTACGCTAGCAGATAATCCATTAGCTTCACCTAGAATTTCGAATGTGGCGATGGCATCACTTCTTCAAAGATTGGATGTACCAGTTTTGACGCATTTAACTTGTAGAGATCGTAATATGATTGGACTTCAATCTCATTTAATGGGACTTTCAACTTTAGGTTTAAATGAAGTTCTTGCAATAACAGGTGATCCAGCAAGAGTAGGCGATTTTCCAGGTGCAACTTCAGTATATGATGTAGCATCACTTGAACTTATTCGAATGATTAAGGAAATGAACGATGGAAGGTTATATTCTGGTAAAAGTTTAGGAACTGGAACGAGATTTTCTGTCGCTGCTGCTTTTAACCCGAATGTTCGAAAGTTTGATGCCGCAATTAAAAGGCTTGAGAAAAAGGTTGAGGCGGGAGCGGATTACTTTTTAACTCAGCCAATTTATGATTTTGAAACGATTGATAGGTTATATGAATCAACTCGTCATATTAAACAGCCAATTTTTATTGGGATTATGCCACTAGTTAGTAAGAAAAATGCTGATTTTATCCATTATGAAGTTCCAGGAATTACATTATCCGATGAGGTAAGAAACAGAATTTCATCAGTTGAACCTGAGAGAGCAGTTGATGAAGGTAAAAAAATTGCAAAAGAGCTTATTGATTATGTAAAGGATAAATTTAACGGCATTTATTTTATCACTCCATTTTTGAAGTATGAAATTACAGAGGACTTAATTCAATTTACTAAAAGCAGCAATAAAGAGGAGATTCAACTATGAAAACATTAGACGTAGCATTAAAAGAAAAAATATTACTTCTTGATGGAGCAATGGGAACGATGATCCAGCAAAGAGATTTAACAGCAGATGACTTTGGTGGAGAAGAATATGAAGGTTGTAATGAATATTTAGTTGTTACAAGACCAGATGTTATACAAGAAATTCATGAGGAATATATATTTGCTGGGTCTGACATTATCGAAACGAATACATTCGGAGCAACAAATATTGTTTTATCGGATTATAATTTACAGCATTTAGATATTGAACTAAATGAAATTGCAGCAAGTATTGCAAAGCAAGCTGTTGTGGCATCCGGTAAAGATGTATATGTTGCAGGTGCGATGGGGCCAACGACAAAAGCAATTAGTGTAACAGGTGGTGTGACTTTTGATGAATTAATTACTGCTTATAATCGACAAGCAACTGGATTAATAAATGGTGGTGTAGATGTTTTATTAGTTGAAACTTGTCAAGATATGAGAAATGTTAAAGCTGCTTGTATTGGGATTAGTAATGCATTTAACGAATTAAATAAAAAATTACCAGTTATGATTTCCGGGACGATTGAACCAATGGGGACAACATTAGCAGGTCAAACAATTGATGCTTTTTATTTAGCCATTGAACATATTTCTCCTATTTCAATTGGATTAAACTGTGCAACAGGACCTGAGTTTATGAGAGATCATGTTCGTTCATTGTCAGAACTATCTGAGACTTTTGTTTCATGTTATCCAAATGCTGGTTTACCAGATGAAGATGGACATTATCATGAGTCACCAGAATCTTTAGCACACAAAGTACGCGATTTTGCTGAACAAGGTTGGATTAATATTATCGGTGGTTGTTGTGGAACAACTCCTGAACATATTAGGGCAATGAAAGATGCGGTAAATGGAATAACTCCTCGTCAACCTAAAAAAAGAGAGGATCATGCTGTTAGTGGTTTAGAATCACTTCGATATGACGATAGTATGAGACCACTTTTCGTCGGCGAAAGAACAAACGTTATTGGATCACGTAAATTTAAAAATTTAATTGCAGACGGAAAATTTGAAGAAGCTTCAGAGATTGCTAGAGCTCAGGTGAAAAAAGGTGCCCATGTCATCGACGTCTGTATGGCAGATCCAGATCGTGATGAAGTTGAAGATATGGAAAATTTCATTAAGCAATTAGTTAACAAAGTAAAAGTACCCATCATGATTGATTCAACTGATGAAAACGTAATTGAATTAGCACTAACTTATATTCAAGGTAAAGCGATTATTAATTCGATTAATCTTGAAGATGGGGAAGAGCGATTTGAGAAGATTTTACCTTTCATTCATAAATATGGTGCTGCAGTTGTAGTTGGTACGATTGATGAAGATGGAATGGCTGTATCAGCAGAAAGAAAATTGGAAATTGCAAAAAGAAGTTATCAACTATTAACTGAAAAATATAAAATTCGTGCGACAGATATCATATTTGATCCACTTGTTTTCCCTGTTGGAACAGGTGATACGCAATATATCGGTTCTGCAAAAGCGACAGTTGATGGAATTAAATTAATTAAAGATGAATTTCCAGAGTGTTTAACGATTTTAGGTTTAAGTAATATTTCATTCGGATTACCAAATGCTGGTCGAGAAGTGTTAAATGCCGTTTTCTTATATCATTCTACAAAGGCTGGTCTTGATTATGCGATTGTAAATACTGAGAAACTAGAACGATTCGCTTCAATTCCTACTGAAGAACGTGAACTTGCTGAGAATTTATTATTCCATACGTCTCAAGAAACATTAGATAAATTTGTTGAGCATTTTAGAAATTCAGTAAAGAAAGAAGAAAAACCGAAAGAACAGCTTCCAATTGAAGAAAGATTAGCGGCGTGTGTAATTGAAGGTTCAAAGCAAGGATTAATAGAGGATCTTCAAGCTTGTCTCGACCGTGGTGACATACCGTTAAATATTATTAATGGTCCACTAATGACTGGGATGGATGAAGTTGGAAGACTTTTCAATAATAATGAGCTAATCGTAGCTGAAGTATTACAAAGTGCAGAAGTAATGAAAGCATCTGTAAACTTCTTAGAGCAATTTATGGAGAAAACGGAAAGCTCTAGAAAAGGGAAGGTTATTTTAGCTACAGTTAAAGGTGATGTTCATGATATCGGAAAGAACCTAGTTGATATTATCTTGACGAATAACGGATTTGATGTTGTCAATTTAGGTATTAATATTCGTCCAGATGATTTAATTACAAAGATTCGTGAAAACAAACCAGACATTATTGGATTATCAGGCTTATTAGTAAAGTCAGCTCAACAAATGGTTATTACTGCTGGGGACTTAAAAAGTGCAGGGATTGACACACCAATATTAGTAGGTGGGGCTGCATTAACTAGAAAATTTACTGAAAACCGTATTCAGCCAATTTACGATGGATTAGTTGTTTACTCAAATGACGCGATGACTGGTTTAGACTTAGCAAATAAAATTGTTAATCCTAATGAATTAAAAGCATTAGAAGAAAAGAAAAAGGCAATTAAAAAAATAGACAATGTTATTGAATTACCTGTTCCTGAAATTAATACAACAAGATCAGCAATACAGAAGTCAGATTGCTTAGTTCCTTCATCATTAAGTAAAACAGTCATAAAAAATATTCCGGTAGCTCAAGTGGCACCATTTATTAATTATCAAATGCTTATAGGTCATCACTTAGGTGTTAAAGGTAAATGGGAAAATCAAGAGCGTGGCCAAGAGTTATATGAGTTAGTGCAAGAATTCTTAAAAGATGGAAATGAATATTTTGACTGCCAAGTAATCTATCAATTTTTCCCTGCTCAAAGTGATGGCAATGATGTCATTATCTATGACTCTGAAACGAAAAAACCGATTGAACGTTTTCAATTTCCGAGACAAAGAAAAGAACCAAATCTTTGTATCAGCGACTTTTTAAATCCTGTTGGTGAAGAGATGGATTATGTTGGATTCTTCTCTGTTACATCGGGTCCACGAGTAAGAAATATCGCCGAAAGATTGAAACAAGAAGGGGAGTATTTAAAGAGTCACGTTTTATTCTCATTAGCTTTAGAATTAGCAGAAGGATTAGCCGAAAAAACTCATAAGCTGATGAGAGAAAAATGGGGATTCCCAGACCGTCCAGATTTCACAATGTCTGAGCGTTTTAAAGCAAGATATCAAGGAATTAGGGTTTCATTTGGTTACCCTGCTTGTCCAAACCTAGAGGATCAAGAAAAGCTATTTAAGTTAATTAACCCAAATGAAATTGGGATTAATTTGACAGAAGGATTTATGATGCTACCAGAAGCATCTGTAACTGCAATGGTATTCTCGCATAAAGATGGAAGATATTTTTCAGTTTAATATCTGAGAATAATTATTCAATTGATTCAATAAAACCAAAATTTAGTTTAGATATTTCAAATAGGTAGTAGAAATAGTTCATGCATCAATCTACTACCTTTTTCTTAAGAAAAAAGAGGAGTGGAAAAAATGCCTATAATTATCAACAAAGATCTACCTGCAACGGAAATACTAACGAAAGAAAATGTATTCTATATGACGAAAGAGCGAGCGGAATCACAAGATATAAGACCGCTTCAAATAGGCATTTTAAACTTAATGCCAACTAAAATTGAAACTGAGACGCAATTATTACGTTTAATTGCAAATTCACCTTTACAAGTAGATATCGATTTAATAGGTACTGAATCATACAAGCCCAAAAACGTTTCAGAAGAGCATGTTTCAAGCTTTTATAAAACAATTACACAAATTCAAAATACAAAATATGATGGCTTTATTATTACCGGTGCTCCAGTAGAGACATTGGACTTTGAAGAAGTTGAATATTGGTCGGAACTTAAAGAAATCATGGATTTCACAAAAGAAAATGTAACTTCTACATTGCATATATGTTGGGGTGCACAAGCAGGTCTCTATCATCACTTTGGAGTACCTAAATACACATTAGATAAAAAAATGTTTGGTGTTTTCGCACACTCGGTAGAGGATCGCTTTGTGAAACTAGTACGTGGCTTTGATGACGAGTATTATGTACCACATTCAAGACACACGGAGGTTAAGAAGGAAGACATCGATCAAATAGGGGAATTGAAGATTTTAAGTCTATCAGATGATGCTGGTGTCCATCTTGTCACTAGTGAGGATGGAAAGCAAATTTTTGCAACTGGACATCATGAATATTGTATTAATACTTTAAAATTAGAATATGAAAGAGATGTACAAAGAGGAGCGGAAATTGCTATTCCAAAAAACTATTTCCGAAATGATAATCCCAAAAAACAACCGATTGTACGTTGGAGAAGTCATGCTAATCTCCTTTTCTCAAATTGGTTAAATTATTACGTTTATCAAGAAACCCCTTACAATTTATAGTTTTATATTTTCAATTTCATAATTTTGTCAATTACTAAAAAAAAAATTGGAAAATTTAAAAAAGTGTTTGCTATTTTCATAAAACATTCCCATAATGGTAATATTATCAAATTTTAACGGAGGAGATCATATGAAGGACTGTATATCTATCGGCCTATTAGGACTTGGAACTGTTGGAAGTGGTGTTGTAAAAATTGTTGAAGATCATCAGGACAGATTAGCCCATCAAATCGGTTGTTCTGTTCAAGTAAAAAAGATTCTTGTTAAGGACCTTGAAAAGGAACGCTCAATTTCAATTCAAAAAGATTTATTAACGACTGATGCATATGAAATTTTAGATGATGCAGAAGTAGATGTTGTAGTAGAGGTAATGGGTGGAATTGAAGATGCTAGAAAGTACATACTCCATGCCCTTCGTAATAAAAAACATGTAGTCACAGCTAATAAAGATTTAATGGCTTTATATGGTACTGAATTACTCCGTGTAGCAAATGAGAATAAATGCGATTTATTCTATGAAGCTAGTGTTGCTGGTGGTATCCCTATTATTCGTAGTCTAGTAGATGGTTTAGCTGCAGACCGTGTAACTAAATTAATGGGAATTGTAAATGGAACGACAAACTTTATACTTACAAAGATGAGCAATGAAGGAAAAGCATATGAGGATGTCTTAAAAGAAGCACAGGAACTCGGCTTTGCAGAAGCAGATCCAACATCAGATGTTGAAGGATTAGATGCTGCGAGAAAAATGACAATCTTAGCTAAATTAGGTTTTTCAATGGATGTTGAACTAGAAGATGTGCAAGTACGTGGAATTAGTTCAGTATCTTCAGAAGACATCGATTTTGCTAAATACTTTGGTTATACAATGAAATTAATCGGTTATGCAAAGAGAAACGATAATCGAATTGAGGTTAGTGTTGGGCCAACTTTAATAGCGCATAATCATCCATTAGCATCTGTTAGCAATGAATTTAATGCAGTTTATGTATATGGTGAAGCTGTAGGAGAAACAATGTTCTATGGACCAGGTGCGGGTAGTTTACCAACTGCAACTGCAATCGTATCAGACTTAGTTGCGGTAATGAAAAATATGCGACTTGGTGTAAACGGTACAAGTGCTGTGTTACCACAATATCCAAAAGAAATTAAAGAAGATCATGAAATCTATTTTAAATCTTTCTTCCGCTTTACAGTAAAAGATCAATTAGGTTCGTTCGCTGAAATTACTTCAATTTTTACAGAATCTGATATAAGCTTTGAAAAAATTATTCAAGTTCCATTAAAGCATAAAGGTCTTGCTGAAATCATCTTAGTAACACACCATGCGTCATATTCAGCATACAAAAAAGTATTGGAAAATTTAGAAACATCTGATGTTGTCGATGAAGTACGAAGCTATTATCGAATTGCAGGTGAAGATCTTGATGTATAAAGGATTAATCGAAAAATATTCAAATTTATTACCAATAAATGAAGAAACACCAAAATTAACTTTAAATGAAGGGAATACGCCATTACTATTTTTACCTCACTTATCAGAGGAGTGGGGAATTGAATTATATGTTAAGTTAGAAGGGCTAAACCCAACAGGTTCATTTAAAGATCGTGGGATGGTAATGGCAGTTGCTAAGGCAAAGGAAGCAGGAAGTTCAGCAATTATTTGTGCATCGACAGGTAATACATCTGCTGCCGCTGCTGCTTATGCTGCAAGAGCTGGTATGAAATGTTTTGTTATTATTCCTAATGGCAAAATTGCATACGGTAAACTTGCGCAAGCTGTCATGTATGGAGCACATATCATTAGCATCGATGGAAATTTTGATCACGCATTACAAATGGTAAGAAAAATTAGTGAGTCTGAACCAATTACACTAGTAAATTCTGTAAACCCATATCGAATCGAGGGCCAGAAAACAGCTGCATTCGAAATTTGTGAGCAATTGGAAGAAGCTCCAGATATATTAGCAATTCCAGTTGGAAATGCAGGGAATATTACAGCTTATTGGAAAGGATTTAATGAATACAATTTATCAAAAGGTTATCAATTACCTAAAATGCATGGTTTTCAAGCAGAAGGTGCAGCACCAATTGTTAATAATAAAAAGATTGATAATCCCGAAACAATTGCAACAGCAATTCGAATTGGTAACCCAGCAAGCTGGGATCACGCGGTAAATGCAATTGGGCAATCAAACGGTGCAATCGATAGTGTATCAGATGAGGAAATCCTACAAGCGTATAAATGGATTGCATCAAAAGAAGGCGTATTTGCAGAACCAGGTTCATGTGCAAGTATTGCTGGAGTATATAAACAAGTACAATCTGGTGTCATCAAAAAAGGCTCAAAAGTAGTAGCCATCTTAACAGGTAATGGATTAAAGGATCCAGATATCGCAATTCAATCAAGTAAAATTGAGCCAATCCTGTTACCGAATGAAGAAAAAATTGTATTAGAACATTTACAAGGTGTGGTTTCGATATGAAAAAACTTTTACAAATAACAGTTCCTGCAAGCACTGCAAATGTAGGACCTGGTTTTGATTCGATCGGTATCGCGTTAGATCGATACTTAACAATTGAGGTTTATGATCACGATCAATATAGCTGTGAGGGATTTAGTGAATATTTAAAAGATATTCCACTTGATCATACAAATTTAATCTTAAAAACAGCAATTGATGTCGCAAAAGCAAATCATAAAACTTTGCCAACATGTCATTTAAAGCTTGAAAGTAATATTCCCTTAACAAGAGGTTTAGGAAGTAGTGCCTCAGCAATAGTAGGTGGCATTATACTAGCGAATGAACTTTGTAATCTTCAATTATCTCTAGAAGAACAGCTTAGAATCGCAACTGCAATTGAAGGTCATATGGATAATGTCGGAGCTTCACTTTATGGTGGCTTAGTTATTGGGACTTTTATAGATGGAAAAGCATATATCCAACACTCGACATTAAATAAAGTGTCAGTAGTAGCAATTATACCAAAATACGAATTAGAAACTGTTCATGCAAGAAATATATTACCTTCAACGATTCCTTATAAAGATGCTATACAATCTAGCAGCTTTAGTAATCTGTTAGTATCAGCACTATTAACGGAAAATTGGGCATTAGCAGGCGATATGATGAAACGAGATCTGTTTCACGAACCATATCGATGCAAAATTGTAAAAGAGCTAGAAACCCTAAAACAAATCGAATTACCTGAATATGTACATGGATTCGTATTAAGTGGCGCCGGTCCGACAGTACTAGCATTTGTTTCGATCGAAGGTTGTACTGAAGCAATTGACTATTTTACACGTTTATTTCCAAATTGTGATGTAAGTGAAATAAAAATAGAAAACAAAGGTGCAAAAGTAAAACATTCAATCCACTCGAATTAAAAGAAAGGCACTCAACTATGGAGAGTTGAGTGCTTTTTTATTTTTAAGATTAAATCTGAAGTGCAAATAAACAAGGTAGAGCTGCAAATAAAATCAGTGAAACTGCAAATAAAAAAGGTGAAACTGCAATTAAAATCTGTGGAGCTGCAAATAAAATAGCGGAAACTGCAATTAAATCTGTCAAGATGCAATTAAAAAAGCTAAAACTGCAAATAAAAATTGTCAAACTGCAATTAAAAAAATCGAGACTGCAAATAAAATCACTAAAACTGCAAATAGGAGCATGAATTATGAATAAACTAAGCGAAAATCACGGGAATAAACAATAAATAAGAATAAGGAATCAATAATTCTTTATTTTTCTCGTTCTTTCATATATTTTTCCGCAAGTAATTGTTTAACTTGATTATATGTCAAACCAGAATTTGCATTTTTTCTTTTCACTTCGTTTATGTCAGTTCCAGTTATCGTAAAACGTTTATCTTTCATTTGGTTTCATCTCCAAAACAAAATTATATAATCTTATTATTTATTAGTTAAATGGAAAATATCCAAAAGGATTGATTAAAAGAGCAATTAAATTAATTAGTAAGATATGTTAAAATTATAAAGATAAATAGAGTAGGAGATAAAACCATGCATGAGATTTTCTTTGGGTTATTAGGTTTCATATTTCGCTTAATATCTTGGTTTGTTATCGAAATAATCGCTCAATTTTTCTTTGATTATTTGCCAAAAAAATTTTTTGGTTATTCGTTTTATGAGAAAGATGTGGAATTGATTGAAAAGAGAATTACTATATTGAAAAAAGAAGAGTGGTTTAAACCATATGAAATGTATTTACTAGAAATATCACAAAGAAAGAGTATTCAAAGGTTAATTTTAAAAGCAAATATGCATGAAATTATATCTATTGTTGAAAAGAGAAATGAATTCTTAACTGAATTAGATCGGCGATTATTTGACCTAAATCCAAATGGAAGTAGAAATAGAAAAACGAGCCTAGATTAAAGGCTCGTTTTCTTATTTTTTATAAACTTTTACAGTAACTGTTTTAACTCCCCATTTTTGGGCATTTTTCTGACTTGGGATAAATACATCAATTTTATTTCCTTTTAGAGAACCACCAGTATCTCCAGCAATTGCATAGCCATAGCCTTCTACATATACTTTAGAACCTAAAGGAATTACTTTTGGATCAACAGAAATAACTTTTGCTTTTGGATTCTTTTTTAAATCTATGCCAGTAGCTGTTTTACCACTACATCCTTTACAGCTACCAGTGTAAGCTGTAGCTTTCATTTTAATTACTTTATAAGGTGTAGCAGCTTTAGCTGTTGTTTTTTTAGTTGTTGTTGTTTTTTTCTTAGTTGCCGGTTTAATTTGTAATACTTGATTTACTTTAATTAGGTCTGATTTTAAATGGTTCCAAGATTTAATCTGAGAAACTGTTACCTTTTGTTTTTTTGCGATAGCAGATAAAGTATCACCAGATTTAACTTTGTATGTTGCTGCGTATGTATTTGTCGTAAATCCCATTGTTAGAATAACAGTAGTAACAAAACATGTCATTAATTTTTTCATATTTCCCGCTCCTGTCCATCTTCTATGTATAATACTTTACCATGGGAATGTGACAGTAAGATTTCAGTAGTTTTATTTTATATTACAAATATATTACCTTTTTTTATAATTTTCTATAAATTCTGCATAATAACTACAGTTCATTTCGACATAGTTCCAATTTAAGAATGTTCATCCCTGATTTATGAGCAAAGATCCTTGATTTTAAAGGGCTAAAAGAGGTGAATTGAAAAGTGAATAGGAAGATAGTTAATCAGTAAAAACTGTTCAATCAGGTAATAAATAGTCTAGAAAAACATACTTTTTTAGGACAATTGAGATGGGTTTTATTAATTTAGAATTAAAAACTATGTAACATTTAGTGATGTTTTGTAATATTTGCTTTTAATTTAAGGCTAAACAGAAACTGAATTTTAGTTCTAAAAACTTCTAAATTTTACTAAAAACTAACTCAAACTGAATCGTGCTAAACATTTCTTTCTATTATAAATAGACAAAATGTACGATTACAGCAAAATTCAACAAGCTTGTGTAGGATTTAAAATTGGTAAAAGTAGTATGATTAGACTAAATATTTTGAATAATGTATAATAACAAATGTACTTAAAAAACCAAAAGGTGGGGTCGTATGTCAACAAATACATATTCACTTACATGGGATTTAGATGTTTTCTTTAAAGGAGGCAGTGAATCTCCTGAATTCGCATCATACATAATAGAAATTACCAATTTAGTAGAAAGAATTGAAAAACAAGTTTCTTTGTTTTCTGCTCCTAAAAGTAGTGATGAAGTTGAGGAATTAGCTGATATCATAGGTAATATTGAAGTAATAGGTAAGAAATTATCGCAAGCTAGTGGGTTTGTTAGCTGTTTACAAGCTCAAAATATGGCTGATCAAAAAGCTAATTTATTAAGAGGAAAGTTAACGCAGCTATATGCAACATTTTCTACGTCTTTAACAAAATTCCATAGTCAACTAACGAAAATTGAAGATTCTGTTTGGAAAGATATTTTAGAAACTGATGAGTTTAAGGGAATTTCTTTCGCATTAAATGAGCGTCGTCAAAATGCTAGTGAATTATTATCAGTTGAACAAGAGGCATTAATTACTGCCCTTTCAGTTGACGGATATCATGGTTGGGGCCAAATGTACGATACTGTTGTTGGAAAAATGCAGATCGAACATGATGATAAACTTTTATCTGTTGGTCAAGCATCAAATCTATTTTCTTCTAAGGAACGCAATGTGCGTAAAGAGATTTTTGAAAAATGGGAAGAAACATGGGGAGAAGAGTCAGATTATTTCGCTAAAATATTAAACCACCTTGCAGGTTTCCGTTTAAGTGTATATGGACAACGTGGATGGAATAATGTATTAAAAGAACCATTATCAATCAATCGTATGAGTCAAGAAACACTTGATTCAATGTGGGGTGCGATAATCGACAATAAAGCGCCATTTGTTGAATATTTAGAAAGAAAAGCTAAATTACTAGGCGTAGATAAATTAAGTTGGTATGATTTAGATGCGCCTGTGGCTGATATTGATTCTACCGTTTCATATTCTGAAGGTGCAGAATTTATATTAGATCAATTTGGTAAATTTGGTGAAGAGTTAACTAGTTTTACAAAGATGGCTTTCGAAGATTCTTGGATTGAAGCGGAGGATCGTGCAGGTAAACGTCCAGGAGGTTTCTGTACAGGATTTCCTGAAAGCAGCCAATCACGTATTTTCATGACATATTCAGGTACACCTTCGAATGTTTCAACATTAGCACATGAATTAGGTCATGCTTTCCATTCATTTGCGATGAAAGATGTTCATACACTTAATAAATATTATGCGATGAATGTTGCTGAAACAGCTTCTACATTTGCAGAAATGATTGTAGCTGATGCAGCTGTTAAAAATGCGAGTTCCGATCAGGAACGTTTAGCTCTTTTAGAAGACAAAATTCAACGAAGTGTAGCATTTTATATGAATATTCATGCTCGCTTCTTGTTTGAAACGCGTTTTTATGAAGAGCGTAAAAATGGTGTTGTAAGTAAAAATAAAATAAATGAACTGATGGAAGAAGCTCAAAAAGAAGCGTATTGTGGGGCTTTAGAAGAGTATCATCCACATTTCTGGGCATCAAAACTACACTTTTATATTACAGGTGTACCGTTCTATAACTTCCCATACACATTTGGATACTTATTCTCATTAGGAATTTATGCAAAAGCATTGGAAGAAGGAAAGAGCTATGAACAGAAATATATTGCTCTTTTAAAAGATACAGCTTCTATGACAGTTGAAGAATTAGCTCAAAAACATTTAGGTGTAGATTTAACAAAACGTGATTTTTGGGAGAAGGCAGTAAAACTATCTCTTAAAGACGTTGAAGAATTTTTATCAATCACTGAATGATAACTTTCTATGAGGAGGACTCGTTTAATTACGAGTTCTTTTCATGTTTTAAATGCCTTTATTAACATTTTTGTAGATTTATTAAAAAGAGATAAGAAAATACGGAGGGGTTTTTAATCATTACCTCTTTAGTAGGGGAGTGACTAAAGTGAATAGTTTTAAATTTTTAAAACCATATAAAATAACAATTTTCGCAAGCATAGTCTTTTTACTATTAGAATTAGTCGTTGAATTATTTCAACCATATATTTTATCTAATATCATTAACAATGGAATAGTTCACAAAGACATGGCTTATGTTACAAAATGGGGAATCGTCATGATCGTGTTATCGATCGTTGCTTTTATTGGAGGAGTATTAAATACTTTTTATGCAACTCATATTGCTCAAAGCTATTCATATACGTTAAGGAAAACATTATTTGAGAAAGTACAAACTTTTTCATTTACGACGTTTAGTTATTTACCAACTTCATCAATCATTACTAGATTGACAAATGACGTTTCACAATTACAAAGTGCCGTATTTATGAGCTTAAGAATTATTTTGAGAGCACCATTAATCGTAACTGGTAGTGTCGTAATGGCATTAATTTTGAATTGGAAGCTTTCATTTATTCTATTTTTAATTTTACCTTTTTTATTTATCTTCCTAAATTGGATGGTTAAAAAAGGTAGAAGGCTATTTAAGAATGTTCAAGATAATGTGGATATTGTAAATAGTGTGCTAAGAGAAAATTTAGTTGGAATGAAATTAATTAAGGCATTCGTACGAAATGACTATGAAAATAATCGATTTCAACATATAAATCAAAATTTAAAACAAAAAACCTCAGTTGCTTTACGAACAATGGAAATTACGATGCCAGTCATGCTTCTATTTATGAATGCTGCGGTTTTGATTGTATTGTGGTTTGGAAATAGTAAAGTACATTCACATGAAACAAATATTGGAGATATTGTTGCAATCGTAAATTATATTTCTCGTATTACTTCATCATTTACTGTTTTTTCATTTATTATTAGTGCATTTTCAAGAATGAGAGCTTCTTCTGAACGGATCGATGAAATATTAACGATTGAAGAAGACTTTGTAGAAAAGAATGAAGGAAACCAACTTACAGATCGATTGGAAGGAAAAATTCAATTCCATCAAGTTTCTTTCAGTTATCCTAACTCTGAAAAAGAGGTGTTAAAAAATATTTCATTTGTTGCATATCCTCAAACAACAATTGCGATATTGGGCTCAACAGGGTCTGGAAAAACTTCTTTATTCCAATTAATCCCTCGCTTATACGATGTTAATTCTGGAACAATCTTAATTGATGATCAAGATATACGTAAAATAAACAGTAAGCAACTGAGAGGACAAATTGGATATGTACCACAAGAAGCTTTACTATTTACAGGTACAATCAAAGAAAATTTACTAATGGGTAGAGAAAGTGCATCAGATGAGGAAGTTTATTTAGCTGCTAAACATGCACAAATTCACGATTCAATTTTGACTTTCCCAAATGGATATGAAAGTTTAATTGGTCAAAAAGGAGTTAACCTTTCTGGTGGTCAAAAACAAAGACTTTCGATTGCAAGAGCGATTCTTAGAAAACCTAGTATCTTATTACTTGATGATAGTACTAGTGCATTAGATTTAAAAACCGAAGCTAGTTTGATTGAAGCTCTAAAAAATTACGACTGCACCACATTAATCATCACTCAAAAGATCAGCACAGCAAAAAATGCAGATAAAATATTAATTATAGATGAGGGTGAGCTTGTAGAAGAGGGTACACATGAATCTTTATTAAAAAGTTCAAAATTATATAAAGCAATCTACTATTCACAATATGGAAGGGAGGAAATTCATAATGTTAAAGGAGCTAACTAAACCTTTCCAATATAAACACTTACAATTATCAAAGGAAAAGAAGAAAAAGGAAGCTTCTCGAGCAGATAACGTTTCCTCAACATTGAAAAGAATATGGTCTTACCTAGCATTAATGAAAGGTAAATTAGTTGTCGTACTTTTAATGGTTTTAGCAAGTTCTGTACTCGGTTTATTAGGACCTGTATTAGTTGGCTATTCAATCGACCATTATATTCTAAAAGATAATTTAAGTGGTTTAAGTTGGTTAATCGTTGCTTTAGTGTTTATTTACTTAGGCTATTCAGCATCATTGTTTTTACAAAATTTTTGGATGATCGATATTGCTCAAAACACTGTAACAAAAATGAGGACAGAATTATTTAATATGTTTCATAAATTACCTATGTCATTTTTTGAAAAAAGACAACATGGAGAGTTAATGAGCCGTGTAACAAATGACTTGGAAAATGTAAGTTCGACTTTAAATACATCAGTAATCCAAGTTTTTTCAAGTGTTTTAACTTTAATTGGTACGATTTCAGTGATGCTTTGGTACAGTCCAATCTTAACTTTACTGACTTTATCAATTGTTCCAGTTTTAATAATTGGTATAAAATGGATTACGCACCGTACTGGCCAACTCTATAAAATCCAGCAACGTAACTTAGGTGAGTTAAATGGATTTATTGAAGAAACTGTTTCAGGCCAAAGAATCATCAAAACTTTTTCTCAAGAAGATAAAATGATTCGAGATTTTTTAAATAAAAATGAAAAATTGAAAAACTCAGGATTTTGGGCTTTTATCTTTGCCGGATTTATTCCTAAATTCATGAATGTATTAAACAATGTAAGCTTTGCAATCATTGCAGGTATTGGTGGCTACTTTGCCTATAAAGGACATATCTCGATTGGTACAATTGTTGTATTTACTGAGTATTCAAGACAATTTACTCGACCACTAAACGATTTATCAAATCAGTTTAATACATTACTTTCTGCTATTGCTGGTGCTGAAAGAGTATTCTCAATCATCGATGAAGATATTGAAGCGATTGATGAATCCCACATAATTAACGATCAAAAAGTTATTCAAGGTGAAGTTGAGTATAAAAATGTTAATTTTTCTTATGGGAAGGATTCAAATACATTAACAAATGTTTCATTCAAAGTATCACAAGGTGAGACAATTGCTCTAATCGGACCAACTGGTGCAGGTAAAACTACAGTAGTAAATTTACTTTCGCGCTTTTATCAAATCAATAGTGGTGATATACTCATAGATGGTGTAAGTATTGGACAATATTCTAGAAAAAATTTGAGACAGCAAATGGCATTTGTTTTACAAGATTCATTTTTATTTAAAGGAACAATTCGAGAAAATATTCGCTATGGTCGTTTAGATGCAACAGATGAAGAAGTAGAAGAGGCTGCAAAGCTTGCCAATGCACATAGTTTTATTATGAAATCTTCAAAAGGATATGATACAATCTTAAATCAAGATGATCAGCAAATTAGTCATGGTCAAAAGCAACTTCTCTCAATTGCTCGAGCTATTCTAGCAGATCCTGCAATTTTAATTTTAGATGAAGCAACAAGTAGTATTGATACAATTACTGAAATTAAAATTCAAGAAGCTTTACAAAGACTAATGCAAGGCCGAACAAGCTTTGTCATTGCTCATCGACTAAATACAATTAAAAATGCTAATCAAATACTTGTTTTGAAAAATGGAATGTGTATAGAGAGAGGTTCACATGAAGAACTAATTGATAAACAAGGATTTTACTATGAATTAGTAAATCATCAAGGGATGAGTGAAGATCAGCATATACAATAAAGGGTGGAAGCATGGATTACAATTCGTTTAAAGAAATTATTCACGGAAGAAGAAGTATTCGAAAATTTACTGATCAAGCAGTATCAAATGAAATAATTGAAGAAATTATTGACTGCGCACGTTATGCTCCAAGTGATACAAACTCACAAACTTGGGAGTTTATCATTATTAAAAACACTGACAAAATTAAAAAAATTGAAGAGATGACATGGGATTCTCTACATGAAGTTGCTGAAA
The DNA here is from genome assembly GCF_900112535.1 of Bacillus sp. UNCCL81. NCBI lineage: Bacteria > Bacillati > Bacillota > Bacilli > Caryophanales > Bacillaceae > Bacillus > Bacillus sp. UNCCL81. Next base: position 812,227 of record NZ_FOMF01000002.1, on the reverse strand, counting down.
AAGCAAAAGAAAAAGGATTAGAAAAAGAAGGTAAACTATTAGTTCGTTCTTTTGGTCCTTATGCAACAGCATTTAGAGAAGCACCAGTTTTAATTATTTGTTTAGCAACACCTTATGAATCAAAATTCAGAACAAAAATATTTGATCCAATTGGCTTTGTTGAAAATGAAGTTTGGAAAGAAGAAGGAATTAAAAGCAGCTGCTTAGCATCACAAAACCTAATGTTAGCAGCCCATGCATTAGGCTTAGGAACATGTCCAATGACAGGTCCAGTCTTACTTGCTCAAGATAAACTAAGAACGTATTTAGAAATTGAGGAAAACCGCGAAATTAACATGGTTATTTCACTTGGATATCCATCTGAACCAGCGAAAAAACTTGCACGTAAAGAAGTTGCAGAAATTATTCGTTACGTTGATTAATAAAATTAAGTAACCCACGAGGAAATTACTCGTGGGTTTTTTGTATTTTTATAGAACAATCGACTGGATATTGAATAGAATATCTCTTCGATTAACAAAGTTCATTGCCTGCTTGATCAATAACTCGCATTTAAAGATGAAATTTTAGATCAATTCAAAATATTATATTAGTATAAAATAACGATTGAATTTATATTAATATATTTGTATAATTACTCAAGTGATTAATAAGTAGAAGAATTTTTTCTGAAAGGTGCAGTATCATCATGAATTCGACTAAAAAATTAGGGGTAATGGGTTTATCATTTTTAAGTATAAATGCAATATTAGGTTTACGTAATATTGCTTTTGCTTCAACAATCGGTCCTTCAGCTTTATTTTATTGGATTGCTGCAGCGTTAATTTATTTTATTCCAATTGGATTGATTGTAGCAGAGTTATCTACAACCTATCCAAATCAAGGCGGAATGGGTGTTTGGGTTCGAAAAGCTTTTGGCGAGAAGGCGTCATTTTTATGTTCGTGGTTTTTTTGGATTGCTAATTTTACGTATTATCCGTCACTTTTATTAACTACAACAATTGCGATTGCATATGGAATTAACCAGCCACAAATGGCAAGTCATCCTATGAAAACAGCTATTATATCTAGTATTATATTTTGGATTGTTACATTACTTACATTAAAAGGTACTAAAATGAGCGGAAGGCTTGCATCGATCGGGGCTCCACTTGGCGTATTAGTACCGGCTATTTTAATATTTGGCTTTGGATTTTATAGTATGTTTAGCGGTGAACCAAGCGCTACCCACTTTACACAAAGTACAATCATGCCAAATAATTTATCATTTGGAACGATCATGTTTTTATCAACACTAATGTTTGGTTTTTCAGGGGCAGAAATGCTAGGAACGATTGCAGGTAATGTAAGAAACCCACAAAAAACATTTCCTAGAGCAATTTTAATTACATCAATTATTATTGCATTAGTATATATACTTGCAACAGTTGCTTTCCAGTTTGTCATTACAATTTCATCTGACCAAACTGCGACGGCACTTTACTTATTTGCGGATAAAATAACTTCACAATTTGGACTGGATTTTTCACTTTCTCAAATTTTAGGAATCTGCTTTGTATTAGCATTTGTAGGATCTCTTTCATTTTTAATTTTGAATCCAAGTGTAATGATTGCTGAAAGTGCAAAAGAGGTACTTCCTAAAAATTTATTAAAAGAAAATAAAGATGGTATGCCATCAATTTTAATATTAGGTCAAGCAGCGGCAGTAACGCTAATTTTAATCCTATCTGCATTTGTACCAAGTGTCTCAAAGGCATTAAATATGTTAATTTTAATGTCAACATTGGCATTTTTTATTCCTTATGTATTTTTAATTAGTGCGTATCTTAAACTTCGTATGACTGATAAAAAAATAAACAGACCGTTTAAAATTAAAAGTAATTCACTAGCCATTTTCGTTGCACTCATTGGAATGATTTCAGTAGTTGGAACAATCGGTTTAACGCTTATTCCAGCTCCAGATACGACATTACTAGAATATTTACCTATCGTACTTGGACCAATTTTATTTGGATGTATTGGATTTATACTTTACACTAATGGAACGAAAGGTAAAAAGAAACAAATGAAAAACTAATAAAAAAACCTAAATTATTTTGAAATAATTTAGGTTTTTTTGATGTTTTTAGAAAAGAGACTCTAATTCAGTCACTAATGAACCAACATACTCAACAGCTTCCTTGATTGGTGCACTTGTTGTTAGATCAACACCTGCCATTTTTAATAGTTCAACAGGTTTTTTCGATCCACCTGTTTTTAATACTTCAATCCATGAATCAATAACAGGTTGGCCTTCTGAAGCAATTCTTCGTGAAATTGCAGTAGATGCAGTCAATCCAGCAGAATAAGTATATGGATAAAGTCCCATATAATAATGAGGCTGGCGCATCCAAGTTAAACTTGCACCTTCATCTATTTCAACAGAATCTCCCCAAAATTCTTTCAGAACATTCCCTTTAACTTCACAGAAGGTCTTCGCTGTAAGAGGCGTACCTTTTTCAGAAAGGTCATAAACTCTTCTTTGGAACTCACCTTCAAGTAAATGAGTTACAAAATTATGATAATAAGTACCTAGTAATTGCAGGATCACCCAACGCTTCATTTTTGGATCATTCGTTTGTTTTAATAAATATTGGCCTAATAACATTTCGTTAAATGTCGAAGGTGCTTCTACGAAATACATAGAAGGACGTGTATTTACAACACGTTGATATTTGTTTGCATAATAAAAATGACCAGCATGCCCTAGCTCATGAGCAAGGACAAATGCATTTCTCATCGTATCCTGCCAGCTAATTAAAATATATGGATGCACTCCATACGGACTAGAGCAAAATGCACCTGTTGATTTTCCAACATTATCGGAATAATCAATCCAACGCTCATCAAACGCTTTTTCCATAATTGAAACATAGTCAGGTCCCATAATTTCTAGTGATTTTAAAATCGTTTCTTTTGCTTCTTCATAAGTAGTGCTTGGGTTGAAATCTGGATCTAGTGGTGCTTTTAAGTCATAGAAATGTATCGTTTCAAGTCCAAGTTGTTTTTTCTTTAAGTTAGCTAGTCTACGCATATGTGGAGCTAATTCCTTAAAGATGATATTTAATTGATTATGATACATTTCTAAAGATACTTTATGATCTTCAAGTAGCATTTGCGTAACTGAGTCATAATTACGTAATTTACTTAATGCGACTTCCTTTTTTACTTGAGTAGCATAAATCGAAGCATATGTATTTTTGTATTGGGTAAGTGTTTTAGTAAAAGATTCATACGCTTGTTTACGCACTGTTTGATTTGGAGAGAATTCATATAAGTTTTCGAACATGGCAAACGAATTTTCTAATTCTTTTCCATTTTCATCTTCAAAGGAATCGAATTTTAAATCAGCGGCCTTACTTGTTTGGTAAATTCGATATGGGGCAGAAGTAACTTCACCAAGCGCAGCTAAAGCCTCTTCAGTTTCAGGGAGTAATATATGTTTTTTAGATGCAATAATTTCTTCTAATAATAATTTAAAGACCTCAATTTCATTTTCTTCCTTAATAAATCCTTCTAACATTTCGTTATTTAAATGTAAAAGCTCTGATTGAATAAACGTTAAAGTTGTATTTGCTTTTGTACTTAAGCTAGAAAATTGTAAACTATCAGATTGATTTTGAGAATCTGAACCATCTCCAGACTGACGTAAGCTTACATATGTACCACAACGAATTAATTGAAGCATAATCGATTCATAAGTTAATAAAGCCTTTTTTAAAGATTCGGCAGACTTAAGGACAGAACCTTTTAGCGATTTCGCCTCTACTAGATCATTTTCAATTAGTTCTAAAGCAACTAGCCACTCTGTACGAGTTGGATATAAATCCTCTAATTTCCATGTCATTTCTGTTGGAACCTCAGCACGTGTTAAACGTTTTACTAACATTTTTTCCATCAAATTGCCTCCTTTATTAGTAGTTGGTACGAATCTATTATACTGTATAAAAACAAATAAATGGTGGAATTATTCGATAAAATAGAAAATTATAACAATTTAACTGCACAAGCCGTCATTATTTTGATAAAATTAATTGTATTTGGTTAAAAATTTTAACTTTTATAAAAAAAAATGGAAATAAATTTTATTCCTTTGAAAGGGGTTTTTTAATCGAATGAAAAAATTTAAAATGGTCTGTTTACTAACCTTGGCAACTATCGTACTTTCAGCTTGTACTATTAAAAAGCCTCCACAAAATTTAGCTATTAAACCACAAGGTACTTATGATTTTAAAACCGTCGGGATTAAAGTAGAATCATCACTTCCTAAAAATGCTAAATTTAATCTTTTGTTTAAAGATGATGATACAAAGAAAGTAATCTACGAAACTACTATTAAAACAGATGAAAATGGTACTGCAAATAAGAAAGTTTTATTAGATACAAAAAATAAAAACCTAACTGTTTTATTATTTTTTAAGCCTGAAAACCAACCAAAAAACATTCAAGACAAATTCGGCAAATATGGTGAAAACATTCGATCCACTACAGAAGGTTATCGAGTTGGGAAAAAAAATAACCAAAAATATATATATATTAAACAGTACGGTACATTTTGGAAATTCGGTAAATTAAGTGATGGAGGTTTTCTAGTATTTAGTAAAGATAAGATAAAGCAAGAAAAGGAGGGGAAATAATACACAATTAGGCGAAAGAGATTGTGTAGAAAACATGATACAAACAAGTAGAATTATATCTAAATATCTTCTTCAGTTTTGTTTAACCATATTCGGAATTGGATTAATTACGGCTACTTCTTTTACTCTATTTTTACCAAAAGGGGAGCGACTGGTTGAGTTTTGGAATCAACTACAAATCTTTTTTTGGAGTTTTTTTTACTTCGATAATTTAGAAGTTTACTTAAAAGAATTTCAATATGCTCCTTTTTCTTCCGTATTTTTAGAGCCATATATTTATTCTTTTACGATTCTTTTATCAGCGTTTTTACTTTCAATTTTCGTGGCATTATTTATTGCTTATATAGTTAATTTAGGCCCAAAATCATTTAGAAAAATAATGAATAGTATCCTATTTTTCCTACAATCTATACCAGATGTAGTAATGATTTGCGTATTTCAAATTTTCTTTTTATGGATTTTTAATAAAACAGGCGTTAAAATTGTGGACCCAGTAAATGGCTTTGAATCGAAAGCTTACGCATTACCAATCTTCCTTGTATCAATCATTCCTACTATTCAACTTTTCCAAATGTTATTTCTAGCAATACAGGAAGAAAAAATTAGAGACTATGTAGAGTATGCAAAAGCAAAGGGACTGTCTAATTCTTGGATTATTATCCGTCATATATTACGAAATGTTGCTATTACTTTATTAAGTAATAGTAAGCTAATATTTTGGATGATGATTTCAAATCTATTAATAGTAGAGAAGTTCTTTAATATGAAGGGCTATTTTTCATTTCTATTTAATAACAGCAGTTCGCCTGAAATCTTTTTTATGGCGCTAGTTTTACTATTTATCCCATTCTTTTTGCTAGAGATTTTGTTTAAACAAATTGTTAATAGAATGAAAGGGGGACAAGCTATATGATAAAAAATAGAAAATATTTACCAATTATAATTGGAAGCTTTATCATACTTGGCTTAATCACCTTTAGTTTTATTTATACTTACTTTATTAAGGATACGATCAAACCAGCCCCTGCTTTGTTATACAATGCAGAAGGTAAATTAGTAGATACATATGGTTATCCTCCAAGTTCGAAATATCTTTTTGGTGTCGACCGATTTGGAAGAGATGTATTTTGGATGGTAATTGATGGTGCAAAATACACTTTATCCATTGCCATCGTTGTAGGACTAATGAGAGTCATATTTGGTAGTTTACTAGGCACATTTTTCGGATTCATGAATCAAAGATTATTAAAAATTATTGAACCAATTTTAAATGCATTTCGTTTTGTCCCAGCTGTAATCATTATATTTCCATTTTTTGTGAAATTAAATGACGTTCCAGAAGCAGCAAAAGAAAAAACGATTGCAATTCAAATAACACTACTAATTATTATTTCAATACCAATATTGATGAATTCAATAGGTGAAGAAGTAAGAGATTTTTTAAAAAATGATTTTATTACTAGCTCTAGAGTCATTGGTGCACGAAATGGCTGGATCCGCCGTAAACATGTCATACCATATTTAAGAAGCCGAATTCTTTTATTATTTGTACAACAGACTATTCAAACTTTATTTTTACTAACCCAATTAGGGGTTTTTAAACTTTTTATTGGTGGTGTAAAAGTTCTCTACTTAGATCTAGGTGTCGATCGGCCGATGTCACAAGCTAATGAATGGTCTGCGATGATTGGTGCTAATTACATCGAGTTATCGATTGATTCATGGGTAATCATTGGTCCAAGTATCGCTTTTATCGTTTCAATATTTGCTTTTAATCTTATTAAATTGGGAATTGAGCGCTTAATGGAAAACCAAACAGTGCAAAAAAAGAAGAAACCTCTCAGAAATGAAAATTTATATCCTGGATTAAATGATTTCGATTTTGTAAATAAAGAAAATTTAGATGAAGTTAATAGGATTTTAGAGGAAGAACCTAAAACGAATGGACAGCTTTTAACAAGATAATAGCTTAATAGAAGGCATTTGTTCTAAATTAAGAATAGAGTGAGTTAATACGAAAATGGAAATAAAGAAAATCCAACTATTGTTTGTGTTCACAGCCTTGCTGGAAATGCAATTTATAGTTTTGAAGAATTAGCAAAAAATCTAGTAAATAAATTTCATTTGATTGTGTTTGATCATTACATTTGTGGAGTTTCTAACTAATCAACTAATTACATAACAGGAGTCTAATTTTATGAAAAAAATAATTCCAGTTTTAATGCTAGTATTAGTCATATTGACTGGTTGTAATTCTGATACTATTTACACACCTCTTTATGATGGGAAAAAATTAATTATTGGTGTTATAGGAAATATTCCGAAAGTAAGAGAAGAGAATGTGAAATTCAAACATATTAATTTGGATAAAATCGAAGAAACTAAGAATCTTTCCTCGGAATTTGATGCCATAATAATAAAGAAGGAACATCTTTCTAAAGCTGCCAATCATAAATATCTAGCTATTTATCAACATTCTGGTCTTCCATTTTTCTTTATGGATTCAAAAAAATCATTTGAATTAATTATTAATGGACAAATATCCTATAAAGATGCGCCTGATATGGTTGACCAATCCTATGCCACGGGTATTTTGGATGAAAATCATTTCTGTGGATATGGACTATACAATGACAAAGTAAACGATCTTAACATAAAGGATGTATATACACGAATTTTTAAAACAATTGATTCTAGCAAATGTTTCAACGATTAAGACATAAAATATGTGAGTTTGTAGGAGTGTATTGAAATAACTACTCTGAAATATGTTAAGTGAAAAAAGCATATAGCATTCTACTAAAAGAGTGAAAAACCCAGATCTTAATTGTTCTGGGTTTTTCACTCTTTATGAATTTCCTATTCCATAAAAGCCTCTGTTGAGTTAATTATTTAATAATTGGATGTCTATTATCTTCTTCCCAATCAATTATGAATGATTTTTGTCGTGGATTTAAGTTAGTAGGAAGCTCTGTCTTTCTGAAAAATCGATGTTCTCTGCTTTCAATATCCTTTTGTTTTAATTCTCCAGTAAATTGTTTAGATAAAAAAATTATTTGAACGCTGAATGCTTTATCTCCATTAGGGTACTGAACAAAGCATTTTTCACCTGAATAGATACCAAACAACTCTAATCCCGTTACAGTAAGTCCCGTTTCTTCAAGAGTTTCCCTTTTTGCCGCCTCCTCAAAAGTTTCTCCAATTTCCATAATTCCACCTGGTATGCACCAATTGTCTTCGTCTGTTCGGTGTTGCAACAATATTTGTTCATTTTCCTCTATAATGATCCCACAACCTATAGTGAATAGGGTTTCGTTTCCAATATATTTCCTCATATTTTTGATATAATCCATGTGAAAATCTCCTTCATCGTACTAATCCTTCAAAATTCGACAGAAGGAATAAAATTTCCTTCTTTTTTAGCTAACCTTCCATTGAGCGGAATAATTGATCATTTCATCCATAGACATAAAAAAGATGCATTTATTTGAAAAAAGGTCTCTTTAAGTTTTAATAGAATATTTAAAAAGTATTATTTAGGAGTTAGATGAAGAAAGGGGAATTCTTTTGTTATCTAAGGAAAAAAATACAGAAAATAAGTTTTCACCACCCAAACATATTATTTCAGCAGCGACAATTGTAATAAATGAACAAAATCAAATTTTATTAATTAAGGGTCCACAACGAGGTTGGGAAATGCCAGGTGGGCAAGTTGAAGAGGGGGAATCATTGAAAGAAGCTGCAATTAGGGAAACAAAAGAGGAAAGTGGAATTGATATTGAAGTTTTGAAATTTTGTGGAGTATTTCAAAATGTTAGTGGATCAATTTGTAACACATTGTTTTTAGCTAAACCAATTGGTGGAAAGTTGACAACATCTTCAGAAAGCATAGAAGTGGGATATTTTCCTATTGAGGAGGCCTTAACTATGGTAACTTGGAAAAATTTCAAACAAAGAATTGAATATTGTTTGAATGAAAACAGCCATCCCTTTTATATAGAGTTTTAATATTCAACTAACAGATTTCATTATTTTAGCATACATAAAATATGACAATATCACTTTCAAAAATAGATCTTTCTCCTAATATATGAATTTCTAAAAGCTTTTCTTAATTTCGTTTTGACTTCTTATCTCTTTATCTGAGGAATATACATTAAAATGTTTAATGTTTTTCAACACTTAAAATATTACAATTGCGGGGGAATATATGAACGCTTCTTCTTTTTATATGATTGTTATTATGGTTGCTGCATTGGTATTATGGCGAAGAACGAGAGCTATGTATCACCCAATTAAAGGAAGAGGAGTTCGCCTTCTTCTCCCAATGCTATATTTACTGATCCCTAGTATTCCCATTGTTTTGAATCCGAATGCTCATGCAGCTAGCTGGGTATGGATTTGTGCACTTCTCTTTGGAGTTATTTTATCTATTCCACTTATTTGGACGACAAATTATGAACTCCGATCTGATCAACAAATCTACGCTACAAAGAACAAAAGTTTCATCGTCGTCTTTGTTATAATCTTTATTATCCGATTTGTACTTCGCGATTATTTAAAGTGGCTCGGCAATGAGACTGAGGCAGCACTTTTTATGACCGTTGCAATCGGATATATTTGCCCTTGGAGAATTATTTCATTTCTCAAGTTTCGTCAAATATATATTAAAAGAAACTATAATAATAAAGAAACCCTTCAGAAAAATATCTGAAGGGTATTTTGGTTTTTTTAATAGATTCACTCCTGATAATGAAATGTTAATAAAAATAGATATGTCTCCGAAATACTGCAGTAAAAATACCCATAATAATCATATTGATAGACGAATAATATCTTCCATCGTAACTAATTCAAATATTTTTTTACAAATGTATAAACTGATTCAGCAAGTGTTTTTTTGCGCTCCTTCAGATATTTAAAAAGTGCTACTTTGTTTTCGTTTGAAACATTCCAGTCTACTGGTATATCCTGAATAACTTCTTCGATTGAGACATCAGATAATGCTAAGATTTTTTCAATATAAGACGTTATGATGTTTAAGTCATTTAACATATCTACCGTCCAAACATGAACGATTGATTCCTTTTTAAACTTTTTGGATTTTTGAAGAGTTTCTGCATTCCATTTGTATCCTCCTGGAAAACATTTTCCATGATCAATCATATGAATGTCATACTGTCCATCTGGGTGTCGTTTTAAAAGTATATTGCTTTTAGTGCGGTCTGCATCATGCACCCAATAATCGAAAACGAGAATTCCAGCCAAAATATGGGGATTATTTAATTCATTTATAGTCGGACGAGGAGGTTTTTTTGCAAGGCCAATACAGTTATCAATAAAAAGGCTAGCAAACTGTTTACCTGGTTGGTAATGAGAAGAAAATTTTTTGGGTATTTGCTGAATTTGCTTTTCAGTCATCGTTACAATTTCAAAAGGTACAACAGGCAAATTCAACAGTTGACCTAATCTAGCGACAACATATTCGTTTACAAGTTCCCTTGTTCCATGGAAATTATTTTTACATTTAACAGCATAACGATTACCATCACTAAACAAAAATAAATGTGCAGCTTTTCCTGGTAGCGTTTCTATATATCTTATCGGTACAATCAATGATATAACTAAAACCTCCTTATTAAGTAGAACATATTACTATATTCTATATAAGTAGAAGGGTATTGGACAAAAGAATTAATGAACTAGAAGAATTTTTTTCTTTTCACTAATTTCATATTCGGTAGATGTATATGCTCTAAATTTAATTTTTGTAAGAAAAGGATTTTAAATAAAGGAAAGAGAATAAAGGACTATATTACCAATTTGGAGTTGAGAAAATGAAAGTTGTAATTAAAGAACTACCAGAATATGAGGTTGCGTTTTTTAGACGTGTCGGATCATATTTTGAACCAAATGGGGAACATTGGGATAAGTTATTAAATTGGGCAATAAATAATGAACTTTTTCCACCACAACAATCTTTCATAGGAATTTCCTTAGATAACCCAGATTTAATAGAAAGTCTAAATTGTCGTCACGATGCCTGTGTTACAATACCTGATGGTTTTGATAAAGAAAAACATGAAAATATCCAATTTAGAAAATTAGATGGAGGTCATTACGTTTTGTATCAATATTATGATTCTCCTAGTATGTTAAATAATGGATATAAATATATGTATGAACAATGGTTACCAAACAGTGAGTTTGAACCTGATTATGACCGCTATAACTTAGAATTTAGTATGAATAATCCTGCCGAAGACCCAGATGGAAAAGCTAAAGTTCATTTATATGTGCCAGTTAAAAGTCGGACAGCTTAAATAAACTAGTTTTTTAGTATTTTGAAAGACCAATTAGTAATAAAGTAAAATGATTTTCTATTAACCTAAACATCTTTTTTCATATACGATGTAAGTATTGTTATTTCTTGGAAATAATAATATAATTAAATAGAATTTAAATTAAAATTATATCCTTTGTGAAAGGGTGTTAGACTATGAATTTCACTATTTACTTTGGAAATCATGAAGATAAAGAAGTACATACAATGGATTGCTATGTAGACATTGAGGAAGAAACTGTTTCTTAAGCTAATGATCAATCTTAATAAAAATTATTTCAAGGATGCGAAAAATTTTCGTATCCTTTTTTCATTTTTAAGATTTACATTTTAAAATTTATTGTGTATGATTAAAATATAAAAGGCGAACTAATGTTCTATGTATAGATTTTAGAAGGAAAGGAACTTGCATGATGAAAAGAAATGGAGCAACTAAAAGGAATTCAAAAACACCTATTATATCCAATACAGGTTTTATAGGAGCAAGTTTCATTGATATGGAAGAATTGCAAGAAAATCAATATTATTTTACAAGGAAACATCCTTTAATTATACATGAAGTATTAAATGGACTATTGCAAGCTGCATGTGCATTATTTCAAAAACAAAAAATTCCAGCATTTATTGCGTGTGAATATTTAAGAGAGGAAAAGAAAATAGGCTTAATCTTATCAAAAAAGCCATTCGAAAAAGAAGAAGGAATTCGTTATTTTATTGAATATCTTCGTGAAATTGGTCACTTAAATAATGACAAAACAATAAGGGCTGAAATTTCAAATACTGGATTTATTGGCGTAATTTTTGTGGATTTATCGTATATTTCAAGGTTTACATTCGATACGGAAATGAAGTTGCTTTCTGCTTTCACTATTAATTTCATGGAACCGTTAAAAGAAATTTATCATCAAAATAAAATTCATTTATATATGTCAGGTGTTGAACTTCAAAAGGAAGATAAGTTAGGCTTTGTACTTTCTAAGAATCCTTATGATGAGCGGAAAGAAGCGAACTTGTATTTTAAGGAATATTTGAGAGAAAGAGGATTGTTAAAAAATTATAAAGAGAATGTGTTTATTCAAAGACATCGAGCATAAATTTTTTCATTATACTTAATTTGGTTTTAAAAATACATATAAAAACTGAGAGGGGCTGGCATGAGCGGTTCCTCTTTTTGTTTATTCAAAAAAAGTTCATAATTTTGATAAAGTTAGAAACTTACTTAAACCATTCGTTTGCATAAAATATAGAAAGGAAATAGTTAGAAAGTAACGAATAGTATAATATAGGACTAACCAAAAAGGTGGCTATAACGATGACGAATAATGGGAAATATGTAGATTGGTTAAGTGAAATTGTTAAACGTCATGAAAAAGAAGGTGGTTTTGAAGATTTACCTGGAATAGGTAAACCATTACCTAAGGAGCTTTTAAAAGATGATTTATTAACAACTGTTATTAAGAAGTCAGGCTATAAACCAGATTGGGTAATGCAACAAAAGAAAATATTCCAGAAGCTTGAAACGATTTTGATGAAGTTAAATTCTGATGAAAATAGTAAAGAAATAGCTAAAATGATCTCGGAAGTAAATGATGAAATTAAGAAATATAACTTAGGCTGTCCTTTTCCGATGCAAAGAAATTATGTAAATAAGGAAAACCTTGAGAGTCAATTGATTTATTGGAAATGAGTTTGTGAAAAAATGAACGAATTCACTATATAGATGTTTATACTTTTTTACTCGGTATAAGCATCTTTTTATTTTCTGACTTTAAAATGGGAATTCTATGAAAAAATCTATATTTAATGTTAATGTAAAATACATACATAATAAAAATAGTTGTAAGGGGGGATAAGAATGAGCGCCACTCTTGAAGTGAGGAGACTAGATCGGAATTTTCCATTTTGTTTATTTTCAAATGATGGATTGACGTTAGTTGGTCATCATTGGCATAAACTCGTAGAAATCATTTATGTACAGAAAGGCGTTTTAAAGATTGGTGTAAATGATGAGTTACTTCATTTAGAAGAAGGCGAATTTTATATCATTAATAGTGGTGATATTCATTATTTTTTATCTTCACCAAATAGTATGAGATTGGTCGTGCAATTTGATTTTACTATTTTCGAAGATGTACAGTTTTTGAAAAAAAATAATATGGAACTAATCGAATTGTTTAATTGTATTCAAAAATCTAGTGTTTTTTGGAATGAAGAAGTTAAACAGAAAATGATTACCTATTTAGAAGAACTTGAATGTGAATATATCGGCAAAAAAGAAGGATATGAATTGGCGATAAGAGCTAGATTATATGATATTTTACTTCTAGTTTATCGGGACCTACCTCATACAGAAAATAATAAACTAAACTATCCAAATAGGAAGGCTAGTTTATTAAAACTAGAAAAAATATTTCATTTTATAGAAGAGAATTATATGAATGATATTACATTAAATGATGTTGCGAATTATATCGGCTTTACCAATTCATATTTTGCAAAGTTTTTTAAAAAATACACTGGTTCTACATTTTGTCATTTTTTAAATCAATACAGAATAACGAAGGCTCAATGGTATTTATTTAATGAAGATTTACCAATTACAGAAATTGCTTATAATGTTGGATTCATTAATGTGAAAACGTTTAACAGATTATTTAAAAACGAAGTTGGTTTATCTCCAACCCAATATAAAAAAAAGACAATATTTGAGAAGTTTTAGGCAAGGTGTAAGGAAGACTCAAATGAATTATTTCTATAAACTGGAAATGTAAATAACATTTCCGGAGGTTTTTATAATGAAATTAAAAGTAGGAATAATCGGTTGTGGCGGTATAGCAAATGGTAAACATATGCCAAGCTTAGCAGTATTAGATCATGTAGAAATGGTAGCTTTTTGTGACATTATTGAAGAACGTGCTATTAAAGCGAAGGCACAATTTGGTGTAGAGGAAGCAAAGACATATACAGATTACAAGGAATTATTAGCAGATGAATCGATAGATGTCATTCACGTTTGTACACCAAATAAATCTCATTCATTTATTACAATTGATTCTTTAGAAGCTGGTAAACACGTTATGTGTGAAAAGCCTATGGCAAAAACTTCAGCAGAAGCAAAAGCGATGGTAGAAGCGTCTAAACGTACAGGAAAAAAATTAACGATTGGCTATCAAAATCGTTTTCGAAACGATTCACAATATTTAAGTGAAGTTTGTAAAAATAATGAACTAGGTGAAATTTATTTTGCAAAAGCTCATGCGATAAGAAGAAGAGCGGTACCTACTTGGGGTGTATTTTTAAACGAAGAAGAGCAAGGTGGCGGACCACTGATTGATATTGGTACTCATGCTTTGGATTTAACGTTATGGCTGATGGATAATTATAAACCTAAATTTGTAGTTGGAAACGTTTACCACGAATTATCTCATAAAGAAAACGCTGCAAATGCTTTTGGTCCATGGGATCCAAAGGAATTTAAAGTAGAAGATTCTGCATTTGGTTTTATAACGATGGAAAATGGTGCAACCGTTATCCTAGAATCGAGCTGGGCTTTAAACACTCTTGAAATAGGTGAAGCTCAAACTACACTTTGTGGTACTGAAGGTGGAGCTGATATGAGAGATGGTCTCCGAATTAATGGAGAAGCATATGGGCGACTTTACGATAAAAAAATTGATATCAACACTGGCGGCGTAGCTTTTTATGAAGGCGCAACCGATTCCGCTGAAGTATTAGAAGCGAGACAATGGATTGATAGTATCATTAATGATACAGAGCCAATTGTTAAACCTGAGCAAGCATTAGTTGTAACTCAAATTTTAGAGGCAATCTACGAATCTTCAAAATCAAAGAAACCGGTATATTTTAACTAATTAGTATAGGAGATGAAATATATGACACTACCAATTGCCCTACAATTATGGAGTGTAAAAGAGGACGCAGCAATCGACTTTTTCGGTACTTTAGAAAAAGTAGCGAAAATGGGTTATGACGGAGTAGAGTTCGCGGGATACTATGGTAAAAATGCTTCGGAAATAAAAGCTGTTTTAAACAAACTAGGATTAAAGATAGCAGGAGCCCATGTAAGTGCAGATCAAATTATTCATTATATTGATGACGTAATAGCTTTCGAAAAAGAATTAGGAAACAAATATGTTGTATGTCCTTGGGCCAATTTTACTAGTTTAGAAGAATGGAAAGAATTTGCGGAACATTTACAACAATCTGGAAACCGATTAGCTGAAGCGGGAATATCGTTAGTTTATCATAATCATGCTCATGAATTAGTCAGATTAGAAAGCGAATATATACTAGATATTTTATTAAACTCAGTTCCAACAAATCTCTTAAAAGCAGAGTTAGATACTTATTGGTTAGAATTTGCTGGTGTAGATGCGGTTGAATATATGAGTAAGTATAAAGGAAGAACTCCATTAATTCACCTGAAAGATATGGCACCATCCAAAGAGGAAAGTACTGAAGTTGGAAATGGAATTATGAATATAAAAGGAATTGTACAACAAGCAAAACTAAATTCAGCTGAATGGTTAATTGTTGAGCAAGAAGCGTTTACGAAACCACAATTAGAAAGTGTTGAAATTGGATTGAATAATTTAAAAAGGATTTTAGCTGAAGCTTAAAACGCTATTAAAATATGTAAAAAAATAGAGATGGGTGAGACATATGGTAAAAGTTACGATTTGGAATGAAAATCGACACGAACAAATTAATCCAGTTGTAAAAAGCATTTATCCAAGCGGAATACACTCAACCATTGCAACGTTCTTAAATGAAGCAGGGTATGATACTACGACAGCTACATTAGAGCAACCTGATCATGGATTGACCAGTGAAGTGCTAGAAAATACTGATGTATTAATTTGGTGGGGACATATTGCTCATAATGATGTGGAAGATCAAATTGTTCAAAAAGTTTATGAAAAAGTATTGCAAGGTATGGGATTAATTGTCTTACATTCTGGGCATTTTTCTAAGATTTTTAAAAAATTAATGGGGACTAGCTGCGATTTAAAATGGCGTGAAGCAGCTGAAACGGAAAGACTTTGGGTTGTCGATCCGAGTCATCCGATAGTAGATGGTATTGGCGAATATATTGAAATTGACAAAGAAGAAATGTATGGCGAACATTTTGATATTCCTACTCCAGATGAGCTAGTGTTAGTAAGTTGGTTTAAAGGTGGAGAGGTATTTAGAAGTGGCTGTACATTTAAAAGAGGGAATGGAAAAATCTTCTATTTCAGACCAGGACATGAAACTTATCCAACTTATCATCATAAAGAAGTTCAAAAAATTATCATTAATGCAGTAAATTGGGCGAATAAATCAAAAAGAAATTATCCTTCATATGGACATAAAGAGGCCATAGAGGCATTAACGTAAATCATAGATTGGAGCGAGAAATCGATGAAATTAGGAGTATTCACAGTATTATTTGCGGATCAATCATTTGAAGAAATGCTTGATAAAGTTGCAGATTCGGGATTAAAGGCTGTTGAGATTGGTACAGGTTGTTATCCTGGAAATTCCCATTGTCCGTTAGACCGTTTAATAGAAAGTGAGCAAGTAAGAAGAGAATATATTGAAAAAGTTGAAAAACGAGGATTAACGATTAGTGCTTTTAGTTGTCATGGTAATCCATTATCACCTGATAAAGAGTTTGCAAAGGAATCTCATGATGTACTTGCTAAAACGATTAAACTGGCTTCGCTATTAAGTGTACCAGTTGTCAATTGTTTTTCTGGAACAAGTGGTGACCATGAAGAAGCAAAATACCCAAGTTGGCCAGTAACTGCTTGGCCAAATGAGTATAGAGATGTACTAAATTGGCAATGGGAAGAAAAGTTAATTCCTTATTGGAAAGAAATGGGCAAATTTGCGGAGGATCATCAAGTGAAAATTGGACTAGAACTACATGGTGGCTTTTTAGTTCATACTCCATATACATTATTAAAGTTACGTAAAGAAACTAGTAATGCAATCGGTGCTAACTTAGATCCTAGTCATCTTTGGTGGCAAGGGATTGATCCAGTAGCAGCGATTAAAATACTTGGAAAAGAAAATGCGATTCATCATTTCCATGCAAAAGATACGTATATCGACCAAGATAATGTAAATATGTATGGTTTAACTGATATGCAACCTTATGGTGAAGTTCAAACTAGAGCTTGGACATTCCGCTCAGTAGGCTGTGGACATAGTTTGAAAGATTGGTCTGATATGATGAGCGCACTACGTACTTTTGGATATGATTATGTTGTTAGTATTGAACATGAAGACCCAATCATGTCGATTGAAGAAGGTTTTTCACGTGCTGTAAAAAACTTACATTCCGTATTGATAAACGAAGAGCCATCACAAATGTGGTGGACTTAATAAAAAATAGGTAACCAATCCAAAAAAAGTTGGTGAAAAAATGGAAAAATTAAGAGTTGCGATTATTGGTTGTGGAAATATATTTTTAATGCATGCACAACCTGCTTTCATAAGAGAAAATGTAGAATTGGTAGCGGTTTGTGATATTAAAGAAAAGCGAGCAAAAGAGAAAGCTGAACAATTCAAATGTACTTATTATACAAATTATCTAGAGCTTTTTGAGAAAGAAAATTTAGATGTTATCCATATTTGCTTACCGCATTATTTACATGCGCCGGTTGCAATTGAAGCTGCAAAGCGAAAAATCCATGTCCTTACTGAAAAGCCAATGTCTATTCATTATTCTGATGCACAAGAAATGGTAGAAACAGCAAAAAATAATGGAGTAACATTAGGTGTCATTTTTCAAAATAGGTATAATCCAGGATCAGTTTTAATTAAAGAAATGTTACAAAATGGTACGCTAGGAAAAATAAAATCTGGAAAACTATCAGTAACTTGGGACCGTTCTGACGCGTACTATTTAACTAGTGATTGGAAAGGGACTTGGGAAAAAGAAGGTGGCGGGGTAGTCATTGACCAAGCGATTCATACGATGGATTTAATGCGATGGTTCGTTGATGATGAGATTGAATATGTCGACGCGACAATTAGTAATAGAGCACATGAAATGATTGAAGTTGAAGATTGTGCAGAAGGTGTTATTAAGTATAGAAGTGGTGTAGTCACTGCCTTCCATACAATAAACTATTATTCTTATGATGCACCAGTTACGATTGAGCTGCATTGTGAAAATGGGCTTGCTAAAATGGTTGCTGACCGTGGAGTAGTCTCTTTAAAAGATGGAAGAGAGTTCGTTGCTGATAACAATCCAAATGAAACCTTTGATTATGGCAATGGCGCGAAGGGGTATTGGGGCGTTAGTCATGTAAAACAGATTAATAATTTTTATGAATCATTGAACGATCATTCTCAGTTACATATAACTGGTGAAGAAGCAATGAAAACTCAAAAGATGATTTGTGCAATCTATGAATCAGGTAAGAAAAAAGAGAGGATTTATTTATAAATAAATCGATTATTTTATCCCCAATAATTTAATAATTAAACTTATAAAAAAGTAAATGACGTAGAGGGTTATGCTACATGTCGTTTACTTTTTTTATTTTTTCACTGTATTCAATGACTAATTGACTAAATTGAATTATAGATCGTAAACAAATGAAGTCCATTATTTAGGAAATGATTTAGATGTAAAAATATCACAATTAATGCAGTTAGCAACGAAGAATCTTTTTATTTCAATAAAAATTTCATTTACCGAATTGAGTATATTTAGAATTACTACAAGAAAAACAAGCTTAGTAACATACTAAGAAAGAAATTAAATCGTTATAAAGCTTAAATGGACAGCGAGTTAAGTTGTCAAGTAACCGTTTTGTTTAATTTTCTTCATAAATTTTAATTATTTATTATTTAGGTTCTTTTCGTTAAGATTTTTGTATTCATGCTAATTAAAAAAGAACCACTAGGAAAGGTCCTTCGACGAATATACACTTAAAAACGATGATTGAATATGATGGGTATACATGGAAAACTAATACTTGATGTTGAAAAGAGGTATATTATGAATCGTTTTTCGGGATTGCCCACTCAACAAATTGACTCGGGTTCGTCTGACAGTAGTGTAAAAAAGATCATTCAACAGATGAATGAAGAACCGACTTTATTTGGATTTCGATCTGTTGAAGAGTATGAGGGGATGTTGCGAAATAACATAATTTTAAGTGCAAGAGCTATGTTTCAAAATAGAATCAGGTTTGCAGTATTTGAAAAATCTTATTGTAATCCAATGTACTGGCAATTAATGGGAACTGGCGGATTCCTATTGAGGAGAGGCGTAAGACCTTCTGACGCAATTAATGATATTTTCATTAATAGTTCATATTATGCGTTTGAATGTGCAACGGCAATGGTCATCATTTATTACCATGCGGTCCTAAATCTAATTGGTGAAAACTTATTTAATCAAATTTTTCAAAACATCTATTTATACGGCTGGCATACTGATTCTGACTTAGGTATAGGTGCCCAGTATTCTAACCGAATTTTACCTGGAGATATCGTATATTTTAATAATCCAGAATTTAATCCACTCACCCCTGAGTGGAGAGGGGAAAATGCGGTAGTTCTAGGTGATGGTACTTATTTTGGACATGGATTAGGAATATTAACAGCCGAACAAATGATTTTTGCCCTGAATAAAATGAGATGGCCAGGAGCATTTCGGTCAGCCTACCTGACTAATTCAGTTACAAGACCAAACTTTAAAAATTTGGCGGCATTATCGAATTGGCAACGAGATCATTCAAATAATAAGCATAGGAATATAGTAATCCATCATAATGAAAGTTCGATTTCATTTGATCATTATATGTATTTGTTAAACTACTTTACGAATCACTTTATGTGATGTTCAATTGTAATAAATATTACTTAAAACTATAAAAAACCAAAGTGAGGTTCTGGCAGAGTGTTTTTATTTGCTAAACCTCACTCTTTTTATAATATTTCCATTAGTTTATGCCCTAATATTCCCAATAACTTTATTACTACTTAATTTTACCATTGATGTAAAAGTGGGCAATTGAAGGTTAAATACTTCAGTGCTCACTTTTTATAAGAAAAATAACATTTCTCATTTAGGTACAAAGAGGGAAAAAAAGTAGAAAAATTTCACTTAATTTTGATAATATTAATCTAAGTTTTATATTTCATCTACATTTAATCTTAACGTAATTAAAAAAAATAGAAAAAATGGCTTTTTGGTATACATAGAATGGAGGATATGGGATGGCGGGAATAAAAGATATTGCCAAAGAAGCTGGAGTTTCCATTTCAACGGTGTCATATGCATTGAATGGTAGTCCAAAAGTAACAGAAGAAACTCGTAGCAGAATCATGAAGATTGCAAATAGATTAGGTTACGTTCCTAATGCTGCGGCAAGGATGTTAAAGGTTAAAGAAACAAAAATTATTGGGGTATTCTTAGCTGATTATGGAGGTTATTTTTACGGACCACTTTTAAGAGGAATGAGACAAGCTTTAAACGATAAAGGATATGAATTAATTGCTTGTTCTGGAGTGCAATCCCATCGACTTTTACTAGAAAAAGTAATTGATGGTGGAATCATATTAGATCAGGCTTTTTCAGATGAAGAACTTTTAGACTATGCAGAAAAAAATTATAAAATGGTAGTGATGGATCGAGAATTACAGCACAATAATATTAAAGGCGTTCTATTAAATAATAATGGTGGAGCTAAGTTAGCGATTAAAGAACTTCTTAAAAATGATGTAAAAAAAGTATATGCGGTAACAGGGCCAGAAGGATCATACGATTCAAGTAAACGTATGGAAGGTGTTAGAGAGGAGGTAGCAAATTATCCTGAAATTGAGTTAATTGAAATCGGTGGAAATTTCATGAAGGATTCAGGAGAATTAGCAGCACAACAAATCTTTTCAAAATATAATGAGCCAAGTTCAATTTTCTGTT
This sequence comes from Bacillus sp. UNCCL81, assembly GCF_900112535.1. Lineage (NCBI taxonomy): Bacteria > Bacillati > Bacillota > Bacilli > Caryophanales > Bacillaceae > Bacillus > Bacillus sp. UNCCL81. The sequence continues at coordinate 791,259 of NZ_FOMF01000002.1, read as the reverse complement.
TAAATGATGAAATGGCAATTGGGATCTATAACTATCTACAAAATACAGATTATAAAGTAGGGAAAGATGTCTATATTGTAGGTTTTGATAATATTGAATTATCACAATATGTATCTCCAAGATTAAGTACAGTATCTTATTCTACATTTGATTGGGGTTCAATAGCGGCTAAAAATTTATTGAAACTCATATCTAACGAAGTTGTTGAGAATGAGAAAATTGAAGTTTCATTAACTGTTGGTGGATCTTCTTAAGTAAATAATTATATCAGAAACTTAAGTTTTTCTTAAAGTGACTTACATTTCTCTTAAAAAGAGATGTTTAAGTTTCTTTTTTTATGTCTAATAACGAAAATTTCACATACCGTAATAGGACGAACAAAACGAAAAAAAACAGTTTTTAAGAGTAAAATTGAACAAATGACTTAAATAAAAAAGAACATATCTTGGAATTCAACCTCTTTTACTAATATGACAGGAAATTTTACTGGCTTTGTCGAAATATTGTACTATATAAATTCTACCAAAGGACTGAGTGCTTTTGAACACATTATTGTTAACTGGTTTTGAACCTTTTTTGAACTTTTCAATTAATCCTACAGAAGAAATTGTGAAAGAGTTAAATAATCAAGAGGTTGGAGGGTTTCAAATAATTGGGGCAGTTTTAGCTGTTGATTTCAGAACAGCGGGTAATGAGTTAATAAAATTGTTTCATACGTATAACCCATCGGCGGTTATCTCATTAGGATTAGCAGGTGGTCGATTTAAAATAACGCCAGAACGGATCGCCATAAATTGCAATGATGGTGCAGCGGATAATAAAGGTAATAAATATGCAGGGGCTAAAATTGATCCAGAAGGCCCGGATGGACTATTTACAACACTTCCAATTCAAAAGATTGTTAATGAATTAAACAATCACAAATTTCCAGCTGAAATATCCAATTCTGCAGGTACTTATTTGTGTAATAACGTGATGTATCAAATGCTTAATGAATTAAATAAAGTTAATAAGCAAATTCCGAGTGGCTTTATTCATATCCCAGCTTCACATGAAATGGCCGTAATTGATCAGAAATTGCCAAGTTGGTCACAAACTGATTTGACGAACGCTATTAAGCTTGCAATCGAAGTGATTGATCTAAATGACTAGCACCAAATTGGATATATGTCCAGTAGGTTGCTCTGGCTTAGTATGTTATTTAGGTGATTCCATTTCAATGGAAACAAATAAATTAGTACATGCTTTTTCAGAATATCTAAAAACTAAATTATTGACTAAAATAACAGCAGTTGTACCATCTTATCATTCCATTACGATTTTTTATGATTCAATTAACTTTTCATACAAGGAAATATACCAAGAAATAAAAGGTCATTTTAATCGTTATACTAGTTCGAAAATTAACAGAGAACATACAATTTATAAAATTCCAATTTGTTTTAGTTCCACGTTTGGGACAGAACTTCCAAAAGTAGCAGAGCATAATAAACTAAAAACTGAAGAGGTAATTCGACTTTATCTAGAAAAAATGTATCCCATTTATATGATTGGTTTTATACCCGGGTTTCCATATCTTGGCGGGTTAAATCCTAAACTAGCAACTCCTAGGCTAACAAAACCAAAAACAGTTTTAAAGGGTTCGGTTGGGATTGCTGGAAATCAAACAGGGATTTATCCATTTGAATCTCCTGGGGGATGGAATATTATTGGACGTACGCCAATTTCAATATTTTCAACGAAAAATAATGGCACAGAAAACTTTAAACCTGGAGATCTAGTGAAATTTTTTGAGATTAATATCGAAGGATTTAATGAGATTGAACAACTAGTGAAAGAGGACAACTATTCAATTAAAAAGGAAGTGCGTTTTATTGATTCACATTGATTTAAACTGTGATTTAGGTGAAAGTTTTGGAAATTACAAAATAAATGATGAACAAATTATGCCACATATTACTTCTGCTAATATCGCTTGCGGATTTCATGCAGGAGATCCGTTTGTAATTTATGAAACAGTAAAATTAGCAAAGCAATATAATCTATCAATTGGAGCGCATCCAAGTTTTCCAGATTTACTTGGTTTTGGTAGAAGAGAAATGAACTTCAGTGAAGAAGAAATATATAAATTAGTTCTCTATCAGATTGGTGCACTCTATTCGGTTTGCAAAGTAAACCAAGTTGAACTACGTCATTTAAAACCTCATGGTGCACTTTATAATATGGCAGCTACTAATCTGAAACTTGCTTTAGCGATTACAAAAGCAATGAAAAGCTTCGATCCTTCATTAGTCTTATTTGGACTTGCAAATAGCAAATTAATTGAAGCTGCAATCGAAATGAATATTCCTTTTTCTTCAGAAGTATTTGTAGATCGAGCGTATGGTGATGATGGTCTATTAGTCCCTCGTAATCAATTAAATTCGGTTCATAATAATAAGAAAGATGCCATTAATCAAGCACTTCAAATTGTAACAACTAAAACCGTATCGACAATTTCCGGTAAAGATATTCCAATTCAAGCTGATACCATTTGTATACATAGTGATTCTGACATTTCAATTAAATTAGCGATGGAATTACGTAAGGTATTTAGTGAAAATAATATATTTGTTAAGTCTATAGGAGCGTAATACTTTGAAAGAGCTTTTTGAAGTTTTACAAAGAGGTGTATCTATTTCAATTCAAGATAATGGTAGGAATGGATTTAGACATTTAGGGATACCTGTATCTGGTGCGATGGACAAGCTAGCTTATCAAATTGGAAATCTATTATTAGGAAATAAATTTAATGCATCTAGTATCGAAATTGCGATTGGTGGTACAGTCTTAAAAGCATTAAATCAGTGCTCAATCGTCATTACAGGCGGAGATTTGAAACCCACAATTAACGGTAAATTCGTTGACATGTATAAAATAATCGACATAGAAAAAGGAGAGATATTGACTTTTAACGGGGGAAATAATAGTGTTTACTCATATATTTCGGTACCCGCCGGAATTACAAGTGAATGTCACTTCGAAAGTCAGTCCTCGTATGAGCCTGCTTCTCTTGGATTAATTGTTAAGAAAGGTACAATAATTTATGGTTCAAGCACTACATATAAACTAGTAAAAAATGGACTAAAGCATGAGTATATACCAATCTATCATAAGCATAATTTGGTTCATTTTATAAAAAGTAGTCATTTTGAAAAAATACATCACCAGATAAAAACACAAATTTTATCTGAACCTCTTACAGTTGGTATCTTTAATAGAATGGGAATGTATTTAAATTCAAAAAATGCTAATTTAGAACAGTTTGACTCAAATATTTTATCAGAAGGCACTACTTTTGGAACGATTCAAATCCTACCATCTGGTGAACCAATTATCTTACTAGCAGACTCACAAACTACAGGTGGATATGCCACATTAGGTACAGTAATTTATTCAGACCTTTGGAAACTTGTACAAATGCAACAAGGAAATACAATTCAATTAATACCAGTAGATTTAGATGAGGCGAGACTTTTAAATAAAAGGCTTCATTTATTTTTAAATTATTTACAAATTGAATGTAGAAATAAGGAGAGATAAAGATGGAAAATTTACTTGCAAAGTTATTTGATGCTACGGAAAAAGGCGAAAATGAAATTGTAATTGAAATAATAAGTAACCAGCCGAATTTGATTCATGAAGAAAATGAACATGGGCTAACATTACTTGGAATCGCAGCACATTACGGTCAATATGAAGTTGTAAAAACTTTAGTAAAAAATGGTGCTCAGATCAATGAGCTTTCTCACTCAAAGCTTTCATTCATTCCACAAAACACGGCTCTCCATGCAGCTATTGCTGGTGCTAAGTCAATTGAAGTGATCGATTTTCTTTTAACTAATGGAGCAAATCCTAATATTAGCGACAGTGAAGGCCACACTCCTTTACATATCGCAGCATTTGAAGGAAACACTTCTATAGCTGAACGTTTGTTAAAAAACGGTGCTGAAATTAAAACGAATAATTCTGGTAAAACACCAATTGAAATTGCTGAAGAACGTGGTAATTCAGATTTTATCAATTTTCTAAAAGAAGTAACTTTATAAATAATTCGTAGTGTTGTGATGACTGTTCTGTCACAACACTTTTTGTTATGATAAAGGAAAGACTAGTAAAAGAGGAATAAGATTTGAGAATTAATGTTTATATTAGTGCATCAGGGTATTGTTCTAGAAGGGCAGCAGAACGATTGGTAGCTGCGGGACAGGTTAAAATTAACGGACTAACTGCTGAAAAAAACAGCATAGTAGAAGAAAACGATGTTGTACAAGTAAATGATGAAGCTATTTACTTAACGAGTGAAAAAGACTATATTATCCTAAATAAACCAGTAGGAATTACTTGTACAGGATTACAAACCGTAAAAGGGAATATAATTGATTTTGTTAATTATCCGAAGAGGATTTTTCCAATAGGTAGATTAGATAAAGATTCTGAAGGATTAATCATCCTTACAAACGACGGACCTATTGCACATAAAATTTTACATAGTGAACATGGACATGAAAAAGAGTATATTGTTACAGTCGATCAGCCGATTAATGTAGATTTTATTAATGGCATGTCAAATGGTGTACTAATCGGAAATGTTTTAACTAAAAAATGTAAAGTTGAAAAAATAGATGAATTTACATTCCGTATTATTTTAACGCAGGGCTTAAATCGTCAAATTCGGAAAATGGCAAAAAGTTTTGGATTTAAAGTGATTAAATTAAAGAGAATTCGAATTATGAATATCCATATGGAAAATCTAGAAATAGGTAAATGGAGAAAATTAACAGATAACGAACTATTTATTTTAAAAGAACAATTGAAAGAGGAAGAATCAAATGAAAATTTTAATTGATGCAGATGGCTGTCCAGTAGTTTCAGAAACAATTAAAATCGCAGCAGAATTTAAAATAAACGTTCTTTTATTATGTGATACTGCTCATATAATGCAAAGAGAAGGCGCTGAAACGATAGTAGTTTCCCAAGGTGCGGATGCAGTTGATTTTGCATTAGTAAATCGAGTTGTAAGTGGAGATCTCGTAATTACCCAAGACTATGGTCTTGCTGCTATGGTTTTATCAAAGCAAGCTTATGTATTAAATCAAAACGGCTTTCAATATACAAATGAAAATATTGATTCACTATTACATACTCGATATGTTTCAAAGAAAATTCGAAATGCGGGTGGACGAGTGAAGGGACCAAAAAAACGTCAAAAGCTTGATAATGCAAATTTCGAAAACGGCTTAAGAAAATTACTTTCTTCAATTTCTTTATAGTAAAATAGAGTTGTACAAATAAAATAAAAAAGGAGGCAAGCATGTTAACACTTGCAAGAGAAAACTTAAAAAAGTATTTTGGATATGAAAATTTTAGAGCGGGACAAGAACAAATTATTGAACGAGTTTTATCAGGAAAGCACACAGCTGGTATTATGCCAACAGGTGGTGGTAAGTCGATCTGTTATCAAATTCCAGCGACAATTCTCCAAGGAGTTACCCTCGTCATTTCTCCTTTGATCTCTTTAATGAAAGACCAGGTAGATGCATTGCATCAAGTAGGTATTCCTTCCACATTTATTAATAGTTCACTTTCTTATAATGAAGTAAATGAAAGAATGATGGATTTAAGCTATGGTGAATACAAAATCCTATATGTTGCACCTGAAAGATTAGAATCAGAAAGCTTTATCAATGAATTAAAAAGATTGCCGATCTTACTTGTAGCAGTAGATGAAGCACACTGTATATCGTCGTGGGGACATGATTTTAGACCAAGTTACTTACGTATAAAAAACTTAATACAAGAATTGCCTACGAACCCAACAATATTAGCACTTACTGCTACGGCAACTCCTCAAGTTAAATCTGATATATGTAATCAACTAGGAATAATTGAGGAAACGACGATCATTACAGGCTTTGAAAGAGAGAATTTGTCATTTAAAGTGATTAGAGGACAAAATCGATTAGATTATATTTGTAATTACATAAAACAAAATAAAAACGAATCTGGTATTATTTACGCAGCAACTAGGAAAGAAGTAGATAATGTTACCAATAAATTAAAAAACCTAGGCATTTCCGTCGGTAAATATCATGCAGGCTTAAGCGATGCAGAACGTTCAAAACAACAGGATGCATTTTTACAAGATAATATTAATGTAATGGTTGCTACAAATGCATTTGGAATGGGAATTGACAAAAGTAATGTTAGATACGTAATCCATTACCAAATGCCTAAAAATATGGAAAGTTATTATCAAGAGGCTGGAAGAGCAGGACGAGATGGATTAGAAAGTGAATGTATTTTACTTTTTACTGCACAAGACGTTCAAATTCAAAGATTTTTAATTGAGCAATCTACCTTTGAACCTAATCGATTAAAACAAGAGATTTCAAAACTACAATCAATGAAGGATTACAGTTATTGTGAAACATGTTTACAAGCATTTATTTTAAAATACTTTGGGGATGAAAGTGACCACTCTTGTGGAAAGTGTAGTAATTGTATTGACGAACGGACTGCAATAGACATTACAATTGATGCTCAAATTGTTTTATCATGCATTATTCGAATGGGCGAAAGATTTGGTAAAACGATGGTTGCATCAGTACTAACTGGATCAATGAATAAAAAATTAATAGACTTAAATTTTCATACTTTAACGACATACGGTTTATTCAAAAACCGTACATTAAAAAGTGTTGGTGATTTAATTGATTATTTAACATCGGAACAATTTATTGGCGTTACAAGCGGTAAATTCCCACTGTTAACTGTAACAAATAGGGGAAGAGAAGTACTATTAAATAAAATAAATGTAATGAAAAAAGAAGAAATCCAAGTTACTGAAAGTACAAACGTCGATAATCATTTATTTGATCAACTGCGAAGTTTACGTAAAGAAATTGCGACAGAACTTGGAGTACCACCATTTGTCGTATTTGCAGATAGTACTTTACGAGATTTATGTAAATTACTCCCAACTACTGATGAAGAATTCCTACAAGCAAAAGGTGTCGGATTACAAAAACAACAAAAATTTGGTGATCAATTTATAGAAGTGATCAAGAAGTATAAAGAAGAAAACCAAATTGAAGTAGAAACAACAAAACCAAAAGCAACAATTATTAATAAAGTTCCTTCACACAAAATATCATACGAATCTTATCAAAACGGACTTTCGATTTCTGAAATTGCAAAAGAGAGAGGATTAAATACGACTACTGTTGAAAATCATATTTTGCAAAGTGCAGTGGAAGATGATCGTTTTGATTGGGATGAAGTAGTGCCTTTTGATATTGAAAAACAAATTAAAGAAGTAATAAATACAGTTGGAAGTGAAAAACTTCGACCTATAAAAGACGAATTACCAACTGAAATTAGTTATTTTATGATAAAAGCTGTAATTATGAAATCTGCAACATAATATAAACTTTTTACACTAAAAGTATAAAGAGCTTCCTATTTTAAATGGGAAGCTCTTTATATTACCTATTTCTTGCTAGCCTTGACCTGTATTTGATTACTTTCTTTACTTTCATTATGAAGTCGATCGACAGCTGTTATTTCATACGTGTAATCTTTATCTATATTTGCTGTTGTATCTAAATATGTTGTTTTACCATTTTTTGATTTGCGAACAGTAGTTAAGATGTTCCTTGGATCATCAATGCTATCTTTATGTAATCCATCAAAACGGTATACAACATAATATGAAACATCTTGATCATTAGGGTGAGTATTCAATGTAAGTTGGATTCCATCTTTTGTTCGAGAAGCTTTTTCGAATTTTGGTTTCTTTGGAGCTTGGTTATCTAACCACGGCATTGAAGGAATTAATGCCTTTGTTCTATATAAGTCCTGGCTTAAACGATCCTTAATACCAAGTGGATTTCGATTTAAGTCTTTTATTGAAAAATGCATACTTCCTTTGATTTCAGGAATTGTACGATTTAATTCAATTTGTTTTGGTAATTCGTCAGGTAGAGCCCAAGCTGCGTTGTTATCGTTAATTTTGTAATCAGCTTGTCCAATATATAAATCAATATTCTTACCTTTTACTTCCTTCGTCCACCAATTTGCGAGTATATCGTATGCAGCAGGTTCAAATCCTATATTCCAATAGATTTGCGGAGTAATATAATCAAGATATTCTTTATTAATCCATTCTCTAGTATCTGCAAATAAATCATCATAATTTGTTTGACCAGCAGTAGTATTTGAGCCAGTAGGGTCTTTTGCTATATTTCGCCATACCCCAAAAGGACTAATCCCAAATTTGACATAAGATTTTTCTTTCTTTATTGAATTATGAAGTACTTTTACGAACTGATCTACATTGTCTCGTCGCCAATCTTCAATATTATCAAACTTTTGTTTACCATATTTTTCGTACGAAGATTGATCTGGAAATTCTTGACCTGCGATACGATATGGATAAAAATAATCATCCAAATGGACTGCATCAATATCATATTTTTTTACAACTTCCATAATCCCATCAATAATAAATTGACGTGCATCAGGATTACCTGGGTCAAAATATAATTGCTTTCCATATGGGACTACCCAATCAGGATGTTTTCTTGCAGGATGGTTTTCTGCTAAAGTATTTAAATCCTCTAAAGTCGCATCTCCTGGCGCTGTTCGTGGCATTGTAATTCGGTATGGATTGAACCAAGCATGAAATTCAATATTTCGTTTATGTGCTTCTTCAACCATAAATGCAAGTGGATCATAGCCTGGATCCTTACCTTGTGTACCAGTTAAATATTTTGACCATGGACCATAATTAGATGGATAAAAAGCATCAGCGGTCGGCTTAATTTGGACAACGACTGAATTCATTCCCATCATTTCTACATCATCTAATAGTTTAATAAACTCCGATTTTTGTTGCATTTCAGACAAACCAGTAGCAGATGGCCAATCGATGTTTACTACTGATGCAATCCAAGCTGCTCGTAGCTCATGCTTTGGAGGGATAGAGTACTGTGAAGTAGTTTCAGCATGAACATTTTGAATTTGTTGAAATAATAGAGATGCACCTACTGTAGCAGCAATCGCATATTTTCCAAGTTTTCTTTTCTTCATTAGTGTTCCACCTTACTTTCTATTAAATTAGTAGCGCTTACATAATATAAAACTATCAAAAATGGAAAGTATTGTCTATAATTTTTGAAACAAAATTTCAAAAAAATCTAAAAAATCAAGAAATTAAATTTCGATTTATTTGATACTTTTTTGAAATCCCTCAAATATAAATCATTTTATCATTCCCGATTTATAGCTTGGCTTGTCTTAAATTGGTAAAATATTGATTGAAGTATAATTGCATAAATTAAAGGTCATATAAGGAATGAGCATACATAATTTATACAAATATTACGAGACAAGAGAGGATAAGAATTTGAAAATAAGTCAATTAATTGCAAATAATATTAATAAATTAGATGCAATTTTACCTGAGAATCAGTCATTAGGAATTGCTGGATTATCTGGCTCTGGTAAAACTACTTTTTGTCAAACAATTGGTGAGGAGTCAAAGAAACGTCTAGTGTCTTTACTTCCAAAAGCTGAATATCAATATTTATTCCCAAACATAATGGAAACAAATTTTAGTGCGATTAACATGGAAGAAATGCCATTAGTACTTTTCCTAGGCAAATCATCCATTTCTACTAATCCACGTTCAACACTAGGAACACATACAGGTGTTTTTAAAGACATTCGTGTAAGCCTTGCAGAAAAGTTTAATCTTTCTCCAGAAGTTTTTTCGTTTAATAATGAATTAGGTTGGTGTCCGGATTGTAAGGGCCGCGGAATTACAAAAAATATTGAATGTAAAAAGTGTAAAGGAAACCGATATAATCAAAAAATTGAAGAATATAAAATTGAGTTATTTGATCGTCCACATTCTATTTCGGATATTAATAATTTAAGTGTAGAAACAATTTTATCACTAGCAGAGGAATTACAAATTAGTGAAGCTAAACAGCATTTACTAAACAATATAATCAAAATGAATATTGGCTATTTATCCCTAAATCGAATTACTGGAACATTATCCGGTGGAGAAATAACTCGACTTTATTTAGCAGAATTTATGGCAACTAGTGAAAATACTGTTATAATCATCGATGAAATTTCGGTAGGTCTTGACCATGATACTTTAAATAGAATATTAGCCGAGATAAAAGAATTAGGATTTAAAAATCAAATTTGGTTAATTGACCATTCCGATACTGTACTAGATGCAACAGATGATCAAGTGTTTTTCGGACCTGGAAGTGGTAAATACGGCGGAAAAATCGTTGAAGAATCTCCTCGACCTAAACCGATTTATTGGAAAAGAAACGAGATTTTCCCGAATGATTTCTATGAGTTTAAAGATCTTCATTGTCGTAATATCCAAATTCAAGATATACAAATTCCTAAAAATAGACTAGTAACATTTACTGGAGAATCTGGATGTGGTAAATCAACTCTAGTAAATGAATGCATGTCAAAAGACTTTTTAAAACGATACCCAAAAGATAAATTGGTGATGGTAGGTCAGGATCGGAACCAATCGATTACGAGTCGATCAACAGTTGCTACTTTCCTAGATATAAAGAGAAAGTTAACAAAATATAGTGAAGAAATAGATGATATTTTCCTACGTTCAATCGAGGATATCATTGAAGAACTACCGAATGAAGACATTGCACATAAGCGATTAAGCTTATTAATCAAACTTGGGCTTGGCTATCTTACTCTTGAGAGAAAAACACAAACACTATCAACTGGTGAATTTCAATGTGTACATTTAGTTTCTGAACTATTTTCTAATACAAGAAGCCCTCATACATTATTCATTTTTGATGAGCCCTCAAAAGGATTATCACAAAATATATTAAATCAATTTATCGATAGTGTTCGAGAAATTCTAAAAGATGAATCAATTTCTATTATGATGATTGAACACAATGCCTACATGTTAGAAAGCTCGGATTATATTGTTGATTTTGGAAAAAGAAAGATTACTCCCATTGAACATCTCGATGTTGTAAATCATGATGACTATTTTAATCAGATAAAACAGGATCATGAAAAGCCACAGTCGCAAATTTCATCATCACTTAAAATACAAAAGGGTGTTCAATATTTACAAGAAAATAATATAAATTATTTCAAAAATGCAGAAAACATTTATAAAGGCGGAATATTAAAAAGTCTATCATCGATGGCACGACTTATTTATGGAGAATATGAATCTGATGCTATTCTTCCTGTTATTGCAATTGATTTAGAAAGACATTTATACAGTCAATATACATTTTTATATGAAATCGGCGGCCTAATCAATCAAATCGTTGCTTCACATCCGACAAATAAGGACACAAGAAGTTTTGACTTTTATAACCAAGAAAATCATTGTCCTTCCTGTTCTGGCCGTAGAGTAATTGAGAAGTTTGATATTGATGTAGTCTTTCAAGATAAAACAGTACCATTTTGGGAAGGTTTATTACATTCTGATGTAATGGAAGTTTTAAAATATTACCAATATCCTAAATTACAATTCTTATTTGATGAAATAAAAAATGAACTTGGTCAAGACATTAGTAAAAGTTTTAATGAGATGTCAGAAGCAGAAAAACACACTTTTTTATATGGATACTATGAAAAAACTTTTTATGATAAGACTGGAAAGACACAAAGATTATGGGAAGGCTTTAATACGATTATTGGACGATATATGTCAATTTCAAAATCGGCCATCAAAGAACAAATGAAGGCTTCCAAAGAGCAAATTATCTGTCCTATTTGTGAAGGCACAGTTTTAAACCACCACAAAAAATTAATGTTTGGCAAATTAGATATTCGTGAAATCATCAATCAACCTGTAGATCAAGTAATTAATACAGTTGGACAGTTAACAGTCTTAGAAGAAATAAAATCAATTGTTGGTGGAGAAACAGCATTAACTGTAGAAGTTTCTTTACTATCTCGAGAACAACAGGTTGCTTTAAAAATGTTAGAAATAAAACAAGCAAGTTTCGTTGGATATGAAGTTGTATTACAAAATGCTTTACCGTTCTGGGATCGTGTTAAGACAAATATTGAAGAAATAAGCAATAAAAACTTAGTAACGATAACTGATTTTAAAGATATATTGGAGACCAGAGAAGATATCATAGACAAATATTTTACAAATGGTAAATTCAAAAAACTAACATATGTTTATGAAGCATTTGGATATAAAAAAATCGTTACACTAATTAATAAAGTAAAAGCGAGTAACCCTTGTCCGTTCTGTAAAGGAAAAAAAGTAATTTCTGAAGATAATTTACATGACGGTGTATATAAATTAACAATACCATGTGTTAGCTGTTTAGCTAGTGGAATCAATGAGAATGGACGCCAACAGCTTGTTGAGGGAATTGCAGTTCAAACATGGCTCACTGGTAAAGTAAGTGAAATAGTTCCTGAAAATCAATTAACTGAAGAAGTTAAAGATATACCGATATTTAATCGTATAAGAGAACTAAATAAACGTGATATGATGGCAGTTTATCAATGTTTGATTCAAAATAATTAATAAAAATAAAACTCATTTTCAAAGAACTTTTTGAAATGAGTTTTTTATTTTGTGGCTTAAAATATATGTGTCAATATAACAGGTAAAATTGTTGTAAAACTTTCATAGAATAATGTTCACAGTTTATACATGGTATAAAAACAGGATACTTAGTATGATTAATCTGTAGAAAAAAACGAATTTTTTAAAAATATATTTTTAAAATAACAATACTATATTTGAAAGTAGGAGATATAATGAATCATTTAAACTTAGGTAGAAACTTAAAAATATCAGCGGGTTTAACAGTATTTGTAATATTCTTGATGACATATCTTTTAAACTAAAATATTGTATTTTGCATATTAATTTTATCCGAAAACTCATTTGTTAAAAATACAAATGAGTTTTTTTATATTTCTTTTTTTAATAAAGAAATTATTATATCATTTCATTCGTATAATAATAGAACTGTAAATTAGAACAATGCTTTTATCAATATTATACAAAGATAACATGCAAACGAATGTTCATAGTAACTTTGATATTATTGGTTTATCTTAAGCATGCTTTTACAAAATATAAAAATCATAGAACACTATTGAACTTACTGTTTAATATAAATGCGTTTATAAATTACAATAGAAGAAATTAAATAGAGAATCACACTAAAGTAGTGATCCTCTTTTATAAAAATTCATTTATTAGCTCATCAAATCTTTCTCTTTCAATAAACTTTGATGCTAAATTCGATAAACCTTTTAATGCAAAAAGGAGATAGCATGCCAGTATAGAATATAAGCATTGTAAGGAGTGTGAGGGGTATGATAGATGGAGATGTAATAATAACTAGTACTCAAATAAGAGAGCAGTTAGAGTTGAAACCAAGCACCTTCAGAAAATATCAGGACATCTTAGAGAATGTTGGTTATACAATCAAGAAGAATAGTAGAGGACATCGACAATATTCAAATTATGATGTCTTGATCTTCGAAAAACTAATCGAATTAAGTAAGCATGATGGTATGACGTTAGAGAAGTCTGCGAGATTGATAAAAGAGCAAACCAATAGATTAATACCTCATACTGACATGATAGTCGAAGAAAAGTCTTTAAACTTAACGGAGCACCTAATACAAATAAACAATGAACACCAGTTGCATACAATTGAAAAACTAATGAATGAAATGGAAGAAAGACTTTCTAAAAAGATGGATCTACAACATAAAGAAGTATTAAAGCAACGAGAAAAGCAGACTAGCTTACTGATGCAAGAATGGAGAGAACAAAGAAAACAAGATCAACAACTGTTATTAGAAACGGCAGCCACTCAAGAAAAGAATTCATTACTAAAGAAAGTAAGTGAAAAAATGGAAGAATTAAAAAAATGGTATTTTGAAACATGAGCTTATATTACAATCTAGCACTTTCGCAGTGCTATTGTCGTTGGAATAATATTAGCCATTTGGAATTCTACACTTAATTACTGGTTTTTGGATATTCTAATGGTAAAATTAGGTATAGTAGGGCGTGGTAGGTGCCTTTCTTCTTAAAGAAGAAGAGGAGAGTGGTGGTTAGGCCTTGATATACAAGCTTTTTAATTGGTAATTAGTTAATGTAAATTTGATGTAAATCGTTATTAGGCTCACTTTTAGATGTAATTGCTTCAGGATCAAAAGAATTGCCTAATGATAAGTTAGAAGATACTCCACGTGGCTAGTTTTGCTGCTGGGTAGTTCCGAGTGAAAAAGCGATAAAATGATGATATTTACTAAGTAGACCTAAACTGCGCACCTTTCTTTTTTTAAAGAATGTTTTGCGATGTGACTTTACTGATGATGATCGTTCAACTATCACTCCAGATAGTTGAACAATACTGAAATATACTATCAAAAACTTAATATGAATTAAGTTCTTCAATAAGGTGTATTACATCAATAAGTGTTTACTATGTTTTATATTAGTTTTTAGTCGAAGGCTCAGAGAAGTCTCTCTAAGCCATTTTGGTGTAAGATTTGGAAGATTTTTTTGCAATTATCAAGTTTTCAAGTTAGTTCAACGCCTAATTGCTTAAAAATTTTTCATCCCTATTTTTCATTCGTTAGTAGGATATTTATAATGGTAAATCTTTTCGCTTAAAAACAACAACGCCCATGAAATAGAGAAGAAGGCTTAATCCAACAAGTATGAATAATTGACCTCTATAACTTCCGTTTTGAATGATGGCAGTGGAATCATAAAGAGTGATAATACTAACATTTCTAAGGAATTCCAGACTGTCATTCATTCCAGAAAGCATATTCGTTGCATAGAAAAACACTGTAAGGCCTGCACCTAGTGCTAGGGAATAGCTTGAACGGTTGAATAAACAAGATGCAAAAAAAGTAATGCTACTAATGGCTAAATTCAATACTAGAGATCCTAATGTAAGAATGAAGAATTTATTTACAGGTAATTCACCAGGCTGGACTAGCTCCGCCACACCGTATCCTACAACAAATATCAACCCGAACATTACCACTAGTGACAAAACAAAAAAGATAATACTTGTAAAAGTGTATTGCGTTCTTGTGATCGGAGTTGATAAATGAAAGGCCATGCTACCTTTATCTACTTGTTCTGCTATTAGTTTATTTCCAATAATAATCGAATAAATCATGGCAAAGATGAGGACGAAGTTTCCAAAATATTGATTTGCTACAAAGGCAATTAAGGTAGTTATATCACCTAAGGGATTTACAGGAGCATCCATGCTTGTTTGGGCAATATTCTGCATGGTTTCCGGAGTGAAAACACTCATAACAATCACTATTAACAGAGAAAGTGCTCCTGCAATAATACTGAAAACTTTTAAATTTAATTTTACTAAGCGGATAAATAAAGACTTTTTAAACATGCTCTTGATTCTCTCCTTTATAAAAACTCATAAAATGATCTTCTAATGAGTTCTTCATTTCACGAAACATTGTTACCTCTCTTTTAGACAGGGAACGTATTAATTCGTTAATTTGTTTGTCTTCTATCTCTACAGTAACCTGTAAAGTTTCCATATCGTTCTTTTTAATGACAAAATTTTCTTTTAAAATCGATTCGAAGTCTGATCGTTTTTTAAACATAATGATAAATGTGTTTTTACTAAAATGCTTAAAATCTTGAGAGTTCATTACCGAAATGATTTTACCTTGCTTAATCATCGCAATACTATCGCATGTTCCCTCAATCTCCTCAAATAGATGAGAAGACATTAGGATACTTTTACCCTTGTTTTTTTCCTGATGAATTAATTTTACAAACATCGATTGCATTAGTGGATCAAGACCTGTTGTTGGCTCGTCTAGAATAAGAATCTGAGGATCATGCATGAAAGCACAAACAATCCCAACCTTTTGTTTCATTCCTTTGGACATACGTTTTATTTGAGTTGATGGATCTAAGTCGAACATCTCTATTAACTGATTCGCCTTTGTCATGTCACCGAGACCACGCATTTTAGCTGCATGCAAAATAAGTTGTGTACCAGTCATGTTCTCAGGAAAAGCAATCTCTGCAGGTAAATAACCAAGATGTTTTTGAATCTCTTTTGGTTGATTCCAACAATCTAAATTTAAAATTGTAGCTTTTCCACTTTGGGGTTTGATAAATCCTAATAGGTGACGGATCGTCGTAGTTTTACCAGCACCGTTAGGACCTAAAAAGCCAAAAACTTCCCCTTTCTCAATTTTAAGTGATACATCAAAAATACCCTTATTGTTTCCATAATCTTTTGTAAGGTGTTGGATGTTTATTATTGTCATTTAAATCACCACGCCAATTCTGCTTTATTTATCCGACAACATGTCGTATGATGTAAGTTTATTATGGATTACTATCTCTATCAACCGACATTCGTAGTACAACTGTCGGATTTCGAGAGACAAGTTGGAGGGATAAAAATGAAAAAGAAGCCAGAGATAACTGCACAAACAAAACAAAATTTAATAGATGCCTTCTGGGAAATTTATTGCACTAAGCGAATAGAAAAAATTACAATAAAGGAAATTACAACTAGAGCAGGGTATAATCGGTCCACATTTTATGAATACTTTTCCGATGTTTACAATGTCCTGGCACAATTGGAAGACAATTTAATTTTCAAACTACAACAGTTACCTATCCAGAAATTATCCACTTCAGATACATTTCCGTTTGAAGCAATTGTGAGCATGTATTCACATCACCGCAAATATCTCATGGTCCTGTTAGGAGATCAAGGAGACCTAGCCTTTCAAGGGAGAATTAAAGCAAGCATGAAACCCATGATGAAAGAACTCCTAATTGCACGAGGAGCGACAGACAGTTTTAAGCTGGATTATAAGTTGGAATATGCCTTATCCGCTATGATAGGCGTACTAAGCTATTGGTTTAACCAAGAAAATGCTCCATCCATTGAAAAATTGATAGAGTTGTTAGGGGAACTTTCTAGTGAAGGTGTTATGAAGAAGTTAATAGGGTGAAGTTGAGTGGTATTTTTTTGGGGATATTTATTGTTGAATGCGTAAATTAATACACAAAAACATAAATGGAGAGTGTGTGAAAAGAGCAAATACATCTGATCAACAATTTGGTGTTTTTCTAAAAAAAGAAAAGAGACTTGATGCTTTAAGGCTATTATTGTGAGGTAACTCTTATTACGCAGTACGAAACGATAGCGTAATAGACCAAATATACTATATTCTATTTTGGCTATATATCAACAAACGATAATTGTTGTGCTGCTGCAGTTATAGCGTAATTATTTGCCATTCTCCAACATGATGGAAAACCCACTAAAGTGGAGTATGTATAGGAAGAATTGAGAAGACAAAAATTGCATTTGGAGTATTAAAATATTTTATGAGTTCTTAGATTGCCATTGGTATAAAAAAGAAAGCAAAATTTTTAAAAGTATTAACAAAAACAGAACATACATTCTGGTTTTGTGTTATAGATTATGGTAAAATAAGGTAGAGTAGAATTGTAAGTTGCCTTTCTTTGTAATGTAAGTCTATGTAGATATTAAATTAGGAAAACTACATAAAGTTAAAATCAGTAGTATCAAGGCTTTTTTGAAATTATGTAGGAATACTATTTCCTGATAGAAGTAACTGCTAGTCTTTCTTCGCATAGAAGGGAGGTGAGAATGTGACTGGTTATGAGATTGCAAATTTAATTATTCAATGTGTTGGAATAACTGCAACTGTAATCTTAAGCATAATCGGTATTATCATTTCTATTAGCAAAAAAAAATAACCACCCTACCCCTCGAAATGGTTGTGGTGATTATTTCTTCACTGGATCCAAGGAAAGCAACTTTCCAATTACTACTCGGAAGGGGTGTGTTCGCAGCACATCCCTTTTTAGTATATTCTTTATGACTTCATTATAGTCCTTTTAGTATAGTTTGACAATGAAGTTAACGTTCTTTTTAACTGAATGAATCGTTAATTTGCAATTTTTTCATTTGAATTTTGCGACACTTTTTTCGGTGAATTCAGTAGCAGTATTAAAGCGATACCTAAAAATGTCATAAAAATTCCTATTATTTGGGTTGGTGTTGGTTTAAAACCTGTTATGACTGTATCTAATACAATGGCCACTGCAGGATCTAAAAATGTTAATACAGCAATCATATTAGAAGGTAAAAATCGAATATTACCAAAGAATAATGCATAAATAACGCCAGTATGAACAAAACCAATAATCAAAATAAAACTCCAGTTTTCTAAATGCAAGTTTTGAAAAGAATCAAATTTAACAAAAGGAATTAAAAGTAGAAACCCTAATGTAGTCTGAAGTAAGGTCGTAAAATATGAACTTGTTTTTGTAATCCCTTTATTCACAATCATTAATAATCCATAAAAGATTGCCGCAAGAAATGCCCAAATGACACCAGATGAAAGAAATTTATCAAGTGTAAAATCAGAATTAATACCGGATAAAAGAATTGAGCCGATAAAACTACTTAAAACACCAAGTAAAGGAATTACCGTAATTTTTTCTTTATAAATTAAACTACCTAATAAGAATAAAATAACGGGAGCTAAGTAATAAATTGAAACTGAAATTGTAACTGATAAATTTTCAAATGATTTAAATAAAAATACCCAATTCATAACTAATAGGATCCCACTAAATAATGAAAGTGTTATATCTTTTTTATTAAATATTTCTTTTTTAGCTAACCCTGAAAAATACCAAACTGAAAATAAAAAAATAGTTGCAAAAACACATCTAATAAAAACTAAATCAATGGCTTTTAGGCCTGTTTTAGGAGCGACGAAACCTACTGTGCCGAAAGTAGCCATTGCAATAATGATACTAATTGTCGCCTTTTTATTTACTGTCATATTCCCCAATATGTATCACATCCATTTCATGTGTAATTTCAATATTCTGTCAAATAAGTATATACTAAACATTAGGGTTATATCAATCGAATAAATCATGGATAAGGAAATACCCTCCTCATAGGGTATTCATGTAGAAGTAAAAAGGCAAGAAGATGAGATATACTTCCTCAAAGTTTATTCATGAGGAACTAAAATGCCAGAAAGTTGAAATTTACAAGAAATCATTAGTAAGTAATTAGCTAGAAAGCTAATAATTCCTTACTAATAAGATGTTCAAAATAAATATATTTTCCAAGCCATTTAAGATTTTTAAAATCGAAGTTTTCATTAAATTCTGTTTAAATTAATAGGCAAATAAATAGAATTCATTTATACTATTATTTGTAGTTTTAAAGAATTATTGATAAAAATTAGTCAATTAAGTTTTTAATAGTGAGGGGAATTTAAATGAATATCGTAGTAGTAAATGGTTCACCAAGAGCAAATGGTCGAACTAGATTCTTAGCAAAACAAATCGCAGATTCTAATAATTTTACAAATTTAGATTTAGCATTTGAACAAGTTCCTCTTTATAACGGGGAAGCTGAACAAAAAGAAATAGAAGCAGTTAAAGCTATTAGAGAATTACTAGTTAAAGCTGATGGAATCGTTATTTGTACGCCAGAGTACAATAATGCGATGAGTGGAGCTTTAAAAAATCTAGTTGAATTATTAGGCTCTGAGCCATTTAAGAAAAAGCCAATTTCATTATTAGCAGTAGCTGGTGGTGGAAAAGGTGGTATAAACGCTTTAAATAGTATGAGAACTGTAATTCGTGGTGTATATGGAAATGCATTACCAAAACAACTAGTTTTAGATCCAGTTGATTTTGAAAATGATACAGTTGTGAAGCCTGAAGCTTTTGCAAAAGTAGCTGAAGTAATTGATGAATTAAAAGAATATGTACAAAAAGAAATTTTGTATAAAGAATACATAGAATCAAATAGTGTTTCTAAGTAATAAAAATGGTCCTAATCAATTATGGGTTAGGACCATTAAAAATAGCTTAACATCTTTGTTAAGCTTAAAGTAAATTATCATTTACATTTCTAATAGGAAAGTTTACTTTGTATCGTACAGCGATAATTCTAATTGCAGTTGTAATTAGAAAACAAATATACAAAGATTGCAGTTTAGTAAATTCACCATGTGTAAACAAAATTGTAATAGAGCCGATAATTGCTGCTATTGCATAAATTTCTTTTCGGAATACAAATGGAATTTCTCTTGCGAATACATCTCGCATAATTCCACCGCCAATTCCAGTGATTAACCCCATCGAAATAATTAAAAAAGAACCTTTTAAACCATGATCAATTGCCGAATATGAACCAACAGCAGTAAAAACACCTAAACCAATTGCATCAGTAATGATTAAAGTTGATTGGAACTGCATTGTTCGTTGATAAAATAACCATGTTACAATTGAAACGACTGTACTTACGATAAAGTATTGAGGTTTTGCGAAAGCATTCGGTACCGTTTGACCTAAAATAATATCACGTATTAACCCTCCGCCAAGAGCAGTACAAGCTGCTAAAAAAACAACACCGAATAAGTCCAATTTCTTTTGAATACCAACCAAAGTACCAGAAATGCTAGCAGCTATAATCCCTGCATAAACAAAAACCTCGAGCAAAATCATCTATTCTATCCCCTTAATTCCATTTTCTATGATTCATTTTAGCAACAGGTAAGGACTATTACAATATTAAAATAACTTTGAAAACGCTTCATTTAAAAAAATTTTTTTATATGAAAAATTTACAGTATTTTACATGAAATTCACTTGAAATTTATAGATAGGAGAGGTTAAAATGCAAAACAAAATTATACAACATAAAAATAAAATTTTATCAAAAGAAATTCAATTAATAATGGATAAATTTAATATTGTCGGGTTTCAAGCTGCTGCGGTTTTAAAAGATAAACTGATTTGGTCCGATGCTTATGGTTATCGTAATTTAGAAACAAAAGAATTAGTTACAGAAAATACGATGTTTCGAATTGCTTCTATTTCAAAACTTTTTACTGCTACTGCAATCATGCAATTAGTCGAAAGAAAACTAATCGATTTAAATCAAGATATTAGTCATTATTTAGGTTTTAAAGTAAGAAATCCTAAATTCCGTAATTCTTCAATTACCTTGAGACAAATATTAACTCATACATCATCACTTAACTCGGACGATGCTTCAAATAGTGTTTATGCTAAGTACATTAAAGATGGCCATTCAGATTTTTCATTACAACTTACAGAATTAATAGATGAAAATGGAAAGTATTTTACGAAAGAAATATGGGGGGATTGGAAACCAGGAGATCAATGGATGTATTCAAATATTGGTGCGATCATATGCGGTGCAATAATAGAAAAAGTCACTAAGTTACGCTTTGACCAATATATCAAACAAAATATTTTTGAACCTTTAGAAATGAAGAATGTAGCATTTTCGTATGCTAATTTTAATAAAAGCCATGAACTGGCAAACCTTTATGAAAAAAATAAAGATACAAACGAATATAAAGTATCAATTGATGATATTAGGCAGAGTGGATATTCTAAGAATCATTGGGACCAATACATCATCGGTAAACATGGAGGATTATTTGAACCTCAAGGTGGACTAAGGACATCCGCAGTTGAATTAAGTAAGTTTTTACGGGTACATATGTTAAGTGGGAGTTTAAATGGACACCAAATTCTTGAACAAAAAACGTCAAAATTAATGACATCAATTCAATGGTCTAGAGAAGAAAATAATCACTTCTTTAGTAAAATGGGGCTTGGTTTTCATATTAGCCACGACTTTTTACCGGGTTACAAAGAAATGATCGGGCATGCGGGTGAAGCATACGGATTAATCAGCAACTTATATTGGCATGAAGAAAAACAATTTGGAATGATATTTATTTTGAACGGATGTCAGTTTGAATTATCTGAAGATTCAAGATTAGAAGTAGAAAAAGAATTAGCAGAAATAATTTATAAACACATTATTGAAGAACGTTTATTAAATCAGCTGTAAGGTAAATAATAAGAAACTACAATTTTTTCTGTTCCATAGTGGAGTAAAAATTCCTCCATCAGACTTAATCTTGTTAAAAGGATCTATTTATCAATAGGTCTTTTTTTATTTGTAATAGAAAATCCCAATTAAATTTTCATCAATTTTTCATAAAACTTTTATATAATAATTTCCGATCAAAAAAATGGAGGAAATTTTAATGAACTACTCAATATTTAAATTAATAAATAGTTTTGCTGGCAAATGGCCTGCTTTAGATAGTGTAATGATATTTTTATCTAAATCTGCCATTTTAATCGTAATAGGAATTTTATGTTATTTATGGATTCAAAAAGGAACCGAACGTAAGTATACAGCCTTTTATATTGGTTTAACACTTATTTTAGCACTAGGTGGTAACTTTATTATCCACCAATTTTATTACCACGCGCGACCATTCGTTAATCACCATGTGACCAAATTGATTTCACATTCGTCCGACTCATCTTTTGTAAGTGATCACGGGACATTAGTATTTTCTACTGCGCTTATTTTATTGTTTAGAAAAGATCGATTAGGTTTGATTTCATTTGTTTGGGCGATATTAGTTGGTATTTCCAGAATCTTTGTTGGGGTACATTATCCATTTGATATAATTGGTGCATTTATTTTGGCTGGTGTAGTTGCAATTGTTGTTTTAAAAACATCATCGTTAACGGAACCAATAATGAAAATATTATTGAAGTTATATGAAAGAATAATAAAAAAGTTACCAAATAATAAGAAAAAGAATTTGAGTTCCTAATTAAGAACTAAATAGAGGAGACATCTTTTGAAAATTTTATTTGCTGAAGACGATCAAAAATTAGGGAAAATGACGACCCATTTGTTAAAAACACAAACTCCATTTCAAATCGAATGGACTACAAACGGAAAGCAAGCATTGGAATTAGCTATCCACTATGATTTTGATTTACTTATTTTGGACTGGATGTTACCTGAAATTAGTGGTTTAGAAATATGTAAAAAGCTTAGAAGAGATGGATTTAAAGGACCTATCTTAATGTTAACAGCCAGAGATAGTATTAATCACCGTGTTGAAGGATTAGAAGCTGGAGCGGATGACTATTTAATCAAACCATTTGATTTTAGTGAGCTTGCCGCAAGAATTAAAGTACTCAATCGAAGGAATTTTGCACCACTTCAAGATGAAGTCATCACGATTGAAGACTTAACTTATAATCGGACAAATTTTAGTTTAAGTAGAGGCAATGAACAAATTATTTTAACGCAAAGAGAATTACAATTATTTGATTTATTAGTAAAAAATAGAGGGATTGTGCTCACTAGAGAAGTTATTTTTGAAAGAGTTTGGGGAATTGAATCAGAAGTAACAAGTAATGCTGTTGAAGCGTATGTAAAAAATCTAAGAAAAAAAATTGATCTACCAAATGACAGAACTTATATAAAGAGTGTTAGAGGTGTTGGTTATACAATCGAAAAATGAGATTTCATTATTTCATCAAATTAGCAAGCGATTAACATTTTTCAATCTTAGAATTTTAATGATTTTCATTATTTTATTTAATATTTCAGTGGGAATTGTAATGTCGTTTTACATTTACTTAGACCAAAAGAGTGATCTAATCACAGTGTTAAAGCAAGAAATAAAAGAAGTAAAAATGAATGCTACTTCTCTAGGTCCAAATGATGACATTACTCAAAGAAAACATAAACGTAAAAATGTTTATTTTAATTATTTTTTAAATAAAAATAACGGATTTGAAATCTATGATGAAACAGCACCCGGGTATACAAGGGATATAGAAAAAGTTTTAAAACAGATTAATCCTATTCATAATAAAGTCGTTATTAAACGAATTGATCCTCATGATAAAGAAGAACTAAATTTAATGATTGCTGCAGAAAATGTGTATGATTCATCAAACCATTACCTTGGGACAATTTATAGTGGTAAAGATTTATCGTCGGTTATTTATTTAATAAAGCAGTTTATCAGTATCTCATTTTTGCTCTCAATCATCTTTTGTTTTATGGCATACTACTTCGGAAAGAAAATTACAAATCAGGCAATGGAACCAATTATTGCATCTTATAAAGAACAACAAGAATTCGTGGAAAATGCTTCACATGAACTAAGAACACCTTTATCAGTATTACAAGCCGGTATTGATGTATTAAGCGTTGAACAAGATCGCCTATCTGATTTCGGAAAAGAAACCTTAACAGATTTAAAAAAGGAATTAAGTGATACACGTAATCTAGTCCATCAATTACTTTTTCTAGCAAGACTTGATCATAAACAAATCGCCAAAGTGAATAGAGAAGAATTTAGAATCGATGTCTTTTCGGAACAAATTCAAAAAGCATGGCAATATAAGGCATCAGAAAAAAAACAAATAATCAAGCTTTTAAATGAAGAGAAATTTATTGTTAAAACAAATCAAGAAAGTTTAAAACAATTGATTAATATCTTTGTTGATAATGCAATTAAATACTCAAATGAGGACTATACCATTTCATTAAATTACTATGTAAAATCAGAAAAAAAAGCAAACTATTTCTATTATGAAATAAATGATAATGGTATTGGAATTCCAAAAGAGCAACAAGACAAAATATTTAATCGGTTTTATCGAATAGAAGAGCATAGGTCGAGAGATGAAGGAAATACTGGACTCGGTTTATCGATCGCAAAATCGATTATAGAGTCTTTAAATGGAGAAATTATAGTAAATAGTGAATTCGGTAAGGGAAGCAGTTTTAAAATTAAAATTCCGATTTCAAATTTATTTCAAATTAAGACAAACATATAGAGAATGATTTTTAAGGGAGTTAGAGTTATATGGAGATTATTAAAAATATTATTGATCTCATATTGCATTTAGATCAACATTTATTAACTTTTGTGCACAATTATGGGGCAATAACTTATTTCATCTTATTTTTGATTATTTTATTGGAAACCGGACTTGTTGTGACACCATTTTTACCAGGAGATTCATTAATTTTTACAGCAGGTGCACTTGCTTCCTTACATTTATTAAACTTTTTTGGATTATTAGTCCTTTTCATAGTAGCAGCAAGTTTAGGTGATTCTTTAAATTATTTTATAGGTAAGAAATTCGGTAGTAAATTAAGTAAGAGCAAAAAAATAAATACGAAATACATTCATGAAACTGAAAACTTTTACAAACAAAAAGGTCCTAAATTTATTGTATTAGCAAGGTTTATTCCGATTGTTAGAACTTTTGCTCCGTTTGTAGCAGGGATCGGTGAAATGAACTATTCAAAATTTATTTCATATAACATTTTCGGAGCGACGCTTTGGGTTGGACTAATGGTATCGATTGGTTACTTTTTTGGTAATATTCCTTTTGTTAAAAATCATTTTGGGCTATTAACGATTGGGATTATTTTCGTATCAATCATTCCAATATTAATCGATGTAATTAGAAAATTTATTAAGAAAAAATAAATTGAATCTAAACAAATGAATCAATTTTAGGAAAACATAATACTATTTTCATTAAATTTTCACTTTTATTTTGTACATTAGTTTGTATATAAAAGGAGGAGAAAATGGATTATGTGTTTGCTAATATTTTTTCAAAATTTGAAAGGAACAAATCAAAATGATTAGTAATTGGATAAAAAATAAATCTGAGAGAAAATTAATTTATATAGCATTAGCAATTTCAATCATAATTTTTGTCATTGCAGGGTGGAAAGTTTCGCATCGTACTGAATTATTAACGAATATGGGACCTCATATACAAAATGGAATCCAAAATGGTTTTCATAAAATAAATCCTTTAAAAATGTATGCGAAAGATAAAGGTTCCCTTGGAAGAATAGGTGTATTTGCCGCATTTGTTCTCTTTCCGCTTTATTTTTTAATTAGATTTAAAAAATTAAATGACAAAAAACAATTTAAGAAATTCTTAGGTAAATTATTGAAATGGTGCAAGTTAATACATGTCCCAATCGCGTTAATTACTTTTGCTTTAATTACAGTACACTCTGTGATTATGACTTTTTTTGAATGGAAAACAGATGCTGTTTATATTTCAGGTGTTATAACTTATTTGCTACTACTTCCATTAGGAATATTCGGTTTTTTAAGATATAAACGAAAAGATAAAAACTGGCATTACTATCTTTCATTTGCAGTTGTAATCTCAATGTTAATTCATACATTCGTTTAATTAATTTGTCTATTCAAAAGAGGTTGATTAGTATGGTATTGCAACCAAAAATACTTGTCGTTACATCGAGTTTTGGAAATGGGCATAAAGAAGTATCAAAAGCGTTAAAAAGTGAGTTTGAACATATTAACTTTAACGATGTAACAATAATTGATATATATGAAGAAGCATATCCAACAATAAATGTATTTGCAAAAAATATTCATTTGCAATTATTCCAGCATGCCCAAACAATTTATAAATGGTTCTTTTATGGGACTGAGAAATTATTCAGCACAGTCATTTTTGACAGGCTTTTAGAATTATGCGGAAAGAATATAAAAAGTATTCTTCAAAAAGAGAAGCCTGATATTATCATTACTACGTTTCCAGTTGGATCTGTAGCAAAATGGAAAAAATATTCTTCACATCCTTGTAAATTATATACAGTAGTTACAGACTATTATATTCACCGTTCATGGATTCATAATGAAATCGATCGATACTATATAGCGACGGAAGGATTAATACATCAAATGGTGAATTTAGGTGTTTCTCTATCGAAAATATTTGTATCTGGGATACCTCTTCGCCAAGAATTTAAAGAAATAGATTTTTTAAATGAAGGTACAAGTAATTCGAAATCTAACGATCAAATATTAATAGTTGCTGGGGCAGTTGGATTATTAAAGGATGTAGAAAAAATGGCCAAGCAGTTACTTGTTGAAACAAAACTTAAAGTAGCAGTTGTTTGTGGCTATAATCACATCCTTTATAATAAATTAAGTAAGTTAAATGAAGAATACAAAGATCGACTACAAGTATTTGGCTACGTAAATAATATTCGTAATTTGTATAAAAAATCTGATCTCTTAATTACCAAGCCTGGTGGTATTACATTATCAGAATGTATTGCATGTAATTTACCGACAATCCTATATAAACCAACACCAGGTCAAGAAAAAGAGAATTCCCGAATATTTGAAAATGCGGGTGCTTCAGTAACAGTAAAGTCGTTAAATGAATTAACTTTTTATATTAATCGAATTCTTTTCAAATCAAATCATTTAGAACAAATGAAATCATCATTAACTGCATTAAATAAAGGATTTAGTTCTCAATTAATTGTTAATGATATTTTTAGTTCAATTTCTTAAAATTTTATGACTAATAACTTTATAAATATGTAAAAACACCACAAGGTATAGAGTTTCCTTGTGGTGTTTGGGTTTAATTAGCTAATGATCAATCCTAACAAATTGATATTGGTTTTGTAAACAATATCCAATAAATCTCTCTAATGCTTTTATTGTATGAATAGGAGCATCCTCATCTGCACCAAATGTATCTCCATTATCATGTAATAAAATAATTGCTCCTGGTTTCGTTTGATTTAACAAAAGAGAATAAATGCCTTCACTTCCTTTTTTACTACTCCAATCATTTGCCATGACAGACCATAAAATAATTTTAAGCTTTTTCTGAAATAGAAGTGGCAGTGAAACTAACCCCCAAGGTGGTCGATAGTAAATTGCATCACTGTTCGTTATTTTCTTAATAATACTTGCAGTCTTTTCGATTTGATTATTTAAATGTTTTGGACTGAGAAACCAATTACATTTATGTTTATAATTGTGTATTCCGATTAAGTGACCATCTTCATGTATCCTTTTAATGATCGCAGGATACTTTTCTGCCTCTGATCCTAATACAAAAAAAGTTGCTTTAATTGAATGACTTTGGAGTAAATCTAAAAGTAAAGTCGTATAAACTGGATGGGGACCATCATCAAAAGTTAAAGCAATGCGTTTTTGATTATTAATTGAAACTGTATGTATTGAAAAAAATTTAAATAAACGTGTTAGTAAACTCGGGATTGGACCATAAAGGATAAATAATATTACAAGTAAACCACCGATTATGACGAAAATTCTTAGCATAAATTCTCCTTAAACTACCTTTAAATAAAAATGATAATATAACATTATTATAGTCCAATTTACATTTTGTTGGTAATTAAATGTAGAAAATATTATGATGAAATAAGATTTCGCTATGGTTTAAAAGATGAATTAAATCAACTTCGAAAATGCAGATCTGATTTAATTATTTATTTAGATGCTGAATTTGAAACTCTTGAATGAAGAAAACAAAATGATTTGTCAAAAAGAAGAGGTTCATTTGACCAAAATATGAAATTATATCAATATGAAAAAGAGTGGTATAAGCAGTTTAACACTAAATTTATTGATGTAAATGACAAGGCATCAATTGAAGTAGAAAATCACTGTTGGAAATGTTAACGAATAATAATTTTCTAAGATATGAATTTATCTCTAGTATAAAGGGATTAAAACTATTACATAGAATTAATACATTATACGTTTCAAATTTTCCATTTTTAACTAATGAAATTTAAAAATGGGATTGAAATACATTCACAAAATTGAATAAATATATTTGTGTGAAGAATAAAAATTTTGAGGTGAACAATATGATCGTAGTTACAACTGAAAATATTGAAGGGTATAAACTAGTTGAAGTAAAAGGTCCTGTATTTGGAGTAATTGTACGTAGTAGAGGACTGGGTGGCGATATTTTAGCTGGTCTAAAAAGTCTTGTTGGTGGAGAAATCAAACAATACACTGCAATGCTTGAGGATGCAAGAAAAGAAGCGATGGATCGAATGACTAAAAATGCTAGTGAAATGGATGCAAATGCAATTATTATGATGCGCTTTGATTCAGGTGAAATAGGGCAAAACATGAGTGAAATTGTAGCATATGGAACCGCTGTAGTAGTCGAGAAAATATAATAAAAAAACCTTGTAATTTCAAGGTTTTTTTTATTTCACTTTTTATAGAATTAAATATAAATAAAAAAAGTGCGGACAATTTCACGGACAAGTTTACAAGAAAACCGTATGAAAAATCCCCATTAAGAAACGCTTTGCGTATCCAGTAAAAAACAAATCTCATAAAAGAGAATTAGCACTGAATTGCAAAAATAAAATTGTTTATCTAGCTTCAAGGGTTAAACTATATATTCTTTTTTTATAATTTATTAACCTATGATTCTTCCGAATTTCAGATCACCTTTATTATTTAATTAGGAGGAAATAGGAAAATGAATAAGGTAGACCGCATTGAAATTAAACTAAATTCAGAACTATCAAATTGGTTTACAAAGTATTGCAAACTAAACGGGACAAACAAAACCAAAAAAATAGCTTCGTTAATAGAAAATTTTCGAGAAAGAGTTGAAAAACAGGAACTTAAAAGTACACTTATGTACAATGAACCTCCAGATTCAAACGTAGAAGGATTGGAAAACTTATTTAAAGAAGAGGTACTGGTTAATTCTAGGGGACAAATAGATGAAAATAAGCCTATTCAACTTATTGAAATTCCTATTAACAAAGTATTTACAAATAGGGATAAACCTAAATCATTTACCAAAAGTGTTTTAAAAAGATACGAAATTGAGGCAATAAATGAGAAGCATTATCTTTATTGTCCTTTATGTAAATCATGGTTACAAGCCAGAACTTTCCGGCAGTATCACTCCAAAAGAACTCATAAAATGTTGCCCGAATTAATTTATCAGGATAATCTATCCCACATTATTGCGGAATATAGAAAAGCAATTTTAGTAGGATCTATTAATATTTCTTGTGGAAAACTTGTTCAAATTGAACAAAAAAAATCATCCGAAAATTATAGTAAGTTAATAGACCCTATTAAGTTCGAAATTGTAGAAAGAACAAAAATCATTGATCGTATAGGAGTATCAAGAGATACTTTTCATAGTTATGTAAATGCACTTGAAGCAAGTGGATGGGAATTTATTAAAATAGGTCCTTACAGACAATATAATGTTAAAGATTTCAATTTAATGATTGAATTGAAAACTCTTTTTGATTCAGGTAAAGGCAAAAACCAATACTCTAAAAACACTATTTCACTTGAAGAATGTGCCGAAAAGGTTGTCTTAGGTCATATTAGAGTTCACGGTGGGAATAAAGAGAAAAATAAATTAGAAGCACCCTATTCTTCATATAAAAAGTATAAAATAAAAAATTATATCCCATGTCCACTATGTGAAAATTGGAAAAGCTATAGTCATTTTGGTAATCATGCTAAAAAAGAGCATGGTACAACTACTTTAGAAATCTTTAGGGAAAATCGTGAGAAAATCGATGCGATGTATAAAAAGAGAATAATGAAAACCCTCTAGTTAAACTTAGTTGTTAAAAAATTCAACAATAAAAATTTAATACTACAAGTTAAAAAGCTGGACCATGATTGGTCCAGCTTTTAGTTAATTATTGTGTTTTTCTTCTTCTTTCCTCCAAACCTGTAACGGTCAATCCATTTGTTTTTCACATAAACTTCAACTTCATCCCGAGGAAACAACCACTTCCGACCATATCTCAGACTTGGGAATTCTGGATCATATAAGAATTCCTTATCAATGGTTACCCAACATAGTTGTAAATATTCACAAAGTTGTTGGCTATCCATTAGTAAACTTTGGTGCTCTAATTTGTCTAAGCGTTCATTCATTTCTTTTACAAATAATTCTTCCATTTTTTTTTCATCAAAATCAAATTTAAAATTAAACAATGTACCAATCCTTTCCAAAATAAAAGAATTAGCATGGGAAAATATGACTAAAATAATAATCCAATCAAATAAATGGAACACTTATCAATCCAAACCCATGCTTCGCTTGAGTACTAGACCGATAGGCCCTAATATTCAACTTTTTTTCGTTCATAACTTTACTTTTATTTTTCTTATCTTCATCCCTTCGCTAGAAATTACACTATTTATTTTATTGAAAGTTCAGAAAAAATATGACGGTCGAATGGTAAATGTTACAAATTAATAAAGAATTATCTTCTGATAAAATAAATATAACGGATAATCATTTAATAAAGCTTATAATTTGGCAAGTACTATCTATAATCTTGATATGAAAAAAAATCTGGTAAAGGAGATAATTGATGGCGAATATAAGAAAAAGAAATAACACCTATGAATATCGTATCTATTTGCCCAAGGATCCTTTAACGGGGAAACGGAGGGAAATTACAAAAGGTGGCTTTAAATCGAAATCTGAAGCTAAAGCTGCAGCTTTGCAGATTGAGTGGCAGATAGAGAACGGTACTTATTTATCAGAAACAAATGTTACATTTTCACAAGTTTTTGATGATTGGCTTATTTCTTACAGGACTTCTAATGTAAAACCTGGTACTATTCATAGTAAAATGAACATTATTAAAGCACATTTTTTACCCGTTTGGGGTACATATCCAATTCAGAAAATTACCAATAAAATGTTTGATCAAAGAATGAATGAATTGGCAAAAAATCATAAGGTAAGTACTTTAAGAAATATCAAAATTGCGGGAAATTTAATTTTTAAGTATGCACTTAAATATAAAATAATAAAAACTGATCCATCCTCAGGATATGAGTATCCAAAAGAGCAAACTACAGTTGAAGAATTAGAAAAAGATGTGGGGTCCGTTATCTTTTTGGAAAAAGAAGAATTAAATCAATTTCTTGAAACTGTATTTAATTTTGGAGATTACCCTGATTTCCCATTATTTGCAACGCTGGCCTTAACAGGTATGCGAATAGGGGAAATACGAGCTTTAAAATGGACGGACGTTGATTTTATGACACTTAAGTTAAGGATTACCAAATCTATTTAAGATACAGGCAAGTTAGGCGAATATATCATAAATACACCTAAAAATGGGAAATCACGTACAATTGATATTAATGAAGAATTAGTGTCAATTTTACAAAAACATAAAATAGAACAAGATAAAATAAAGTTACTAAATCACCGTGTATACAAGGATAATAATTTTATATTTCCTGACCAGAACGGTTACCCGTTAACATATAAAACTGTCAGGGGGCATTTAAATAAATATATTAAATTAGTAGGGATTGATAAACATATTACACCACATTGCATTCGGCATACGCATGCTTCCTTATGCATTGAAGCTGGGGCAGATTACAAATATATTCAGGAACGATTAGGTCATAGTGATATTACGATTACGATGAACACATACGGACATCTAACAAAAGGATTAGAGGAGAAAGAGTCCGAAAAGGTTTTTAGATTGTTGGAAAGTGTTATACCTGTTCACAGCGATGAACGGAACTCAAGCTATTTAGATAGAGTACAAGTTGCAAAAGAGTTAAAGGTAGGCACAACAACTATTGGCGATTGGTCAGTAGCCTTAGAAAAAAGCGGATGGGAATTTAAAACGATTCGTTATAGAGGGAAAGATAAGAGGTTATATGGAGATGAAGATCTAAAAATCATTACACAAATGAAAACAATTCTTTCAAATGATCGAAGTTTAACGATAAAAGATGTATGTGCCATTGTTGTACAACAGAGGGTTAAAACATCTTCAAATAAATCACTAGAAACAACTGACAACGATAAAGAAGTATCAGCAGAAACTAGTGGTTTATTTCTTGAATTAAAAGAAGTAATACAAAAAATATCTCAGAAAATCGCAAATGGTGAATTGAATTCTGAAGAGATTTACCAATTTAAAAAGCTTCTAACGCATGAGGAAAATAAAATAAAAGGTTATGAACTGGCTTAAACGAGATAGTTTGACTGAGAATATCGTTGGGCATAAAGAAAATAAGTTCTTCTGTGGTATAAAAATATGAGAAAACTCGACTATATAATCGAGTTTTTTTATTTGGAAATTTTTTATCAATTGAAATGATTTTCTGAAATGAGTAAATTTTTTTTTTGCAAGAGGTATTGACAATATTTTTTCTACTTCAATTATATTATTACAGCAGATGAATGAGGGTAGAACATTTGAACAATAATTTAATTTAATTTAATGAGATGAAATGCCTATTTTGGCCACAACTTGAAATGAAATTATGAAACAAGGCTGGGCAAGTTACTGGCATATAAGAATTATGCGTGAACTAAATCTTGATTCAAATGAAGCAATTGAATACGCAAAGCTTAATGCAGGAGTAGTTCAGCCATCAAAAACAAGTATTAATCCGTACTACTTAGGACTAAGAATGTTTGAAGATATTGAAGATCGATATAATAATCCAACGAAAGAAATGAAAGAATTAGGAGTAAAACCTGGTAGTGGTCGAGAAAAAATGTTTGAAGTACGTGAGTTAGAATCTGATAGTTCATTTATACGAAACTACTTAACGAAAGATCTAGTTATGCGCGAAGATATGTATTTATTCCAGCGACAAGGTAAGGAATATAAAGTTACTGATAAGGCATGGGAAAACGTCCGTGATCAACTTGTGGTTAGTCGAGTAAATGGAGGATTCCCATATATCGTTGTTCAAGAGGGGGATTACTTAAAAAATGGAGAGCTTTATTTGAAGCATTCCTATGAACATATGGAACTTGATGTGAAGTATGTTGAGAAGGTAATGCCTTATATTCATCAGTTATGGGGTAGAGGGGTTCATTTGGAAACGAATATAGAGAATAAGTCAGTGTTGTTTAGTTATGATGGGAAGAATATTCATCGGAAGTATATTTAAAGCCACCTTTTTTAGGTGGTTTTCTTTATGTATTAGAAAGTATAGAATTTTTTTAATAAGTGAACCTAATTCAAATACCACGAAAAAACCTCACGAAATTTATGTGAAAAAGTACACAACAAAAAAGTTATCTTTATTTGATTTTTACAAAGCGCCTAACATAAAAAATGGATTAAGAGACACCTGCGATCGATACAGTAAATCCTAGTTTTTATAGTCTACGAACTGAATGACGGAATATTAGTAATATAGTCCTATATTTAGAGTTTTTAAAAAAAAATACTTTTATAATATATGAATATAATTTATTATATTTTAAGACAGCAAATTACCAAAAAAAGGAAAGAATGGGGAAAAATGTAAAATGAATATTAAAAAAATAGTAGTTTCTTCAGTTTTAGTTGGGAGTGTTTTAATTCCAACTGCTGCATCCGCAGCGTACCAAGCTTACGTAGGGTATAGGTTGCCTGCATATTCTGCTAATAACTATACTGGTACTCATACTAAAGTAACTGATGAAAGATACTTACAAAATATTGTAGAAAATACTGATGCAAGTGGTTCAGTAAACTTTTGGGCAACGGATGAAAATCACAATGCAATATCAGCAAAGTATGCTCAGAAAGATAATAATATTTCAACAAAGCTTAATTTTACCACGGCTAACAACAAAGGCGATCAGGTAGCGATGGGTATGGAGAATCCGGACTGGTCAACTCAAATAGCTTTTGTATCTGGTAGAGTAGACTTTAAGTAATAAAACCTAATGGTTTTTTGCTGTCTCTTGAACTACTTAAAATTACTTAAAAAGAGGGAGATTATTTGAGAAACTTGATCTTGATAGAGATTAATAATTGTATTAATAGAAGGGAATTCAAATTCATTTTTGCTATTCTACTAATTTTGTCATGTACTTCTTTCTTTATTGATAGTATTGCTTTTTATGGACAAGACCTTTCTTTTATTAGATCTTCAGCTGAACAGTCATTGATTCAAAGTACATATTCTACCTTTTTGTTAAGTACTTTGTTGATTTTACTTCCTCTTTTATCTTCTAGTATTTATGCAGATTCATATTATACAGATTATAAAAATGGAGTATTGAAAAATATACTTTCCAGGATTGATCATAAAAGTTACATTAAATCAAAAGTAATCGTAATTTTTATAATGACTTTTATAACCTTTTTTATTTCTTTAACTATAAATCAAATTTTAGTAATGATTTCATTTCCCTTAGAAGGTTTCGATAATAAATTCAGCCTACCGGCATATGATTATGGGATACAAAATTATAGCAACCAAGTTCTTTTTGATTTATTAAGGATGAATCATCCATTGCTATATAATTTCTTAAATATATCAATTATAAGCTTATTTTCAGGGATTATTGGGGTGTTATCTTTTTCCATATATTTTATTAATTCTAACAACAGAATCACAAATATT
Organism: Bacillus sp. UNCCL81; assembly: GCF_900112535.1. Classification (NCBI taxonomy): domain Bacteria; kingdom Bacillati; phylum Bacillota; class Bacilli; order Caryophanales; family Bacillaceae; genus Bacillus; species Bacillus sp. UNCCL81. The sequence goes on along the minus strand of NZ_FOMF01000002.1, from coordinate 756,009 downwards.
ATTATGGTTTTTATTGTATACATTATCTCAGAGCTATTTTTTTCATATATGCATGCTTCATATTTTAGTTTATATAATCAATTAAAACCAGGCTCGGAAAGTTCTATAACTACATTAGTAATATGGTCAATTGGTTTACTGGTTGTAAGTATTTACATACTGTACACAAAAGGTAATAAGCTTGGAAAGGAATTTGGGGATTGAAGACCAAAATAATTGCATACACACCATTCTTTTTGTTAAAGAAGATCATTTTTAATCGAATTTCATATTCATTAATAATACTATTCTTTGCAATTGGAAGTTTTTCAATAGTAAAATTTAGTAATTTAAATCCAATGGATATTTATAAGAGTATGTACAGATTTAATATTTGTTTATTGTTACTTATACCGGGGTTTTTACTTTTAAATAATAGTGTTTCATTTTATTTTAATAATTCAAGGTTTTTAACAAGATATACCAAACTTTTCGAATGGTGGAGAGATAGAAGTCTTATTACCGGGATTTTGGCCTTTTTTTATTCTCTAATTACTACTGCCATATTTTCAATACCAGTACTTTTAAACTCAGAACAGAAAGTTGTAACATTTATTTTTCTAAGTTTTATAATTCAATTTTTTGGTTATGTTTTTTTAGGCATTGTTTATAACATAATTAATTATTATTTGAATATGTATTTTACTCTTTTATTAATATTATTTTGTTTAATCTCACTAAAAATAGTTGAAAGTTTAAACAATAACTTTAATCCGATATACAAAATTATGTACTTAACTTATAAGAATAATTTCATACTAAACGTGAATGATTATTTAAATACAGGTAGTTTGTCGGTGTCGATATTAATTTCTTTTTATGTAGGTTTTTTAGTAATAAAAGATAAGGATATAAAATGGAGGTAATTGATATTAGAAGTAGAGAGTATTTTAACATTAAGACTATTTTAATCTCAATATTAATTGCAACTCTATTAGGTATAAATGGAACTCAAAAATTAGTATTTATGTCAGATAACATTTTTGACCTTTTTTTAATTACCTATGGTTCAGTACAAATTGAAACAATAAAATATGTTGTACCCGTACTTTTTTGGTGTGCACCTCAGCTTTATCTTTTACTACTTCTAGGAAATTTCATTCCAAATAAAATAAATAATTTTGGTATTTATTTATTTACACGTACTACTAAGAGAGGTAGTTGGTTGCATAAACAAATTTTTAAATTATTTTTATATAACTTAGCCTATACCTTTACCCAATTTATAACCTTGTTTATCGTAGGTATAGTACATGGAATGCATTTTGAACAAAGCGAAATAGTAAATCTTTCAGTGGTCTTTTTTACAGTAACTTTTCAGTTTTTTTTAATATTAATACTTTCAAACTATATAAGTATTATATTAGGCAATTTACATGGTATTGTAACTGTTATATCTATTAATATTCTAACACTTTTATTTTCAGGATACTTATTCGAGTTTTCTATTAAGTATATTTATATATTAAAGTATATTCCCTTCACGCAGAGTATTATAACCTGGCACGATGGATGGATTCCTAAGAGCGAAAGAAATGAACTGATAGAATTTTATATTCCAAATTACCATATTACATTCTCGTTTTTTTATATTGTTACATTGGTACTAATACTATTAATTTTATTTACAAAGAAAATTAAAAAAATGGATATAATGTAGGAGTGAAAAACCCTTGAACTATATAGAAGTAAATGAATTAAGTAAAAAAATTAAAAATAAAGTAATTCTAGATAATATATCTCTGCAGTTAAAAAAAGGGGAGATTTATGGTTTTTATGGTAGAAATGGTTCTGGTAAAACTATGTTTTTTAGAACAATATGTGGGCTAATAAAGCCAACAAGTGGATCAATAACAGTTGATGGAAAGACTTTACATATTGACGTTTCTTTTCCAAGTAATTTAGGGGTAATTATAGAAACACCGGGATTTTGGCCATTTTATAGTGCTTATGAAAACCTTTTAATTCTATCGAAAATTAAAAAACTTATTACACCAGAAGAAGTTAAAGATTCTATAGAAAGAGTAGGGTTAGACCCTAACGACCCAAGTCCAGTGAAAAACTACTCATTAGGTATGAAGCAAAGACTAGGGATTGCACAGGCTATTATGGAAAAACCAGACCTGATTATATTAGATGAACCTACTAATGCGTTAGATGAAGATGGTGTTGAATTAACAAGACAAATTCTTTTAAGTGAAAAAGAAAGAGGAGCAACTATATTGTTAGCGAGTCATAACAAGGAAGACTTGAATATATTGGCTGATAAAAAATATAAAATGGTAAATGGGAAGCTATATAATGACTCAAGTGAGGCTGGATAAAAAAATGACTTTTGTTTTAAAACATAAATATACCGTTGCAATATTAATAATGATGATATTAAGTATAGTTTTTGGCATTATGACAAGATTATCATATATTGACAATACCGATTTAAAAGAAATTAGTATAAAGAATGATTACCAATTATCGCTTGATGAAGGTACATTTGCAAATATTTATTTTGATAACAATTTAAGGGAATTAGATCATTATCAACAAAAAGCAGATGCTATTGTCAAAGTAAAGCTATTAGACGAAAGGACTTATAAAAGTCAATCAACATTATCAAAAGTAATTATTGAGGAAAGTTTTAAGAACAGTACTTTAAAAAAAGGCCAATCGATTTTTGTGTATGAGCCTAGCTTTTTTTTATTGGACCGTTATCAATCTCTTGCAGGTTACAATATTATGGAAAAAGGAACTAGTTACATCCTTTTTTTAGAAAAATTGAAAGCCCCTGTTGATTACAATTTTAGTAAGCGTGAAAAAATATCTTTTAAGCCAATTTCCACATATTATAGTAAATTCCCTCTAAAGGAAATGGGAAAAAAGACTGATATATTACCGAATAAAGAATTTAGATATTCAGATATTAAGAGTTATGAAATTCTAACTAAAGATAAAGTGATCTTGAATAATTATATTAAACTTAAGACATCTGTTATTAACAACTATAAAAGAATTTAGTAATATTATTTATGAGTTGATCTTACATTTTTTTATGTTAATTAAACAAAATAAGTAAAAAAATACTTCTATATACTAAATAGTTAATATAATTACTACTAAACTTCCGTGTAACATAGAAAAGAGCGTGCTAAATAAGTCGCAGCCAAACAAAAAAAGTGCCATATGAAATGCACCTCTAATTGTTAGTCGTAACTAACAATTGGAGGTGCATTTTTTATATTTGTTCCAGATCATCGTTGGGAAATAGAATTTTGACTGATGTAGCATTTTCGTTTTTTTCATAGATTATCTAGTTAATCTTGTTCAACTAAACTGCCATTATGTTGAATAAGGAATGGTGAATTTTTATAAAAAAGAAGATCTTTAAGAGAAACAAGGCTGGGCAAGTTATTGGCATATAAGAATTATGCGTGAACTAAATCTTGATTCAAATGAAGCGATTGAATACGCAAAGCTTAATGCAGGAGTGGTTCAGCCATCAAAAACAAGCATTAACCCGTATTATTTAGGACTAAGAATGTTTGAAGATATTGAAGAGCGATATAATAATCCTACGAAAGAAATGAGAGAATTAGGTGTTAAACCTGGCAGCGGTCGAGAAAAAATGTTTGAAGTACGAGAGTTAGAGTCTGATAGTTCATTTATACGAAACTACTTAACGAAAGATCTTGTCATGCGTGAAGATATGTATCTCTTCCAGCGACAAGGTAAGGAGTATAAAGTTACGGATAAGGCATGGGAAAATGTAAGAGATCAACTCGTAGTTAGTCGAGTAAATGGGGGATTCCCTTATATTGTAGTTCAAGAAGGGGATTATTTAAAAAATGGGGAGCTTTATTTGAAGCATTCTTATGAACATATGGAACTTGATGTGAAGTATGTTGAAAAGGTAATGCCGTATATACATCAGTTGTGGGGTAGAGGAGTTCATTTAGAGACGAATATTGAGAATAAGTCTGTGTTGTTTAGTTATGATGGGAAGAATATTCATCGGAAGTATATTTGAATTTCAATTATTGGAAGCAATAAAATGTAAGATCCATCAAGGATAGATAAAATTCAGTATGTAAAGAACTCTCTTATTTAATTGGGTAATTGGTTAAACAAGGGAGTTTTTTTGTGCTTTTTTGTAATTAGATAAGAATATATTCTAAAAATATATGCCCAACTTATCATATCTAATAGTTTCATAAAACAAATTATAAAATGAAGGAATATTAACTTTATATAAAAATTAAAATAATATTAAATTTTGATTTACTCGTTTTAATCATATTTATTTCATATGAATACTAGTTAGAAAGAAATTACATATATTTCTATTTTACTAATATTTCTTCTAGAACACTGGTGTTAATGGTTTTCAAAGAATTACATTCATTTCTGTTAAATTATTACTGTTGTATTAAAAATATTAAAAAAAATATAATGAAAAAGGTTTAAAAATCATTATAGGGGAGTCGGTTGATTATAAGTTAACCTAGATTTTTTGCACTTATATATTATAAATAAAAATTACACCAGGAGAAGAGTGACATGAAGAATTATACTCTGAGAATATTAACAAGACTAGTTCTTGTTGTTTTTATTCTGAGCTCATTACCAATTAAGATTTTAGCAACTGAATTAGATGTAAAAGTAGATGATAATGGATCAAATAAAGAATATTTGATACCTGCAAAAAATGCATATGCAAGTAATATAAAAACTTCTATGGAAGCGCCAACAGAACAACAAACAGGTGAAATAGTAGAAGAACGTACTGAGAATACGAAAACTTTTTATAATGGAAATGGAAAATATACTGAGAAGATATATTTTGAACCAATTCATACAAAAGAATCTGGAGAGAAAACATTTGAAGATATTTCTCCAGATTTAAAAGAAGATGAATTGAAAACAAATATTGTTACAACTGAAAATACTGCTATTGATACAGAATTTCTTCAAAAAATGGATAATGGAAAATATGCAAATTTTTCAAATAAAGGGCATTCTATGTCTTTATCAATTTTGCATGCTTCAGGAGAAAACAAAACAACATTAGACGCTAGTGATGTTGAAGCAACTTTTGTTGAAAATAGTAATAAAATTGTTCACAATGGGATTTTTCCACAAATTGATTTACAAAACTATACATTTAATCAAAATACAAAAGAAGATCTAGTCCTACACAAATATGATGGGTATCATATTTTTACATTTAAGATCCAAACAGACTTAAAAGCTTCGATTGATGAAGCTGGCAACATTCAAATGAAAGATAAAAATGATAAAAAGATTTTCGAATTACCGAAACCCTTTATGTCAGATTCTAACTATAATGAGGGTTCTGGTGATGCGGTGACATCAGACAAAGTAAATTATGACATTAAAGAAACAGAAGATGGTTATATATTAACTTTGAATGCTGATAAAGAATGGTTAGCTAGTCCTGATAGAGTGTTTCCTATTTTTATAGATCCCACTACATCCGTAACGGATTCATCTGATTCATTCGTAATGAGTGCTTATCCTACAACCAATTATTCTAGTACTTCTTCAAAATGGGATTCTGGACTAGGAGAATATATCTTAAAAGTAGGTTATTATGACAGTACAACAGGTACATGCTATGCATTTTTAAATCAGCCATTACCTGAAATTGATGGTTTAACTGTTACAAGTGCAACGTTTAATGCATATGTCACTCATAGTGCCTCTTCGAGTGCAACTGATTTATGGTTAGATCGAATAACACAGTCATGGTCAAATTCTTCAGTTACTTGGAACACTAAACCAAGTTCAACGAATTTAGGAAAAGACACAGTAACAGCGAATTCTTGGGCCAGTTTTGATATCACTGGAACAGTTAAAAGTTGGCAACAGGGAACTTTAACTAATTATGGTCTAAAATTACACACAAACGGAAATGGTCAATCTTACTGGAAAAAGATTGTATCTACTTCAAACTCAAATAATAATCCATATTTATCTGTTAATTACACAATTCCAACACCTGTAGTACCAAAAGGAACAGCTTTTTCATCTGGAAATGGTACTGGTTATGTAAGTTTAGATTGGGACCCAATTCCTGGTGCGACTGGATATAATGTGTGGATTTATAATGGAACAGATTATGAAAAATTTCCTGTAGGAACCGCAACAAGTTTTACTACTAAGGATAAGAATATTTGGCCAACTGCATCATCTGTAACAAGTGGGCGAAGAGCTTTATATCATACCGCAAATTCAGGCGGTCAAGAATTACCTCTTGATCCTTCATACCTTTATAAAGCATCAGGAGGAGCATATCCTACAAATAAAAACTACTGGTTCCGTATTTCGGCAATCTATCCGTTGGGTGAAAGTGTAATGTCTAACCCGTTTACACCAACAATTCCAGATTTACAGGTACCTGCTCCTCCGACGGGAACATCATACTCAAATGGAAACGGAACAGGATATATTGATTTTAAGTGGAATTCGATACCTGGGGCTACAAGCTATAATATATGGCTTTTTAATGGAAAAACTTATGAATCTGTAAATGTAGGAAACGTTACTTCGTGGTCAACAAAAGGGAAGAAATATTGGCCAACTCAAACTGAGATTAACGCAGGGAAATACGGATTACATTTAAGTGATAGTTTAGGCGCAGAATTACCTGTGGACCCATCAAAAACTTATGCAAACGCTGGAACGACTTATGCAACTTCTAAGCGATATTATATAAGGGTTAGTGCAGTTAACTCATTGGGGGAATCCGTCTATTCACCTACGTATTTTGGACCAACAGTTCCTGATTTATTAGTTCCAGCTCCCCCAACTGGAAGAGCATATACAAATGCTACAGATAGTCAAACTGGCTATGTGAACTTAAATTGGAAAAAAATCACTGGAGCGACAGGTTATAAAGTATGGGTTTACAATGGGAAAGACTATGAGTCATACGATGTAGGAGACACAGATTATTGGACTACACAAAATAAAGGAATCTGGCCAACACAAGCTGAAATTGATTCTGGTGTCAAAAATCTTCACCATCCTAAGCAAGCAACAGATCCATTCTATGGTGGACAAGATTTACCACTTGAACCATTTAAACTTTATGCAAAGAATGGTACAACTTATGCTACAAGCCCATATTACTATTTTAGGGTTAGTGCTTATGATGGAAATGGAGAAACAGTATTTTCTTCAACATATTATAGAACCGTTATTGGTCAACAAGTTCAAATGTTAGGTTTAGAAGATTATTGGTCTTACGCTTCCATACCAGGAGGTCAAGTAAATAGTTCGACTGGTAACTTTATTACAACAGATAATGATTTCTCAATAGGTGGCAAAGGGCCGGGTATATCTATTGATAGAACCTATAATAGCAACTCTAAAAGTTCTGGGTTATTTGGAAATGGGTGGCAAAGTAATTTAGATATTTCATTAACAGTTGATGGGAATAATGTACAATATGTTGATGAAGATGGGACATTATTGACATTTGTTAAAAATGGTACAGCATATGATGCGCCTACTGGAGTTTATTTGACATTAAAAGATAATGGTACAAATTTTACACTTGAGGATACAGATCAAACAGTTACAACTTTTGACAAAACAACTGGAAAAGTAATCAAAGTTGAGGACGGATATAAGGTTGCTACAACTTATAGCTATGATACAGATGGAAACTTAAAATCAATTACAGATTCATCTGGTCGCAAACTTGATTTTGATGTACAGAATGGATTAATTAAGTCTATTTCATTACCAGCAAGTAGATTATTAAAATACGACTATGATGAAAATAATAATTTAACACAGGTTACTGGTACTAATGGCGAAGTAACTAAGTATGATTACAATGCTTTAAGTCAATTGGAAAAGATTCATTCTCCAGTTGAAACTGAAGGCCATTCTGTATCATCTTTAATAAATTATATGGGTGACCGTGTATCAAATGTACAAGATGAATTAGGGCATGATTATCAATTAAACTATGATATTACTAATCGTAATTTAACGGTTACTGAACCTGATGGTACGAAGAATCAGTTTTGGTATAACTTAGATGGAAATCCATCATCAGTCATTGAAGATCTTGGTGGGTTAAATATTACCACTAAAACTGAGTACGAAGGAAATAACTTAACTAAGTCATTTGATCCTAATGACTCTAATTCACAAACACCAACTGAATCAAATGTTTATGATGCAAAGGGTAATGTAACAAAATCGACTACTAGTTACGGTACTGAGGACTATAAATATAATAGTAACAATGACGTTACTTCATATACAGATACTGAAAATAAAAATTTCACAACAACATATGATAATCAGGATGCCATTTCAGAGATTGACCAAGGAAATACAGTCGCGGGATACTCTAAATTTGATCAATATGGAAATGTGTTAGAATCTAGCGACGATTTAAGTTCGGGAACAAATTTGTTAACAAATAGTAGTTTTGAGAATGGAATTACTGGCTGGACAGTTGTAAAATCGAATGATAATGGCACAATGGTTAGTGATACCATTGGATCTGGTGGAATTAAGGGTAATAAATCTATTAAACTATCAACAATATCAACTAGCCCAAGCCAGATGGGATTTATCTATGCATACCAAAATGTGAATAATATTAAAGAAAATACTTCTTATACGATAAGTAGTGACATTAAAACTAACTTAACCGATTCGAATGCGTTTTATAATATTTATTTCTATAATGCAAGTGGAACCAAAATTAGTTCAATTGATAATCGTTCTAGTCAGTTAAAAGGGGCTCAAAATTGGACGAATAGACAATTTACATTTAAAACGCCTTCGGGTACAACTAAAATAGGAATATTCTTAGAAATTGATCATTATACATTAGCAGGAACTGGGGATGCATGGCTTGACAATGTTCAACTAGAAAAATCAGAAGTGCAATCGATTTATAATCCTGTGGAAAACGCAGGATTTGAGAATGGAGTTACTAGTTGGACCGGTACTGGCGGAACAAATGATACAGTAGAGCAATTTGAAGAAGATAATTCTTTAAAAATAGTTCGTTCAAGTTCTACAGCTGCTACAAATGAATATAAGCAAACAGTTTTAATCGGTCAGAAATCAAATGATAAACCAATTGCTCTAGCAATCACTGGAATGTCAAAATCAGCAAATGTACTTGTAAATGGTACGAAAGATTCTACTAAATATGCTTTAAAATCTGTTATTCGTTATACTGATGGGACGAGTTCAACAATAACTGCTAGTTTCTTAGATGGTACAAATGAATGGAATAGAGCATATAAAGAAATCAATGCCTCAAAACCTGTATCAAGTGTTGACTTATCTATCGTGTTTGGTGGGAATTTCACAGGGACTGCTTGGTTTGATGGGATAAGATTAATTGAAGGTAAATATTTAACGAATTCAACTTACTATAACGGTGATTATCTTGAAACCAGCACAGATGCAGATAATAATGTAACCTCATTCCAATATGATACGTACGGAAACAAGACAGTAGAAACTGATGCTAAGGGAATTACTAAATCATACGAGTACGATAACGGTAACCAACTTCACAAAGTTTTCTTAAATAATAACACCACTATTATTCAATATGATTACAATTTAGATGGTACCTTAAAAGATAAGCAAATTAGCAATTTTGGTAAAGATCAAAATTATCATTATGAATATGACGATAATGGCAATTTAACTACAACAAAGGGACCTTTGGGTGACATTACTACTAATAAATATGATGATAAAGATCAATTAACTGAAACTACTCTACCGAGTGGTTCAATAATCTCAAAAACATATGACAAAGTAGGAAATGTAAAAACTGTATCCTCAAATAACGAGCTATCTTTTAGTTATGATTATGATAAAAATGGAAACCAATTGACTGTAAAAAACGAAAAAAGTGGGGAAGTTACATCTAGTTTCTATGATACAAAAAACCGTGTTATTAGCCAAACTAAAGGAAGTACAGATCAGACATGGATTTATCCATCTAATTCAGATAAATTATCCAGTACTTCATATTCAAGAAATGAAGTGGTAATTGATAGCACAAGTTTCACTTATAATAGTTTAGACCAGAATACGAAAGTAACGAATGGAACTAGTAGTTATTTCTATAATTATGATGAACTTGGAAATGTGCGTTCTTATTTTTCTGGAAACAATACTGTTTCAAATTATTATTATAATAATCGTAATCTAGTTGATTCTTTAAATATAACTTTAGATAATGGTAATACTTTGTTAAAAGAATCTTACGAATATGATGAAAATGGAAATCGTAAAAAAATTCTTTTGCCAAATAGTCAATCTATTGTTTATACCTATGATTCATTAGACCAACTTAAATCAGAAGAATACCCTGATGGTACTCTAAAAGAGTATATTTATGATGGATTCGGAAATCGTAAGTCAATAAAAGTGACAAAAAGCGGAAATGTTTCTGAAACAATTTCTGAATTTAATGATGAGAATCAACTAATTAAATACGGAAACGATGATATTTATTATGACCTTGATGGAAATAGAAAATCTGATAATAATTATAATTATAAGTGGAATACTTTTGGACAATTAATATCGGTTACAAAAAAATCAGAGACTGATCCATTTGTCACATATGAATATGATGATCAAGGACGTCGCACGAAGAAGACACTAAATGGAACTATAATAAATTACTTCTATGATGGTGATAGTAATAATGTTTTATATGAATCAGATAGTAGTGGAAATATTTTACGTTCATATGTGTATTCAGAGAGTGGCGAACGCCTTTCAATGAAAACTCAGGGACAAACATTCTATTATCATTACAACGCTCATGGAGATGTTATTGCTTTATCTGATGATAATAAAAATGTTGTTGTAACTTATTCCTATGATGCATGGGGGAATGTATTAACATCCACTGGAGCAGGTTTAGCAGCTGAGAACCCTTACGGTTATGCTGGCTACATTTTCGATAAAGAGTTAAAAATGTATTACCTAATGGCAAGATATTATAATCCAGAACAGGGTGTATTCTTATCTCTTGATCCTCATCCTGGCGATGATGATGACTCGATAACTCAGAATGGTTATACTTATGGTGATAATAATCCAGTTATGCTTACGGATCCTGATGGTGATCGAGCGAGATATAACTACGGTGCACACGAGCGTGGTGAAACTGCATTTCAAATAGGTTGTACAATTTGGGATATGAAACAACATCCTGACAAGTACTGGCCTAAAAAAGTAAGTAAAAAAAGAAACCATAGTGTTTATACTTTAGTAGAAGATGGTAAAGTAGTTTATGTTGGAAGGACAAAAAATACAAAAAGCAGAAAAAATGCACATAAAAAAAATCATCCTAATGCTACATTTAATGTGGTTAAATCAGGTTTAAGTTACAAGGAAGCCAGAGGATTAGAGCATCGGCTTTACTTGAAAAATGGTGGGAAGGCCAAATTAAGAAATAAAATTAGGCCAATTTCAAAAAAGAACAAGAATTACTCAACTTATATGCGGGCTTCAAGAGGTGTATATAGATCATTTAGATAATTCTCTGAGGAGTGAATATTATGGATAAAACTGTAGTAAGTGAACTAAGTAAAAAAATTCAACAATTATTAACTTTAGTAGAAGGAGATGAAAAGATAAATTTATTACAAAATGTAATATTAAACTCATTGAATTATGACCAACGAAAAAATAATGGATTAATATTTACTGACGTTAAAATAAAATCAAAAAAACTTCCGAAATATCATAATGAAATATATATTGGACAAGTATATGAGATATTCTTAGAAGATATAGAGAGGTATTCTTATGGTTTGGTCATTAGTGGGAATATAAAAGAGGACAAGTACTCAGATATATTAATTGCTTATATTGATTCTTTTTCAACGAAGCAACTTTCAGTTGATGATATATTCAAACTAATTGAACAGAAAAAATTTATAATGATAGCAAATACTGGCTATCATGCTATTCGAAATTATTTTTGGAAATTAGTTAGTGAATATTCATACTCAGTGTTTACACAAGATGAATTAAAGGTAATACCTTATTCAACAAGATTTATGGATAAATACTACATGAGTATTGGCGTGAGTGATGAGGAAATAGCAAATTGTATTATTATACCAGAGGATGAGGCCCTTAAAATAAAGAATCCTTTGGGAATTATTGGTGATAGAGTGATAACTAAATTATTAACTGAAATATACCAAAATAATTATTAAGAACCATTTTATAAAAAATGTGTTGTATGTTTAAAGGGCTGTCCCATAAGTAGTTTAACTGACATATGGGACAGCCCTTTTGAATACCAAAAATTACAAGGCCATTTTATTAATGGACCTTAACAAATCTGAACTTGAATACATAAAGATAAGAATTATTTGTTTGGATAATAGAGCTTAATTTTACATAAACAACTTAACGCAGGAATAGTTCAGCATTCGAAGAATGCTTTAATAAACAAGCAATGAATTACTGGAACAAAATGTAATAGTTGGCAGTGGTCAAGAAAAATATAACTATACGAGGCAAAGCTGTAGTTTTAAGTTTAAATAGGTTATTAACTGAAGATCTTTGAGAGAAACAAGGCTGGGCAAGTTATTGGCATATAAGAATTATGCGTGAACTAAATCTCGATTCAAATGAAGCAATTGAATACGCAAAGCTTAATGCAGGAGTAGTTCAGCCGTCAAAAACAAGCATTAACCCGTATTATTTAGGACTAAGAATGTTTGAAGATATTGAAGAGCGATATAATAATCCTACGAAAGAAATGAGAGAATTAGGTTTTAAGCCTGGCAGCGGTAGGGAAAAAATGTTTGAAGTTCGAGAATTAGAGTCTGACAGCTCATTTATTCGAAACTATTTAACTAAAGACCTCGTAATGAAAGAAGATATGTACTTATTCCAGCGACAAGGTAAGGAATATAAAGTTACCGATAAAGCATGGGAGAATGTGCGAGATCAACTTGTAGTTAGTCGAGTAAATGGAGGATTCCCTTATATTGTAGTTCAGGAAGGAGATTATTTAAAAAATGGTGAGCTTTATTTGAAGCATTCTTATGAACATATGGAACTTGATGTGAAGTATGTTGAGAAGGTTATGCCTTATATTCATCAGCTGTGGGGCAGAGGGGTTCATTTGGAGACGAATATTGAGAATAAGTCTGTGTTGTTTAGTTATGATGGAAAGAATATTCATCGGAAGTATATTTGAGCCACCTTTTATAGGTGGTTTTCTTTATGTTTAGAAAGTGTAGAATTCTTTTTCGGTAAGTGGACCTTATGTAACTAAATGGCAGGTTAGTTGCATAAGAAAAGCTAGGTAATTCGTTATAATTAACGAAAATCTAGTGCAGGTTATTTAAATTTAATGGTAAAATGGGAATATTCTTACATTTATTAATACTATTATCCCTGAAACTTACGAGGTTTTGCAAAATGAAAAAACTTATTAAAACTTTCAGTATCACTTTATCAAGCATAATACTTATTTTAGTTTTATTTGTCATTGGTGTGGGTGTTTTTATTCACAAAACTTTGGAGAAAAAAACTCATGAAAACATACCTTATATTCAATCGATTAGAATGTTTCTGACTGCGAATTTTGAGGGTAAAACTGAAAAGGCATTAAAAGAAAATAGATTAAAAGAAAAATATCATAATATTACTATTTATTATCCAAATGATTTTTCAGAACTCATTCCAATAACGAACGAAACATTAGATTGGGCGATCAATAAAAACAAAAAAGTCTTTGGAACAGTAGAAGTAAAGCCTGTTGATCTAATCGTATTTAAAGATAAAAAAGAGTTACAGGAGTTAAGTGGTCTTATTGATGTGTCAGGGTTTTATTCGGATTTTGACAAATTAATAGCAATAAAGTACGACGATATAGAATCGATTTTAGAAAGAAACGAAACATCACTATATTTCTTTCAAAAGTCTATCTTACATGAGTACACTCATTATATATTTAGTCAAATGGTAGCAGATTCAAAAGCTGGTGCCTCAGCTTACCCATTATGGTTTAACGAAGGTATATCTGAATATATCGGAAATGATAAAACAATCGTAGAGCCTTCCAATTTCAAAGTAGTATCTTTTGATTCATTATATGATGGGGAACAGTGGCAAACAGCAAGATTTCAAGATGGCACAAATGTATATATGGAAAGTTACTTCGCTATAAAATATCTTGTAGATAACTATGGAGAAGGAATTATAAAAGAAATAATAAATTTAACTAACTCAACAGGGAAATTTGAGGAAAGTTTCGAGAAAACAACAGGAATAACTCTTTTTGATTTGGAAGATAAATTTATGTCATCCTACAAATGAAAGATATGACTCCTTATGTAACTAAAGCATGCATTAGTTGAAGTTTACGAGTTGCTAGCAGCTCGTTTTTTTTTTGAAGTAAATGGCAGTTTAGTCATAATGAACGAAACGGCTCCATTTTGCTTATCGTAGGTTGCACTTGGCAAGAATGGTAGTAATCAAAAAGAATTCGAGGAATGGATGATTGAATATCCTTATTATATTGAACTTTATGATGGTAAATTTTTAGACTCACCTGTATATAACGGGATTACAATGATTGATTTAGTTACTCAATTAAAACATTAGGTATATCCGAGTACTGAAAATAATCCCTCTAAACCAATTGGTGAGATTTCCATGATTCATGCTCAAAAGTCACACCTGCAGATCACCGATACAGCTAGGAGATTCCTCTAAACTCGTTTAGATGAATTATTTGAAATTCACGGATTCACTCAATATGAGTATCAGAAAGTTTCAAAATAGGAATAATACAAAAATGAAAAGGGATATTTTTCATTTTCTTAAATTAATGATACAAAATAAAACTAGTAATTTTGTTACCTTCATTTAAGCATATGTCTAGATAAACGTCATTATTTTTGTGTTGTTCAATGCAGATTATAAAGTAATAAAGACAGAATAATAATCTATTTCCATTATTATGACAGAAGATTTCTTGAAGCATGGTAACATCTTTTGTTTGCTGATAAAAATTGTAACCATAGCTTTTGTGAAGCGTATGTGTTCCAAAAGGTAATTCTAGTAATTGAAGTGGAGAATCAAAAGAATGTAAGTGAAAAAGATATTTCGAAAGAAAAATTGAATGAACTCCAAACAATAAAAGTGATGTGTAATTAATGTTGAAAAAAGTATTCACTTTGAATACTTTTTTTTATAATTTTAATTATCTGTAATTTTATCTAGGAGGAAAGTCTTTTGAATGAGAAAATAATTATAAACGCTATTCTACCTACCCTGGTTAAGGAAACGCTAAACTGGGGTACTCAAAAAATTATTACTATATTTAAAAATTTGAAAGGCAATAAAATAAGCGAAAGCAATTTTAAATATGCAAATTATTTTATTGATTACTTTGAACGTAGTATAGATAGCTATAATGATATTCCTACAATTGCATTAAAAAATTATAAATAGGATTAAAAGATATTTATGTACCATTAACTTTAATTTCATATAGTGAATATCAACGAGGTCATCGAATTGAAGAACGTGTCGATAAATACAATGCAAAATTTTTTAATGATTTTAATCATCAAATAATATTTGATCAGGCTGGAACTGGAAAATCTACATTAAGTAAATTTATTTGTATGAGTGCAATCGAAAGTCAAGGAGATATACCGATTTTAGTTGAACTACGGTCTATCAAAGAAAAACAATTTGAATTCTTAAATGAAAAAAATAATTGGAGAAAGGAAGAGCAATAAGTAGCTCTTCCTTTTTTAGGTTATTCAATTAAATTTTTAAAGCTGATACTACTAGAAAAACGATAAGAATTTCTAAAAACCAAACTACTGAATAAACTACTACTTTATTTTAATGATACTCTATATCTTTTGTAAGGAGTTCATTATTAAAAATTGAATCTAAATCATTATCATCTAATAAATCTTTATACATTCCTTTGATTCTCTTGAATTGTTCAATAAAGCGTTTTTGTTCAATTCTAGATTGATAATATGAAGCAATTAAATACATAAAAGAAATTAATATTAAAGCATATGCAGTATATGTAATATCCTTTGTGAAAATATTTTTGAGTTTACCACTTGATAAAGCATTGAATACAAAAATAGAAATAAAATATGTAAAAAAAAGAAATGAATTTGTTTTTAACGAATTTGCAAAGCTATTGACTAAATCACTAACTCTAATAGATAAATCTAATAAGAACTCTGAAATTTTGTTTTTTATTTCAATGTAACTTTCTACATTTTCTTTTAAATACACTGAGTAACTTGATAGTATTGAGTTGTAGGAATTATCGTCTAAATCAATTTTATTTTCATTAATTGAAATATTTAAGGACAAAATATTTTGTGTAAGCCCAATTTTGTCTTCGATTTGTTCCTCAGAATAAATCCAAAGATAAATTTTAAAAAGTGTTTCAAGACTATTAAATTCAGTAGAATTATAGTTGAATTTAAAATCAATGTGTTTATATCCTTTGATTTTAAATAAAAGTTCTTCGTTCTTAAATTCAATTGAATTAGCTATAAAACTAATTAATGTAATGTAATTTAATTTGTCAAATATAGTATTTAAATCTTCACAATCGCTCCGAGACTTTAAGTGAAAATCCTGAGGTAATAAATAATAATTTGAAGAACTAATTAAATGAACAGATTCATTACGCTTATTAATTATCTTTTCTCTATTAATATTTGAATTTTCATAGGTAAAATCATTTGAAGAAAATATTATGCTTGAACTGAAAAATTCTTGTTTAAATCCATTATCTAGGATTTTAAATAAGATAAAGTCATTATTAGTTAATAAAGAATTAAAATGATCAAGCATATTTACTAAGCTCAAGCTTTGAAGAAATGTTATAAAAATCGATATAGAATATATATGTATTTTATGTCGATTTTTAGATTTATTAATGGTTAATGTCAATGAAAAGTTACTATCTGACTCCTTAAATGCAAATTTGTCATTTAAATCAGACAAGAAATCAACAAAATTTTGCAAATTACTATTTAGTGATATTGGATCGGATCCATCCATAATAATATCCAGTATAACTGTATCATCAGAAGGAAAGAAATCAATGAAACTATGTAATTGTTCTAATGAAGGGAGCTGTAAATCGAGAATTTTAATTTCTAGATTATAGGCTATGAAATTTTCAGTTTGATGATTAATTTTATAATTTAATCCATTTAAAAATGTCTCGATTAGCTTTGTGAGTACTAAAATATTTAACCCCCCTTTATGTCTAATTTTATTCTAAATTGAAATCTTAAGAATTATATCAATTATTTTGGAATTTAAATTGATTAAATACCTTTTCATCAGTTGTTTTTATACAGATTAACATTTCCTGATTATCATTTTTAGTAGAAAATATAGAGTCGGTCATATTTTCAACATGATCAATTAATTTCAGTTCAATTTTAGGGCTAATTTTTATTATCTTTCTAATTTTAGCAGTAATTTCTTTTGGAACAATAATAAATGAAGTATCAAAATGATTTTTTGTTGTAAGTTCTTTCAGTTTTGTTTTTATATTTTCCATATTTAAATTCTCTTCAAGAGGCGGATTAACTCCAAACACATTATTTATCATATTTTCGAATGAAAAATTTTCCTGTGTTCTGTAATAGCCAACAAGATTATTCCTAAAAATTTGATAATCTTGAGGAGAAACGGGTTTTATATTTTTATTTATGAAATGATCAATTGCTTCGAATGATTTTTTTGTATTACTTTCATTTGAATTACACTCTTCAATTTCTAAAAAATCTTTTACCCAATAACTAGAGATTTTGTTGTTGCTATCGGTAACGAAAATTTCATCAACATTTTTGTCCTCGTCAAAAGTAATTAGACATGCTTTTAATGCTTTGTTTTCATATGGTAGTCCTACTTGTGGATTAAAATTATCAGCTTCGATATAATTTTCAAACTCAACTTTTGTAATCAGATACATTAGATTCCCTTTATAATTAATTTGTGTTTGAATTAAAGAGCCTACTTTGATTTCTGTAATTTGTGAATAACGTTGTTGTGTTATGCGTTCTTTTTCTAATAATCTTTTTGCTATTGTTGTTGCTGAATTTTTACTAAGTTCAAGATTAGAAGAAATTGTATTGTCAATATTTATTATGGAATCAATTTGTGTTTTAACCTGACTTGTATTACTTTGGAATTTAAAATACCTTTTATCCTGTTTTTTTAATATTTCTTGTGTTACTTTCTTTACATAATCTTTAATGCTATCGGTGTTTGTACCTTTCTCTACTATAATATTTTCATCTGTTTTAATATGATGAATCATTTCAAAGGATTGTACAAAAAATTCATTTGTAATATTACCTGTTGTCTCGACCACCGTAGAAGTCTCAATGTTTTCATTTTCTATTACTGCATTAATTGTTTCTTCCATTTGTATCCCCCTTTTTTTATTTAATTCGCAATTGTGTTAATTATAACAATTTTCTATAAGAAAATAATAGTGGAGATTTAAGATTATTAAAATTCGAAATTGAATATTTATTTTTTGATACTTGATAATATGAAGGGGAATTGTGGGAAAGGAGACTAAAATCCCGTTACGGTGGATATTTAGAGCATTATCCGAACCTAAAAGAAATACTTTATGCGATTACTATATGGAGAGAGATAAATTATAATCTTGCTCAACAAACTCATGCGTATGAGAAATTGCCTGAACCGACAGATAAGCGAAGTTTGAACCTTTTTATGAATACACTTCCATCAAAAACCGTTTATTAAAAAGATGAATCACTTGATTTGACAGGGGCTTCATAACTCAAACAACATTCTGGAACAGTGAAGAATTCCTTTGACAAATGAGATGGTGAGGATTCGATACGATTAAACCGGGTGTTCAACATCTCATTGTTTCTTGGAGATTCTCTATTTAAAAATGAAGTTGAAAATAAAGCAAATGAATTAGATATATTAGAATGGAGAACTTCAAGTTATTTTGAAGGCACCTTTGTCGCAGTCGAAAATGCAAAGTTAGCTAGTCATTTTTTTGAATTAAATAAGAATACTTTTTCATTTGAAAAAGAGTTCATATTATCGAACAAATATAAGGATTGGAGATTTTATAAAGGAATACAGTGGGTTAAACTTTTTTTCGCATAGCCTGTAGTTCAGACCTTTTGTCGTCCCATCACGGTATTCAATGCAATACACATTTGAATGCGGATGGACGAATACATATTTACATTGTGCTTTAAAAGTACTTCGACCTAGAACTCAAATCTATGTCGCTTTTTGTTTGTGTGTTTCCGTGAAGATGACTAAAAAAGTTAAAACAGAACAGATTAGGTTTTTACTTCTAACTATATTAAAATTTTCTTAAAAATGAGATTTTTATTAAAAAAAGTTGTAGGTTTGTTAGAAAATACCAAATATAATATTAGAGTGTTCTTTATTAAGAATAAATACAATGAAAATGGAGGCAATGCCCAAAAAGTAAATTTACAAGTTTTAATTATGGTCTATGAATATTTTATTTTTTTTTGGCAGTGCAAAAAACAAAGGATTTTGCTTAAATTGGAAATTTACCGATCCGTATTAGCAAAAAGGATGTTGAAAGTAGGATAGATGTTTTATCAGGTTCTTTCCATTAATCAATTAGACAGGAATTACAGGAATTAATTGGGTATCAGTTTAGTAAAGCAACGGTTCGATCATTTAATACTATGGAGACCAATATGGTTGGATAGCCTAGCTTTATTAACATAATAATCTAGATGTAGGTTTAGATCTTAGGGGGAGTATGTTTAATGCAAATGGAAAATTATTTAGTTAGTATAAGATATGCATGCGACAATTTAATTAATTTAATATGGGACACAAGAAAAGAGTATATTTCAGTGAGAACGCGATATTTAGGTATAAAAAAAATGATTGATTTGAGAATGAAGCGAATACAGAATGGAGTACTGACGATCGAAGAGCAAAGAGATTTTAATGAACTAACCCAATTATATGGTGTACGTACTGGAAATACAGGTATTGCAGTAATCTTTGAGGAAAGTAATCTAAGAAGTAAGATTGCGGAATTAGAAAATATCATGACCGCACATAGTGATTCCTATAATATTTTAAGTGGTGCATTGCTCCAAATGGCTAAGCAAGCACTTTCTATTGTCCATGGTGATATTTTTAGAAAACGAATTACAAAGGGTAGGGTAATTTTAGAAGATGGTTCTAATAAAGCGTTTCTTCTCGATTGTATTCAGCATTTCCGAAATCATTCAATTCATTTCGAACAGGGCTTAATTCGCTCGCATGATTCTTACAAATTTTTTAAAGAAAAATTAATTAAAGACAAATTTCCTAACTTTAATGATAAGTCGACAAATTATTCTTTTGAATTCATCAACTTGTTAGGTTGGGATGAATTTAACAAGTTTAAAAATGATTTAAAAAGTATTATTACTAAATAAGGTACAAAAGGCTTATGTAGAAAAATGTAAATAGATTCACGTGAATATACACCTTGTTAATATATATTTGATTTACTAAAGAGGGACGCAATTGGAGGGAGTAAATTTGTTAGAAAATAAATTACAAGAAAAAATATTTAATATGATTTCACAAGGAAAATTATATGAATCAATAACAAATAAAGACAACATCCAGAAAATGGTTATTACAAATATTAAGAACTTCATCCTCAGTTAAGGATTTTTGGTATCCAGGCTTTTTAAAAAATGGCATTTTAGATTTTATTCTCGAGATTGCCAAATCAATAGCTTGTTCCAATTCCGGATTATTATTAAAAAGTTGTACAAAGGTTTCCTCAATTAATGGATCAACGAATGCACGAAGTAGGGCTTCGGCTGAATTGTCGCTTATGGAACGGCATTTTTAGTCGAGAAAATATAATAAAAAAAACCTTGTAATTTGATATTATCCCCTTTAGGTAGACATTTTTGCCTACTTCTACCGAACCAGAATTTATACATAAAGTATTGACACGTGTTTATTGACTTATCAAATTATGAGAATTTTGATATTGATAAGCAATCTATGAAATTTATGGATATTTTAATCAATCGTAAATTTATTTAAAATTAAAAGCTCTTGAAATCTATGATAAGTAAGCTGATTAACGATTAAAACTATTGGCCTAACATGTACATCTTCTCTATTTTATTAAATATTATATAAAGGACCATGTAATACAGATATGTTTAATAATTATATTAAAACAGATAACAAAATGCATTCTTATCTAAATATCATCCAGATACAGCAGAATAGTAGTATAATAATTTTGATTGGAAATATTTACATAATAATAGTTTATAGAGGATGAGAAAAATGAGATCCTGTGCTGTGCAGGTTGTTTTGAAGATTTCTAAATAATTAATAAATAATTGCCAATGGAGCTCATGGTGTCCTTTTGGGGATGGACGGTTATTTCCTCTAAACTTGTAATGATTTCACTAGACTAGTAAATTTGGGGGAATAGAATCATGGAGTTAATATATTTATGGGTTAAGAGCTATGGAGGCTTTAAAGAATCAGATTTTCATTTTCGGAACGATTATCAATTTGTGTATGATCCTATGACTTACTATTTACACATTAAGAATGGAATAGGGGAAAGAATGCCAAATCATTTTTTTGGCCCGAATATATCGAACTTGAGCGTAATCGTAGGTGATAATGGTGCAGGAAAAACTACACTCCTGAGGATGATTTTGAATAACCTCACAACTTTAGAGGATTCATCTACTCCTTTTATTGTGGGGTTCTATGACCAAGAGCAAAATAACTTAAAAGTATACAGTCATATGATACAAATTGAGAAAATAGTGTGCTTCGAAAAGAAAGTGACTCTCATGAAGAAAGGCTCTTTTGAGGATTGGATAAATCAAACAAAATTTGTTTATGTAAATAACGTTTTAGATATTCATGATTATTCACAGGCAAAATCGTCTATGGTACATGATGCATCCGTTGGAGGGCTATTGAGAAATGATTATACAAATGCTCTCCAAAAGAAAAAAATAAGTATAAATGAAAATCAAATTTATCATTATTTTAATAAGGAAATACTTAGACAAATTGATTTCTTATATCACTATAAACTGGGAGAATTTGAGACCATACCGTTCTTTGAAATGTTAAATCTTTTAACAGTTAAGACTGTTGATAATGGTAATAATCGAACTATTCTTAAAGAATCACTAAAGAATGTACTCTATAGGGATAGCCTTAATAAACATGGGAATAGTTATAGAAACTTAAAGGAAGATAGCCTTGAAAAGCTTAAAAGTAGCGATTTAATGGCAATGTGGGATAAAAATATTGAGAAATTACTCTCTATGGTTCAACAATCAATTAAAAAATTTCATTATATTAGTAGTGAGTATCAGATTTTCAGTGTAGAGTCAAAATGGTCATTCCTAGTTGCTGATCATTTGGTTATTAATGCCATTAAATATATTGCAGAGCCTGAGGGTACATTAGACGATAGGTATAAAGAATTGAAATGTCTCTTTGATGCCTATCAACAATATGATAACCAAGATAGTATTATATCGTTTAGCAGAAAATTTTTAGAAAGAGTTCAGAAAAAATTAGAGAAAGCAGGAATCATCAATAAATATGATATTACCCCATATATATCCTTTTTGAAGTGGTTGGAAGATGAGTATGAGTTGCTAGATGTAGAGGTTGACAAAGAATCGGGCTCTACTATTCGAATAAAACTAAACGATACGAACAAAGAACGATTTCGTTCCTTTTTCGAGCTTTATAATAAAACTTGTGATCCTTTTTACTTCCTAAACTTTTCATGGGGATTGAGTACAGGGGAAAATAATTTATTAAGTCTTTATTCTAGACTACATTCAGTGTTAAAACTGGACACGGGGAATATGGCGACAAGCGATAAGGTTTTAAACTATTCCACTGCAGAAATTCAATGTAAAAATGTCATGCTTTTAATTGATGAAGCTGATCTATCTTTTCATCCAAAATGGCAAATTCAATACATAAACCGCTTATTGCACATACTAAAGGTTATGTTCAAATCTTGCGAGGTGCAAGTCATACTAACCACTCATTCTCCGATGTTACTTTCGGATGTTCCGAAGAGTAATGTTATATATTTAAAAGGTGGTATAAATGACTCCTTAAATGACCATTCTGAAACATTTGGGCAGAATGTCTACACTTTATTTAAAGATGCCTTCTTTATGGATCAAACTGTTGGTGAGTTCTCAAATATGATAATTCAAGATGTCGGTTACGGGATAAACAATTGGGTGCAAGCCACAATTTACAATGATTTAGAAAACAATCAGATTTCCCGTCTCAAATATTATGAATATATAACTGGAATAATAGGTGAAAATGTGATTAGAAAGGCATTCGAAACCAAACTCCAGAGGCTTCGAGAGTCATATCAAACTGAAAAGCTAAAGAGTGCAATGAGCCTGTATAGTGAAATGTCGACCGAAGACCGAAATCGTTTGATTGATTACATAATTAAGATTAATTCAAAGGAACAGGAACAATGAGAAAAATAAATCTATCCGATAAAGCTATCTTAATGCATGAGCAGTATTTTGAAAATAATATACTAGTAGAAATAAAGAATGAATACCAAAATTCATCGTACCACCCTTCACTTTCTGAAATAAGGGCATTGAAAAAGAAAGTGGAACCCAAATGGGAGGAAACGAAAATCCGAAAAAAACTAGTAAGACAACATATTTTGTTCCTAAGGTATGTTGAAAATCGGTACAAGATCTTTGCAACGGGAAAAAAAACAGATTTAAAGGAACTAAATGAATTTATAAAGGAAAACTTTCACCTTGTTTATCATTTAATACGAATTGATGTAAAGAATCAAAAAGGAAATAATTACTCTAACCATTTGAATAAAATATTCTGTTATGAAAAGTTTAAGGTAAAAGATTTTTTTTACTACATAAAAAAATTGGCTATTAGAAATTTAAAACTAGATCAAAATTCACGTTATTCACACAAAATTCAAGATGAAATCGTAAACATTTTAGTAACCAATTATCCAAACCATACTAAAGAAATATTCTCTAAACTTGGTAAAGGTGAACTTTATGCTTCTGAGTGTGAAAAGAATTTTAGAGAACTAACTAAACTAAATATCACTATGGATAATTTTAAACAGTTAGATATTTTTCAGAAAGAGTGGAACGATTATCATTTTATATTGGAAAGCAGCATAAGAGTCTGTCCCTATTGTAATCGACAGTACATTACTCCAATTCTATCGGATAATGGAAAGATGCGGGCGGATATTGATCATTTTTTGCCGAAGAATGAATATCCTTACTTCTCAATGTCAATCTATAATTTGGTTCCTGTATGCAAACCATGCAACCAATCGCTGAAAGGTGATCGGAATTTTACTTTTGACAATATCAGTCCTTATGACGATAATATTAGTGATTATTTTAAATTCGAAGCGAATTTAAGTACCTATGAGGTCTCTACGGTAGTATCAAAAGGTCAGGATGCCATATATCGTCATCTGGATATTTTTAAGATAGAAGCATTGTATAATTATCATCAAAATCATGTTGAGGAGCTAGTAAAAAAAAGAATTGCATATCCGGATAAATATATTCAAGATTTATACGAAAAGAACAAAGACTACTTTAACAACGAACTTGAGGTAAAACAAATTATAGTTGGGTATATTCATGATATCAATAGATTAAATGATGAAGCCTTTCTCAAATTCAGGCTGGATTTGGCTCAACAACTTGGTTTTCTAGAAACTTGCGGTCAGGATAGAATTGATAGACTAAAGGAGTTAATCAAGGTTACCTAAACGGCTAATCAATTCCTTGGGCTCCGTGGTGACATTCTTAAAGCGTTATGATTAGAATTATTAAATAGAGGCGATGGAATTCTTGCAATATATAAAACAGGTGATATTTTGCTCCAAAGTAAGGAACTTAATAGGTGTATAAAATTTCCGTTTCAATTAGATTTGACTATAAAAGATATAAAAATTACGTGGTTTTTCTTTAAAATTCTAGTATCCACTTTTGGTTAACAAAGGATAGTAGTTTTTAGAGATTTTTTATTATAGATGTGAAAGCATGATGATGAAACAATTCTACGGGAAATTTGGTATGAAGCTTTGAATCTTTTGACATATATTTAGGCTTTAGTTTTTTACGATAAGTGGAAAAATACTAATAATCTAATAAAATTTTATGGGTAAGTGATTTAATACTAGGTAATTAATTTGTGTCTATAAATTAATCTACCAAAAGGTATAACAAATTGTGATTTAACAACGATATGAAGGGAGTAAGGTGCGTTTCTTTTTTTGAAAGAAAATTTTTTCGAGGAGCTAAAAATCTTGAAAGTATATCTAAAACACTATCTTATAAGCGATTCACCTTATGAAACGGGGGGACAGAATGATTTATTTATAACACAGGATAAAAAATTATTTGAACAAGTTGTACTAGAAATCGTCAATGGAAACTCAGCGAGCTTCTTAATTTCTGGATATAGAGGAGCAGGCAAGACATCATTTATTAACAAGATTAAAGAAAAAAGTTTAGAAAAAGAAAGTGATATGTTGTTTATCTCCCTAAACTTTGGAAAGTATGAAGAGTTCTCAATGATTCTTAGGAAGATAATAAGGGAAGTATATTTAGCTATTGATGATAAAATACTTATTAGCAATAATGGAAAGAAGAATTTACCTAAGAAGTATAAGGAAAAACTTGAAGAGGATAATTCAAGTTTAATAAGGGAATTAGAATTAATTTATGAAAGAACATTTTATCAGATTACGGAAAATCGAAAAGATAGTCTTCAAATAGATAAAAATATTAGTTATAAAATTACTCATAATATTAAGAAAACTGTCATATCTGTTGGACTTCTAATTTTTGCAGGAATTGGAAAGGGGGTTAATATTTTTGAGAAAATGCTTGGATTAAATAATACTTACTTGGACTGGGCTGTTCTTTTGGGAACTTCACTTTGGGCTGGATTTGAAACCTTTAAGCTTACCTTGGAATATAGTAAAAAAAGGACAGAATTAGATGAATTAAGTCGAAGTTCTCTATATGATAACGAGATAGCAGAGTTTCAGCTAAGGAAGATACTTAAGAGGTTAAAAAAGTCGGGACTAAAATTGGTATTTATTATTGATGAACTAGATAAGATTGATGAAGAAGAAAAATTAAACTCATTAATCAGCGAATTAAAGCCTTTAATGTTATCAGGTATAGCTAGCTTTATATTAATATCGGGTCAAAAGTTATACTACAAATATCAAGCATCTCATACTGTTGACGATGCAGTTATCTCTAGTATTTTTTCCAAAACAATTCATATTCCTTTATTGTCCGTTGAGAAGTTTGAGACGCTATTTAAAACTCTATTGGTAGAAGAAAGTGACTACGCTAATACGCTATTACAGGATTATGTAAACTCTAACATACTACAATCCAATAGATTAGCAAGGCGTTTTATAAATCTCATTCGTCAAAATCTATCATGGGAAGAAAAAACTAGTTTTATAGACATAGATGAGAAGCGTGCCAACGGGTTTAAGACAGATACCCTACTTCTAGGAGTGATTAAAGAGATAGAAGAAGAGAATATTAAAGGGGAAAAATTTGCTAATGGGATTAAAGACTTTCTAATAACCCAGCTACATATATGGATCCAAAAAATAAAACTAAATAGATATGTTTCATTTACCATAAATGATATTTATGATTTAGAGCAGTATTCTAAAGAATTGCATTCTAGTTGGTACCTAACAATATTAAATAATTTATCATTAAAACTTCTAGATAATCTGGTCGGAAAAGGGCTTCTAGAAAAAGAAAGTAAGGAGATAGAAGAGGAAACTAAATTTTTTTACAAATGGAAAGATGATTTTGAGGTAATAGTTGATGAAGGAATTAAGCAAGATGATGTTAAATGGATTTTCATGGATAATTTTGTAAAGGTAGAAAAAATGACAAGAAAAATTTACCATGAATTAATTCAAAGTGGAATACTTCATGTAAATCGTCGAAATGTTAGTTTTTGGATAATGATTAGTGAATTAAAAAAGAACGGAATCTTAGAACTTCGAAAAATAGAGGAACTAGCTATACGTGTAAATTCATTAAAAAGCAAGATTTCGCATGGGGAGGACTTGAATGAGAGCGACATGACTTTTATGCTGCTCAATTCAAACCAAGCACTTAATAAAGTTGGTACAACAATTATAGAGCAACTTTTCTATTATTTCATACAAAAGTATACTAATGAAACAAATTTCAAAAGTCACCAAATGGAAAAGAACAAACCATTTAAATTTTTATGTATTGATGAATCAATTAATCTACATATATGTTTTAAGATTATATTACTTAAAAAAGATTTTTCATTTTCTAATTATATAAGAATAACTCTATCTAACTTTAAGAACTATATATCTAAAAACCCAAAGAGTCATCTAGTTTTTTTTATCTATTCTGAGGAAGATATTATTTATCAAGAAAAATTTAAAAGTTCATTTGAACATCATATAAAAGAATATAGTGATCTAAGAGAGCATATTTGTTATTACTATTATAATGATTTAAACATAAACCAGTTAAATGAAGACTTGGCCCAAGTATTACACAATCACTTAGAAGTTTTGCAATAATAATTTTCTCACTATTATTTACAGTTGAGGAGTATCGAAGATTAGTAGCTGCTATTGATGATGAGAATTACGTTGGTTTCGGATCAAAGGTTAAAACGTTTGTTTTTCTAGATACAATGGTATAGTTTTTAATTCCTGAAGGATATTCTAAAATGATTAACGAAATTACTTAAAATACTCTATAATAAGGAAATCCTAACTTACAAAAAATATATTATACTAAAAAAAGGGAAAATTATATGGACAATAGGGATTCTTACATCCAATTTATCGAACATATTAAGCATAAGCAAACATTTTCAATTGAAAATTTTATAGATGAAATGGTGAAAAAAGGATTTATAGAATCGGAACATTCCTTGGAAATAACAAAATTGTATAAAGATGAAAAATCAATTACTATTGATGATCTCACAGAGTTTGGGTTGACACATACAATCTTAATTGATTACTACTTAGTAAAACAGGATTGGGATCAGTTAATTTCTGAAATTAATACTGTAAAACAGACAGCTTATATAAGAGGATATGGAAGAGATTCCAAGAATACTCATAAATTTGAGAAGTTTTATCGTGAAGTTTTTGGTATTACAGTTAAAAAGGATGGAACCAATAATGATAAACCAAAGAGAAGAATCGCAAAGCGATTTAAGGATCAAAGCCAAGATAAATTATTAAATTATCAAGTGTCACATGTATTTGAAAGGACAAAAAATCCTTATGCGTTTTTAGCATTATGGAATGTTACTTATGTACCTAAGTTAATAGATCCATTGACAGGACACGAATCTGAAAAGGAAGATTACAAAACTAAATTTGAAAATGAATGGAAAATGATGATTTACAATAAATATTCTGATCTTATCGAAGAGTTTAATAAGAAAATGGAAGAGAAAAGGGAAGACATTGATAAATATCTTGTTCAGTGGAAAAAAGAACAGCTAATCGAAGTAACCGGAGATTTATTTTATATAAAAGACTCTTTAGATTTTATGGAGCAACATAGAAAATGCCACATTAATTTAATAAAGCATGATCGTTCTTATAGGCATTGTATCGAAGAATTGCGACTATTGAAGTCATCGGAGAGCAGAAAAACAGAAATCAAAAAGATTGATTCAAAAATAAAAAAAGTAGCCAAAGAAATAGATGGAAAAATTAGGCAAGTAAATAAGGACGTAGACAAAGTAAATAAAAAATTAAAAAGACTTGAAGATAAGATACTTAATGATATAAATAGTTTTATTGATGATGTCAATAAGGAAGTAAAACAAATAAAGCCCGGTGATTGGTAAAGTGAAAATCACTGTTTATAGAGAGTTTTTTTTCTAAAGAAAGTTGATAATTGGACCTAAAACGGTCCTTTTATTTTCCTTGTTCATTTATATTAGTGTGGGATGATTATTTCAGGTTCAGCTAAGGTATATAGATTTGATTTTGGACTAAATATTATATTACTTTCCAACATAAAACATGTGAAGAGTTAAGTTAAGAAAAAAAGTATCATATAAAATAAGCAGATAGAATCGTATATTATTAATATTACTATCTGCTTATTAGTATCATTATATTACAATTAGAAATTAGTTGTAGTTCTATAATACGACAACTTGATCATAACATTTCTCAAAAAAATTTGATTCTATTGCCGCTTCATATAACTGAGCTTCCCAGTAATTTATGCCAAATCTTTTTATCAATGAATTAATTCTTCTAGTCAGATTTGCCTTTTGTTCATCTATTGATAGAGTAGTAGCTCCCTCAAGAATCTCATCATAAAGTCCTGAAACTTTGTCATTTATCTGTTTTTCATAACGTTCAAATAAATTTAAATCTCTATAATGCATACAAATAGTTTTAGTTAAATTGCTTTCTTCGTCAAATATCAAGCTATAATTTATAGTTGGAATTGATACACTCCTTTCAAAAATAAGATTTACATGTAGATATTTGTATGTAGGGATATTTTCATTATAAAAACTTATAATTCTTCGAACACCATTTTCTAGCCATTTTTCTCCTTTTTTTCTATTACATGGATCACAACATGGAACTAAATTAGAAGGAAAAACTGAATATTCAGGAAATAAACCTTTTGGCAAATAATGGTCAAGAGTTTCCGGCTCACCTATACCACAGTATGGACATACCGCTTGCATAGCTATAGATTGCATGTTTTGAATTATAGCTACTTGCTTCTTAAATTCAACATTTTCACCATAACAGCTACGTAGGTCTTCTTCATCAGTAGTTGTGAAAGAAGTTGCTACTGTAATATTCTCCAAAGTATGCAAGTTATCATTATATGTATCGTATCTTTCTACTATTATATTCCTGATATTATTTAGTCTTTCTCGCCTATCCAAATTTTTATTTTCAACAATCTTATCGAATAGTGTCAAAGCATCTGCATTTGGTGGAGTTAACTTAATCATTTTCTTTTGAAGAATCCTTTCTTTTATATACCATGTTAAGATATGTCATTGCATTGAAACTGAGATTTTGATTAAATTTATTTAGTACATCATCATATGACATTACTTCAGTCATTCTTTTAAACCAATCTTTGTAGTTACTTTCAGTGTTGCTTACACCAAAGGTCCGATTAGTTATATTACTCAAATTTTCACCAAAGCACTCTAAGTCTAATTTATTTACAAAGGGGGTATCACCAATTCTTTTAATAACATGTACATACTTAGATGGTGTTTCTTGAGTAATTAAAGGTGAGTGGGTTGAGATTATCGCGTAAGATTTAAATTCTTCTAACAATACATAAAACATTCTAATCAAATTTGACATTGCATTTGGATGTAAATGAAGTTCTGGTTCATCAAATAATAATAAAGATTCTTCTTCTATATTTGAAATTACATCAGTTATTGTTGATATGATAATATTTTGTCCTGAGCTAATGTTTACATCAAAATTTCCACACTCTATCTCATCTAGAACGCTCAAGTGTTCATCTTCAATTATTTGATCTAGTATTTTTCTCCATTGTTCTCGTCTATTCTTTTCAACAATTCTATAATATGAATTCATCAAATTATTTTTTAATTCTTCTATGGTATAAACACCTTTTTTTCCTTGTATACCACAATATACGTAACTGAAAACACTCTTATTTTCTTTCCAATTACTATTATGTTTTTTTTCACTTTGACGATTCATTTTCATCATTTTAGTATCTTGGTGTGGTTTTTCAAATTTGTCAAAAGCGCTATATGAAATTGTTATTACTTTACTGAATAAAGGTCGTGAGGGTGAAAATGTACCTTGATCTTGTTTATATCCACTAAGTGAATTAGCTAATCTAGAAAGGATTTGGGTTTTACCTGTTCCATTTTTACCAATTAATACATTTATTCGGTAAGGCAAAAATTCATCTTCGGTGAAATCAAAATCTATGGAATGCTTTGAAGTAGCGTAATCAAGTTTCGTAGTAAAATTAAATAAGAATTGATTATCCTCTTTATTTTCTCCGAAGAATTGAAGCGCTTCATTTAGTGCCTTTTCGGCTTCACTAAACCTTAAAAGTGAGTTAACATATCCATCATCATATTTAAATTTTTCTCTGATTTCCTCATTGATTGCTACATCATTAATAGCTAATAATAATTCTTTGGAAAGTGCACTGCCTAGTTTGTTTATGTTTTCGTAAAACTCTAAATCCTGTCCAAGAGAACAGTATTCGTGCCCGAGTTTTATGAAATTCTTTTTAATTACATGTTTGGTTATCAGCACATCTTTTTTATAAATTTTCACTCTACCAATATTTATATGCTTACCACTTTCATCATGATAGTTAAAGTGAAATAAGGTTTCAAACCTAAAATTATCGTTCCACTTATCGGTTACTAGAACTACACAAGGCAGTTCCGCATCTACTGGTGTTCGGAAATTATCTTTAACATAAAATCTCAAAACAACTCAATCCTCTCAATATTTCAATTGTGTTTTATTCCTACTCATTTATAATATAATAAAAAAATTATTGTTTTATATTATGACCTTATTATAATCGTAGAATGTGAGAATAGTAAGAAAACATTGCAAAAATTTCCAATAATTGATATTTAATTATAAAAAATAGCATTTTTGAAAGTTAATTAACAGCTTGATATATTATTAGATATTGAATTTTCCTTTTCTTAGCATTTATTGGAGTAATTTGGTTATTTCTTGTACGATTTGTAACAGCAAACAAGTTAAAGGAGATGATTGGGCTTTACCTATCTTACATCCTTTCTATGATAATATGGAAGATATTTTAATTTTCAAATTTAATTAAAATAAAAAAGAAATTAGGGCTTGTTCAAAGAGGAAAATTCAATATGAAAAAGTTCCTCGACAAAGAGGAGAAAACTTTATTAGGGTACTTAAATTAAGTAAAGTTTATAAAAAAATGTGGTTTTTGGTTGAAAATGAAAGAAGAGCCATTTTTGAATCGATAGCAGATATGGATATATTTGTTGCAATGGAGAATATCACAAATTCGTCAGAACTCGTGAGCCTTATTAAAAAAGGAGCAAGAAAGCGCGCATGGATGCCAAATGACTTTGTTCAAGAAGAAACATATACTAAATTAAAATCGGACTATTGTTCGGATTTTAGTAGTCAAAGTAATTAAATGCTTATTGAATGGTTATATGATGAATACAGAAAACGGGATTCTATATGAATTACTTAAAAAACATTATAGTAATCAAGATAAATTGATGTTTTTCATAAAATGCTTTAAGAGGTGAGACTATGGTATATGATGGTTTAAAGATTAATAACGGGGAGATAAAATATCTATTTGATTCAATTTTCAAAAAAAAAAAAACAACAGATGAAATTGTAAATATTCACCCTGGTGATAATTCCTTCTAACGGTCACATATTATGCTCCAGAAGTTTAAAATCCAATTTTATTCTGCTGTACAACTTACATATAATATGACAATGAACCCCAGGGGGGCAATATGATTACTAAGATATTGCAACTATTAATTCTACAAATCTCCATCTTTATATAGTGTCTACTTACTTTGTGCATTCAATATTAAGTTTATTTACTATTAAGCAAACTATATTTAGCGAAGATGAATTAGGGATAATGGAAGAGTTTTCCTTCTATCCAAAAGAGAGAGTTGATAACTAGATTTAGTTAATAGGGAATAAAGTTAGAACTGCCATTACTGATTCATACCCGAGGTAACATACCACCTCCATTAATGATACAACAAAGATTTATGGCAAATTCTAAAGACGGAAGATTTTATCTGTAATGTGTTAAAGATGGAAAAGGTCACTTTTTATATTTGTTAAAATAAAATACAATTTCATTTACCGTATGTGAAGGTCAATAGATAAATATTAACGAGTATATAAAGTATAACAAACACCCTTGTAGTTGACCTCAAGCAGTAAATTATTGAGCCGATCCTTATAATAAGCAAATAAAGCAAAAGTAATATTTCGTATTGAAGCATAAAACAAATTCAATTATTTTTTATTCCTAAACATTGAGTGCATAGACCTCTAAAAAAAAAATTGTTATAATCAAATTCAAGGTGATCTGATAATTCTGAAATAAGCTAATAAAACTAATATGCTATTTTTTGTTTGATCATTAAAGTTATGATTATGTACATCAAATTAGTTCATTCCAGATTTTTTTGAGATAATAGTTATTTTACTATCTAACGGACAAAATGACGGACACTTTTTTATGAGTAGCTTGTTTATTATTGTAATAGTAATACTTTTAGGGGGAATGTCTACATGAAGTACAATATGAGTGAAATTGTAGCATATGGAACCGCTGTAGTAGTCGAGAAAATATAGTGGAAACATTTATTTTCGGTTTTTATGGTATCCAAATCTTATTTCTCATTATTTGTTTATTGCTAGGTTATTTTATTTACGATAAACGATTTAATCGAAATCATGGAAACCAAATACCAGAAGGATTTCAACGAACTAGCGAAGTTAATATCGATCCTGTAACAGGGGAGAAAACAAGAGTTTACTATAATCCGGATACAGGTGAACGATTTTATAAAAAAGAAAAGTAATAAATTAAAAACGCCCCTAAAGGGCGTTTTTGTCTTGAAAATCAATTTTATTTAATTGTTGAGTTAATTAATTCAAGCATATCATTAAAATCAAACGGAGATTTTGTTTTTACGGTCTCAGCAAATTGAGATATAATTTTTAATGTTTCAATGCTTTCGATTGGATGATGGCCAGCAGCACTTTCAGCAGATAACATGACGGCATTTGTACCATCCATCACTGCTTGAAATACATCTGTTACTTCAGCTCTTGTTGGAAGTGAGTTATCTATCATTGATTGTAGCATTTGAGTTGCTGTGATCACATATGTCCCATTTGAATTACACTCATGAATCATGGCTCTTTGTAAGAGAGGAATCCATTGATAGGGTAGTTCAACACCTAAATCACCACGAGCAATCATAATTGCATCTGTTTCTTTATTAATTTCTTGGAAATTTTTTATTGCTTCAATCGTTTCAATTTTTGCGATTAATTGAGGTGTTTTATCACTTTTTGAATTCATAAAACTTCTGATTTCTTGTAAATGCGATGACCGCCGAATAAATGAGCATGCAATATAATCTAAACCTTCTTGCAAAATGAATTCGATGTCTTTTCGGTCTTTTTCAGTTATAGCAGGTAAACTTGTAACGACTCCTGGTAAATTTACCCCTTTATGTGAAGAAATTTCGCCACCTGTTTTTACTGAAGTGACAATCTTATTTTGTTCTATTTTTTCAACAATTAACTCCACAGCACCATCATTAATTAATATACGATCTCCTTGTTTCACATCATTTATTAACCCTTTATAATCTACACTTGCTTGATTACGATCACCTGTAATTTCATCAATTACGAGTGTAAAAGTTTGATTAGGTTCAAGATTTATTTTTTCGCCTTCAATTTTACCTAATCGTATTTTTGGACCTTGGAGGTCTCCTAAAATCTTGATTTCTTTTCCTGTCTCTTTCCTGATAGCTTTTATTAGTTCAATCACATTGTGATGACTCTCATGTGTACCGTGTGAAAAATTTAGTCTTGCGATCGTCATGCCGTGTTGAATCAATTCAGACAGTATTTTTTTATCAAAACTAGCTGGTCCAATCGTACAAATTCGATCAATTGTCATTCGATATCGCCTCCATTTACTGGAATTATTATACCCAAGATAAAGTAGAAGAATCTAAATTATTTATGAAGTGTTAATTAAAAAAGAATATCTCAAATAATCTTGATTTCTAAAATTTGACATTTTTCTACGTTTTAAAGAAGGAATTCATGTAACTTTTGTAGAACACTACTAATCGATCAAAATTGAGTGTGAGGTGAATCTACCAGTGATTAAACAAGATGAATTAAAAGTTGTAATTGGAGCAGGTGAATATAACAATAATCCAACATGGATTCAAACTCAGGAAGAAGAACTTAATCTATTAGTTAAGTCCACGTGGGAAAATAAATTTGAGAAAAATTCAATTACAGCTATTTTAGCTGAACATGTTTGGGAACACCTTACATATGATGAAGGTTTAGCAGCTGCTAAAATTTGTTATGATTATTTAAAACCAACGGGTTATATTCGTTGTGCAGTACCAGATGGATTTTTTCAAGACGAAACTTATCAAAGTATTGTTAAAGTTGGCGGACCAGGACCAATAGATCATCCTGCTGCAAGCCATAAAATTGTCTATAACTATAAAACACTAGTTACTATGTTTGAAACAGCGGGTTTTGAAGTTAAACTGCTAGAATATTGTGATGAAGAAGGAAATTTTCATTTTAAAGAGTGGGATGGCAAGGACGGGGTTATTTTCCGTTCAAAAAAATATGATCCTAGAAATCACGGGGAAAAAGTGCTGTTTCCATCAATCATTGTAGATGCAATAAAGCGATAAAATACCAAAAACATCATTTTCTTAACAAAGAACTGAAGCTAAACTTCAGTTCTTTAAAATAGATTTAATTAGTAGATCATTATATCTCTGATTTCTTTCGTTATTCGTTCGATTTGACCTTGAAACATCATAGAAGGTATGAAAATAGATTCTTCGGGATGATTAATTACTAAATAAGCACTATGTGATGGTGTTTCTTTATAGCGATATTGTAAATTAACACGTGTAATATGATGAGCGGGTATCGTTCGCGTAAAACCCCAATGTTCGTATGTAACACCGTGATTGTTTATTCTAATAATCATACTACGAGTATAGCCAATATAAGCTAGAAAGATTAAGAATACCATAGTCATGATCATATATGACTTAATCGTAATAGGAAAACCATGCCTTTGTACATAAA
Organism: Bacillus sp. UNCCL81; assembly: GCF_900112535.1. Lineage (NCBI taxonomy): Bacteria > Bacillati > Bacillota > Bacilli > Caryophanales > Bacillaceae > Bacillus > Bacillus sp. UNCCL81. The sequence goes on along the minus strand of NZ_FOMF01000002.1, from coordinate 719,858 downwards.
AGATAAAAGTGATTAAACAAATCGTAAACAATATTGCAACTAAAAAATTGGAAAGCCTTCCACTACTTCTAAATTCCACTATTGATACACCTCTTTCATATTAATATAGTTTCGACTAAAAACTTTAACTATTAACATTTGGATGATCTCTTTTAGAATGAATCAATCTATTTTCAATAATCAGGCTTATCCAATCTAATAACACAAATAATCTATCTTCCTATAAAAAAGAATACAAGTGTAAGGAGCTTATGATGAAAATCCAACCTCAGAAATTTACGATAAATGGACTACAATTTATTATTAGACATGCAGTACTTACTGACGCTAAACAATTATCTAGTTTGAGAGTACAAATTGACGGGGAAACAGAAAATTTAGACAGAGAAGCCGGGGAAGCATTTATTGATCCAAAAGGCTTTGAACAATTAATTATCTCAGATATAGAAACGATTAATAATTTATTTTTAGTAGCAGAAGTTGAAGATAAAATAATAGGTTTTTCTAGATGTGAAGGTAATGAATTAAAAAGACTTTCTCATAAAGTAGAGTTTGGAGTTTGCGTCTTAAAAGAATTTTGGGGATACAGAATCGGTAAAAATCTTTTAAAACGATCAATTTCTTGGGCGGATGCAAATGATCTCCATAAAATGAATTTGAGTGTTTTAGAAACGAATGAAAATGCAATTAAACTTTATAAAAAGTTAGGTTTTGAAGTTGAAGGTGTTTTAAAAAACGATAAGGTACTTTCTGATGGGAAATATTATAATACGATTTTAATGGGTAGATTTAATAAATGAATGTTCATTAAAAAGAGTCAGTTAATGCGTCTCCTTTTACAACCATTTGATAAATTAAATTAATAGCTAAGTATTATAAGAGAGGCTAAAATAAAGACATTTTCAATATTATAAAATGAATTTTCTGAAAAATCTAGTGTTTTATGCGTTTACTTGGATTAGAGAAATTAGATAACCCTCTTTTAAATATAAAAACTTTTTGGAGTCCTTTATACGGACAAGTAACCGATAAATTTGGAGTTACATGGTAGGTTTCAACACAGTCAGTTCAATAGATGAAAGATGCTTTCTGTATAACGAATAAATCCGGTAGAATGTGGGGTAACCCTTAAGACTGACACAAATTAGTTTAACGAAAAGAGTTACTTTTGTGACTCTTTTTTTATTTTTGTATCTTTAATCATTAAATTTCCTGCCTATAAAATCAATTACTTTTAAAAATGAAAATAAAAACCTTTTTATCTTCCATTTTTCAAGTATAATGAATCATATTCAATTAATGAATATGATTTTTCTTAGGGAGAATTCTATACATATATCGAAAAAAACAAAAACGAGGTTAAGAAATGACTAAAAGAAGTTATGCGGACTATCATCTAAGTGATGAAATTAAAAGAGCACTTGCTGTATTAAAATACGAAACTCCAACTGAAGTTCAAAGAGAAGTTATACCATTGGCAATGGAAAATCAAGATTTAGTCGTAAAATCTCAAACAGGAAGTGGCAAAACGGCTTCTTATAGTATTCCTGTTTGCGAAATGATCGAATGGGAGGAAAAAAAACCACAGGTTTTAATTTTAACTCCAACTAGAGAGCTTGCGGCTCAAGTCCGTGAAGATATTACGAATATTGGAAGATTTAAACGCATAAAAGCGGTGGCCGTATATGGAAAAGAACCGTTTACGAAACAAAAGGTAGAATTGGAACAAAAAACACATGTTGTAGTTGGTACACCTGGAAGGGTTATGGACCATATTCAACGAGAGACACTCGATCTAGATCAAATAAAATATCTTATCATCGATGAAGCTGATGAGATGCTTAATAGAGGTTTTATCGATGAGGTAGAAGCGATCATTAATCAGCTTCCTTTAAATCGGGTAACGATGGTTTTTTCTGCAACCTTACCTAAAGATGTTGAAAATCTCTGTCATGAATATATGAAAGATCCGATTCATATTGAGATTGAATCAACGGGTGTAACAGCCGATACAATTGAACACTTTTTAATAGAAGTGAAAGAGGAAGAAAAGATTCAACTCCTTAAAGACATTACTGTTGTAGAAAACCCAGATAGCTGCCTAATTTTTTGCCGAACGAAAGAAAATGTAGATACTGTGTATAGTGAACTGGAAAAAGCTAATTATTCATGTGAAAGACTCCATGGGGGACTGGAACAAGAAGACCGTTTTGCTGTAATGGAAGGATTTAAAATAGGGAACTTCCGCTATCTAGTAGCAACCGATGTAGCTGCAAGAGGTATTGATATTGATAATGTAACGTTAGTCATTAACTATGACGTTCCTATGGAAAAAGAGAGCTATGTGCACCGTACTGGAAGAACAGGCCGTGCCGGAAATAAAGGTAAAGCAATTACGTTTTCAACACGTTTTGAAGGAAAGTTTGTTAAAGCAATTGAGAATTATATCGGCTTTGAAATACCTAAAATAGAAGCACCTAGTCAACAAGAGGTGGTTGGTGGAAAAGCTATATTTGAAGAAAAACTTAACAGCAGGCGAATTGTAAGAAATAATAAAACAGCCCGAATTAACCAAGATATTATGAAACTTCATTTCAGTGGCGGAAAAAAGAAAAAAATTCGTGCAGTTGATTTTGTTGGAACAATCGCAAAAATCCCTGGAGTGTCAGTAGATGATATTGGTATAATAACTATTCATGATCAGATGTCCTATGTTGATATTCTGAATGGAAAAGGGTCACTAGTTTTACAAGCCATGGAGAACGCGACGGTCAAAGGAAAAAAATTAAAAGTGAGTAAAGCAATTAAATAATGAAGGATTAGTACTTACTTATAGTGAAATAGGGTACAGATTTAATCTAAGTATTATTCAATACTTACATGCTTAAGTTACTGTAGAACCAAAAAAAGTCGATTTTCCCACCAACGGAAATCGACTTTTTTGGTTCTACATTTATATTCAATAATTTGTGAAAAGGCAGGCGCTATTTTAAAATCAATTTAATTTTATAAACAAGCTTCTAATGCAAGTTTCATCATTTTATCGAATGAAGTTTGTCTAGCTTCAGCGCTTATCTCTTCATGTGTAACTAAAGAATCTGAAATAGTAAGTAAACAAGCTGCATTCTTTCCTAATACTTTCGCATTATGGAATAGTGCATAGCTTTCCATTTCTGTACAAATACAATTATGTTCTTTATAAAAATCAACAAAATTTGGAACTGAACTTTCATAATAAAATACATCACTAGAATGTATTCTTCCTTTAACAATCGGAGTATTAATCTGTTTTGCAGTTTCTTCAATATTGCTTGTTAATGATTCGCAAGGATACTGAATGTCACTTTCTACGCCTGCTTGAGTCTTTGCAAATGTAGATTGACTCCAAGCACTATCTACAAGCACAATATCGTGAATATTAAGTTCATCTGTATAAGCTCCTGCACTACCAACTCGGATAATATTTTCAACATCATAAAATTTATATAATTCGTATGAATAAATTCCAATACTTGGCATCCCCATACCAGATCCCATTACTGATATTTGTTTTCCTTTATAAGTTCCTGTATAGCCAAACATATTACGTACTGTATTAAATTGCACTGGGTTTTCTAGATAATTTTCTGCAATATATTTTGCACGTAATGGATCCCCTGGCATTAAAACTGTTTTTGCAATTTCTCCTGATTTGGCTGTATTATGTGGCGTTGTCATAGTTTTTTCTCTCCATTTCTTTTCTAATAATTTATTTAACTAATCTATACAACTTATATTCTTACTCATTTCACATGTTCATACTTCTTAACATTATCATTCTTTCCTAATATGTTTCCGTTTACAAAATAAAACAAAACAACATAATCAAAATAATGTTAAATTAATACTACGAAGTATAGTTGTATAAGTAGTTGTCTATTTTACTTCAACTAAATTATATTTCAACAAAATAGATAAATCAATAGCAACTTAAACAGACCCAAAATTTATATTAAAAAAATTCTAGGAAGTTTATTTAAAAGAAAAAATGATCAGGTTTGCCGTTCGCACTTTTAACAGACAAGTTTGCGAATAATCCATAACCCGATATAATAATGATAAGGAGTGTTGTTATGTCCGTTGAAAATAAAAAAAAATTGCCACTATACGTAGGGGTTTATGAAAAATTATTTAAATTAATTAATGAGGGAGTCTATCCGATTGGAAGTAAGCTTCCTTCTGAACCAGAACTTTCTAAGATGATGAATGTAAGCAGAATGACGCTAAGACAAGGATTGGGTTTACTAAAAGAGGACGGTTATATTGAAACAATCCATGGACAAGGTAACTTTATAAAACAAAATGTGAATTTAAGAAGTGCCGGATTAGAAAAAATAGATAATACAGTTTATCAATGCTGCACAGAAACAATTGATGATGTAGATGCTTATTTAGAAGTTAGTTTTTCGGATGATTATGAATATGTTAAAAAAATTTTTAATCAAGATTCTGCAGTGTTAATCAGGTTTAATAGATGGTACAAAGCTAAAAGTAAAATTGTCGCACATGCTTATACTATGTTCCCAAGTGAGACTGCTTCCTTATATCAAATGAATCTAGGCGACCATCTGGGTGTACTAAAAATACTTGAAGAAGATATTTATAAGTTAATACACTCATCAACAATCGAAATAAAATTTACAGAATCAGTCCTTCCTTCTTCAAACCATGAATTACGTTCAACGAATAATTTATTCGTTTTACTAATTGAAAATCTATATGACTCAATGGGGAATATTGTGCTTAAAAATAAGATCTATATCCCAATCGAACTTAGCTCAATAAAAATAAATCGTATAAACAAATAGTGGAAAGTGCATTGAATTTTTATAGAAAGAAATGTTAACTAGACGAGTATGTCAGTTTTTAGTTGAGAATTTTAATTACATAAGATTTTGCTCATCCAATCAATTTTGAATCAAATTATGAACATTTCAGCAAACTATATCATATTTAATTGATTTTAAAGGAGAGCAATATGATTAAACTTGTATTAATCAGACACGGGCAAAGTTTATGGAATGTTGAAAATCGGTTCACAGGTTGGACAGATGTTGATTTAACGAAGAGCGGACTTTCTGAGGCAAGAGAAGCAGGTATTATTTTAAGAAAAAACGGATTTACATTTGATGTTGCCTATACATCGGTACTAAAAAGAGCAATTCGTACGTTATGGATTATATTAAATGAGATTGATATGATGTGGATTCCAGTACATAAAACTTGGAGATTAAATGAACGACATTACGGTTCACTTCAAGGACTGAATAAATCCGAAACAGCTAAAAAATATGGTGAAGAACAGGTTAATATTTGGCGAAGATCTATGAATGTTAGACCACCTGCTCTAGAACCAGATGATCCAAGATATGAAATAAATGAACCTCGTTATAAAAACTTGTTAAAAGATGAATTCCCGCTTACCGAAAATCTGGAAGATACAGAAAAAAGAGTTTTAAAATATTGGGACGAAGAAATTGCACCAGCTTTGAAAACTGGCAAAAAGGTTATTATTTCTGCACATGGTAATACGTTGAGGGGGATCGTACAATATTTAGATCAAGTCTCAGCTGACGGAATTGCTTCTTTAAATATTCCAACAAGTATTCCTTTAGTTTATGAATTAAATGACGAACTGAAGCCAATTCGACATTACTATTTAGGTATGGATGGAGAACTTCCACCCGATGTAATCCCAAAACATATCCCTAGCGAATTACTAGACAAATTTGATGATGAACATCCAAATATAACAATACAAGATGATTAAAATAGAAAAAGGATGGGTTTAGCAATCGTGCTTCCCATCCTTATCATTATGCTTCAGATAACTTTATTTTTTTTATTTGTAATTGTACTAATCGGAAAGATAATGTTAGTGCAGACACTCCTAAACCGACGATTAAACCAACCCAATATCCTTTTGCACCAAGATGAGTATTAGAAAGTGCATACCCAACTGGTAATGCGATTACCCAATAAGCTAAAATCATCATAATTAACGTGGCATTCACATCTTTATAACCTCTTAATGCACCTTGGATTGGTGCTGCAATTGCATCAAATAGTTGGAACATGACTGCAAAGATTAAGAATCCGCCAGCCAAAATTTGGACAGATGGGTCATTTGTATACCATCCAGCTACATCATATCGGAATAAATAGATGATGATCCCAAAAAATGAAGCAATTGAAACTGCCATTACTAAACCAATTTTGCTATATTCTTTAGCATTTTGAAACTCTTTCGCCCCAACTTCATAACCGACAGCAATTGTTAAAGCCATCGAAATACTTAATGGAACCATATAGAGTAGACTTGCAAAATTCATTGCCACTGTATGTGCAGCAATCGTTTCAGTATCAAATTCACTTAATAATAATGTTACGACCGAGAACACACTTACTTCAAAAAAGATACTAAGTCCAATTGGAACTCCTAATTTTAAAATACTTTTCCAAGTTGTAAATGAAATTGGAGGAAGTTTTTTAAAAAGATTAAAGCCGCTAAATGGCTTTTTAGTTTTAATAATATAGAAAGCAATTCCAAAAATAATCCAATACGTTATTGCAGATGCTACACCAGAACCTACTCCACCTAAACGTGGAAGACCAGCTTTACCAAAGATAAGGAAATAGTTCAAAATTACGTTAACTGGTACTGAAATAACCGTAATGATCATAGTAGTTCTTGTTTTACCTAAACCATCAATAAACTGACGAATGACTGTATATAGGAATAAAGGTAAAATTCCAAATGATAATGCGAATAAGAAATGAAGAGCAACACGATGAACTTTCGGATCAAGATTCATATGATTTAAGATTGGATGAATTGAAAATATACCAATAATAATAATGACAACTGCAATAATCCCAGCCAAATAAAGTGCCTGCGTAACAAGAGGCGTTATTTTTCCATCCTGTTTTGCACCATTTAAATTGGCAACCATTGTTGTAATTGCGACTAAAATGCCAGTTAACCCTGTACTAATTGGAGTCCAAATACTAACACCAATCGCAACCCCTGCTAAATCCCCTGGACTACTATTTCCAGACATGATTGTATCAAAAAATGACATCGAAAATAATGTCACTTGAGTGATTAAAATCGGAAGTAGTAGTTTAAAAAAGCGTGATATTTTATCCGTTTTAGTAGTATTCAATTTATCGACCTCCTAAACAAACACTTTTACAATTGTATCATGTTTTGGTTTAATAGCTATAATGAAATTATTCGGATAAATATTTTATAAAGAAAGTTGGTCTTAGATTGGGAAATCAAGTTGTTATCATAACAGGCGCAGGAAGTGGATTAGGCGCGTCATTAGCTAAAAAGTATTCTGAAAATGGAGCTCACATTTGTTTGTTAGGAAGAACTGAAAATAAACTTAGAGAAATTGGTAAACAATTACCTAACAATTATTCAATACATACTGTAGATGTTTCAGAACATGAAGATGTAAAAAGAGTTTTCGATACAATCATTCAAACATATGGAAAAGTTGATTTATTATTTAATAATGCAGGTGTTGGAATTTTTGATCTTGCAGAAGAATTAACTGAGGAAGCAGTACATAAGATGATTGACATTAACTTAAAGGGAACTATTTTCTGTTCACAAGAAGTTTTAAAACAAATGAAAAAACAAGATAATGGAACAATCGTCAATATTGTTTCTACTGCAGGTCTAATTGGAAAAGCAACCGAATCAGTTTATTGTGCAAGTAAGTTCGGAGTTAAAGGCTTTACCGAAAGTTTGGTGGTCGAATTAACCGGAACACCAATTTCAGTATTTGCAGCATATATGGGTGGAATGAATACAGACTTTTGGGCCGGTATTTTTGATGAAGATAAAACTTCAAAAATGATGAATCCTGACGATATAGCTGAAATTATTATTGAAAATATAAAACCGCGTAAAAATATAGCCATACCTGAAATTATTATAAAAAACATAAAATAAGTATTAACTAAGCCGTCTTTTACACAAACTAAATCCAAATCATTAAGGACTAAGTGAGGTATAAGAGATGAGCAAATCAAAAAAGAACAAATCAATCGATTCGAATCAAAATAATTTTGATGAATTATTACTTGAAGATCTTAATACTGCAGATGATATTCCAATTGATTGGTTACCAAAAACTGAACCGATTACGGAATCAATGTCATATAAAAATGATGAAGATTAATTAGATTGTTGTTTAAAAAGACTTGCTGCTTGTTAGCAAAAGGATGAATAGGCTTAGTGACATGGAAATTAAGCGCTTTCAATTAGTCTCATTGGCATGTTTTTTTGACTTTGTCAGCAAACTGTAAAGAATAGCCATTTTGGCTATTTTTTTTTATTTTGATATGGTATTATTATTGAAGCGTTTTATATTAAAGCCAATTCCTGGCATTAAAATACATAAAAAAATGAAAAACAAGATATAGTTAGGAGAATTTTTGATGGAAAAAGTACTAGTTTTTGGTCACAAGAACCCAGACACAGATACAATTTGCTCTGCAATTGCATATGCAGAATTAAAAAAGGCTTTAGGTGAAAATGCTGAAGCAATTCGTTTAGGTGAAGTAAGTGCAGAAACACAATTTGCACTTGATACATTTAAATCTGAAGCACCACGCTTAGTAGTAAAAGTTGCAGCTGAAACAAATAATGTTATTTTAGTTGATCATAATGAACGTCAACAAAGTGCTGATGATATCGAACAAGTTCGTGTACTTGAAGTTATTGATCATCACCGTATTGCTAATTTTGAAACTAGCGATCCATTATACTACCGTTGTGAGCCAGTTGGATGTACTGCTACAATTTTAAACAAATTGTATAAAGAAAATAATATCGAAATTAAGAAAGAAGTTGCTGGTTTAATGCTTTCAGCAATTATTTCTGATACTTTATTATTCAAATCTCCAACTTGTACTGATCAAGATGTTGCTGCTGCAAAAGAACTTGCAGAAATCGCAGGAGTAAATGCAGAAGAATATGGTCTAGAAATGTTAAAAGCAGGTGCAAACTTAGCTGATAAATCTATTGAGTCTTTAGTTTCACTTGATGCTAAAGAATTCCAAATGGGTAACTATAAAGTAGAAATTGCACAAGTAAACGCAGTTGATACTAATGACGTACTTTCTCGTCAAACTGAATTAGAAAATGTACTTGAAGGCATCGTAGCTAATAAAGGATTAGACTTATTCTTATTTGTTGTAACAGATATTTTAACAAACGACTCGATCGCAGTTGCAAAAGGAACTGCTACTAATGCGGTAGAAAAAGCATACAATGTAACGTTAGAAAACAACACTGCTTTATTAAAAGGTGTTGTATCTCGTAAAAAACAAATCGTTCCAGTATTAACTGAAACATTTAATACACTTTAATTCGTAATTTAACAACAAAGTCTTTGAAAGGCTTTGTTGTTTTTTTATAAAAAGTTAAAAAAATGGGGGATTTGAAATGGAAAATTTAAAATATCCGATTGGCAGATTTACTTTACCATCAAGCTACACTCATCAACAACGTAAAGAATTTATTAAAGTACTAAAAGATGCACCGATTAAATATAAAGAGGCAATCACATCCCTTACTGAAGAACAATTAAACACACCTTATCGTGAAGGTGGTTGGACACCAAAACAAGTTATTCATCATGTTGCTGATAGCCATATGAATAGCTTTATGAGAGTTAAACTAGCTTTAACTGAAGAAAATCCTACAATCAAAGCCTATGATGAAAATGCATGGATTTCATTAAGTGATTCGAATTTTGATTTTCATAGTTCTTTAAAAATAATCGAAGGTATTCACGAACGTTACGTAGTTTTACTTGAATCACTAACAGAGGAAGAGTTTAATCGCACTTGTTATCACCCTGAACTTAAAATTAATATTAGTATAGATTTCATCTTAGCTTTATACGCTTGGCATAGCGAACATCATTTGGCTCATATTTATTTAGTAAAAAACAATTAATAGTAAGGTGTGAAGAACAATTAAATTATTATTTATTTGTAGCAAAAATCAATGGAGAAGTCCTACAGCAGAAAAGGTTTTTCACTTAAATAATGGCAACCAAGCAAGATCCGCGGGTACTGAAACTGGTGCTAGAATTAAAGTGACCGAGGGACATATTGGTTGGGCTGATATTATTTTTGTAATGGAGAAAAAACATTTAAGAAGAATACGCGATAAATTCGGTGATTTACTCAATGATAAAAAGATTGTCAATCTAGATATAGCAGATGATTATCAGTTTATGGACGAAGAATTAATTGAAATTCTCCGTAATAGAGTATCGGAAATAATTTAGGGTAAATCGGAAAGAAGCGAAAAAAATTTAAAAATTTATAAGATTTTAAGACCCACTCAGCAAAACGAGTGGGTTTAGTTCTTTTTACCTTATGAACGGTTAGATTCTAAGTACTTCCTCTTTTTTTTGAAAATTTCCAAAATAACCCAATTCACAACAGTGTCAAAGTCCATGTTGTACACATAAAAATAAAAGTAGAGCAAAATAGAAAAAGGTGTGAGCATGTACTACAAATTATTAAAGCAATATATTAAAAATTCAAATTTAAGTTTGACTGAAATAGCCAATGAATTAAATAAGTTGGGTTTTTCAAAAGACAAGAGCTATTTAAGCAAATTACAAAATGCGAAATTGACTCCACCTGAAGAGAAATTAACTAGAGCGATTGCTAAAGTGACTGGTGGAAATGCTGAAGATTTAATTTGGTGTGCTTATATTATTAATGCACCTGAAAGATTAAAAACTCCTTTAAGAAATTTATCAGAGGAAGTATTTAATCTTTCACAGATAGAAATGAATAGTAATCTAAAATTTGATGTGATCTATAAAGAGCAAAAGATTGAGGATCGTTCAAAAATATTTGCTGAATTTATAAGACAGTCACGATTACAAAAAAATCTTTCAATCAAATGCCTTGCAAAAAAAGCAAATGTATCCCATTCATATATTTCACAAATTGAAAATGGCAAAAGAGGTATTCCGTCAACAGAAATTATTCGAAAGTTGGCAGAACCACTCGGTGTTCCTGTTATTCAGATGTTTCAATTAGCAGGATATGTACCAATTGATGAAAACGATTGGATAGAAGGTGTGAACCTCATACGTAAAGCTAATTCAATGTTAAACAATGAAGAAAAAGAGAAATTATTGAGGTTAATTGAAGCTTTTCTAACATTGTCTTCTTTACGCTTTTTCTAATTAAATAGAATAAATAAAAGCAGGATTCAGGATTACTCCTTAACCTGCATTTTTTTATCCTTTTAATATGCCTTTAATTAGGTAAATAGCAATACACCAAATGATGATAGCTGATATTTTATTAAGAACCAACATAAATTTACCAGATTGATCAAGTTTTCCTGCCGTTCTTCCTGTTATAGCGAGCGACAAAAACCAGATCCACGAAACTGCAATACACGTTACTGAGAAAGCAACTTTTTCAAGGCCATCATATTGAAGTGAATTTGTTCCAATTACGCCTATAGTATCCAAAATTGCATGAGGATTTAGAAGTGAAACTGATGCAGCAAACAATATTTGTTTTTTTACTGAAAACTGATCCGAATTTGTAGTTACATTTGAAGATTCAGCTTTCCATGTTTGCCAGCCCATATAAGTTAAAAACAAAACGCCAAAACATAAAAGAGCGGTCTTTAAATAAGATGATGTTAATATTAGCACTGAAACCCCTGTAACAGATAAAGTAATTAATAAAGTATCGCAAATCGATGCAGTTATTACAGCAGGAAGTGCATTAATAAATCTTTTTTGAGTTGCACCTTGTTGAAAAATAAAAACGTTTTGAACCCCTAAAGGAAGAATTAATCCAAATGATAATAACGAAGCGTGTAAAATAGTTTGAATCATAGAACCACCTAACTGATCATTTTATATACATTTCAAATCTTTTTACGAATCTTGACTAAATTTGTAAATTTTAGGAAAGGATAGTAAGAAACTGTAAAAGGAAGTGAAGAGTATGTCACAACAATTTGACAATCTACCTGATTATGAATTATTAGCAAATAATCCAGCATTATCTTTACATGAACTGTCATATCATTATGATATGAGTTTTAATGATATCGCTGAAATTAGAGGAATCTCTGTAGAAGATTTAGTAAATTACTATCAGACAAATACTTCTCACGATTCATTATTTTATTTTGAGTAAAATAGACATAAAGCTGACCCAATATCTATTGGAATCGGCTTTTTTTATGTAATCAAACCACCTACTTATTATATTGAAAAAATTATGAGAATACTAGAATTTTAAACAGTCTTAACATGGCGGATTAGGAATTAACCTTAAAAAAAGAAAGTTAGGCCGTTTATGACCTAACTTCATTTTTTCTTCCTTGTCTTTAGTCGCCAATTATTACATACCATAAATTTACCAATTGGATATTCAAAATTACATTTTTTAATAAACTTGAAATTTAATTTTTCACATATTTTATTAGATGGAATGTTATTAGTAGAAGGAAAAGCGTGAATGTATTTATGTTTAGATTCTTTTTGGGCTTTCTTAATAGCTTTTTTTACTGCGATTGTTGCGATACCTTTTCGTTGAAATTGAGGTAAAATGCTCCAACCAATTTCATAAACAAGTTTACCTTCCCATATGCGATCCCAGTAGCCAACAGTTCCTATTTTTGTTCTATAAGGAAGCAAAATGATTACAAACATTTGTCCTGTACCTACTCGGCTCATTTCAAGATAATGCTTATGGCGACTCATAATTTGATTTAAACTTTCTAGACCACCAAGATATTTCATCATATTATTCGTATTCGATGAAAGAAGTAAATTAAGATCTGCTTCGTTCCAAGGCTCGATAAAAATGTTTGATTCATCTATTTTTGACAATTAATACACTCCAAATTTATATTAAAAAGAATCTTAATAAGATTGTATTCCGAAGTGAAGATGATATCTCTAATTAAATAACACAAATTAAAAAGGTGAAATTCTTAACACGATATTCGTTTTATAACAAATATCCATTAAATAAATAGAGAAGTTTAAAAGGGCTGTTTGAAGTTAGAAAACTTCAGACAGCCCTTTTACTGAAGAAGATTAAATTTAATAAGGTATAGTATATATATTTTAAATTTTCATCTGATAAGCTCTGACGATAATCCCATCATTTGCTGGTTCAAAGTCAAACTTTGGTAAACGTTTAAATCCGATACTTTCATATAAACTTATGGCATTTTTCATAAATTCACCGGTATGTAATCCAATTGCATCGAATCCTTTTTCCTTCGTACGATTAATACATTCTGAAATTAGCGCAGAAGCAATTCCTTGACCGCGGTTACTTGAGTCTACAGCAAGCATTCGAATCTCTGGATAATCAAGTTCGTCGATATAATCTCCATAGGCATTTATTTTAGCTGGAAATAAAGCGACACTACCGACAATTTTTCCTAAAACCGTGGCAACAATTATTTCCACGCCTTCTTGTTCATCAACATTTGATAAGAGGGACTTCTTTAAAGCATTCCAATGTTTATCTGGTAATAAGTTGACGTATTCATCATAAGCGTTAATTCTTTGTTCTCGAATAGACTGAAACATCTCTTTTTCAGCATTACAAATTTCTATTTTTACCATTTAGATTGCATCTCCTTTTGCCTTAATGAATGAGGAACTTTTCTTTTTGTCCACTTAAATCTTCTCGATTGTGCTTCGAATTCCAAATCATAAGTTCAGGACCTTTTGGTAAGACTTTTGGTTCTTCTTTATCTGGCGAGATGGTTATTGATAAATGATAATGTCGTTTAATTGCATCAAAATCAGTTGTATTCCCAAACCCAGGTGTTTGATATAAATCTCGAACATAGCCCCATAAGTTTTTATACTCGCGAATTAAATTTCGATTCGTATTAAAGGCTGTAAAGTAAGCAGCATCGAACCGTACTAATGTTGTATATAACCTAACATCAGTATCAGTAATTTTATCACCAAATAAAAAACGTTGTTTAGATAAGCGTTTCTCTAGCTCATCTAGTCTATTAAATAGCGTTTCATAAGCATCCTCATAGGCTTTCTGAGATTGTGCAAAACCACATTTGTATACACCATTGTTTACATCAGTGAATATGATTTCGTTTAGCGCATCAATTTCTTGTCGGATGGAAACTGGGTATAGATCTGGTGCATTTTTTTTATGGTACGGCTTCCAAGCTGTTTCGAAATAATTTGTTAGCTTAAAATAGTCATTATTGACAACCTTACCAGAGCTAATCTCGATCATTGCAGGTACTGTCGGACGTCCTGAATAGTTTTGATCTGATTTATGATAGATTTCACTCATATAGCGAACACTTAATATTGGATCAACTCCGCCTGAATCCAAAGAAAATTCCCAATCCACGTGAGGTAATCTAGGACGCATTGGACTGACAGTTCCTAAACTGATCGCGTTTTCTAAGCCTAAAACTTTTCGTACAATAACAGAACGATGGGCCCATGGACAAGCAGCTGACCAAATGAGTCGATATCGACCTGCTTCAACAGGGAGTTCTTGTGGTTTAGTTCCAAATGGTGTAGAAAAACGATTTAATTGACGTCTAAAGAAACCATCAACTGTTACTTCAGTTGGTTTAGTTTTATTCATACTTAAACATCCTTTCTCACTACTTTGGATAATTACTTTTTGATTAGAATTTATGTAGGTGAACATAGAAGTAATTCTAATACTCTATTATACTCTTAAAATTCAGAAAATGTATTTTTTCTAGTTATACTTATGATGACAATTCTATCATTTACTTGCATTATACTACTTTGTTAGAATTTATCTCGAATTTGAGGTATATTTAAGTTGTTTAATCATTCTAGGAACAGAACCTTATAAAAATGATCATATTTGCTATATAATTACAGAATTTAGGAGGAATAGTTTAATGGAAATAGGAATTAGTACTTTTGTAGAAACAACACCTGATACAAAGACAGGTGTTGTAATAAGCCATGCAGAACGTTTACGTGAAGTGGTTGAGGAGATTATTCTGGCAGATCAAGTTGGATTAGATGTATTTGGAGTAGGGGAACATCATCGTAATGATTTTGCAGCATCATCTCCAGCTGTCGTACTAGCAGCTGCAGCATCACAAACAAATCGTATCCGGCTAACAAGTGCAGTAACTGTACTTTCATCAGCAGATCCAGTAAGAGTATTTCAAGATTTTGCTACGCTTGATGGTATTTCCAATGGTCGAGCGGAAATCATGGCGGGACGTGGTTCATTCATCGAATCATTTCCTTTATTCGGCTATAATTTAAACGACTATGATGAGCTTTTTGAAGAAAAACTGGATTTACTGTTAACCTTGCAAAAATCTGAATTTGTAACATGGAGTGGAAAACATCGTCCAGCCATTAATAATATAGGTATCTATCCACGTCCAGTTCAGGAACCACTGCCAATTTGGATTGGAAGTGGAGGAAACAGTGAGTCAGTCGTTCGAGCTGGTTTATTAGGACTTCCACTTGTACTTGCAATAATAGGTGGACGACCAATTCAGTTCGCACCACTTGTTGAGCTTTATAAAAAAGCAGCTGTTCATGCCGGTCATGATGTAAACAAATTACAAATTGCATCCCATTCACACGGGTTCATCGCAGAGGATAGAATGACTGCAGTTGATAAATTTTTCCCATCAACACAGCAAGTAATGAATAAGCTTGGAAAGGAACGTGGTTGGGGAACTTATGATCGATCTGCATTCGATGCGGCACGAAGCCTTGAAGGTGCACTTTATGTTGGTGATTCTGAAACTGTAGCAAAAAAAATCATCAACCTTCGAAAAAATGTCGGAATCACAAGATTTATGCTTCATGTACCAGTTGGTTCGATGCCACATGCAGACGTAATGAAAGCAATCGAACTATTAGGTAAGGAAGTTGCACCAACCGTTCGAGAAGAAATTAAAAAGTGGGAAGCAAATCAATAACTTAAAATAAATGAAAAGCTGTTTTCTATAAGAGGACAGTTTTTTTTAATGATCAAATAAATAAAATGTGATAATTTTCCATCAAATGGAAAAGAATATTGCATAGGAAAGGAGGGAATGCGAGTGTTAATGAAAAATTGGTTATCAGGACTAATTGTTTTTTTAGCAACGATTGTGTTAATGGCAACACCAGGTAATTTCAAAGCTTTTGCTGAATCTAAGGTTTCAGATGCAAATGATCGTGCGCAAACAATCGTAGTAGAGTTGAATGATGATTATTTTAATCCGAAAAACATCACAATTCCAAATGGTACAAAGACAACTTTATTATTGAAAAATAAAGGAAGTAAACCTCATACTTTTACAGTGAAAATGCTCAATATTGATGTAGAAGTTCAACCAAGAACTGAAAAAACCATTTCAGTGTTACCAAAACAAGCAAATACATACGATCTTACATGTAAGTACCATTTTAATGTAGGTATGGTAGGAAAAGTAATCGTAAAATAAAGTCAGGGCCATTGGGCCTTGTCTTTATTTATGTATTGATAAAGAATTGCCATATGAATTTCTAACTTATAAAGGTATTTCATTACTTTTTAGCAAAACCTCCTCATACAATTAGAATGAGGAGGGATATGGATGCAGAACATCGATTTTCATATACTTCAATGGTTTTTTGGTAGTACACCAATTCTTGGTTTAGCTTTAATGATGTTTATTGCTTCATCACTTGGGAAACGCCCGACTATACCAATAATTACAGTTATTGTAACATCATGCTTGTGGTTTATTTGGAAATCGCTTCCAAATGATATTTGGCATCATATGGGAGCAAACAATAATGTTGGACTTTACCAGCATATAACATTTGCGCTAATCCTTGGTTTTGTCACATCGAGCATTCTCGGAATGTTTCAAAAAACTCTTCACGCTAAATAAGATTCTCATTAAATATATGAAAATTTTAAAGGTTATCCATGATTTTAAATAGATGAATAGAATGAACCAACAACTATGAGCTTCTCTAAAAGAGGCTCCTTTTTTTATTTTAAAGAAATGAAAGCGGATTTATAAAAAAATAATAAAAAAACCAATTGACTCTCCCCTCAGAGGAGGCTTTACATTATGTTTTGTAGAGTTTTAAAAGGAGTTGAGTTTAGATGAAAAAACAAAACATCATGTTATCTTTAGTATTAATGAATTTATTCATTATTTTTTTAGGTATTGGGCTAGTTATTCCAGTCACACCTTCAATTATGAATGAGTTAAATATATCGGGTACAATTGTAGGCTATATGGTAGCTGCATTTGCGATTACACAATTATTTTTTTCACCAATTGCAGGTCGCTGGGTAGACCAGTTCGGACGTAAAAAAATGATTATAACTGGATTAATGATCTTTAGTATCTCAGAGTTTTTATTCGGAATGGGTAAAACAAATGAGGTTCTTTTTATTTCACGTATGCTAGGTGGAATAAGTGCGGCATTCATAATGCCAGCAGTAACAGCATTTATAGCAGATGTTACTACAGTCGATACTAGAGCAAAAGCACTTGGCTATATGTCGGCTGCAATTTCAACAGGTTTTATTGTTGGACCAGGTGTCGGAGGTTTCTTAGCAGAATATGGCCCACGCATACCATTTTTCTCCGCAGCAGGATTGGCAATTTTCGCAGGCGTTTTATCGATTACAATCCTTCCTGAGCCAGAACGAAATCAAGAAAGTATTGAGGATAAAGGACAAAAACCAGGATTAAAACGTATTTTTGCTCCGATGTATTTTATCTCGTTTATGGTTATATTGATCTCACAATTTGGTTTGTCAGCTTTTGAATCACTATTTTCATTGTTCACAAATCATAAATTTGGTTTTACACCAAAAGACATCGCAATCATGATTACTGGCGGTGGTATTGTTGGTGCGATTGCTCAAATAGCATTATTTGATCGTTTAACAAAATGGATGGGAGAAATTCGATTAATTCGATATAGTTTAATCCTTTCAACAATACTGGTGTTTATGATGACAATTGTGAATTCATATTTTATGATTTTACTAGTGACGTTTACAGTATTTTTAGGCTTTGATTTAATGCGTCCAGCTGTTACAACCTATTTATCTAAAATTGCAGGAAATGAACAAGGCTTTGTAGGTGGAATGAATTCAATGTTTACTAGTTTTGGGAATGTAATAGGACCAATAATAGGTGGAATCCTATTTGATATTGACTTAAACTATCCATTTTATTTTGCAACAGTCTTATTAGCGAGTGGTGTTGGTTTAACAATTGCTTGGAAAATGCCAGTATATCGAACAGCATCATAATTCAAAAAAGCATATTCTATATTTTCGAATAAAGAATATGCTTTTTTTGCTAAAATAAGATAGTGGAGGTGATTGAAGTGAAGGAAAAACTTTATACAATAGGTGAGGTATCCAAATTAGTTAATATTTCGATTAAAGCACTCCGATATTATGATAAAATCAACTTATTTAAACCAGCGTATGTCGATCCAGATACGAATTATCGATATTACAAAGATTCACAAATTCATCTTCTCGATTTAATCAAATCACTCAAATATATTGGTACACCATTAGAAGAGATGAAAGAAGTACAGGGGCTAAAAAGGGATGAATTTTTCTCCTTTTTAACAGAACAAGAAGAAATTGTCAGAAAAAAAATAGATTCATTAATTGAGATTGAAAAAATCATTGCAAATGCAAAAAAGGGATTGCAAAAACAGAATGATTATCCTCATTTTGGTGAAGTGTTTTTTTCGTACGAAGAAGAAATGCAAATCATACAAACGAAGGCAAATGGAATTGACCCGAAAAATATTTTAAATGCCTCATACAGTAAATTGAAGAAATTTGCTGCATCCACAGAAGGTTTTAGGAACTATGGTTACGGAGCCATTGTGCCATATAAGTCTTATACACATGTTAGTGAAGTAACCTATCAATATTTATTTACACCCGTTTTAACAAAAAAACAAACTACACTACTATTACCGGGTACAGAGGTTTCAACCATCCCCAAAGGAAAATACATTTGCATTACTTATAAAAGCGTATCATCTGATGATTATTTTACAAACTTACAAAGACTTATTAATTATATAGATACACATCAAATAACGGTTAAAAGTGATATATATGAGTCATTAATACATAATAATTATTCACCGAATCAAAAAGAAGAATTTTTGATTGAAATGAGAGTATTAGTCGATAATGAAAGCGAATAGGTAAAAAATATGATACTTTAATGCTCATAGAGATTTTTTAAAGACTCCTTTAGGGGTCTTTTTTTACTTTTATGATCCAAGCATAAATATATTTAATATACAAATTGAATTATTGAATAAAAAGGTAAACATTTATAAAAACATTAAACATTTGTATTCGGTGAATCAATTTATTTAATGTAATCATTTAATAATTTAATTAAACTATAAATTTTTATAAATAATTTTAAGTTTTTGTTTAAAAAAATAAATATATGGTGTATGATATGATTAAATAAAAGAAAGGAGTACAGTATGACGTATCCTTTACTCACTAATTGTCCTGTTTGCAGCAAGGCACTTAAAATTACTAAGCTACATTGTAATCATTGTCAGACAACAATCGAAAATGAATTTGAAGTATCAAGATTAGCGGCTCTAGGCCAAGAACAACTCCATTTTATTGAGATTTTTCTTAAATGCCGTGGAAATATTAAAGAGGTCGAAAAGGAACTAGGAATATCTTATCCGACTGTCAGAGGAAAGTTAGATGAAATTATCTCTACACTTGGATATTCCACTCAAAAGAAACCAGAAATAGATAAATCAAAAATTGTAACAATGCTAGAAAAAGGCGAAATTACGGCTGAGAAAGCCATTCAATTATTAAAAGAGGGGGAATAATAATGAAAGACGAGATTTCAAGAATCTTAACGTTGATGGAAGAAGGCAAGATTGATAAGGATAAAGCAAGTGAATTAATTAATATTTTACAAGATAAAGAACAGCCCGAACGCGTATCACTAAAAAAAGAACCATACGGAAATAAAATCTTAAAGATTCGTGTTAACTCCGAAGTAGGAGATAATGTTAATGTTAATGTACCGATTAATCTTGTAAAGGCAGTTTTAAAAGTAGGTACAAATATTGCTGAAAAAATTCCTGAGGCTGAAAAATATGTAAAAGATATTAACGTTGATCTGCTAATCGAAGCAATCGAAAACGAAATGGTCGGACAAATCGTTGACATCACTTCATCAAACGGTGATAAAGTTTTTGTTGTGATTGAGTAGATTATGATAAAGGTCAAGTTGAAAATAGATGGAAAGCGATTCTCCATTCCTGTTCCATATACAGTTTTAAATTTAGGTAGTGTGATCATCACATCAAAAGTGCTTAATCGTATAATAAATAAAGCAATTAATGAAAATGGCAGTAAATTCAATTTTCCTAAAATTGATAGAAAAGATTTGAAACCGTTACTACAGGGACTTTCAAAAAATAGTGGACTAATCCTTGTTGATACGAAATTAAAAGATGGAACAGAGGTAGTTGTAAAGCTTTAAGTTCAATCTTTTTAGACACAATTTATATTTTCGCAAATTATTCTATATTTTACTAATAATAATATTATGTAAACTAATATGAAATATAAAAAGAAACCCCTTTTTAAAAGAATGGGGTTTTTTCTTTTTAATAATTTTCATCATCCCAAACATTACTTGCATTTTGTGTTCGATTCATCATTTTTGCTAAATAAAGTTCAGTCGTTTGAATACTTTCATGACCTAAACTTCGACTAACTTGATAAATGCTCGCACCTTTTTCAATTGAACGACAAGCATAATGATGCCGAAAGAAGTGAGGACTAATATTGCTTGATCGATTATGTTCTTTTACAAAAGGTAACCCAGAATCTTTTATCATTTCAATTACATATTTTGATAAATATTTAAACGAATAATGTTGATTCAATTTATTTGGAAAGAATGGACTTGAATCAGTTTTCGAAATGACATTTGAAAGACCACGTCGACTCCTTAGTTTACATAAATCTACAAAAACATGATTTAATAATTTAACTTCACGTTTTTTATTTCCTTTTCCAACAATTTCTAGCCAATAACCGTTTGAATCCTTTGTAACTTTACCCCAATTTGCCTCAGCCAGTTCCCGAATTCGCATACCAGTTGTAGCTAATAATTTGATTATAGTCGTTTTTAAAATATTTCTATTATAAAAATTCAACAATGCTTTAACTTCACTTTCTTCTAAATCGCGATTTGGTAGATCATCCTTTGTAATTTTTGCATTCAATATTCGAGTATATAAAGGTACTTGAACATAATGACTATCAAATAAAAACTTAAAAAAGCTTTTTAATATGACAAGTTTTCTTGAAAGAGTTGTAACACGATATTGTTGATTGTTCGGACCGTATTTATAAGTAGATAGCCATTGTTGATATGAATCAATATGTCTTTGTTTTAAATTTTTGAAAAATGAAGTCTCTATATAAGATTCTACATCCTGTCGCAAAAATTCTTCACTCTTCATCAAATATCGAAAAAACTGCATTAACTCTCTTATGTATTCCATCTTTGTACTATCTTTTCGTTGTTTCGATTTTTGGATATCTTTTCTTTGATGTACAAAGTAGTAGATCATATCTAAATCAGAAAAACCTTCATAGATCATCCGATGATTTTTTTCATTTTCAAACTTTGTTTGTAGAAGAATAGGAAAGTAAGTTTCATCTATTAAATACTCAATTATATTGTCTTCATTTAGATTCGTAGTTGGTAAATGCATTGAATTTGTAATAAGTAGATTTAATTTTACAAACATATTACTCACCTCATAATCTATTATACATAAATCTATGTATTTATAGCATTAATTTGAATACTTTTTCTAATTAACTTAATTTCTTCATTTTTTTATAAATATAAATAAACTAAAAATGATTAAGGTAGAAAAATACAATATTATTCTACTTTAAACAAATCACGTATAATTAATTATTTATAAATAAATAGATTTATTTGTATCTGTTTAATTGCTTTTTAACAATTTGTTGGAAATAATTATGATATAATAAGTCTATAAAACAATAAAAAAGGAAGAATTCAAATGTTAGAACAAGATCAAAAAATGAAAGAGATTGTTACAACAAATGAGGCAGTAGAACTGTTAGGTGTATCGAAACAAACGATTTACAATTATGTGAAGGCTGGAAAACTTAAACTTGTTTATGAAGATTGGCAAATCGATGGGACAATGAGGTTTTATCTAGAGGATCTTAATCTGTTAAAGTCCCAAACTGTAAAACCAGTAGGACTAACTGTTCTTGAAACAGCTAATTTATTAGGAGTATCGAAAGCAACAATTCATCAATATATAAAAAATGGAAAAATTAACGCAAGTAAAATAAATTTTAAAGGTAGACAAACTGTATTTATTCCCGAAGAAGAAATTGAAAATCTAAAATTCTCACAAAAAAATGCATCAAGAAAAAAGTCTTTTTTTACAAAAGACTTAGAGTTTTACTTATTTGGACTTTATGAAATTCCAAACTCGAATGAAAAAGCTCGAATCATCGAACTTGATGAGACCTCTGATATCGTAGCAAAAACGAATATGGGCGAACTTTTAAATAAAGAAGAACTGACAAGCCGTGGATTTAGAAAAGCTTATGAAATGAAAAAAGCGAGTCATAGTACGAAAAGAGGCATGATCTCATTTCAATTTCCAATTCCTCAATCAATTAATGCCCCAATTTTTGGCATTATCGATTCATTTTATAAACACATTGGACATCAAAACATGAATCTTTATCTAATGAACAATTCAATTAAGGTTGAAGTAAAACCAATTAAACTACCATATCTTGATGCCAATATTGAACAAGATTTTGAAATTTTACAAAACTGTTTAATTGATGGTAAGCTTTCTACTAGACCTGGTTTTATTGTGTTTACGAGTAATCAAGAACAACTAACTATTTTCGTGAAAGATTCAATAAAAGAAAAGATTAAACAAATTGCACTAGATCATCATACTGGAATTGAGGATATTACTGAGAAGCTTTTGCTTATGGGTTTAAAGGAATTTGAAAAAAACAACTCATTTAATGACTAAATTTATCCTCCAATTTCCGACAACGAGATGGGTACTTGTATTAGAAATCAAATCTCGATGCGTCTATTAAACTAGTTTAGATAATTCTGAAAACAGTTAAAAAGGGGAATGAAAATGAAGTTTATCGATTTAAGAAGTGACACTGTAACAAATCCTACTGATGAAATGAGACAAGCAATGTTTTTAGCCGAAGTTGGCGATGATGTTTATGGAGATGACCCAACTGTACAAAAATTAGAAATTCTAGCTGCTTCTATGGTTGGAAAAGAAGCTGCTTTATTTGTACCAAGTGGAACATTTGGTAACCAGCTTGCTTTGTTTACACATTGTGATCGTGGTACTGAAGTCATTCTTGGAGAAGATTGTCACATATTCGAACATGAGGTAGGAGCTGCATCAATTATTGCCGGAGTTCACTTAAGAACATTACAAACAACTCACGGTAAGATGGAGATTAACCGAATTAAACATTCGATCCGTCCAGATGACATCCATTATCCAGAAACTTCATTAATCTGTTTAGAAAATGCTTATTCAAGTGGATCTGTTGTTGATATTGACTACATGAAGCAAGTTTATAGCATTGCAAAAGATGCAAATATTCCTGTGCATTTAGATGGTGCAAGGATTTTTAACGCAGCTACTTATTTAAAAACAGATGTTAAAGAATTATCTCAATATAGTGACTCGGTAATGTTTTGTTTATCAAAAGGACTTTGTGCACCTGTAGGTTCAATACTTGCTGGAAGTAAAGAATTTATTGAAAAAGCAAAAAAGAAACGTAAATTACTAGGTGGAGGCTGGAGACAATCTGGATTTTTAGCAGCCGCTGGTCTAATCGCATTAGAAAAAATGACGAAACGATTACAAGAAGATCATGAAAATGCTCAATATTTAGCTAATAGACTTAGTGAAATCCCTGGAATTAATGTTGACACATCTCAACTTCATATTAATTTAGTATTCTTCCAAATGACTGATATGAGAAGAAGTCCCGAGGAAATTGAAGCAATTTTTAAAGAGAACGGAATTATTACTTTTGCGCCGGATGAAGATGGAATGATGCGATTTGCTACACATTATTGGATTACGAAAAATGATATTGATAAAGTAATTGAAGTGATGAAAACAATCTAAATTTCGGATGTGAAATTTTAAAAAAGAGGAGAAATCCTCTTTTTTATTTTGAGGACATTTAAAGTTAATTATTATAACTTCAACTAGTTGGTAGTTTATTAGAATAACGAATTATCAAATAAAGGATTAAATTTTTATTATACATATCATTATATAAGTGGGGGAAATGTTATGAATAATTTAAGATAATAAATCAAATTAGTTTTTTTCATATACTTTCATCCTCCTCATATATAAAGATGTCTTCGATACTCATACCGAAATAACGAGCAATCTTGAACGCCAAAAGAATAGATGGGTTATAACGCCCGTTTTCTAGAGAACCAATCGTTTGCCTTGACACTTCAAGAGCTGTTGCTAATTCCTCTTGCTTAATTCCGCGTTGTTTGCGGATTTCTTCTAAACGGTTAAGCAACGTGTTCCCCCCTTTGCTATGGAAAGTTAACTTTCCATAGAGTAAGTTTATTTTGCAACAAATGTAATGTCAAGCGTACTTTCCATGAGGAGAGCTTTGTTCTAACTCGCAGTTTACTTAAAGAGGGAAAAATGGTTGAATATAGAATTCATCAATAGAAACTATTTTTCCAATTAATAAGGAGATGAATTTAATGACGGGTAGTTTTTTTAAAGTACAGGACGTTCTTGAAAATTATAAATCAGCAGTTTACGAAAAAGATGTTGAAAGATTCATAAATATGTATGCTCCGGATATACATATTTACGATTGCTGGGAGAATTAGGAGTGCAAGGGTATTTCCTTATGGAAAGAAGATGTGGAAGATTGGTTTAATGGATTGAGTGTGGATGGTGTTTTACTTAAAGTAGATTTTAATGACTTACTAGTTGATGAAGATTCAAATCTCGCAATTGTTCATTGTGCTGTTATATTTGCTGCTTATCATGAAGAATCTGGAGAGAAACTTCGTCAAATGACAAATCGGTTCACATATGTTTTAAAAAAAGTGAACGAATCTTGGGTTATAGTTCATCAACATTCATCATTGCCTATAGATATGGAAACTGGCAAGGGGAGTTTTAACCTAAAGTAAAAAATAAAGGGAGTAAACCAAACGGTATAATGTAAGGATCCCAGTTGTTTTTACTGTCCAAATCGTCCAGAAAGGCCACTACCATTTTAAATAGTGTTGTTCAACTATCGCACTTTGATCGGCTATTTAGTCGTTTTTTTTATATGTTAGGATAGTAAAAAAGTCGGATTAGTTTTAAAATTTATAAGCAAATATAAATATCAGGGGAGTTCATCAAATGAAAAATACAGAAGATCTATATTTAGAGATGTCTGATAAAATTTTGGAAAAAGAAAGGAAAAAGGGAGTTGTGGCCCTAAATGAAAATGAAAGAAATTTTTATTTAATAGATAGTCTCTTAATGGAATTGAATAACGGTGGATTTGATCAATATTTCTTAAATTGGACTGGCGAACATTGGCAGGAAACTGTTGCGATCTTAGATAAATTAGAAATAAGTTTCCTATCTAAATTAGTTAAAAAAGCTAATGAAATCTATCGAAGTGGTAAATCCGAAGATGATATTCTTGATGAACTTAATGAATTAGATAATGAATTTTATAATAATTTGAACTATAAAGATATTTATGAAAAAGTAATGAAATTTTCCAACTAATTTTTTCCAAAAAATAAAATTATCAGTAATACAATAAGAAGTAGTTCCAATAGTAATTCTCCTTGTGCATATAATTTTTAGTTAATTGTAAACTTGAAAAATATTACTCTACTTTAAAAGTATAGTTAATATTAACGGAATTATCAGGAAACTATTGTACATAAGTAAGACCTTGTATATATTTAAAGTACAATATGATCGAACGATTGCTCATATTATGATTAATTTTATTTAAAAACCGATTAAGGAGGATGAATGATGGAAGAAGTAATTGAAAAAGCAATTCAAGATATCTACCCAGATGATTTCGCTTGGTGTTATGGATGTGGTCGTTTAAATAAAGATGGTCATCATCTTCGCACTGGTTGGCAAGGTGATAAAACAGTTACGATCTTTACACCTGAATCAAAGTACATGGGCATTCCGGGTTTTATTTATGGTGGATTAATAGCTTCGTTAATTGATTGTCATGGGACAGGTTCTGCCTCACTCGCTTTACACCGTAAGAATGGAAATGAAATAGGAGATGGCACAGTACCACCTAGATTTGTAACCGCTGCCCTTAATGTAGAATATCTTAAACCTACACCACAAGATGTTGCACTAAAAGCAGTTGGAACTGTTGAAGAAATCCATCCTAAAAAATGGAAAGTTCATACAGAATTATTCGCAAATGATATTCTTTGTGCACGTGGAGAGGTAGTACTTGTTGTAATGCCTAGCACATTTTTAAAATAAAATCTTTAAATAAATATCTACTCCGTTCCAAGTCTAAGAGAAAATTTCTTAGCCATTTTAAGTAGGTTATTTAATGTGTAAAGAAATAAAGAAATATGAAGTTATGAATTTATTAATCCATGCGAACGATTACATACATAGAAACTATGGCTGCTTAAAGTAAAGAATTTTAAAAAAAGCTTCCGAACACTCAAATTTTGTGTTCGGAAGCTTTTTTCTATGGCCAATATTTAATCTCATATACACATTTTAATCATGGTCAATCAGTTAACCACTAAGTTTTGAGAATTTTTATTAACTTTTTCTTTATTGTGCAAGAAAGATTCCATTGCTTGATCCACATAAACCCATCCCTTTAAACTTAAATGAAGTGAATCTCTGAAAAAATATTTATCATATTCATGGTTCGATAAGTCTTCAACTTCAAATCCAGAATCACGAATTTCTTTAGATACTTTTTTATAATACAAAGTACGTTCTTCTTTTTTAAAACCAACGTAATCATAAAAGTACCCATTTACTGGAATAGATATGAAAAGTGGTTTTGCGCCAGCGCTTTTTAATAAATCTAATTCCAGTTGTAGGTCCTTATATTCAGGTGATTCTTTATAGGAAGCTGTGGATCTAGAGTTCTTTAATTGACTAATTTTATTAGCAAAATGCAATGTATAAATACTGTTTCTAATATAAAATGGATTATTGGTTGCTGTTTTCTTTCCTTCTTTTTCTGCAATTGCCATCAGCTCTTTATATGATTTATTCTTTGAAGTTGAGTAATTATTTATTTTAATATTACTGATAAAATTAAATTTTGATGTAAGTACGTCTTGTTTATTTATAATTGATAAATAAGGATTGACTAAATTATTAGTAATTAGTTTATTAGTTAGTTTTTCTGTTTTCATTCCAAGTGCCTGCCTCATCAAAGTCGCAAGCATTTTATCATTTCTTACTATTGTATAATCAAGTAATCGATTAATTGCTCTTTCTTTTATATCCATAGGGATTTTATTATTTTTTGCAAATTCAATTGCTTGTAACTTCGAAAAATTCGGGTCAAAACGTTGTTCATCTAATCCTCTTTTATTAAACCATTGTGGTGAAATTATAAAAATTATCTTTTTCCCTTTTAGACTTGAATAGTTAGCAGATAAACTAAGGAAATGTATTAAAGATTGAGTTCCTCCTCTTCCAATTAGGAAAGGTGTATATTTTGGATCATATGCCTTAAAAAAATTTGAAGGATGAAACTGATCAAATCTTGAAAGTTCAGACGAACCATAGATTGGTATAATGGTAGGATCTTTCATAACTTGTTTTTGTACTGTAATACCTTGGAAGATAGCAGGACTAAGTGAGCTAGATTGATGCCTAGCTGTTCGATTTGTAACTAGTGGTGTTAACCATTGCTTTGGAATGGTAATTATTAATATAACAACTATAACAGCCAAAAACATTGGACCGAAAGTAGTTTTTTTCATATCTAATCCCTCAT
Organism: Bacillus sp. UNCCL81; assembly: GCF_900112535.1. Classification (NCBI taxonomy): domain Bacteria; kingdom Bacillati; phylum Bacillota; class Bacilli; order Caryophanales; family Bacillaceae; genus Bacillus; species Bacillus sp. UNCCL81. Next base: position 691,646 of record NZ_FOMF01000002.1, on the reverse strand, counting down.
TTGAAGTCTAATTATTTGTTTTAGAATAATGTTCCTGAAAAAATTAAAAAACCAAAACAAATAAAGTGAAATGTAATAATTATTGAAAGTATATCAGTGAATTTTGTTCGCCGAATTAATTTCTTTTCTTTGTTTTTCCTTTCAAATAGATCGTAGCAAATAATTAAAATAGCATGGTAGATACCATAAACAATGAAATGCAACGCAAGTCCATGCCAAAGACCCATTAAAAAAAATAAAGTAAAGTAAGAAATATACGAAATAACATATCGATTTTTTATTATTTTCTTTTTTTGTAAGAAAAAAACTAGCCTCATATAAACATAATCTCTAAACCAAAAAGACAATGTCATATGCCAACGATTCCAAAAATCTTTAATATTTCTACTTAAAAATGGTTTATTAAAGTTCTGTGGTGTTTGAATACCTAATAAATAGCTAACTCCGACTGCAAAAGCACTATAACCTGCAAAATCAAAGAACAAATAAAAACTGTATGCATACATGTATAAAAGTTTTAAGACAAATAGGTCTTCATGTAAATAGACATTTGAAATAATATACAAATTGATAGCATGGGCAATAATATACTTATAAAGAAACCCTCGAAAAATTAAGTTTATACCATTAAATAAAAGAACTTTATATTCCTCAGGTTCAAAGCTATTCTTGAAATCCTTCTCAAATCTTCGATATCGATCAATCGGACCAGACGTAAAAGTTGGGAAGAACAAAAAGAACTGTAGAAACTCAAATAATGTTAACGATTTGATTAATCCATCCCTTATTTCAATTAGTAATTGGATTGATTTGAAAGTTACATATGAAATACCCAAAAATCCAATTATTGAATTTGGAATTAAAAGTGGCTGAACCTTAGTTAAAATTAACGGAAATAACGTTAATACGATTAAAAAATAAAAAACACGAGGATTATTGTATTTCTCACGATACTTTCTATAGTTAATGACCAATACTGATTGGAAAATAGTAAAACATATAAAAAATAACAACTGTTTTATATCGTCTTTAAAAATTAGTAAAATAAGTGTCCAGCCAACAAGCGTATTGTAAAATGTTATCTTTTTTCCTCTTAACCCATAAATAACAATTGGTAAGAATAATAACATCAATAATAAAAAATATAGTAAATTTTCGTATGGTGTCATTTGAATACCTCTATAAATATTAGTTAATAAAATTAAAATTCATTATAAATAAATGTTGATGAGCCAGAGGAATTACAAATGTAAAAATATATTAGCAATATGATGATCATCAAATAATAACTAGTTTTGAAAAACCATTGAAAAATCATTGCATTTTTATAAACTAGTTTTGTTTTCTTTTCTTTCATAGTTAATTCTCCCTTTAATTTCTAAGTTTAAAATTGAATGTTTTAATTTGTTTATAAGTACGTGAAATGTATAGCATTGCTATATAATAGCACAGTAAAAAAGCAAAAAAGATTATATTTTTTTAATCAATTTCACTATAATTTAATGATTGGCTATAAAATTTATTATTGTTTATATTTAGGCATTTTTTTGATTGTATAAGTGGTTAATAATTAAATTGTTTTAATGAAATTTAAAGTGAATTTTCATAATAGAATCTACGAAATTTAACATAATTTTTTGAAGGAATATCATAATATTAAGCAAATGAAAAAGAGAGAGTTACGGCACTCTCTCTTTATTGTTTGTATAATGCAAGGCTTCTCTCATCAATCCGAACAAATATAAAATTTCTTTTTTTACTATAAGTAATAAAACCTTTAAGCGCATTGTTTTCGTTCATATTGCTTTTCTTTATAGCGCTGATAATACCAAATGGCAATACTAATCCAAAATCCTCCAGTAAAGTAGCCAGCAATTACATCGCTTGGAAAATGAACTCCTAAATAAATTCTGCTTATACCAATTAAAAGAATCATTATGAAACTTATTAATATCAATAGAGAACGCCCAGATTTTGTACGAATATTTCTCCACAATATAAATGCTAAGATTCCATAAACTGTCATAGCATTAGTTGCATGCCCACTCGGAAAACTAAATCCACTTATTTCAATTAAACGGTGTAAATCAGGTCTCATCCTATGAAAGAAGAGTTTTAATAAAATACAAAGAATATTTGAGCCAATAAGAGCGGCAATAAATAATATTAATTCAGAACGGTGATCTAAAACTTTATAAAGAAAATATAGAATACCTATAGAAAGTAGAATTATAAATACGCTTGAACCTAAAAAAGTTATTAATTTCATAAAAGATGTCATGAAGGGTGATTCAAGCCCTTGTATAAAGTTGATAACTGTACTATCAAAATGATATATACTATGATTGCTCACTAGTAATACCATGAGTCCAAAACCAAAAAGTGACAAAAGACTAATTAAAAAAGCAATCGACAAAAAATACTTTAAATTCATTTAAAATACCTCAAATTTATAAGATTTAAATTGGATCTTACTAACTATAATACTCTTTCGTAACACTCAGCTAATGTAAGTAGAATGAAGTATTCCATTGAATGATTATAAAAAACATAGGTTATAAATCCATCCTAGCACTCAGATCCATAGATATATATATATTAATGTCTAAATGGCGCGTTTGTTTGGAAATGTCTTATATTGTTGTATGAGACGAAGTATTTCAAGTAGTAATAAGTTTAAAAATAACCATGCTGCTCCAAATGTATATCCTGCTATAAGGTCACTTGGAATTTGAATTGAGAAATAAATATTTGCTACTCCAATTAATATTAAAAGAAATAAAACTAAAATTGGAGTGATTAATTTGATTCGAGTAAAGATATCGTTTTTTAAATGGCGCATCAATACAAAAACAAAATAACCATAGACGACAATTGACATATAAGATTGTTCATTTGGAAACTCAAAGTGTAATAAAGAGCCGGTATTAGGTTTTAAATAATGAAATACATGCGTAATTACTTCTTTAAATATCACACCGCCAACAATAGATGTTATAAAAAATAAGAATTCCAATATTAAATTTCTCTTATTAACAAATAGTAAGATTAAAGAAACCATTGAAATAATAAGCAAAATTAAAGGTATTTGAAGAACAAGTAATCCCTTCATTATGAAATTCCAGTTGTCTCCAAAGAGTTCATTTATTATATATATACTAACTTCATTTAACTCTTTAAACTCATTGTGTAAATATTGTTCACTCAATCCTAAAGTAAAAATAAGCATACTTAAAAACAAAACAGCAAGGCAAATTATAAAAATTTCAATTCTTTTTAATGATAAAAAAAAACGAGTTGAAAATGAAGTTATATAATTATTTAAAAAGTATTTTAAGGATGTTTTGTATCTCCTTAGCATGAATAAAATTACAATAAAACTTAAAAGACCAACTATTCCTATTCCAAGGTATTTACTTGCAGAGTGATGAAATTTCTCCCACTGAGGACCAAGAACCTTACCAAGAGTGACAAAGGTAATAGACCAAAGAAACGCACCAATATATGCATTTCGTGCAAATATTTTAAAAGGTAATCGGGAAATCCCACTAAAATACCCGGTAAAATGGCGAATCCCAGGTATAAAAAAAGCAAATACCAAGAGTTTATTACCATGATGATCAAACCATTTTGCGGTTTTATTATATCGTTCGGGACCAAAGTGTATATATTTTCCGTACTTTAGAATAAGATTATATCCGAATCTATTACCAATCAAATAAGATACAGTAATTCCAATAACAGCACCCAATGTTGCTATGAAAATAGAAAGAATATAACTCATTTTACCTTGGTATATTAGATACCCTGTATAACTCATAGTGATTTCCCCTGAAATAGGTAATGCAATAAGTTCAAGTAGATTCACTGAAAATAACAATAGATAACGATGGTGTACGATTAAGGTAAGGAGTATGGACAAAGGATTTTTCCTTTCTAATTATATAAGTATTTATTTATACTCGTTGCTATATAGAAGTTCATGATTATTAGAATCTATACAAATATTAGAAATGAAAACTATAATATAAATCAATTTTGTTTTGGATTTTATCACAACTATATTAGTATGGTTAAGATATACACTAAAGTCCGTGAATATCTATATTTAGATTAACCAAAATGAAATATTAAATGTACTGGGTTCTATTAGTATTTACTGTAAGTATTGGTATAGATGTGATTTAGAGCAACTGTTTTCAGTTGCTTATTTTTTATAAATGAAATTAAAAGATATGTTACTAAAAAAATAAATAAATCGATTTTCAAACATGCAAATAGACCAAAATCTATACGAAGAAAAAAAGAGATGGAGAACTGCTAAATCATACCACCACGGTTTAATTTCATTTAATTCAATTTCAATTGTTTTAATCAAGTGTATATGGTAAATTAAGGTCATCAACTTATTAAAGGCGTTTAATAAGTTTTTTAAGGCGGTGAATTTAGTGAATGAATTTTTAGCAACTCCAAGCAATATGAAGAAAATGGTTCTTCGTGGTATTCGTACTACGCTCTTAAAATTAGGCAGTGCAACTAAAGTTGAATTAAGTCAAAGTCTAGAAATTAGTTTCCCGACAATTAGTAAGTTTCTAACAGAAATGGAAAAAGAAGGAGAAGTTCTTTTAGTCGGATTAGATCATTCTAGTGGTGGAAGAAGAGCAAAAAGATACTCTTACAATCCTGAACATATGTTAGGTTTAGTAATATTTTTAGAGGGAACTGAAACGAACTATATCATTTTTAATTGTATTGGTGAAGTAAAGGAACAAGGCAAAGCACCGAGTGCATTAATAGATAATAGTTTGCATTTTTTAACGATGACCATTGAAAAGATCATAACTAAATATCCGAAAATCAGTTCAATGTCGATTGGAGTACCAGCGGCGGTTAATAATGGAAAGGTGTTTTATATACCTGGATATGAACAGTTTCAAAACATTAATTTAAAAGAATATTATGAAGAACATTTTTCGATTCCTGTCATAGTAGAGAATGATATGAATGCAGCTGTTTTAGGTTTTCACAATAATAGAGGAATAAAAGATAAACAATCCCTTGTTTATTTGTATTCAGGTCAAAACGGTCCAGGTGCAGGAATTATGGTAAATGGAGATGTTGTAAGAGGAAATACATTTTTCTCAGGTGAGGTTTCATTCGTACCTCAATATGATGAAAGAAATTTTGGGCAGGCATTAGGAAATAGAAGAGGACTTAAAAACCTAATAATAAGTGAAGACTATGAAATTGATGCAATCAGCAGATTAGTCGCCTCATTTGTAGCGATCATTAATCCTCATTTCATCATTTTTTGTAAAGATGAAGTTGAAAACGTAATATTAGATAAAATTAGAATTGCTAGCTCAAATTATATTCCGTCCGAACATCTTCCTGTACTTACGACGAGTGATTGGAAACAAGATTATTTATTTGGATTACAAAGTCTTTGTCTTAAACTTATGATCGATTGAATATTTAAAAGGGAGTCATATAAGGTGGAGTGTGAGTTCATTTAATACTAAAATTTAGAATAAATGATATTGGGGAGTTAAAATAAATGAAAATTGAACATGTTGCTATATGGGTTAAGGATTTGGAAGGGATGAGGGAGTTTTACGAAACATTTTTTAATTGTAAGTCTAACAATAAATATCATAATAGTGAAAAGAAATTTGAATCTTATTTTCTTACCTTTGAATCTGGCGCACGATTAGAAATTATGCGTAAAGAGGGCATTGTTAAGGCTAACCTCGAAGATCAAATTGGTTGGGCTCATATTGCAATCTCCTTAGGAAGTGAAGACGCTGTCAATCAGATGAGTGCCAAATTTAAAAATAGCGGTTATCCTCTTATAAATGGTCCTCGTAGAACTGGTGATGGGTACTATGAGAGTGTAATTAAAGATCCAGAAGGAAATCTTATTGAATTGACAATTTAACTTATTAAAATGGTAATTAGGTAATTGATTCGGTACTTTTTAAACGAGTTTAATAAGTTTGTTTTTTTATACTTTTTAAACACATTTAAAAAGTTTTAACGTTATAACTAGGAGGTTAAATATGGAAACTTTATTAAATAGCCGCCAAATTCAATTATGGCGGGTCGCAATTTATTTTATTTTTGCTCTGACTGGATTTGCATTTGCATCATGGGTATCTCGTACGCCTGCTATTAGAGATGCGCTTGGTTCTACAACAGCAGAGATGGGTGTAATCATATTTGGGCTTTCCGTAGGGTCGATCATCGGATTGATAAGTGCCAGTATTCTTATCGCTCAAAAGGGCGGACGTTTTGTCATGGTTTTTGGTCTATTAGTAGTTTCTATCGGACTTTTAATTGTTGGAATCAGTGGTTCATGGCTGACAAATAGTTTAATTGTATTTATAGGGCTAGTTGTTTTTGGTTTTGGGCAAGGGATATGTGATGTAGCGATGAATGTAGAGGGAACCGCAGTTGAGAAAGCTGCTCAAAAGTCGCTCTTAACTGGTTTTCATGCTGCGTTTAGTTTGGGTACGCTTCTTGGAGCATTGTTTGGTTCGACAATGACTAAGTCGGGAATCTCTGTACCTATTCACCTGTCCCTTACAGCCTTAGTTATCGTTCTGACTGTTTTGTATTTATACCGTTTCATACCTGCTGACACAGGTAGAGAAGCTGCTAGTGACTCTTTTAAAGTAAACAGAACGAAGGAATATATGGCCGTATGGAAAGAGCGACGAACAATCATGATCGGTATTATTGTACTTGGAATGGCTTTCGTTGAAGGATCAGCAAATGACTGGTTACCACTTATTATGGTTGATGGATATAAGGTTACACCAGCTATGGGTTCTGTTGCATATGGTATATTTGTCGGTTCAATGACAATTGGACGTGCGATAGGTGATAAAATATTAGACCGATTCGGTAGAGTTATCGTTTTGCGCGCATCAGCACTTTTGGCTTTTGTTGGACTGATTATTGTTATACTGAGCCATAGTTTCGTAGTAGCAACGATTGGTATTGTTTTTTGGGGGCTTGGGGCAGCATTTGGTTTTCCAGTTGGATTATCCGCTGCTGGAGATGATCCTCACAGGGTAGCTGCAAGAGTAAGTGCAGTATCGACGGCTGGTTACCTCGCATTCCTAGTAGGACCACCATTTTTAGGAATTATTGGTGAACAAGTAGGGCTACTGCGTGCTCTGATTTTCGTACTTATTGCTGTAACGATCTCTGGACTGCTTTCAAAAGCTGCGAAACCGATTGGAAAACAAAATGATTTGGAAATGGACTCAAAAGTATCTAATTCATTAAAATTGTAGTTTGAAAGTATTGATCCTGGAATCAGAACATATTTAAAGAACGAATAGAGGAAAATCATTATACGATTATCCTCATTTTTCTTAATATCATGTTAGAATACAGGTAAACATTAGATAATGATTAAAAAAATGAATAATCTTAATAGTTTACTAACGATGTTCTTTTAGTAGAAATTTGTATATCCATTTTTTATAGGCTATAATACTTTAAACCATTTCTTTACCTGAGCTCCACGTTTAAATTTCCCCCTATTCTTAAATGAATAGGGGGTTACTATTTTTATTAAATAAAAAAAAGTCAGATTCTATTATTAGAATCCGACTTTTTAATTTTTTTAATTATGCTTTTTTAACGTTAGTTGCTTGAGGTCCGCGTTGTCCTTGTTCTACATCAAATGTAACTGCTTGACCTTCATCTAATGATTTAAATCCGTCAGTTTGAATTGCTGAGAAGTGAACGAACACATCATCACCATTTTCACGCTCGATGAATCCAAAACCTTTTTCTGCATTAAACCATTTTACTTTACCTTGTTCCATTTTTGTTTCCTCCTAGTGCGCTTTACACACGTTGTTATAATCCAATCTTAACATTAAATGTAAAGAAAATCAAATCCACCTAAATATTGGTGAAAAATTACATATTTTTTATGATCAATTTTCACTTAATTCTTAGACATTCATTTTAAAAATAAAAACACTAGCTAAAAAAAACATTTACTTATTGACATGACTTATTTAATACTGGTAAAATATTTATTTTGACAAAAAAATAATAAATGTTATGCTTAGATAGGTTCATAATTAAATGGGGGTGTAGATAATGTTTGAAGTTGGTGATAACATCTTTTATCCAATGCAAGGAGCAGGTGTAATCGAATCTATTCAAGAAAAAGAAGTACAAGGTGAAATACAGCAGTATTTTATTATAAGATTACTAATTAAAAAGATGGAAGTAATGATTCCAATTTCAAAAATGAGTAATTCAAGAATTCGAATGGTCGTTGATTCAAATACACTCGACAATATATTAATAAATTTCCATAATGGAGAATCTGATCGATCTCTATCATACAAACAAAGATTCAAGCTAAATACTGAGAAAATGAAAACAGGTAATATTGAAGAAGGCGCAGAAGTAGTACGTGATTTAATGCGTATAGATAAAGAAAAATCTCTTAATTCAAGTGAAAAACAAATGTTAGGTAACGCAAGTAAAATTTTTATAAGCGAACTTGAATTAGTTAAAGGCATATCAGAAAGCCAAGCCAAAGAACTATTATTCGGCTAAAAATCTTTCACTCAACTTACAAAGGAAGATTACAAAAATTAAAATTTTCAAACCGTGTATGAAACGAAACCCCTTTTATAAGACATTAGCAAAGCTCAATTATTGCTAGTGTTCCTACTTTTAAATTCCATTTAGAATATAATGATGCTAATTTAAAATTAATCCATTATATATTGATACTGAAATCGAGTATCTATTTCATATTTAACTTGTTCAACAATAAAAAAACATCCAAATTATTTGGATGCATATTTAAGTATTCCACTTAAAAAGAGTGAATCTTCTAACTGTGTGCACTCTTTTAATTTGATTAATCCATCTAGTTCTAGTTCCTTAGCTAGTTTTTCAATTATATTTGTATCATTTTCCAAGGAATTTTTAATGTCGATTATAAAGAAATTTCCTCTTGTAGCAAGTCGAAGGTTCTTTAAAAGATTTTCCTTACTCATTTTCACATCTCCCTTCTAAATTATATAATTCGACACAGAAGGGGTGTTGTCCTGTAAATTCAATTAAGTTACAAATTATTTGTAGGATGATCGATGATCTTAAGAGTATAACATTAATAATTCTCATACACTTTCAAGATACAAATACACATAATATTGTGAAAAATTAACTTAATGAAGGTATAAAATGAATGTTGTGTATTCATTTTTTATAGGCTATAATACTTTAAACCATTTCTTTACCAGATCTCCACGTTTGAATTTCCCCTTATTCTTAATTGAATAGGGGGTTTTTATTTTTTATTAAATAAAAAAAGTCAGATTCTACAAATAGAATCTGACTTTTTAATTTTTTAAATTATGCTTTTTTTACGTTAGTAGCTTGTGGTCCGCGTTGTCCTTGTTCTACATCAAAAGTAACTGCTTGACCTTCATCTAATGATTTGAATCCTTCAGATTGAATTGCTGAGAAGTGAACGAATACGTCATCACCATTTTCACGCTCGATGAATCCAAAACCTTTTTCTGCATTAAACCATTTTACTTTACCATGTTCCATTTTTACTTCCTCCTTATGTGCTTGAACACATTTAATGTTTATATAATAACAATTTAAATTAAGATAATCAAATTGTCTTACTAAAAAAATAGGTCTTTTCACTTATTTAAATGGAAATTAAAGGATTTTCTTTAATTTTTAATTAGAAATCATTGTGTAGTAGTAGCTATTTACGATGATTAGTTAAGGATTAAGATAGGCACTCGCCCTTCATTTTTTTCATAGGATACTGAGTAAAAAATAAAAAGAATGAAGAGAGTGATGAATATGTCAACTTGTCAAAGACTTGCGGATATGATTGGAGGAGAAGTCGTTCAAGCTACACCTGTATGTGTAATTATGCGTCTACGTGATATTAATGCGACTATTTTAGGTCGTAGGACTCGTTCTCCATTAGCACTTCCTTTCATGTTATCTTTTGAAGATAATGGGTTAAACCTTGGCTAATCTGTTGTCCGTCAGAAAGAGATTAACCCATTAATGACAGCTTTACGAAAAAGAGGAATTATCGTGACAGCAGTTCATAACCATTGGCTGTTTGATAAACCACGTTTAATGTATATGCATTGGGAGAATGTTAATTTAGATCCAGTTGAATTTACAAGAGTTAGTTTTGAAGCAGCAAAAGAAGCAGGTCTTTTTTAAGGATACTTACTTTAAAATAAGTGACTAAAATTATAAAAAGTAAATAAAATAGATGAAATAAAAAAAGCAATTGAACAGTTCACTTCTGATCCGATTGCTTTTTTTATTTCGTTCTTTTTTTCAACAGCTACGTCATAAAGTTTGTTTAGGTAGTACTGCAAGCATCGGATAATATTCCGTTGTCATGATCCCAGCAATCACAGCTGGATCTTCTTCGATAAGTTTTGGGACTTGCGCTTCATTTTCAACTTCAATGATTGCAACTCCATGAGGTGATGAAGGATTTCGAACCGGTCCAAACACTAGAGCAATTCCCTGGTTTTGTTTTCCCGTCCAATAAGCAATATGTTTTCCCATAATATTCCGTTCTTCATCTGTCATGTCCTGTTGAAAGGTTGTTCTTGGGGGAATAGATTTTAGCATAAAATGCATCTTTACTGAGCCATTAATCGGGGTGTTATCTGCCATTCTTAATTAACCTCCATTTTTTCTGACGATCCTTACCTTCAATTATTTCACAAATCACCTTTGAATACACTTCATATAAGATATAACAAATTACTGAATAAATTAGGAAGTGCAGTAGAAAATATCCTATTGTCTTTTTTATTAATAACTTTTAATTGTACAAATGAACAATAAAGATTTATTATTAGTTTACAATGTAAACAGTTTATAAAGTAAACTAATATGAAAGGTGATATGATGCCAAATTTTCAACAAGCAATCGATTTAACAAATTCGTTTGTTTCAATTGCGCGCCAACTTAAAAGAATAAACTTACAAACTGCAACTAAACTTGGATTAACCTTCCAACAGTTAATTATTCTCAATTCAATTCGAAATAATGAAGGGCTCTCACAAAAAGAACTAACTGAACGTATTAGAACTGCTAAAAGCAGAGTGAGTCTTAGTATTGATGAGTTGGAGAAGAAAAATTATGTAAAAAGAGAAACGTCAGCTATTGATCGCAGAGAAACTCAATTATTTTTAACGCCAGATGGAGAAGAATTATGTCAACGCTATCGCGAAGAATCAGAAGCATATAAGAGTTTAGCAAATTCACTGGAACAATTTTCACAGGATGAGCTTACTATACTTATAGACATGCAAAAAAAAATTTTAACTGATTTATCAAATGAACAAACTAATTGTTCGAAATAAGGAGGACGTTTAATTATGTCAGGATGGGGTGGTGGACCTCCGATGGGTCCTCATGGTTTTGGGCGAATGAAATATGATAAAAACGCTCAAAAACCAAATATAACAAAGGCAATACTACTCAGAATTGCAAAATATTTTATTCCATATTGGAAGCAAACAACACTTGTTGTGCTTATTTTATTAGTTACTTCAGTATTAGGCATTTTACCGCCTATCATCATTCAACATATTGTTGATACAGCCTTACCAAATAAAGATTTAAGTCTCCTAATCTATCTCGTACTTGCCTCTCTTAGTACGACGATTATTTCAGAGTTATTGGGTGTGTGGCAAAATTATTTAAATGCATATGTTTCTCAAAAAATTATTTACGATATGAGAAACCAGATGTATCTTCATTTACAACAAATGCCATACCAATTTTATTCAAACGTAAAGCAAGGTGAAGTAATCACCCGAATGACGGCTGATATTTCTGGTGTTAAAGCTGTTTTTGATAGTACGATTGTAAGTTTCGCTAATAATTTATTCATTCTTATTTCTACAGCTACCACTTTGTTAATTGTGAACTGGAGGCTTGGAATACTAGGATTGATTATTGTACCATTATTTATTCTACCGACTCGTAAAATGGGGAATGTTCGTTGGAATATTGCAAAACAGACACAGGAAAAAACAAGTGAGCAAAATCATATTATACAAGAAACATTAAATATTAGTGGTTATTTACTAATGAAGCTTTTTACAAAGGAACAAAGGGAATTTAAAAATTTTGATGAGATTAATGTACAGGCTACTAATCTTAAAATAAAGGAATCTATGGCAGGGCGCTGGTTTATGATGATTTTATCAACCTTTACTAGCATCGGCCCAATGCTCATCTATTTATATGGTGGATATTTATTTATTCATGGTCAGATTACAGTTGGGGCTATTATTAGCTTTGTTGCTTTACTCGGTCGTTTATACGGGCCAGTTGGACAATTAACAAATCTATATGTAAATATTACAAGTTCAATCGCTTTATTCGAACGAATTTTTGAATATTTTGATATGAAACTAACGATTAAAGATCGTGATGATGCGACGGAAATGAATGTTACTCATTTAGATATAGAATTTAACGATGTATCATTTTCTTATCAGAAAGATAAAACGGCTTTGCAGAATATTTCCTTTATTGCTCCATCTGGTACAATGACTGCATTAGTTGGACCTAGTGGCGCTGGTAAAACAACCATTACCAATTTAATCCCTCGTTTATATGACTTCACTTCAGGTTCAATCAAAATTGGCGGTCGTGATATTAGAGAATTCACGCTAGAATCATTAAGGTCTCATATTGGACTTGTTACACAGGATAGCTATTTATTTAATGGAACGATTAAAGAAAATTTATTATATGCAAGCCCTGATGCATCAGATGAAGAGATTACAAATGCTTGTAAGGCTGCATATATTCATGATTTCATAATGGACTTACCAAATGGATATGAGACAATTGTTGGGAATCGAGGAATTAAACTTTCAGGAGGCGAAAAACAAAGAATTTCAATCGCTCGTGTATTATTGAAAAATCCTGAAATCATTATTCTTGATGAAGCAACTTCCTCATTAGATACTTTATCTGAATTTTATATTCAAAGTGCAATACAAGGATTATTAAAAAATAAGACGTCCATTGTAATTGCTCACCGACTTTCAACTATTATGGCCGCGGATCACATCATTGTGTTAAAGGATGGTCAAATTGTTGAGGAAGGCAAAAATGAAGAATTGTTAATGCAAAATGGATTATATAAAGAGTTATATAATAAACAATTTGGAAGAAAAGCAATCGCATCAATTGAATAGAAAAAAGCACAGATTAATTTCTGTGCTTTTTTCATTATGTATAGAAGTTAATTCAATTTTTGTTGTTTTGATTTTGTTACATACTCTTCCTACTTTAATTATACCATAAAAAAAAAGGGTAAAATAGACTTTATCTTCTTATTTTCTACTGATAAAATCAATAGACATTAAAGGTTAGGAGAGATGTGGAATGAATTCTTTAGTTCTCGATTTCCAGGAGATTGATAAAAACCAACTTTTACTCGTTGGCGGAAAAGGCTTAAATTTAGGAGAATTATCAAAAATTCCAGATATAAAAGTTCCAGAAGGATTTTGTATTACAACAGCTGGGTTTCAAAGAGCCATCGAACAAAACGATTCATACCATGCTTTATTGGATCAACTAAGTAGGTTAGATGTAAAAGATCGAGATCAAATTAGTGAGATTAGCAGGAAGATTCGAGAAATTATATTAGAAGCAGTAATCCCTTCCGATGTTGTAAATGCAGTTTCTACCTATCTCTCCAAATTCGGTGAGGAACTTGCTTATGCAGTGCGTTCTAGTGCAACTGCTGAAGATTTACCACATGCTTCTTTTGCTGGCCAACAAGATACTTATTTAAATATTATTGGTAAAGAAAATATCTTACAACATATTAGTAAATGCTGGGCTTCTTTATTTACGGATCGAGCGGTAATCTACCGTATGCAAAATGAATTTGACCACAATCAAGTTTATTTATCCGTTGTTATTCAAAAAATGGTTTTCCCACAGGCTTCAGGGATATTATTTACTGCTGATCCTATTACTTCTAATCGAAAGGTACTATCAATCGATGCAAGTTTCGGACTTGGAGAAGCTCTAGTTTCTGGTTTAGTATCGGCCGATTGTTATAAAGTACAAGGGAATGAAATCGTCGATAAAAGAATCGCGACAAAAAAATTGGCTATTTATGGTCGAAAAGAAGGCGGAACAGAGACACAGCAGATTGATTCCAAAAAACAAATGGCTCAAACACTTTCTGAACAACAAATTTTACAACTTGCACAAATTGGTAGACAAATAGAAGCTTATTTCCGTTTTCCACAAGATATCGAATGGTGTTTAGTAGAAGATATATTTTATATTGTCCAAAGTCGTCCAATCACAACTCTATATCCGATTCCTGAAGTTGATGACAAAGAAGATCACGTCTATCTGTCTGTTGGACATCAACAGATGATGACCGATCCAATCAAACCGTTGGGATTATCGTTTTGGATGTTAACGTCTAGGGCACCTATGCGAAAAGCTGGAGGTAGATTATTTGTTGATATCTCACAAAATCTTGCTTCACCTGACAGAAGAAAAATGTTTATAGAGGCTATAGGAAAATCAGATCCGCTCTTAAAAGACGCTCTATTAAAGGTTGTAGGCCAAGAAGATTTTATCGAATCATCATCACCTGTGAATCAAGCACCGACACCAACTAGAACTGATCAAGCACAATCGTCGTCGAGTTTTAAAGCACTGATTGAAAACGATCCAACAATTGTATCTGATTTGATTAAGAAAAACGAAACCTCAATCGAAGAATTAAAACAAACCATTCAAATGAAATCAGGATCAGATTTAATGGATTTTATTTTAGAAGATCTTCAGAAATTACGAGAGTTATTATTTGACCCACGAAGTTCGGCAGTCTTTATGTCTGCTATGAATGCGACAGAATGGATCAATGAAAAAGTAAACGAGTGGTTACATGAAAAGAATGTAGGAGATATCATTACGCAATCTGTACCAAATAATATTACTTCAGAAATGGGTCTAGCACTAATGGATGTTGCAGATGTAATTCGTCCTTATCCAGAAGTAGTCGATTATTTGCAACATATAGAAGATGATAACTTTTTGGATGAATTGATTAAATTTGAGGGTGGACAGGAAACGAAAGATGCAATCGATGAATATCTGAGAAAATATGGCATGCGATGTACTGGTGAAATTGATCTGACTAGAACTCGTTGGAGCGAAAAACCAACTACACTCATACCAATGATTCTTAGTAACATCAAAAACTTTGAGCCGCATGCAAGTAGACGGAAATTTGAGCAAGGGCTAGAAAAAGCATTGAAAAAAGAACAAGAGCTTGTAGAACGATTGATGGAATTACCAGATGGTAAACAAAAAGCGGTAGAGATAAAGGAAGTTATTAGTCTAATCAGGAATTTTATTGGATATCGAGAATATCCAAAGTATGGAATGATTAGTCGCTATTTTGTGTATAAGCTAGCTTTATTGAAAGAAGCCGAACAACTTGTTAAAAAGAATGTCATTACTGAAGTTGAAGATATATTCTATCTCACATTTGAAGAACTTCACGAAGTCGTTCGTACAAAAAAACTAGATTACCAAATCATTAACAAACGAAAAGACGAGTATAAATTATTTAATAAACTAACTCCTCCACGTGTTATAACATCTGATGGTGAAATCATTGTAGGTGAATACAAACGAGAAAATCTTCCACCTGAAGCCATTGTAGGTTTGGCTGTTTCTTCAGGTGTAATTGAAGGAAGAGCACGTGTAATTTTAAATATGGAAGATGCAAACTTAGAAGAGGGTGACATATTAGTTACTTCATTTACTGACCCAAGTTGGACACCTTTATTTGTTGCAATAAAAGGACTGGTCACTGAAGTTGGTGGACTGATGACACATGGAGCAGTTATCGCAAGAGAATATGGCTTACCTGCAGTTGTCGGTGTAGAGAATGCTACCAAGCTGATAAAAGATGGGCAAAGAATTCGTGTTCATGGAACTGAAGGATATATTGAAATATTATAATTGTTGAATGAATAAGTCGTTTTTCCAAATGTGGAAAGCGGCTTATTTTTATTGAAATTAATGACGATTTAGGCAATTAGTGCAAAATTATGTTGTATAATAGTCTAAATATAAAGTAACGAGGGGAGAAGAACATCATGCTTTCATTTATTTTAGTTGTATTAATGCTATTTTTAATACCAGGACCCGCTGTACTTTTAACATTATCCCAAACAATGAAAGGTGGGAAATGGAATGGCATCTTAACAGGCGTTGGGATTGCTGTCGGTGACTTAATTCATACATGTGCATCAGTATTTGGATTATCAGCAATTTTAATGACTTCTGCATTTGCTTTTGAAATCGTTAAATATTTAGGTGCAGCCTATTTATTTTATTTAGGAATTACTGCAATCATTAAAAAATCGAAAAACAGTAAAAAAGCAACTGAACAAAAAGAAGTAAATAGTAAACTTTCTTTTCGTCAAGCAGTGCTGATCGAAGTATTAAACCCTAAAACTGCACTATTTTTCTTAGCTCTTTTACCTCAATTTGTTCAACACAATGGACATCCGGTATTCATTCAACTTTTAACTCTAGGTTTGACATTTGTATTACTGAGTATTTTGTACACAACTTTACTAGTGCTTTTATCAAGTGTAATCGGTAAAAAAATCTTTAGTAAGAAGACAAAAGGACCAAAATGGATGGGGAAGGCAATTGGTTTAGTTTATATTGGGTTAGGTTTAAGAGTTGCTCTTCAAACGCAATCGTAATAGTTTAATAATATTCAATAGAAAAAGGAGGCCGACTGGCATCCTTTTTCTGTTGCACATAATATTTGTTAAATCAATTTTTTTGTTATCTCAGATAGTAGAATAGTTACCTGAGAAACTATTCTATTTTTTTTCTATTTAAACCTTAGTAATTTTTTGAAAAAAGGTGAGTTCATATGATTAATTTTGAAAAATATAGATATCCAGCAATAATTAAACAAGAAGTAGATGGAGGTTTTGGTGTTTATTTTCCTACTCTTTTCCCTAAACATGGTTGGGAAATTTCCTTATCAAATGGCAGAACAAAATTTGAAGCAATCAAAGAGGCAAAGAAAAAATTAGCATTTAGCTTAGCAGGAATCTTAGATGATAATGAATCACTTCCGAAGCCAATACCAATTCAACTTGAGTCAATTTCAAATGGCATGGAGTTAATTGATATAGAAACCTCTTTTCATCCATATTGCGATGAAATCAAGCGGCATTTAATAGGTCGTCATTGGCATATTACTTTTTTCATAGAAGAATATGAAGAGGAAATTGAGGCGATAGCATATAAAAACAATCAAGGATTATGGGATATTCTTTTTGAAGATTATTCTAAGACAGAGGAAGAACTATTTTTCGATTCTTCGATTAAGAAACATTCAGAAAAGCCTAAAAGCATAATACTTTTTTCAGCCGAATTGCGAAATGAAGCACAAGAGAAATTTAATCAATTCATTCAAAATGTTATCTTAAAATACCGTACTAAAAAAGAATGGGAAGAAAGAAGAAAACTAAGAGTAAAAATGGAACAAAATTTTAAACAATCAATTTTACAAATAATAGATGAAAAAGTAAAAAGCGGTGAGATAACTGAAGATGAAGCTTTAATATTAAGGGAAATAAACAAAAAAAGCTAAAATTACATTAAACAAAAATAAGGAGCTGAATTTTCAGCTCCATAAACATAAACTAATAAAGTATTTCATATTCACTCAAAATACAAATGGTAATGGTTTTTGCACCCTGGATTAAAATCAGATTCACATTTAGGGCATTTGTAGTTACAATCTTGATATTCCCCTATAGTTAATTCCTCATGACAATTACCACAAAGAATTGCTTTTGTTTGCCATTCGTCTTTATTCCATGTTTTTGGTTTATGATTAGTGCTTTCCTCATGGCAATAATAACATCCATAGTACGTATCACAGCACTTGAATTTGATGGCAATGATATCTCTTGCAGTATGGTAATGTTTACAGCGTGTATGTAGATCGATTGAACCAATTACTTTCATATGTTTACCTCTCTTTATACTTCTTACTACTTGATGATTTATTAATTTTATTTTACGACCTCGAACAAGACAGCTAATCCGATTCCACCACCACTTCCAATTGCAGCGACTACATAACTTGATTGTAAGTTTTTTCTTCTTTGTACTTCATAAAAAAGTCTCGTGACCATGATACTTCCAGATGCACCATATGGATGGCCGATCGTTAATGCTCCTCCACAACTATTTAACTTGGAAGTGGGGATGGAAAGTTCTTTTGAACAAGCTATTACTTTTAAAGAAAAAGCTTCATTTATTTCATAAAGTTCAATATCTGCAACTGTTAATTTGTTTCTACTTAATAAATCTTGAATAGCAGGGATCGGTGCTGCACCTGGATAATTAGGATGAACACCCGAAACTTGACTATCCACAAATCGTAAAACTGGTTTAAAACCGTTTTTTATCGCTTCATTTTCTTCCATGATGACAACAGCGGATGCGCCATCATGAATCCCACAACTATTTGCAGCTGTGACTGTACCATTCTTTTTAAATACTGGTTTTGCTCTTTTTAAAAGTTCTTCCATTTTCCTTTTTTTGAAAAATACTTCATCTTGGTCAAAACCACCAACTGGAATAATCTCCTCATTGAAGTATCCATTCTGATGAGATTCCCAGCTTCGTGTATAACTTAATAACGCATATTCATCTTGAGTTTCTTTTGAGATACCATATTTTTCAGCTACATTTTCCGCTGCAATGCCCATATCAGGATCACCAATTTTGTCAGGTGCAAATCTAGCTCTAGCAGGAAATGGGGAAGTACTAGTACTTTCAACACCACCAGCAAGATAGCAATTACCAGCACCACCTTGAACTAAGTAACAAGCCATTCGAATCGCTTCTAATCCTGCACTACATTGACGATCAATTGTAATCCCAGGGACTGAGAGAGGAAGATCCGCTTCTAATGCAGAAACTCGAGCGACATTTCCTCCTGGTCCAACAACATTTCCTAAAATGATGTCATCAATCTTTTCATTTAACCCATCTGCCAAATGCTTGAGCAATGGGGCAGCAAGCTCATGTGGTTGAAAATCTCGTAAAATTCCACCTTTTTTTCCGATAGGTGTTCGCTTTGCTTTGACAATGACAGCTCTTTTAATTGTTAGTCACCTGCATTTCAATTTGTTTAATTAACTCTGCGCGTGCGATCTTTCCACTCGTCGTATACGGCATTTCATTTTGAAAAAACCATTTACGAGGAATTTTATATGCTGATAGTTGTGTCTTACAAAATCTTTTTAGCTCAAAAGAATTACTATTACCTTTGATCACTGCAGCAACAATCTGACCCCAATACGGGTTTGACAGACCAACGACTGCAACTTCCTCAACATCCGGATGAAGAGAAATAACTTTTTCGATTTCTTCAGGAAATATATTAATACCTCCGTATAAAATCATGTTTTTTTCACGACCGTTTATTGTTAAAAAACCGTCTTCATCAATAAAGCCCATATCATGAACTGTAGCCCAGCCGTCATCATCTTGAATTGAATGAATAGTTCTTTCATTTTCTTCAAAATACCCATTTATTAAATATTTACTTTTCACATATATTTTTCCAGTTTCATTCGGTTTAGCAAACTCTTGGTCTGGTCGACGAATTTGTAACTCCACACCATAACAAGGTTTCCCGACCGTTTTTGCCTTATGGACACCATCTTTATCAGACAAAACGGTAATGAAGCTTAGTTCACTAGCGCCAAAAAATTCATAAATCGTCATCGCAGGAAACAAATGACGAAATTCAACTTTTGATTTTTCAGTCCACTTTGCACCAGACGAAAGTATTTTCATCGCTTGATCGATTTGAATACCTTCTTTTATTAACGCTTCAATCATTGTCGGGACAACATAAATTGTTGTAATAGGAAAAGAATTAATTCTTGATATAACGTTTAAAGGAGAAAACTTTTCTAAAAGGTAAACTGTTCCACCTAAATATAAAGTACTAATTGCACCATATAAAAAATGAGAATGAATCAAAGCTCCAGGTATGAGAGTTTGATCAGTTTCATCTAATCCAAAGTCAAATCGATTACAATCAAAGCTAGCAACCCATGAATCTTGAGAACGGATAAATGCTTTGGGGCTACCGGTTGTGCCTGAAGTAAATCCCACATAGAAAGGTAGGTCCTCATTTATCTCCATTGAAGATAAGCTATCAAATAGGGCTATTTCTTGTAGGATATCATCTAAAACTTTCACATTTGGATGGATCGAATGAATCTTATTGTACATTTCTTTTGTTGTAACAATGATTGAAGGATTCGAAAGCTTTACCCTTTTTTCCAAATCAGCAAGATTCCATTTCATATCATAGGGAACAGCGATCCAACCTGCTTTAGAAGCTCCTGTAAACATCTGCAAAAACGAGATACCATTCGGTAAAAGGATACCTATTGTTCTCGAATTTGATCGATAAGAGTGTAGCCAATTAGCCGTTTGATTAATTAATTGATTCCATTCCTTATAACTGATTTGATTCGTACTCGTATGTATCGCAATTTTGTCAGGCGACAAATTAGCGTTTTTCTGATAGGTTTCTGTAATATTTGCCATTTTAAATCACCTCTATAAAAAAGAGACACAACTAGAGTGTCTCAAAGATTTACATATTTTCTGTTGATTGATTTGAATAGTTTTTTGTCAATGTGCTCAAAAAAACTGGTTGCTGTCTTAGTTTGAATACTAAAATTGAAGCAAGAATCGCTTTTAATACATCTCCTGGAATATAAACTAAACTTAATTTAGCCGCTGTCATAACTGGAATTCCCATCATAACCGCTTGAATTGGGATACCGATTAAATAGATTAATAGAATTCCAACAGTCAAGTTAATCAATAAGACATGTTTTAATTTTAACGTTTTAAAACGAGATAATAAATACCCAATTACAAAAGCCGTAATAGGCCATGAAATTAAATAACCAACACTTGGTCCTGCAAATACACTAAAACCACCACGACCACCGGATAGAAGCGGCATTCCAACTGCAACTAGTAATAAAAAGATAGTTTGGCTTAATGCACCTAACCTAGCACCTAAAACACCACCAGTAAGAAGAACACCAAGTGTTTGTAAAGTAATTGGAACTGGTGTAAAGGATAACATAATCGGAGGAACTTGTCCAAGGACACCCATAACTGCTGCAAACATTGCTACAAATGTAATTTCTTTAATCTTCATTTTAATTCTCCTAATGTCAATTTTCTAATAACTTCTTTCATATTAATGAAACTCAAATTATATGTCAACTAAATATTTTAGTTGGTTAACATATATTATAGTAAGATAGAAAACTAGAAAAAACTAAGAAGAGAGAATTAAAGATCAGAGTAGAAATTGGAAGATTTAATAGATGAGAGAGTAAGTAAAATTATAGTTATTGGTTTTGGTGGAGCGAGTAATTCTACTCTAATTGAAATCAAAAAGACAGCCAACTAGTAATAGCCAACTGTCTTTTAATTTTTTACTATATTCATTATTTTTAAATTGAGTTATTCGATCGATCAATAACCTGGAATATTTACTTTCTGACCAATTCGCTCAATTACATCTTCCAATTCGTCCGGCTTCAAAAACTCAATTGGAGAAAATCCCTTTTCAAATTGCAATACATCAGCTTCTAAAATTACGACATATCGACCGTTTACTTTCGCAATATGCAGGTTATCACCAAAATCAGCTAATAATCCTTTTACAGAAAAATGATCCGCTTTAAATGATAATTCAATTTCTGGTGTATGTTCCACGATTTGTGCTGCTGCTTCGATGACTTCATTGGGTGTAAAATGCTCTTGAATTTCACGTTTAGGACTTGCTGCCCATACTTCCATTGCTGCATCAAATTGTTGTCTTTCAACACTTTCCTCTTCAAATACATCTTCAATTTTGTCATATACCATTTCCATTACTTGAGATTTTACAATTTCAGGCATTGATTCAGAATAGGAAACAAATTTTAAAAAGTCTTCAAAATATCTAGCGTGTGATGCCTGATGGATTTTTAATTCACTCTCTGAGATCATCCCTAATTCTTCCATATAAGGGTATTGAATTGATTTCATATTTTTCGTGGTAATTGCCATTTCAACTGTTTTAATGAGTGTTGATTCATCTGAAATGGAGGCTACTTTTGGTTCAAAATCACATTTTAGTACAAATAAGAAAGGGTCATCAAAATATTTTCTTAGTTTCGCTTGAATAACTAGAAATGCTCCTCCGCGAACTGCACTAGTATCAATATAATTAATGACTAAAGTCTCATTTTCTGCTTTAAAATCTTCAATCGATTTTGCATCACGTATACGCTGGAATAAATTATAATTTGGATTTGAGTCTAAAGAATGGCCTTCTTCGACGATAAAGTGACCTAATTTTGTAGGTACAGAATCAGATTTTGGATGTTTTTCAACTTTTCGATTTACAATTCTTTCAAGTTCACCTTCTAAAAAGCCTTTCAATTCGCTTTCTTCAAACATTGATTCATCTAATGTTTGAAAATGTTTATATCGTTTATCAGATTGTTCACCTTTCCCTTCAACAGTTACAACATAAAACGATAAATATGTAATTTCAAAATCCATCCAATCACCTTTTCCTATTTTTCTGTATTTAAGTATATGGATGAGGCTTCAATGAGTCAATCATGAACTAATCAAGTTTTGGGCAAAATTTCCATAAAAACTATCATAAGATAGAGAAATTTTACAGTTATGAGACAAATTGATTACACACTATGATAAAATAAAGATATAATTTAATGTGGAACCAATAAAATTATAGTACTTGGATGTGGGAATATCACATCTTTTTTTCGTTAAGTGGGAAAAATAGGCAGCAATCTAGTGATTTCAGCATAGTCGCCATTTAGGCTCGTCAATCAACGAGTTTTCTTTACTTGCATTTTATGGGACCAACTTAGGGAGAGGGGATGAGAGACCTGAGAATAGAAAGAATAGCTACAATCTCATTAATTATCGTAACATTACTTTGGGGCACAACATTTGTAGTAGTCCAAAATGCGATTGCATACGTTGAACCGTTTGCATTTAACGCATTTCGATTTATACTCGCAACTTTAGTCCTTTTACCATTTTTAGTTAAAAGAAAACAAAAAACTAAATTAACGGTTAAACAAATCGTTATTACTAGTGGTATTGGATTTATGTTGTTTTTAGGGTATTTACTTCAAACATTTGGATTGAAGTATACAACTTCATCAAAATCAGGTTTTATTACTGGTCTATGTGTTGTATTAGTACCTGTTCTTTTATATTTAGTCTATAAAGAACGGTCTAACTGGTCTACTGTAATTGCGTGTTTAATTGCATTACTTGGACTAAGTTTCTTAACTTTAGGTGATTCATTCTCTGTAAATCTAGGAGATGTACTAACACTAATTGGGTCGGTTGCATTTGCATTCCATATTATTTTATCAGGAAAATATACGAAGCAAATGGATCCACTCAGCTTTACAACGATTCAACTAGCAACTGTTGGCATTAGTAGTACGATTTTCTCTCTAATTTTTGAAGATACTTCCGTTTCATTTTCTAAAGAACTTTGGGTCAACCCGACATTCATTTTTGCAGTCATTGTAACAGCAGTATTCTGTACGAGTATCGCATTTTGGGTCCAAATGTTTGCTCAACAACATATTTCTTCAACGAAAGCAGCATTAATTTTTATTTTTGAACCTGTTTTTGCCGCATTTACCGCAGTACTTTTTGCAAATGAAACATTATCGATCCAAACAATTATCGGTGGGACTTTTATTGTAGGTGGTATGCTGCTATCTGAAGTACCCTTACCCAAGAAACGAGCAAAAGAAGTAAAAAATGAGGCAATCTAGTAAGAAATGTAAGAAATTTTAAAAAAATGGGTAGAATTCACATTGACAGATACAATTTGTTCACGTATTATAACTTTAAATTAATAAACGACTTAGAAAAGGAATAGTAAGTTTATAAGCTTTTAAGAGAGGGAATGGTCGGTGCAAATTCCTAAAGCAAGTATTCTGAACCAGCCTTGGAGTCTCTGTACCGAAATAATAGTAGGCTACAGCGGTTTTCCCGTTAAAGATGTTAAGAGATTATGTAGAGCTTTTACATAATAAGTAGGGTGGTAACGCCATGAATGGTCCCTTTTGATCATTCATGGCGTTTTTTGTTTATAAAAATCCGCTTATTTCGTATTTTCTATATAGTAATTAGGGTGGTAACGCCGAGAATGGTCCCTTACAGATTATTCTCGCGCGTTTTTTTTATTTTCTAAAAATGAATAGGAGTAGAGAAAATGACTACAAAAAAATTTGTTGAAGCAATTACAGATATGGATGTTGATTTTGCACAATGGTACACAGATATCGTAAAAAAAGCAGAATTAGTCGATTACTCAAGTGTTAAAGGTTGTATGATTATAAGACCTTATGGTTATGCATTATGGGAAAATATCCAAAAAGAATTAGATTTTCAATTTAAACAAACAGATCATGAAAATGTATATATGCCAATGTTTATCCCTAAATCATTATTACAAAAAGAAGCTGATCATGTAGAAGGATTTGCTCCTGAAGTTGCTTGGGTTACGCATGGTGGGCATGACGAATTAGCTGAACCATTAGCAGTTCGTCCTACATCAGAAACACTATTTTGTGAGCATTTTTCAAAAACAGTTGGAAGCTATAATGACCTACCAAAACTATATAATCAATGGTGTTCAGTAGTTCGTTGGGAAAAAACAACAAGACCATTTTTAAGAACGACTGAATTCTTATGGCAAGAAGGTCATACAGCTCATGCAACCGCTGAAGAAGCACAAGCAGAAACAATTCAAATGCTAAATGTTTATGCTAATTTCTTAGAAGACTTCTTAGCAATTCCTGTTATTAAAGGGCAAAAAACAGAAAAAGAAAAATTCGCAGGTGCAAAAGCTACTTATACAATTGAAAGCTTAATGCACGATGGGAAAGCATTACAAAGTGGTACATCTCATAACTTTGGAGATGGATTTGCAAAAGCATTTGATATTCAATACACAGATAAAAACTCTAAAAGACAATATGTACACCAAACTTCTTGGGGTATGACAACAAGAGTAATCGGCGCTTTAATTATGGTTCACGGTGATAACAGCGGATTAGTATTACCACCAAAAGTTGCTCCAACTCAAGTAATGGTCATTCCAATTGCTCAACATAAAGAAGGTGTGATCGAAAAGGCAACTGAATTAAAAAACCGTATTTCAAAAATTGCTCGAGTAAAAATTGATACTTCAGATAAAATGCCAGGCTGGAAATTTAACGAATATGAAATGAAAGGAATTCCAGTTCGTGTTGAAATTGGGCCAAAAGATATTGAAAAGAATCAAGCAGTTTTAGTAAGACGTGACACGCGAGAAAAAACGATTGTTTCATTAGATGCTTTAGAAGAAAATATTACAAATTTACTTCAAGAAATCCAAACATCACTTTACGAAAAAGCATTAAACAATCGTACAGAAAAAACATATGAAGCTACTTCAATGGAAGAACTAAAACAAATCAGTGACGAAAAACAAGGCTTTATTAAAGCGATGTGGTGTCAGGATCTAGCTTGTGAAGAACAAATTAAAGAAGAAGCTGGTTTAACTTCAAGATGTATTCCATTTGAACAAGAAAAACTTGCTAACACATGTGTATGCTGTGGAAAGAAAACAGATGTAATGGTCTATTGGGGTAAAGCTTACTAATTTGACATCAATCTAAATCAAACTAAGAGGGTGAATGAATAATGGAAAGTTTAGATTTTTTAAAAGAACATCTTTGTATGTTAGAAGAAAAATTACTACAACCAGAAATTCGCACCTCACAAATTGAACTAAAAAAGCTACTAGCCGATGAATTTTTTGAATTTGGTAGTTCAGGAAGGGTTTTATATAAAGAAGATCAATTCGAAACTGGCATTGGAATCGTAAAAATGACATTAAGTGATTTTGAAATTCATCCATTATCAGACGAAATTACATTAGTAACCTATCGAATTTTTAATGAAATAAAAAAACAACATTCCTTACGTAGTTCAATTTGGAAGTTAAAAGATGGTCAATGGAAAATGTATTTTCACCAGGGCACACCAACAGAGATTTAGGTAATGTATATGTATATTAAACAAAAGAACATATTCAAAAAAATAGTAAGATAATGTAAGAATGAGTAGGTAAGGAGAACAAAATGTATTTAACAATTAAAGAAACAGCGGAATACTTAGATCTTGATGAATCCTATATTAACCAGTTAATTCAAGAACGAAAAATAAGAGCAGTCCATGATGGTGAACAATATTTAATCTACAAAGAGCAATTTAATAATCATCTAGAACAAATGGAAAAAGCAAAAAAAATGATTGCAGATTACTATAACGAACCAATTCCTGAAGATATAGATGTAAAGGACGAAGACTAAATAAAATCAGATTATAAGAAGTTGCTATAACGGAGGGATAAAATGGATTCGCAAGTACTCATATCAATTTCTATTTACTTTATTTTTATGTTAGCTATAGGTTTTTACGCTTATAAAAAATCTACTGATAGTTTATCCGAGTATATGCTTGGTGATCGTGGTCTTGGACCTGCAGTTACTGCTCTTTCAGCTGGTGCAGCCGATATGAGCGGATGGATGTTAATGGGATTACCTGGTGCAATGTACGCAACTGGTATCTCATCTGCATGGATTGCTATTGGATTAACGCTTGGAGCATATTTAAACTATTTACTATTAGCACCCCGACTACGTGTATTTACTGAAGTAGCCGATAATTCAATTACAATACCAAATTTCTTTGAAAAAAGATTCCAAGATTCAACTCGAATTTTAAGAATTACTTCAGCTGTTGTTATTATCATTTTCTTTACACTTTATTGCTCAGCTGGTTTTGTATCTGGAGGTACATTATTTGAATCAGCTTTCGGGATCGATTATAAAGTAGGATTAATTATTACAGCTGCGGTTGTAATTGCCTATACATTATTTGGTGGGTTCTTAGCTGTAAGTTTAACAGATTTCGTTCAAGGTCTAATTATGTTTATTGCATTAATTTTGGTACCACTTGTTGCTTTTACAGATGTAGGTGGAGTAAAGCCTGCTTTCGATGAAATTAAAAATATAGACCCTAAGTTATTAAATATCTTTACTGGAACTTCATTTATTGGAATTGTTTCTTTACTTGCTTGGGGATTAGGTTATTTTGGACAACCTCATATTATTGTTCGATTTATGGCGATTTCAACTGTAAAGGAATTAAAGCCAGCGCGTCGTATTGGAATGGGATGGATGATTTTTACGATTGTTGGTGCAACATTAACAGGACTAGTTGGAATTGCATACATTTCAGTTAACAACTTAACATTAGATGATCCAGAAACAATTTTTATCTATTTCTCAGAAACATTATTTCATCCACTAATTACTGGATTCTTGTTATCTGCTATACTAGCAGCGATTATGAGTACTATTTCATCTCAACTTTTAGTAACTGCAAGTGCTTTAACAGAAGATCTTTATCGTATCTTTGGTAAAAAGAATGCATCTGATAAAGAACTTGTTCGTATTGGTAGAATAGCTGTATTAGTCGTTGCGATCGTATCATTACTTTTATCGTTAACACCGAATGATACGATTCTAAATCTTGTTGGTAATGCCTGGGCAGGCTTTGGTGCTGCATTTGGTCCGGCTATATTATTAAGTTTATTCTGGAAAAGAATGACTAGTTGGGGTGCACTTGCAGGCATGGTAGTAGGGGCAGCAACTGTTATCATTTGGATCAGCGTCGATGCGATTAAAGAAGCAATCAACTTATATGAAATGGTTCCAGGTTTCTTTTTCAGCTTACTAGCAGTTATTGTAGTTAGTCTATTAACTTCAAATTCAAATCCAAAAGTAGAAAAGCAATTTGAGGAAATGGAAAAAAGAATAGCATAAAAACAAAAATACATTTTCTAAATTTAATCAGTAGAAATAGGGGGCGTGCTATGCACACTCCTATTTTTTTTTGACAATTTGCAAATGTGTTACTGACGATGCAAATTAGTAAATATTTTCAGGTTCAAGTTCTAAAAAAATAAAATCAGATTGTAGTAGTTGCTAAAGCAAGTTACTTCTTACAATCTGATTTTTTTATCGTTCAAAAAGTAATTTTTATTGGTAAAAATTCACAATTGAATAATACGTACACATTGTATACAATTTTAATATAGTCAGAAAATTAAAATTCAAATGGTACTTTAAGGGGTGTTGTTTATATGAAAAAGGAAGTAATGATTATAGTCCCCATCCTTATATGTATATCAGTTGCATTAAGTATGAATAATGCCTATCACGAAATGGTTTTTACAGGTGTAGGAGAAGGTTTTACTGATTTTGTGAAATATATTATTCATGGACTTTTCTAAAAAATTTTATAAAGAGATACGATCGAAAAAAAACCCTTTTCCTTTTTGGATTCAGGGTTATTTTTTAAAATTTACTTTAATTTAATAGTCTCGAATAGTTAATATGACAATCACATGCTCTAAAACCTTTACCGTTTATTCAAATTCTCCTGCGCCATTCTAACTAATTCTTTTACCATATTGCCAC
The DNA here is from genome assembly GCF_900112535.1 of Bacillus sp. UNCCL81. Classification (NCBI taxonomy): domain Bacteria; kingdom Bacillati; phylum Bacillota; class Bacilli; order Caryophanales; family Bacillaceae; genus Bacillus; species Bacillus sp. UNCCL81. The sequence goes on along the minus strand of NZ_FOMF01000002.1, from coordinate 662,867 downwards.
CAATACGCCCACCAACTTTACCGTTTTCATGTGATGTTAAATTGCCATTATATCCTTTCGTTAAAGGAACTCCAACTTCCTCAGCCGCTTCGAATTTAGCATCTTCAGGATTTGTTGTATGCATTACTTTAGCTTTTAGTGCATCGAGTGCTTTTCTAGATTCAGGAACTAAGATTTTATTCTTTCTACTCATCAAACCCACTCCTTTTTACTTATAGATTTCCCGTTTATTGATTTTTTTAATTATGGAAATAATTGCTATAAAATAGGGAATGTTACATAATGAAGACATGCGTTGATCAATCGATATAAAAGGAGAATGATGATGAAATCTTTTAATGTAACATTTCACAAAGAAGATAATGTAGATAATATGTTAATCCAAAAATTGAATGACGAGGAATACCATAAGTCTACTGAAGGTGGAACTAGACATTTATTCGAAATCGATACGAATATAGGCTTTTTTGTGTTTTTAGATTCAGAGGATAATGAAGGAAATGTATCACATTTAGTCCTTCAATATAATGAAGAAGATGAAGAACCAGTTGCTTGCTATTCATTTGCAATGAAAGATTTTTATGAATTCATGGCTTTATATTTAAATGATTTAGAATTCGTTGATGAAACTTCTGAAGAAGAGGAAGTTGAACTGGATGCTTCTAGTTCAATTCATCATTTAGTTCATCTATTATTCCATGTAATTGAAGAAGGCGAAGATTTAGAAGTATAAACTACCAAATAAATGTATATTCTTCCAAAAAATACCGGGTTTAAATCTCTGGAATTGGATATTTATGCAAAATATGGAAATTTCACTAATTTGTTTTGGTTATTCATTTAAAACAATGATTTCGAAAAAGCTCTTGATATTTATCGGGAGCTTTTTTTATTTTTAGAATTCACTTTGTCTATCATAAATAACTTTCGACTAAAGTAGAATTAATACAAGGATATTTTCAGAGGAGCTAGTTTTAAAAAAATAAAAAGTAGAATAGGAGTCGATCATATTGAACTTGCCACAGTCTGTATTCATAAAAGAAATTGGACCTCGTATTAATTTTCAATATGGATCACGATTATCTATTGACCAAAAATTACAATGGATTAACTATCTGATTGATAGTGGATTAAATCACATCGAAGTGTCCACGTTAATGAATTTTCCGGATAAACAACAGTTTAATAAGGCTACCGAATTAGTATTGAAGTTAAAAAGAGAGCATCACATAACATATGGAGTATTAGTACCAAATAAAAGAAGTCTAATGAGAGCATTTGTCGTAGATGCAGATGAAATTAACTTTTTTATCTCAACAAGCGAGTCATACAATGTTAAAGTTAAAAATTGCTCGATCACTCAATCTTTGAAAGATATTAAAGAAATGACAAAAGTAACAAAAGATTATGAAAAGCTTACGCGTGCTTATATTACAACAGTATTTGGCGATCACGATGAAAAAGTAAGTCATCAAAAGGCAATCGACTTGGCATCGCAATTATTAGATGATGGAGTGGAGGAGGTATCATTTGTTGATACGCAAGGCAAAGCAACACCTCATCAAGTTAAGTTATTTTTGGAGGATTTATTAATAAACATTCCTAAAGAGCGTTGCTCAATGCAATTTTATAATACTTTTGGGAATGGCATTTCTAATATCTATACATCACTTTCATATGGGATTCAGCGGTTTGAATCAGCTAATGGAGGGTTTGGAGGTTGCTTTCCATCTAATGAACAAAATCGAATGATTGAAACGGAAGATTTAATTTCATTTTTACATCGACTTGAGATTACTACTGATGTCGACGAAGAAAAACTACTTGCCGCTACAAACTATATTTCAAACCAATTAAATGAAGAGCCTACTAGTAAGTTATTTTCAAGATTACCAACCAAAAAGCATCTTACATGATGCTTTTTTATATTTTTAATAATTTGGACAAGAATTGAATTTTTTTTGCATATAATTTACTAATTTGAATGAAAGGAGAATTGATTATGTCTAACTTTGAAGCAATTATATTAGGCATCATTCAAGGGTTAACTGAATTTCTCCCAATCAGTAGTACCGGTCATTTATATATTGGTAGACATTTATTCGGCTTAGATGAGGCAGGCTTATTATTAGATACGTTAATGCATATTGGTACTTTATTAGCGGTGTTTGTTTTTTACAGTAAAGAATGGAAAGGTTTGATAAAAAAACCTTTTTCAAAATTAACTTTATTGCTTTTTGTTGGCACATTACCCGCAGTAATTGTAGGCTTATTATTTAAAGATTTTTTCGATAAGATATCTGTTTCGGGTAAAACGATTGGGTGGGAGTTTATCTTTACTGGTATTATTTTATTTATTGCTGATAAAAGGAGAAAAGGGAAGAAAACAATGGAGGAGCTAACATGGGTCGATGCCTTATTCATCGGCTCATTTCAAGCACTTGCTATATTTCCAGCGGTTTCTCGTTCAGGATTAACAATCACTGCAGCATTATTTAAAGGAATGGAACGAAAAAGCGCTGCGTATTTTTCATTCTTATTATCTACCCCTGCAATTTTAGGTGGAATCGTCTTCCAGGGAAAAGATCTACTTGGTGGAAACGCGGAACAAATTGCGTTTTTCCCGCTATTTCTTGGTACATTAGCCGCCGCTTTATTCGGGTATCTAGCCATTAGCTGGATGATCAATTTATTGAAAAAACAATCACTGAATATTTTTGGCTATTATGTTATCTTTTTAGGGGTTAGTATCGTAGTGCTTCAGTATTTAAAGATATTTTAAATGTAAATCGATAAAAATTACAAAATGATAAGTTATCGTTTTGTATACAAAAGAGCACAGGAAGTGATTAACCTGTGCTTTTTTGATTACTCATAGTTTTTTAACTTTTTCTTCATCACCAGTCATTGCATTAATAAAGATATCATATGTATCGTGATTATATGTACCTAAAAATTCATAAGTAAGAACTTCTTTATTAAAACTATTTAAGATAACCGCTAGGCGTTCTTCCTCGACTTTAACATTTTTGTTAAGCTTTGCTTTTGCTTGCTCAAGCGTAAGCTTAGGAGTAGGGATTTTACGTACATGGTTTGAAGTAATATAGTTTTTAGCATTAAAGCCGATGATTTGCCCGTTATCTAACGCTACCTTTAATTGAATTGCTTCTGGATAGATGCGTACGTCGTCTATTGCATGAACATATTGAAGCACACCGATTGTATCATATTGAGAGCTATCGTATAATTCCATATCTTTATAGTTTTTAGAATCTAAATAGTTTAGACCTTTTTTTACTGCATCATCTAAGCTAATTTTTTGCTTATTTATTGGTCTATTTGTTATAAAAAAGATCGGTAAACCCTTAGTTTCAGTTATTTGCATATAAGTATCAGCGGTCGGGTTAGTATGAGCCATAGTAACAGCATAAAATGGTTCGAAATTTTTGTTCTCACTTCTAGTAACTTGAGTTTTATTTACATTTTTAAGCGGAACAAATTTTTGGGCTATTTTTTTAGCTTCATCCTGAGAGATTTTTTTACCTGTAAGTTTCTTTAATCCTTTAGATTCTTCTTGCCCATTTGTGAAGGTAGGACCAAAATCTTGGTCAGTTGTTGCTTTTACTTGTTCAATATGTTTAAAACCATCCACGATACTATTGTCTCGAGGCGCTTTTCTTTCTTCAGTCATTTGACCAACATCAATCCAACTTAAGTTTTTATTCATGATGTTTGTTTGTACATTACGGAGTCCATCTTGAATTTTTTCAGCTGTCGAATACATATCACGTAAAGTTTTATATTCCTTTGCAGTTAAAGGTTCTTTATTTAAATCTCGAACCGCTGTTTTATAGCTAAAGTTTCCTACTCCAGTTAAAAAGGCTTGAGTTTTGTCAAAAGGCACAAATTTTAATGGGAGCTGTGCTATGTCAGATTTAGAATGAATCGAAATTCGCCATACATCTGCTAAAGCAGGGGAGAGAGACGTTCTAGAATTCATTGCTAATGTCGTTCCAATTTTATCGTGTAATAAATCAATATCGTATGTTAATTCATTAAAAGCTCTTTGATAATTATTTTCGGCTTTTAAATTCATTTCATTCAATTCACGATGTTGCGTGTATCCCCAATAACCAGATCCGACTAGAGCGGCTGCTAAAGCACCTGCAACAATCCAACTTCCTTTCATAATTACACCTCATTACAATTATTTGCAAAAAATATGTTGACCAATAGTTAAAATAATAGGGCGGCCCCGAATCCATTGGTTTGTTGCTGTTTTAGGATTGTAATAATAAATACATCCAGTGGTTGGATCCCAGCCATTTATTGCATCAATTACGGCTTTTTTAGCCTGAGCATTAGGTGTTAAATTAATTTGACCGTCAGCTACTGCCGTAAAAGCACCTGGTTGATAAATAACACCAGCGATTGAATTTGGAAAAGACGCATTTGTTAAACGATTTAAAATGACTGCTGCAACAGCAACTTGACCGATATATGGTTCACCACGTGATTCTCCATAAACAGCATTTGCCATTAATTTAATATCGTTATCTGTATAACCGTTTGGTGCGTTTGCAATCGGTTTATTATTTGGTTTTGCATTCGAATTATTAGGGTTACTTGTATTTGGTTTAGCCGGTTTATTGTTGTTATTAGAAGTATTATTATTTGATGTATTATTGGCCGTATTACCTTTATAATTTTTAGTTGCTTTTGTCAGCTTTTCTTTTAATTTTGTTCCTGCGACACCATCAACCTTCATACCAAATTCCTTTTGAAAATTACGAAGAGCCCAGTAAGTATTCCAGCCGAAAACGCCATCAGCCTTATCGTCTAAAAAACCTATAAATATAAGTCGTTCTTGAAGTTCCTTAACATCTTGACCTGTTGAACCACGGCTAAGCACTTGACTACTAAATGCATCAACTTGTTTTTTAGGTAAGTAAATATTTAAAGTAATCAGCGAAATACATATTATGCATAAGATAACAAATGCAGTTTTATAGTGAAAATTTTTTTGCAAAATAAATCCTCCTTAATCAAATACATATAGGATTACTATTTGTAAAAAATTTCTTTTTATTAGTAAAAAGCGTAAAAACTGATATAAATTGCACAAACAAGAAGCGAATAGATTGAGTAGAGAGGTCGAATAGTAAAGATAGGAGCAAAAAGGAGGAGGTATTTTGAAAAGAACATTCAGAGCCATTTTCATTTTCTCATTCTTATTTTGTATTTTTTGCAATGTAAACTCAGTTGCTGCAGAACCTGTTTATGAGCCTCCATATGCTAAATGGGGGAAAATTGCAGTTGAAAAAACAATCCAAAAATACCCACAATCGGATGTTATAGATTATTTACACATAGGAAGGGAACAAAAAACACCAACAGTCTCAGTAGAAAAATTCAAATTATGGTTAAGATTAAAAGATGGAAGCAGGGAATTCGGGGTATATGTAAATGTTGAATTTGAACCAAGAACTGAAAGGTACTTAGGAATTACATATATTGAAACAGATCGATAGGTAACTCAATTTAAAAAACATCACAAATTCGTGATGTTTTTTATTGAAACCAGTATTGTGAGAGAAATCACAAAAAAATTAAATGAAGTTTATTAGTTTGAAAAAAGGATATAAAAATTTAAAAAAAGAAAAATTGAAGGTTTCAAATATTAATTTTTAATGATGGAACGGTAATTGAAATCATATAAAAAAATTGCTTAATCAGTGAGTTTAAATAAAGAAAAAAAGTTTGAATTGTTGTAGAAGCTGAAACAAATTAAATTTTATTTTTTATTGAAGAATTTTTATTAATTATTTTTGCTAAATGTTAAATGATTAAATTAATAGATAGAATTTTGGTTTTAATAAATAAGTTACACTTAAACAGAATTTGATATTTTTGATCTAATTATACAAAATGATGATTTTTTCTATTTCATCTCAAAACACTAAGAATACTTGCTAATTGAGATGGATTATAGTGATTTCACCTCAACTTCCTATAATATATATTATGTAAACTAGAAAAAATGAAATAAAATACCTCATCTATTTAAGCTACCCTTCTTGTCCTCCGACACAAATCTGTTACTTTTAGTAAATTATGGAGATTTCATAAAAATTTCTTCTAAAAGCCGAACGTTCGATTATAAATTAGTTACTCCATTTTTTGTTTTCAATTTGAAATAATCATGTTTTTATATACTTGCGACACAAATCTGTTTACTTAATGAAATTTTACGACATAACTCTGTTTACTTGAATAGCAGTTTTGAACACAAATCCATTTACTTACGGCCTTTTTGCGACACAAATCCGTTTACTCGCTTGTAGAGATTTTGTATAAAAAAAAGCAAGTAGTTTACTTGCTATAAATAATCACCAACTACATCACACCACAATTTTGATTTATTAAATTTACCTATGCAGTTGATATATGAAATTTGTTTGTTTTGAAGTTTGCTAATATTTACATAAACGTTCTGAAGGAGCTTTATCGGATTAAACGGAATATTGTTAAAGTAAGTAATTTCATTGTTTTTAGCATTCTTAAAAGTTTCTACCCATTGATAATAATTATTTAGTATTAACTCACATACAACCAATTTCGTATACTTGTTGATAATCGTTGAAAATCTAGGTTAGACGCTCCTTTTTCTTCATTAATAATATTAAAAGCTTTTTCGCATTCTGACTCAAATTTACGCAAGTCTTCATTAAACAGCTGTGAATAATACGCTCTTGGGGTGGTATAATATTTATCTTTCCTTGTTTGTCCATTATGAACATTGTGATATCCATTTGCTCTCTCTATAAATTTTCTCCAGCAAACATATGCATGCGCATGATGACAATATCACTAAAAACTTCCCTTCAATGTAAGATCGCGAATACAGTGCCTGTGCTGTTTTAATTGAGTTTTACGTAACTTACGAGCAATACTTTTATAAATGGCTTTTAGCTCTTTATAAATTTCATTAGATTCATGAAATGGATTTAATTTTAACTGCCAACGTGTTGGTATTCCTATCGTTCTAAGCATTACTGCCATCGATGTTGAAAAATTATTACAATAACCAGCTTTCGTGTCAAATAAAAATTGGTCAACATAATCAACATTTTTACCTGGAAAAGCAACATTCTTTTTAGTATATCTGTATTCATCCCTATCAAAGTAAGTCTCTATTGCTTTCGCTTTGTCATACCAATTTGTTTTTCCTTTTGTTATTTGCTGCGCCAACTCACCTATTCTCTTAGGTAAATTTGCTGGTAATTGAGTATAATTTTGGTAAAAGACAGCATTGATCAAATTTGAATCAAGTTTTACTGTTTTGATTAAATCTTTTGCTTTATATCTAGGTATTTCATATTCTACTTCAAAACTGGCTGGAATCTCTGGAATGCTATTATTGAAATAGCTTATTCTGTCAATGGTTGTATCAAGTTTGAAAACATTTCGATCGGGATTAAAAGGTAGAATTTTTACTACTTTTTTAATTCCTTCAGGATACATAATATAGTTATACTGATAGTTATCATTGATTGTGATCCTTGCTGTTTCGATTTTGGTCTCAATCGGATCTGGATAAGTATTTAACATTACAAAATCCTCTTTTTTTATAGGACGCTGCGTCGATGCAGAATCAACCCAACCTCGACCTGTATAGGTATCTTTAGTCTCCATTTTCCAATATATACTTTGATTTGATTCATATTTAAAAATCGGATCATCATTATCTTTTATAGGTCCACCTAGTTTTGAATCATCGGTGTCGTACCCCACCGTTTTTGTTCCTCCACCGGAACCAACATTGTCATCCTGGTTAAATACTTGGAAAAACCGGTTTGAGGAAATCCAAATTGGTGAAGGCTTAGGGGCCAAAGATCCAATTAGGACAAAAAGAGTAATCATACTAACGAGTGGAACCATCCATTTTTTTACATATTCCGAATAATAATTAACTCTTCCTTTATCCATTAGATTTTCAAAAGTTAATAAACCCATTGTTGTAAAACCAAGTATTACTGTTCGAACAATGACAGGTTTGCCAACGTAATCGGTAAGCGAATCTAAAAGAGAAATATATAAAACTGTCAAAAGGAATAAGAAAAATATCCAATTGCGGTTTAAAAAAAAATTGATGAAATAGGCGATTATAGAAAGTGAAAGTAAAAATAATAATGTCTTGAATTCGTAATTCAATTCATTTAAATGGCCAGTTGTAAGCCAAATAATGTTCTCAAATACATGTTTAATGAAGATTAATATCCATCTAAAATGAAAGAAACCTATATCGTAGTGGAATCGATTAACCAAGATTAAAACTAAGAATATGTTGATAATCCATTGAAGGATTCTTTTTACTTTAAAAAAAGATAATGTAAAAACTATTAATATGTATAGTATGAAGACTTTCATATGATCAGTATTGGGAAAATGATCAATGGGCCATATCCATTCCAATAACAATAAACAGCCATATGAATACAACAAAAATAAGGTGAAATTACTTTTTATCATCGTATATCTCCCCCTGTAAAGGCTGCATTAAAATTACCTTCACGTACAATGATTGTTCTCACCCCGTGTGCATTGGCGATTGAAATGAGTGATTTTTCACTTTCTGATACGACCATAGACTCTTCCTTAATCACAAATATTGTAAATGAGCCTTTTCTATTTTTAATAAAACTAGCTTTTTCGACCAAATTTTTCGATAACCGGGTAGTTATCAGGATATAAGATACACTTTGTTGAATGAAACGAAGTTCTTTTTCTAAAACCATCTCAATTGATGAAGTATTATTTGCTTCTATTTTCGCAAGGTGGTAATAAAGCTTTTGAAAATGTCCTTCTCCCCCTCTAATTGGAAAAGAATCTAGTTTTTTGTTATTTGTTAAAAGCCCAACCTGAATACCCTTTTTCAGTACAGTATGCAGAAAAGATGCTGTAAACGACACAATTGATTCGAAAAGATCATTTTGAGCACAATCCATTATGACAAACAGATCATTAGATTGTAATTCTTCAAACTCTTTTGTCATCATCTCATTTCGTTTCGCGGAAGCTTTCCAATTAATCCAGGAAAACCGGTCTCCAGACTGATATTCTCTTATACCAACAGCCATAGATATATCCCGCTGAAAGTGATGAATCGATACTGTTGAGGCTTGATTATTTTGATGCTCAAGTGAATGATAATAATACTCCGAATATTGGGGATATACTACGAACCTATTAATAATGTTGAACTTTATTTTCGATTCGAAAATACCAAGAGGATCACCAACCTTTATTGTTAAGGAATTAAAAATATACTCCCCTCGTGGTAATTTGTAAATCAAATAATTAAAGGAACATTCCTTTTTAAAGCCGGTTAAAATCAGCTCTTTTGTAAATTTTTGTTGATTAGTAGTTTGTAAACTATTTGAGTAATTTTCTTCTATTAAAAAATAAAATACTGGAAAAAAATTGGACTTTCTCACGGTTAAAATAACTTTTATTGGATCTCCGACCTTGAAACCGTTTTTAGGGAGTTCTCTAGTCACTTTCAGATTTTCCAACGGATAAAATGAAAATGCAACACAGTATAAGATAAAAGGTAGAAAACTATAGAATAAAAACCAACTTACAAATCCCCCTTGAAACAAAGCATTCAAAAACAGTATTGGTAATAGAACATATAACAGTAGGTACTTTCTGGCTTTTTTGAGGAAACGTAAATGTATTTTCATTATAATTTCACATTCCTTTTAACAGGTACAGAAATCTTTTTAACAATATTTTTAATAATTTTTTCAGCAGTAATTCCTTCAAATTTTGATTCTGAATTTAAAATAATTCGGTGGGATAATACAAATGGAGCTAGATATTGTATATCATCCGGTAAAACGTAATCACGTCCGTACATGAATGCATATGCTTGTCCCGCTTTCATAAGTGCGATTGAACCTCTTGGGCTTGCACCCAAATAAATATTTCGGTCCTCTCTCGTACTATTAACAATACTCACAATATAATGCTTAATTGATTCGTCGATATAAACATTCTTCATTTCCTTTTGAAGTGATAGTAAACCATCAATGTCAATGACAGGTTTTAGCTTATCAATTGGAGGGAGATTTTGGAACCTATTTAATATTTCTAATTCTTCAACCATAGTCGGATATCCCATTGTAATCTTTAGCAAAAATCGATCTAGCTGTGCTTCAGGAAGTGGATATGTACCTTCATATTCAATTGGATTTTGAGTCGCCATAACAAAAAAGGGCTTGGGTAGTTCATAAGTTATCCCATCAATTGTTATATTTGCTTCCTCCAAACCTTCTAATAGTGCAGACTGTGTTTTTGGGGATGTTCGGTTAATTTCATCAGCAAGGATAATATTCCCCATTAAAGGTCCTGGATGGAACTGAAACTCCATCTCTTTAGGATTATAAATTGAAACCCCTGTTACATCTGAAGGCAACAAGTCTGGGGTAAATTGAATTCTACGGAAATTTGCATGAATGGATTTGGCAAGTGATTTTACCATCATTGTTTTCCCAACACCCGGCACATCTTCCAATAAAACATGCCCCCCTACAAGAAGGGCTACCAGACTTAATTCGACTACATTTCTTTTTCCAATTATTACATTTTCGATATTTGTAATGATATTTTCAATATCAGGATGTATTTTTTCGTTGACCACGTTTTTAATCCTCCTTAAAGTGTAGTAGTTTGTTAAAATAATAGCTTTTCATTTCATCGTTCGATTCCTACTAGGGATAATATTCAAGGAGTATTTAAAAATAAATAGTTACTTTAAATTTTTCTTCGTTGACAGACTTATTCAATAAAACAATAGTATTAAATACAAATCGTTTGAATTGTATGTCGTTAGAAGCAAAATAATCACTAAACTTCAGTTTTACCATACAAGGTAATATAAAATTACAATTTTCATACTCCAAATAATGATCATGCTGACAATGGGAATCGTTATCTAAAGTATAGTATAATTTAGATAAAATTTCGATATTTTAAAATATTCTAATAAAATATAATCCCTATTTTGTAGTGTAATTGCATTTTCGAGCTACTATATAAACTGGGAAAACAAGTTGCTCGTATCAATCTTCACTTATTAAAACTAACAATCTTTTAAACAAATAAAAAAGTGCAAGAAATTTTTACATCCCTACACTTTTCTTAATTGATTAATTATTTTTGTGATACAGTTATTGTTTTTGGACTTATCGTAACTTTAAAGCCTTGTTTACTAACCACTTCGGCGGATACAGTGTTCGTAACATTAGGGTGGTATGGTAAAATGCTACCTTTTTTTACACATATTAGGCTTTTATTTTTGATGAAGATTCATATAAATCTACCGCTTCATTTACTGTGAATCCTTTATGAACAATAGAATGTATCGCTTGGATCATTGCAATAGGATGCTGAGATTGCCAAATATTTCTTCCCATATCCACACCAGCTGCACCTTGCTCCATAGCATTATACGTAATTTCTAGTGCTTCACGAATTGTATCAAATTTTGGGCCACCTGCAATAACTATTGGAACCGGGCACTTACTCGTTACCTGTTCAAAGTCGTCACAGTAATAAGTCTTAACAATATCGGTTCCCATTTCAGCTAGAACTCTTGAAGCTAATGCTAAGAACCTGGCATCCCGTTTTTCAAGCTCTTTTCCGACTGCGGTAATTCCAAGTACAGGTATTCCGTAATCATGAGCATCAGTTACAACTTGAGCTAGATTCGTTACTGTTTGAGTTTCATAGTCAGAACCGATAAATACCGAAACCCCTACACCAACAACATTATGACGAATTGCTTCTTTTATTGAAGTAACAATCCCTTCATTCGCTAGATCCTTCCCTAACGTTGTAGGACCGCCTGAAACACGAAGTACCATTGGTTTTTCCGTATTTTTCGGAATACATGCTGCAAGTGTACCTCTTGTTAAATATAGCGAATCCGTGTATGGAAGTAAGTCTCTGACAGTTTCCTCAGGCTTTTCTAAACCTCTTATTGGCCCTAAGAAATAGCCATGATCTATCGCAAGCATTACTGCCCTCTTATTTGGTAATATTTTGTTTAATCGATTTTGAAATCCCCAGCTCACTATCTATTCACTCCTTAACTTGATTTCTGGATTCTTTATATTAACAACATCTCTTTCCAAAATATGCGGAGATTTAATGAAGAGGGCTTTAAAGGTTTTGTCAGTTTCATTGATAAGGTAATGAGTATCGCCTGGTCGGCATTGAATCATATCACCTGGTATTGTAGGAACTTTATTACCATTAATATAGAAATCTATCTGCCCTTCGAGGATATAGAAAATTTCTTCGCAAACTGTATGATAATGGTTTTGGAAGTCTTGACCTGGTTTCAATACAACCACACCAAGATCTACGTTCGGACCTTTTGTTAAATATTTCGGCCCGTTGTCGCCAAACCGATAATCAAATTCATTTTCGTGAACTTTCTTCATCCCTTCACCTCCTTTCACATTATTCTAGACCAGGTGCCTTCCACATATGAGTCGTTAAACCACGATCAGCAAGTTGAAGCTGTTTTCGATATACACTTCTCCATTTTTCATAGATTTCTAGGTATTGGTCATGGTTTTCATTGTTAGGTAGGTGTGTCCTCTCCCACTTTACAACTTGGTTAACTGCTTGATGGATATTCTCATAAATTCCTATGCCAATCCCCGCAATTAATGCGGTGCCCAGTGCTGCTGCTTCTTTAACTACAGGTACTTTCACGGGTACTCCAAGGACATCTGCAAGGGTTTGACTCCAAAGCTTTCCTTTCGAAGCACCACCTGTGAAAATAACTTCACTAGGATAATAACCAGTTTCTTCTTCTATAATCTTTAAGTTTCCTAGCGTAATAAGTGCAGCATTTTCTTGAATAGATTTAAACATTTCTTTTTTACCAGTCATTAGTGGGTCTAGAGTGAGGTTAATAAAAGCTGGAGATGCGTGGCGCCAAGAGCTATAATTCATCGTATCTGAAAATATAGGAATAATCCCATTTGCCCCGATTGGAACATTTTTTGACTTTTCCTCTAAAATTTCATACGGGTCTCTACCGGTCACTATTGCCTCTGCTTTTTCCAAATCACAAAATGCATCACGAAACCATCTCATTACAAGCCCAGGGAAAAATGCAATGGTTTCTAGCTGCCATAATTCAGGTACGGCATGGCAGTTAACCCGGATACGGCCACTTTTGTCAACTAAAGGCTGTCTCACATTGACTTCCTGCTGCCAAAATGATCCACCTGACACTACAGTCTGCCCCGCTTTTACCGCACCGACGCCAACTGAAGCCATTTGAGCATCTCCGCCTCCACAAATAACCGGAGTTCCTGAATTCAAACCTGTATACGATGCTACTCCATCCGTCACGTAACCGATAACGGTACCAGCTTCATTTACCGGTGGAAATAAAATATTTTTTAGTCCGCACATTTTTGCTACATCACTTTCCCATTTCCTTTTCTCAATATCAAATATTCCTGTAGTACATCCATTTGAAGGATCCACTTGTAGTTTCCCTGACAATTTATAAAGAATCCAATCATTAATCATAGTCATGTCAGTAGCTTTTTCATAAATCCCCGGTAAATGATTTTTTATCCACAAAAGCCTAGGCAATGCCCCTAATGCAAACATTTGACCTGATAACCTATAAATCTTGTATTCTAATTCAGGATCTAGTTCCTTTAAAGCTTTGACCTCATCCGAAGCTCGAGCATCTACATTTGCACAAGCCCAGATCTCCTTACCCGTTTCATCATAAAGGACAATTCCTTCCCTCATACTCGTAGCACTTATCGCTTTTATTTTTTTTGCATCAACTCTTGTTTCTTCAATAACAGACTTTACACACTGAACGACTAACCTCCAGTTTGTTTCCCAATCAAAATCCATAGATCCTGGATACTTTTCATTTGATAAATGGTTCCATTCTATTTGTGAAAACCCAACTTGATTTCCTAATTGATCAAACAAAACAGCGCGAATACTACCAGTACCAGCATCAATTGCTAGAATGTACGCCATTAATTTATTTCACCTCCATATTGAGTAATGAAATAGCTGTAACTTCATCTGTTATTAATGTCGTAATATACTTACCTTTTAAAGCTCCGTAGTTGGCATCAATTTTTTTCTCTCCACCGGCCACGGCTATAACATTTAAGGCCCTTAGACTCTACAAGTCCGTTCCGATTAACCTTTTACGGTGTGGCAAATCAATAATTTTGCCATTTCGATCGTAAAATTGACCTGAAATATCGCCGACTGCATTCAGATGTTTTATAAATGTCAGTTCGTTCATGGTCATTTTTCTTCCTGAATAATTTTGGCATCTGGATAAATACCGCCAATTCCAACAATGATATATTTTGTGAATTTAGCCAGCTCGAGAACTTCCTTTATTGAAGGTTCAGATAAAAATTTTCCTGCCATTTCTTCAGTTGAAGCTAAAAATGGAGCAGGAATTACATGTATATCCTGGAACTTTTCCAAACCGCCCTCTTTTTGGCGACGATTATGGAGATAGTAATGAACTCCCCCAGTTAAGGTCACAACTGAAATATGACTAAAGGGTTCAATTGTCAATTATTCAATCGTTTTGGAAACGGCTCTTCCCCAAAGCCAACCATATCATTCGGATGCAATTTGTTTTGTAAATACTGAGCCGCTGCCTTTGATAAAGAAACGCTCAAATCCACTATATTTAGAGGGCCTGGTATAATATAGGCGTTTTTTAGATAAAAGGCTACTTTGAATTCTTTTTCGATACTTAAACCATTTTTACCAATCCCTTAAATTTGGAATTGTACAATTCCTTCAGACCTGGCCCACTCCAGCATTCTAACAACCTTGGCCCTGGACAATTCTAGTAAATCAGCTATCTCATTTTGAGTTAAGTTCTCTTTATAGTAGTACCAGGCTACTTTCATCAGCATATTTTCCGTATAATGATCTTGGCTCATCTACTACTACACCCCTTAACAAAAGTTCCCCATGAAAAAAATTGTTCACCTTCATATTAGAAATATATCCGTAATTTAAATAATAAGACCTGACAAAATAAGTTTCCGAACATTCAAAATTCCATTTCCGACTGGTAATACTATTGTAATTTTTGCTGTAATAATTAACTACAGTTGTCTTCAAATACTGAAGAATTAAATCGTAATTTTTTTCGGATAGTTTGTAAGCGTTTCTGAACTTTTTATTGGGGTGTTGACAAAAGTCCAATGAATCGCACTGAAGTGACTCTTCTAGAATTAGATCAGCTCCTAAAATGCTAACCATTAAAATAAAAAAAGAATCAGAGCAATTTTCCTGATTCTTTTTCTACTATTAAATTGCACTTAGGTATGTGAAACAATTAATTTATTCACAATCACCATCTAAAACAAACTCCCCAAATCCAACTGGAATGTTAAAGTTTGATCCTTTTGATAACATATACTCTTCACCACTGTGGATTAGTATAGCGATTTTCCAATAGACTTTTTAAAACAGATATTTCCTGTAATAACCGCTCTCCCACATTGGTTTCTAGAACCTTTTTTCTCTCGAGTTCTTTTTCCACCAATCTCTTTACTGATAAAACATCTGACCCTTTTAGTAGAACATCTTTTTTTGAATTAAATTTTTCATGGGCTACGAGTTGTATACCGCAGGAATTATATAATAAAGTGTAACCAGCAATACCAGTTGTTGATTGATAAGCTTTAGAAAATCCTCCATCAATAACAATCAACTTCCCGTTTGCTTTAATTGGATTCTCTCCTTTTATTTCTTTAACAGGTGTATGGCCGTTTATTATATGGCCTATGTTAGGATTAAGATTCATTTCTGCTAAAATTTTACAGCAGATTTCCTCTTTTTCACGTAAATGATAGTATGGATTCTTAATCTCTTTATGGGTTTCTTTGTCTTTAATAAAATACCTTTCAAAGGTCGTCATTGCTCTTTTCCCAAATAATGATGAAAATTCTCCTGTCCATAAATACCAGACCATATCTGTTGCA
Source organism: Bacillus sp. UNCCL81 (assembly GCF_900112535.1). Taxonomy (NCBI): domain Bacteria; kingdom Bacillati; phylum Bacillota; class Bacilli; order Caryophanales; family Bacillaceae; genus Bacillus; species Bacillus sp. UNCCL81. The sequence continues at coordinate 646,785 of NZ_FOMF01000002.1, read as the reverse complement.
AGATCATCTGTCTCTTCAGGATGTGCAAATGCATGTCGTAAATAATGTTCAAAAATATCAAGTAGATCGCGACCTGCATAGGTTTGATTTTCAATCACCATTTTTTCCATATTTCCATTTTCATCAATTGGGATGCATCCATGTATTAATAAATTCCCATTATATTTCAAATAAAGACTGCCTTTCTTCATGAGAAAATTCATATGTCTAGCCAACTTTTCCGAATGCTGGACAAAAAACAATAGTCTGTCCAAGACTTGCTCTTCTTCCTCTATTAATTCACTAGGATTATCTGGATTTATAGTTGCAAAGCAAGAATTTTCTAATGGGTAAGTTTTCCCATTAATTGTTATTTCATTTTTGTCATAATCAATTTTTTCAAGCAAAAGCCTTTCTGACATATTAAAATATGGTCGTCTCTTTATAATTGGCATTTCAAGCTTGAACTGAATAATTGCAATCGCTTGATGGATTTTAGTGATTTGCAAAAGTTCATGATCAGACTTTTTTTTATCCGAATTGCTCTTGGGTCTAAACGCTAGATTGTCCTTATAGTACTTTTCCGCAAGATTAAGAAGTGGTATAAGATTTATCCCATACACATCTTCAATAATACTTAAGTTGTCGTACCTGGCACAGATACGAATAATATTAGCTAGGCAAACCTTTGATCCAGCAAAGGCGCCGATCCATAGGACATCATGATTTCCCCATTGAATATCAACAGAATGATAATTAATTAGAGTATCCATAATTTTATCAGGTTCAGGTCCGCGATCATAAATATCACCCACGACATGTAGATGGTCAACTACCAACCGCTGAGTAGAATAAGCCAGACCTGTTATAAGCTTATCTGCCTGACCAAGAGAAATAATTTGCTGAACGATTTTTGAATAATATGCTTTCTTATTTGTGAATTCATCCGTTTTGTAAAGTAACTCTTCTATTATATAAACAAACTCTTGAGGCAATGCTTTATGTAATTTAGAGCGTGTATATTTAGATGACGAATAAGAAATTAACTTTATCATACGGTCAATGATTACTGTGTACCATTGATGTAATTCTTGTTTATTTACACACTTATCTCTAATTAATTTTAATTTTTCTTCAGGATAATAAACTAACGTCGCAAATTCATTAAGTTCTGTATCAGATAGTTCGTCTTGAAATAGGTCTCTTATTTTCTCTTTTACTCTACCCGAACCATTTCTTAACACATGTTGAAAAGCTTGATACTCCCCGTGTAAATCACTGACAAAATGCTCTGTCCCTTTTGGCAAATTAAGGGTGGCTTCAAGATTAATAATCTCAGTTACCACCTTTTCTTCACTATCATATTTATGTGCAAGTAAATCTAAATATTTTATGTTCAACTTTATGATATCTCCTTCTATTTTCTTCATTTATTTTTCGAGCGAAGATTCGGTTTATTACCTACATGATAAATGTAAACTCGACTGTATTTTATAATAGTAGATTACATTTTTAGAGGAAATCTATACATTGTACTCAACAAAGTGTATTGGGTGATTACAAGGAAGATACAAGTAAATTTACAACTTTGAAACAAGTTGTACCTAAATTCGAAACATCCAGTTCTTATCATTCTCTTATATAGTTCGAGCTTTTTAGACAATAATATAAGGGAGATTTAAAAATGAACAAGTTTTGTATTATTTATCCACAAACTAGTAGACAAAGCCATATCTGGGGGTACTTTCTTTTATGAAATATTTAGTTCTTTCAATTATGATTAGCTTACTATTATCTTTTAATAGTTGTTTTTCCAAAAACAATAATTATAATGATTCTAGTGCAAAAAAAGAGAATCACCAAATAAATATAGAAAACGCTAATATAAAGAAAAACGCAACATTAGATATACCTGAAAATGTAATGAATAAAACGAAGCAAAGTAATGCAATTAGAACTGTTTCACACCCTGATGTAATGACAGTTTTAGTAAACAAAAAATATTTTTTACCTAAAAATTATGTTCCAAAAGATCTAGTTTATCCAAATGTTTCATTCATTTTTAAAGAAAAGCTTGAAAAACGAAAAATGAGAAAAGAAGCAGCAATCGCATTAAAGAAATTATTTGCTGGAGCTCAAAAAGATCATATCTATTTAAGTGGTGTTTCAGGATATCGCTCATATGCGACTCAAAAAGTTCTTTTTAATCGATATGTAAAAGAAGATGGCTATGTTAATGCAAGAAAGTATAGTGCATTACCCGGTTCAAGTGAACACCAATCAGGATTAGCAATTGATGTAAGTAGTAGCACTGGAAAATGTGCGGCTACAAGCTGTTTTGCTAATACAAAAGAAGCTAAATGGCTTGATAAAAATAGCTCTAATTATGGTTTTATTATTCGATATCCAAAAGGTAAAGAGCAGATCACAGGTTACAAATACGAACCTTGGCATATTCGGTATGTTGGCATAACAACAGCAAAACAAATAAAAAAAAGAAACTTAACCTTAGAAGAATATTTAAACGTCTATCCAGTTTCAAAATAAAAAAATCTAAGAACATAGTATCTCTTATTGATAAAAGGCTATGATTAAAATACATAGCCTCTTTATGTATTCAGTTTTATAAATCCTTTCGTTAATTCGTTTAGATTTATATTTTGCCTGAATTAATCTCCATTAATGACTTCCATTCATTTAAAATGAGCTCTTTGCTTTAACCTTAGTCTCCTCACAATTATTATGATAACTTCTACTGCGAGTTGGCCGTCCTTTGTAATTTTTAGTCCTTAATGTCTATTAAAATAGATCAGGTTTACCTACATTATTTTCATTTATTATCGAAGTTACAATGTGTAGTGAATCCCATTCTCCACCTGAAAATTTTATAAGTGGGTATTTTTTTGGAAATAGCTTATTTCGGATATCTTCAGCTAAATACCCTTCTTTATGTAAAGTTAATACATTATGTTTAATAGATAATAAATAGTCTCGTTTTCGTTCAAGCGTTGCACGACCATCTTCTATAAACCCTGCGTGGCTGCAAAATACATCTTGAAAATCATAAGTTAATACTCGCTCTAATGAGTTAATAATTGTAGGGATACATTCTTCTGCTAATACGACTTTTGTCCGCTCATTTACAAATAAATCTCCCGTAAATAATTGACCAGTCTCCTGATTTAATAATGCTTTATGATCATAAGCATGACCAGGTGTATCGATAACTTTCCATGTCGCATTTCTTGAAGTAAACGTTTCAGGTATAGCCTTAGCGTGAAACGGCTTTCTCTTTCCCCAAAAAAGTTGCCTATATAAAGGATAATCTGCATATCTTGCGCAATAATCAATTGTTTTTTCACTTAAATAAATTGGTAGATTCTTAGTTTTTTCAATATAAGCAGCACAACCTGAATGATCTTCATGAGAATGAGTTATCATTACTTGATCAAAATCTGCTTGGTCAATAAAAGATTCGAAATATCTATGTAAAGACTGCGATCCTGTATCAATTAAAACTCCATCCACTAAATAACTGTAAACATTTAATGAAACACTTAGATATTTAACTTCCCCATTCAAGTAGGAGACGCCATTTTTCTCTCCTAAGTTTGAATTTTTCTTTAAAAACATCACCTTTCATCTCCTTAGTATTAAATAATAAAGATATATAATGCTTAAATTTTTTTATACTTTAAATATTCTGATTTTAAATTTAACATTTAAATGAATGAATAGCCACTCATTTTTTTAATTGAACTGAACTGTCATTTAGTACATTAAAAAAGGACTTGATTTAGCTCATTGCTAAGATTTTCACAGCTTCCACGATCGAATGATAATTGGATAATTTGATTTTCTCCTATTTTATTGTGCAATACTTCCTTTGCAGAATCAGTTATTTGAAAATCCATTTATATGCCCTCCTTAAAGTAAAGAAATTGTACTATCAAAAGACTATTTAAAAATTTTATAATAATCATCATAGCTAATGGCTTATAATCTTTTTCTCAGATTAGTTTCATTCCAGATTGATAATTTGTGTTTTCCTGTTTGCATCATATTATTCTTAGGAAAAAATCTGATCAATTTCTTGAATTTCTTCATTCGTTAAATTGACTTCAAGTGTTTTCAGATTTTGCAAGACTTGTTCTGCCCGTTTTGCTCCTGGAATGATGACGTCAATGGCTTCACGGGTAAATACCAGGCAAGAACGACATGGGCAACTTCTGTTCCTTTTTCACCGGCAATTTTACGAACTTTTTCGATTTTTTTCAGGTTTTCCTCAAAAACACCCTCTCGGAATTGCTGGCGTTTTCTCATTTTTTCACTTAAATCGGTATTTTTATTATATTTGCCTGTTAATAATCCTGAAGCAAGTGGGAAGTACGGTATAAAGGAAATGCTATTTGCAGCAACATTGGGGAACAATTCTTTCTCGGCCCCGCGGCTTAGCAGATTATACTCCCCTTGGAAGACATCCACATAACCATCTTTATTGGCTTCTTTCAATTGCTCAATCGAAAAATTGGAAACACCGATTGCTCTGATTTTCCCCTCATCCTTCAATTGTTTTAGGGCTCCGACGGCTTCATCCTTTGGCGTATCCTGATCAGGGAAATGAATATAAAATAAATCAATGTAATCCGTTTGCAGACGTTTTAGGCTCTCTTCGACAGATTGTTTTAAAAAAGCAGGCGAATTATCAATTACAACTTCAGAACCAACAAATTTATGGGCTGCTTTCGTAGCAATTACAATTTCTGAGCGATTACCATTTTCTTTTACGACTTCACCAATGATCTCCTCAGAACGTTTGGGACCGTACATAAAAGCTGTATCTAATAAATTTATCCCGTTTATTAGCCCTGCGCGAACTAATTCCCTACCAGTTTCTTCATCAAGATTATGAAAAAGATTGTGACCGCCTACTGCGTTTGTTCCTAAACCAATTGGATTGACATATAAATCTGTTTTCCCGATTCGAACGTGCTCTGCCATTTAACTTTCAACTCCATTCTAGTATTATTTTTCTTTACGGATACGAACGTCTTTTTTTCTTTTAGTTCTTGAGGTTACAATCACCACATTGTTACTTTACAATCATTACACCACAATGCGCATGCTGGACCACTTTATGGCTTACACTTCCCACGAGCAGTTCTGAAAAGAGGCTAAGTCCCCTGCTTCCCATTACGATTAGGTCGTAATCTCCCTCTTTTGCCTTCTTGCATATCATCTCTGCAGGATCTCCAATATGGTATTCGCAATCGTATTGGATAGATGACCCTGAAAGAACTTGTTCAGATTCCTCAAAAATCATCTTAGCTTCCTCTTCTAGCAATTGTTTAATATCCACTCCGAAAGCAACTGTATTGTAATTGTTACTTGGAATAACGTGAAGAAGCGTTATATGTGCATTTATCCCCATATTTTGCGCCAACCATTCAGCCGATTTCAATGCATGTTTGGAGTGTTCAGACCCGTCAACTGGAACCAAAAACCGTTCATACATGTTCTCTCTCTCTCCTTTTTATATAATGTTATCTTTATAATTAAAAAATGACGTTGATTATCGCTATAAACTTTAGAATAATAACTTTTATATCTGTAGGTGCGAATTATCCCGATGTATTGGAAAAAAGTTTCATTGAAAGTTACTGCCAATTGAACAAATGAGTCTTAAACCATTCCACGGCTTCGCTGCTCGACTGATCGAAATACTTCTTGTATGGGTCAAAATGTCCTCCCGATATCAGCACCAATTTTTTGGGCTCAAGAGCTTGCTCGTAAGCAGCAAGTGACAGATCGGTAGGAGTTATAAAATCGTTTTTTGCAACCAACATTAACAGTGGGCTAGGACTTATATTGGCAATAAAAGCTCCCGGCTCATAACCTCTAGATAACTCAATCGAACGAAGCGTAACTTTGTTAATAAATTTCTCTGAGCCTTTCAAATAGAATTCAATTGCATCCTTCGATTTATATACGCTATTTTCAAATTCTCCTCCTGGTACGACCGAATAATAAACGGGATCTTCACCGCGTTGCCTGTTTAATCTATCTTCTGCAAACGAAGACAACAACTCTGTTAGCGCTTCTCCGTTCACTCTTCTTTGGGCAATTTTCGAGCCGCTGATTGTCGGAACCTGAGATACGATGCATTTTACTCGTTTATCGGTCGCGCCAACTACCAAAACATGTCCCCCGCTGTAGCTTGTACCCCATACCCCGATTGCATTGCTGTCGACTTGAGGTAGCGAGCTTGCGTATGTTATTACATGCCGGTAGTCCTCCAATTGCTGCCAAGGATCTATTTCGTGCCTTGGAGTTCCATCGCTGTCTCCAAAATTCCGATGATCGAACAACAATACAGCAAATCCGTTGGTAGCGAACTTCTCAGCGTAAGGCTCCAAAAACATCTCCTTCAGTCCCGCATATCCATGTGCCATCACAATGGCCGGGATCGGCGTAATATCATCGCGTTGAGGCAAATAAATCCATCCTCTAAGCATGGTTCCTTCAGCATTTATTTCCACATCATTTTTCGTAAAACCCGATTCTTTATTCATTACACGTTTACTCCTTTTATGATCTAAAGGAAGTGTAGACTGCTCCACATTCTTCTCCTTTGAATAATAAATTACATTTCGAACTTTAATTAAATTGAAATGCAGGGAGCTGTCTGCCTGCTTTAAACGATTCAACCGTGGCGGGTAATACCGTTTCAAATAAACGTTATCCTTATTCAAACAATGTGAACACGATCCGGTGCCATTTCTTTAAAATCCTGTATAGATTTAATATTGCGCGCTGTAGCGACCACTTTGTCTCCTGCATTTAGCAGCTGTTGCACAAATTCTCTACCGAATCCTGTTGAAGTTCCTGTAATAAACCATACTTTACTCATCTTTATCATTTCTCCTTTTTTATTAATTCAGATCTAATCCTCTGCTTTAATGACAATACTTGACCTTGACAGTGATCGATCGATTACTTAATTTAATTTGATTATTTTTAATAGTATCCCTTAAAAATTTTCTACTTATTTGCAACCTTCACGTAGTTTGCAAAATCTTAAAGGAGATTCTCCAATCTTTAAACCATATATGCATTTGCTTTAATCACAACAAATAGTTAAACACTTAATTCAAGAACATTCATTCTCAAATAAACAAAAAAATTAAAATTTGTTTGCATTCCCCCTTTCAGTTCTTTACTTCATATTATCTTGATGCTCCTTGATTTGGAACTGTTGTGCTATATGTCTCACGTTTAAATTTAACTGAATAGAACCATATATAGGCAACAATTATCGTTGCAAACAAATTAAGAAATACTAGTGCTAAGTTTAAATTGAAAAATTTTGTAAGTACTCCGACTCCTATAACAGGAACGATAAATCCAATATAAGCAACAAAATAAAAAGCTGATATTACACGAGGTCTAGACTCCGGTTCTGGAAGTTTACCTGCAAAAAATAACGCATTCTGAAAAGTCCATCCTCCACCTAGAGCTTGTGTGAATACACCTATCCAGAGTAAGGGTAAACTTGATGTTTGACCTGAAATAACAATAAGCCACGTACCAACAAGTAGAAACAGTATACCTAATCTGATACGAGTAATTGGATGATTCGGTCTAGGTATGAACTGAGCTGTTGCTGATCCACTTAAAAGGACGAAAAATATTAAACCTGAAATAAAGTGATTCGACGTATGAATTATATTTTTTACAAAAGTAGGAATTAGAGCAAACGCAATTCCTTGTAACGTAAAAACTGTAAAAATAGGAAGTGCTGACATTGCCCAAAAATGTGAACGAATCTTTTTGGGAACACCTAGTGATATCTTGTTTTTTGCACGCTTTTGCTCAGGTGAAACGATATCTTTTGACAACGTTTCAAGAATTATGATTGAAATGATCAAGAAAAAAATCAGAATGTAAAATGGTAATTTTAACGGTTGAACGGGGATATATTGCAACATGAAAGCAGCAATTAATGGTCCAAGTCCAAAACCAACAAGAACTGTAACTCCAGATAGTTTAAGTGCTGTACTTGTGTCTTTTGGAGAAGTATGTTTCATTAAGAAAGCAACTGCAGTACCTGTAAATGCACCGTATGCAATTCCTTCTAATATTCTTCCAGCATATAACATCCACACCCCAGTATTACTTAGCAATAATATGGTAGAAACAATAGAAAATAGGATACTAATACGGATTACTTTTTTTAATCCCCATATGTTCCCTTTTGCTCCAACAATAAGTAAAGTTGGTAAAAGAAAAACAGCATAAATAGCAAATAAAATTGTAATTTGCAAACTACTTAAATGATAATATTCGCTATACAAAGAAAACATTGGCGTAACAAAAGTTGCACCACATGACATCAATAATATAATTAATAACATTCTTTTCATATTTACATTCCTTTCTATTTTTTACTGTTCGTTCTCAAAAAATCAAAAAAATAATTGTGCTAAAAATAATGGAATTCAAATGTTTGTATGTTCACAAACATTTTATCTGTTGCTATTTTAAGAATGTTCATTCTAAAATAATTTTCATTCCTCCTATAGATTACAAATAAAAGTAAAATTTCTCCCTTTATAAAATGCTGATTGGTCATTACTATTGAAGACTAAACAATTAAATTTCAAAATCCACAATAATACTGTCAGTCATACCAGCTTCAATCATGTACGAAACTGCCTTTTGGTGTTCTGGATGTGGACCATAGGCTTTTAGTGCTTCTATGCTTTCAAATCGAACAGTTAAGCCAATATCAAATCCTTGATTCCGCTCGGAAAAATTGTGATTACAACGTAAATCAACAATGCCTGGTATCGAATTTGCCAAACTTTGCAGCTGTTGAATCACATTATCCTTTTGTTCCTTTGTGGTCATTTTATCGAACTTGATGATTACAACATGTTCAATCATGCCGTCACCTCCGTTTTAATAGTTAAAAAATCTTTCATCATTTCTATCTTTTATCTTATAGATTATTAACTCTTTTATCGTTCTCAATTGAAAAACAAATATTCCTTCCGAGACTAACATGTTGATTATTTGGCGTAAAATACTCATTTAATTTTGTTATTCTGTATTTCTATAAATATTGAAATTATAAATATAATTTGGTTACACATAAAAGCATTAGCTCCTTACTTATATATTTAAACATATTGAGAACGAACGGTAAATAATTATTTTTTACCATTTGTTCTCAAATTTCAATTTGATCATTATTATCACAAAGTAATGTACAGCTATTTTTATTTAAATTTCCATACACTTTTTTAATAATTGATGATTCACGAGAATGCGTGGTGAAGAGCATGACAATTGGACCAAAATCACATAATTTCTTTTACTTTCACTTTTCTATTAGTACCTGTGTATCTTCTATGAATAAAATTAGCAATTAATCGAGCTAATAAATTAAATAATAGTACCATAACGATCAACACTGCAGCCGACTTTGCAGCAATTTCGTGAGCGTCTGGAACAATACCTTCAGAATTCAATTTCCAAATATGAACTGCTAATGTTTCTGCAGGACGAAAAATATTAAATGGATTCATTTGACTATTAATTGGAGCAATCGAATTTAAAACTGGAGTTGTTAATCCTGCTGTATAGATTAGCGCTGCTGCTTCTCCAAATATTCTGCCTGCGGATAGAATAATTCCAGTAATGAGTTGTGGAATTGCTGTTGGAATACTAATTTTAACGATTGTTTGCCATTTTGTAGCCCCTAACCCAAAACTACCTTCTTTAATATTTTTCGGAACATCTAGTAGTGCTGTTTCTGATACACGGGTAAGACTTGGTAAATTTAATATTGTAATTGCTAAAGAACCTCCAATTAAAGAATAGCCCCAACCAGTCATTGTAACAAATACAAGTAATCCGAATAAGCCAACTACAATTGATGGTAAAGAAGCTAAAGTTTCTATACAAAGTCTCACAAAAGTTAGAAATTTCCCTGGCTTTGCATATTCTGCCAAATAAATACCTGATCCTAATCCAAGAGGTATAGAAATAGCCAATGTTAATACTAAAATATAAAATGAATTAAATAATTGAGGACCAATGCCTCCCCCGGCTTGCGTATTACTTGGTCTTCCAAATAAAAAGTTTGGGTCCCAAAATCCCCAACCAAATGAAATGATTTCCCATAGTAGATAAATAAGTAGTAAAACAATTAAATATGAAACGATATAGAGAATGATTGTCCATAATTTATCAATACTTCGAGCATTCATTAATCTTGTCCCCCTATCTTTTACCAATTAATCGAATAATTAAAATAAAGAAAAATGAAATGAGTAGTAAAATCATCGCCAATGACCATAACGCATTGTTCCATGGGGTTCCATTCATCGTATTCGCCATATCCATTGTTAATATACCAGTTAATGTGACAGTGGGATCAAAGATGCTTTTAGGGAATTGAAGAGTATTACCAATAACCATCTGAACTGCTAAAGCTTCACCAAAAGCTCTAGCTAAACCTAGTACTACACCAGTCAATACATTAGTGATAGCAGCAGGAACAATAGCCTTAGTAATTGCTTGCCATCGGGTAGAACCTAATCCATAAGAAGCCTCTAAATAATCTTTTGGAACTGCTCTAATAGCATCTGATGCTATACTTGCAATTGTTGGAAGAATCATAATACTCAATACTATTATTCCGGCAATTAAACTAAAACCAACTCCACCAATATGATTCCGAATAATCGGAACTAGAATTGTTACCCCCAGAAATCCGTAGACAACTGAAGGAATACCGACTAGTATTTCTAAAACAGGTTTTAATATTTTATCTCCAAAAATCGGTGAAATATAATTCATAAAAATAGCTAAGGCGATTGCAATTGGTGCTGCAATAATAACTGCCCCAATTGATACTACGATTGAACCAGTAATAAATTTTAATGCTCCAAACCTAGGATTTTGTGCGTCATTTGGGCTCCAATTAGGAGAAAATAGCATTTCAAATAATGAAATATTACTCTGAGTAAATGATTGTATTCCTTTACCTACAATAAAAATAATAATCAAAATCGTGGTAAGTACCATTAAAATACCGCAAAAGGTTACTAATGTTCTTCCTAAGTATTCATTTGCAAAATAATTTTTTTTTCTTATTTTCATAAATAACTCCTAATAATAATATAAGTGCTAATAAAGGGTGCCTAATCAAACTTAATTTGAAATAGAACACCCTTTAGAGTTAGATCATTATTTTAAATTACCCATTTTAGTCATTGGTATATAACCCATTTCTTCAACTTTCGCTGAAAAATCATCGCCTTTAACAAAATCTAAATAACTTTTTACAGGGTCTTTTAAATCGCCTTTTGTAATCATGTACTCGTATGAGTAAAATGGATATTTTCCATTTGTTATATTATCAATTGAAGAATCATTTCCATCAATTTGAACAATTGTTAATGCATTCTTCTTATCTCCAACTAGATATGAATTTGCTAGATATGAAATTGTCCCAGGAGTACTATTAATTGCTTGCTCTACAGCTCCATTTGAATCTTGAACTGTACCCACTGAATCGTTTATTTTCACACCACTCATAACTGTTTTTTCAAAAGCTGCTCTTGTTCCAGAAGCAGCTGGACGATTAATCACATTTATTTTCTCGTCTTTGCCTCCAACATTTTTCCAATTTGTAACTGCCCCTGAAAAGATATCTTGAATTTGTTTTAGCGTTAATGAAGTAACAGTAACATCTTTATTAACAATAATTGAATAACCGATACCTGCAACTTTTGTTTCAACTAAATCTTTTGCAAGTGCTGGATCACTAAGTTTTTCAGCAGCTGGTACATCAGAATTTCCAATTTGAACTGCCCCAGAAGTTACTTGGTTCACTCCAGTTCCACTTCCTCCACCTTGAATAGTAATCGAAACACTTGGATTATTACTCATGAATTCTGTAGCAGCTTCCTCAGCTAAAGGTTGCAAAGCAGTTGAACCAGCCGCTGTAATTGTACCACTTAATTTTCCGCCACCAGTTTGATTCTTTTTATTCGTATTTTTTTGAGTGTTACATCCTACTAAAATGACTGCTACTAATAAAAATGAAAATATCAGTTTAATATTACGTTTCATAACATACCTCCAAAAAGCAATTAGTTAACTTTCAAAGTGTTGCACTTTATATTTACAAAAAATAGTTTGTGTCAAATAAAAACTGCTATTCAATGTAGATTCATTCACTTTAGATTCTTTTATTTTTTAAATTTTTACAGTTTCAAACTTTATTGGTTTAAAAAATAATGTTTACCTTTTACAAGATAATAAATATTCTCAGCAATATTTGTAGCATAGTCTGCAATTCTTTCTAGATATCTGCAAATAAATGCCATTTGCATTAAATTTGTAACGTGATCAGGTGAATCCGCGATACTATTCATTAAAAATTTAACAGTTTCTCCATATAAATCATCTACTTGATCATCGATTTCAGCAATTTCTTTAGCCGCATGTAAATCCTCTGAGCGATAAGCATCCACTGCTCTTGATAACATATCAATTCCTAGTTCATGCATTTTTTCAATATTTTCTAATGGTAAATTTTCTTGTCGATCACGTATCCTAATCGTCGATTTCGCAATATTTACAGCATAATCGGCAACTCGTTCAAGGTCATGTGAAATTTTTATAGCTGTTAAATTCCTTCTTAAGTCTACGGCTACGGGTTGTTGTCTAGTAATGATTACAACGATTAATTCATTTATCTCTTCTTCTAGTTTATTAATACGATCATCTTCATCAATTACTTCTAAAGCTTTTTCAATATCTTCAGCTCGAAATGCAGCCATACTTTTAATTACAGCCTTTTTTGTTTTCTCAGCTAATTCGATGATTAACTCTTGCAAGGTTCTTAAATCTTCTTCAAATTTATGTCTCATAAATAATCACCTCCTAATCCTTCTATTAACCGAAACGTCCAGTGATATAATCCTCTGTACGTTTATCTTTTGGTGTAGAAAATAATTTATTCGTATCAGAGTATTCAACTACTTCACCACTTAAGAAAAACGCAGTTCGATCAGATACACGAGCAGCTTGTTGCATATTGTGAGTAACGATAATAATACTGAATTCTTTTTTCAAATTATGTATAAGCTCTTCCACTTTTAACGTAGATATAGGATCTAATGCAGATGTGGGCTCATCCATTAAAATAACATCTGGTTCAATTGCTAAACATCGTGCTATACATAATCGTTGTTGCTGACCTCCTGAAAGACCAAAAGCATTTTCATGGATACGATCCTTCACCTCTTCCCAAATCGCAGCACCCTTTAAACTTTTTTCAACTATTTGATTTAACTCTTTTTTATCTTTAATACCTTGAATTTTTGGTCCATAAGCTACATTTTCCCAAATCGATTTAGGAAAGACGTTTGGTTTTTGAAATACCATACCAACATGGGTTCGTAATTCTTCAACGGGATAATTTTTATCAAAAATATTTTGATCACGATATAAAATAATACCCTCAGTTCTAACTGTTGGTACTAATTCAACCATTCTATTTAACGTTTTTAAATAGGTGGATTTACCACAACCACTAGGTCCGATTATTGCTGTCACTTCATTTTCATAAATACTTAAATTGATATCTTTTAACGCTTTATCTTGACCATACCAAAGAGATAAATTCTGTGTATCATAAACAATAGGTGTTTTAAAATTAGACTGTTCTTCATTGTTTTTTTTTAGATCATTTTTTTCTTTAATCATTGTATTAGTCATGTATTTTGATACCCTTCCATTTTGAAGTTTTATTACTATACTTGAACTCTTAAATTTCAATTCGCCTCCAGTCGCTAATCTCCCTTATTTTTGCTACATTCGTTTTAATTACTTCGTCTTTACTTCTTGCTTAACAAGCGTCAATTTTACAATCCTATAAATATTAGTTAGATTTCCCTATTAACGAAGTAACATACTAATCAGAATTGTAAAGAAAAACTCACTATTCTAGTTGTAAAAGGAAGCACAAAAAGTCAACCCCCATATTCGAGCAAGCTGCCAACTTCATTTAACTATCATTATCCTTAAATAATAGGAACTTCCGGTACTAGAAAGTGTCCATCGATTTAATTCTTCTCTACAGTCATCAATTTCCATGTATGCTAAACAAAAATATGGACCAGAAATCTGGTCCATATCATATCTTGGTATTTAGGTACATTTGTCATCTATTAGTTTACACGTAAAATGATTTTACCTAAGTTCTTATTTGCTTCCATATGTTTATGAGCATTTTGTATATCTTCAAATTGGAATACTTGGTCAACAATAGCTTTTATTTTGTTTTGAATGAATAACGGCATTGCGTTTTGAACAAATTCTTTTGTTAATTCTTTTTTATACTCATCGCTTCTAGGAGTTAATAGCGTAGCTTTTAATTGAACTCTCTTTTGAAGAAGTTCCATTAAATTCACTTTGTTAACTTCAGACCCACCTAAAATACCTATCATGATCCAACGCCCATCGGTTTTTAAACTCTTTAGATTTCTCTCCCAATAGGATGCCCCAATAAAATCTAGAATCAAATCTACACCTTGGTTATTTGTAGCTATTAATGCTTCTTCTTCAAATGATTGTTCTTTATAATTGATGCAAACATCTGCTCCTAATGAACGGCAAAAACCTAATTTATCTTGTGAACCAGCTGTGGTAATGACTTTTGCTTGAGTCATTTGTTTTGCTAATTGTATTGCTGCAGTACCTACACCACTTCCTCCTGCATGGATCAATACAGTATCTTGATCAGTCAATTCACCTAACCAAAACAGAGTTTGATAAGCTGTTAAGAATACCTCTGGAGTGGCTGCAGCTTCTTCAAAAGAAAGATTTTCTGGAATCTTCATTGCTCTATCGGCTGGCATTACAACATATTCAGCATATCCACCACCGTTAACCAACCCCATTACTCGGGTTCCAACTTCGATATTTGTCCCAGAAGCTACTTCAACAACCTCTCCGGATACTTCAATTCCTAGAATAGGTGTGGCCAGGTAATTAGACTGACCTTCCCTAGCAATAATATCTGATCTATTTATCGCAGATGCCTTTACTTTTACTAATAGATCTCCTATTTGTAGCTTTGGTAAAGGAAAATCCTGAAATTGTAATTGTTCTGGACCTCCGGGTTGATTTACTACGACTGCTCTCATTTTTATGTCTCCTTAATTTGGTTTGAATCTTCCTGGAAATTTGCTCTAAGATATTTTTAAATTACTTGCAAATTATTTGAAGTTTAAATCTTAGAACCATCTATATTTGCAGGGCCTCCATAAACCTTCAATCGCACTATAGAGTAGTTACAATCTTTCACAACAGAAGATAAATTTTTCTATTAATATTGTTTCTCTTCGTAATTTTGCTTAACTGTTTCAAGTAAATCATCTAAAGGTACATTTATAATCTTAATGGAATCTATTAATTCATTTACTAATTCCATAATTAATTCATATCTAATACCATTTATAAAATTTATATCCGTAGTAATTTTACTAGGGGAATTCTTTTCCGTTGTGATCAATCCCTGCTGCTCCAATTCTTTGTACGCTTTCTGTACCGTTTTAGGATTAATATTAAATTGGGCAGCTAGTACTCGCCTAGATGGTATTTCTTGTCCGGCTTCTAATAGATTATTCGCAATTTGTTGCTTAAAATACATTACAACTTGCAAATAAACGGATTCTCGATTATTAAAAAGATACTCCATCTATAATGCTATATACTTTCCTGCTTTAATGCATCAATAATATTTTCTTTCTTTATCTTTGCACTAGAGAATAGCATTGTAGAACTTACAATGATAAACACAGTAGTAAAGCAATAGAAGATATACATCCATGGGAGTGTAAAATTATAACTAAAGGTATTCATCATAGCAAGATGAATCAAATACATGATAACAATGCTAATAGGAAGACCAATAAGCAAGGACTTGATCCCATAAAAGATGCTTTCGTAATGAATCATTTTATTAAAGCCTTTTGGTGTCATACCCACAGACTTCAGCATGGCAAATTCCCGTTTTCGTAGTGAGACAGATGTAGAGATTGTATTAAAAATATTGGCAACGGAAATCAGGGTAATGAGTGTAATAAATCCATACGTAAAAATCGTCAACAGCATGAGCAGCTGTTCTTGCTGTTGTTTGGTTTGAAATCGATTATTAACCTGCATTTTACTGGATTTCATATTCTCAATATCCTGCTGCGTTTTCATTGGGTCCTTGCTTTTTAAGTAATAATATAAGTTGACTTCACCATTGGGATTAAGCGAAATAAGTTTATTCATTACAGGTTCAGAGACAATTAAATTTAATCCTCCTAGTCCTACCGACGATACACCTATTGGAAACTGATCAGTCAAATTCGCAATGGTCACATTGGTTAATGCAGTTTCTTTGCCTGAATCAGAATCTGTATAGACTAGATTTAATCTTTGACCTGGCTTTTTATAAATAGTCTTCATTTCAGTAATCTTATGTGATTTTGGATTCTTACTGATGCACCTGTCAATCACAATACCATTTATTTTCTCAACGTTCAGGATTTTGCGGTGTATCCTCCACTTTTTCCCTCAATCGCTTAATATACACTGTTAAAGTATTATCATTGACAAAGTCCCCAGCTACATCCCACATCTGCTTTAAAAGCTGATTTCTAGATAGAACCTGTCCGATGTGATTAGCAAAAATAAGAAATAGACGGTACTCCATGGCTGTTAATAGAATTTCTTCTCCGTTTTTATACACTTTTCCCTCAAGAGTATTAATCAAAATGTTTTTGATTTCTATATTTACTTTTAATGCCTGCTTTTGATAGCGTCTTAGAACAGTCTAAATCCTGGAAATGAGTTCACGTATACGCAAGGGCTTTGTAATATAATCATCTGCCCCCATATCAAGTCCCATTACCACATTCACCTCATCGTCAATCGCTGTTAAAAAAATGACAGGGATATCTTTTTGAGCTTTAACTAGCCGGCACAAATCATAACCACTTCCATCAGGTAGTGATAAATCAAATAAACATAAATCAATTTGGGCCATTTGTTCTTGCAGAATCTTTTTTGCAGATGATGCATCATAGCAAAGAATGGTCGAAAATTGATCGTTCTGAAGCGAGTACTCGAGTCCTGCGGCGATTATTTTATCATCTTCTACTATCAAAATTTTCATCTATGGATCTCACCAACCTTGTTTTCTTTATAACCAGTTTTAATTACTCTTTTTGCTCCACTTAACCAATCAATTTAAAAATCATAGGATTCTATGATTTAACGAATAGTTGAAAAGAGACTGTCAAATTGACAGTCTTTAAAGAATTGATAAAATACTTTATTAGATGGTTCCTCGGGAATTTTTTATACTCTTCCTGTTTTTAGTTTCATCTCGTTATTTTAAAAGACTAATACTACTCTTCACCCATATAACATATACAACTTATAATCGGCGATCGATACATGGTTAGTTACATTAAATTATTTTTTAATAGTATAATTTAATATTTAATTGAATTAAGAGTAGTATTTTCAGTAAAAATTTGAACAGCTGAGCTTGTACCAATTCTGGTTGCCCCTGCTTCAACCATAGCTTTTATATCCTCTATACTGCGAACACCACCAGATACTTTTACTCCAACCGATTCTCCAACGGTTTCTCTCATTAAGGCAACATCTTTAAGTGTTGCTCCATGTAAAGAAAAGCCAGTCGATGTTTTTACATAGTCAGCCCCTGCTTTTACAGATAATTCACATGCTAATTGTATTTCTTTATATGTTAGAAGACATGCTTCTATAATAACTTTGACTAAAGCTTTTCCACTTGCAGCTTCCACTACAGCATTAACATCTTTTTCGACTAGATCATAATTTTCACTTTTTAATGCACCTATATTTATAACCATATCTACTTCAGTAGCACCATTTTCAATAGCATTTTTAGTTTCAAATACTTTTGTTTCTATTGTATTAGCACCTAATGGAAATCCGATAACAGTACATACGTTAACATCAGATTGTCTCACGAGTTTTGAGGCTAATTTTACCCAAGTTGGATTTACAACTACCGAAGCAAATCCAAATTCCATCGCTTCATTACATAACTTTATAATGGCTACATCATCAGTCTCTGGCGATAATAATGTGTGATCAATAATATTTGTATATTTCATGTATTACTCCACCTTATCAATTAATTTGTGTTTAACACTGTGCTGATTCTAATTGAATCTGACAAATTTTGAAACTTTATATCGACTTCATTTTTTTAGTATGTTAGAAAGTGAAAGATAATTGTGAATCAATTCACTCGATAATAGATCTTAAACCGTTATGAATTCGTGGATTGTTTTCCACCTATTCATTATAAAAAATCTGTAAAAATTTAAACCATCCATTGTGGTACTTTTTACCCCATCCACTTAAAAAATGAATAAAAAAGGAATCATGATTAGTACATGATTCCTAGTTCACATAGATTTTAGTGCTTTAGAAAATCTTTTTATCCCTTCATCTATTGACTCTTCGTCTTCTCTTGCAAAGGTAAAACGAACAAAACCTTTTTTAGACCCCATTGTTGAACCCGGTGCAAAGATTACCCCTCTTTTAATTGATTCTTCTAGTAATTGTACTTCATTAACTTCTTTTTTTAATTTGCACCAAATATGGATTCCTCCTTGAGGCTGAGTAAATTCTACCTGATCCATTAAATAAAATTGAAGACTTTTGACAATTTGATTTCTTCTTTTTTCTAGTTGCTTCACTAAATTTTTAATATGCAAATGAAAATCTTTAGCTTCTAAAAAGTCATTTGCAATCCACTGTGTAAATCCAGAGTGACCAAAATCTATTTGTTGTTTAGCATCAGATAATCTCTCAATTACAGGCTTTGGACCAATAATCCAACCAATTCTTAAACCAGAAGCTACAATCTTTGACAATGAACTTATATATAATACATTTCCATTTTCATCTAGTGATTTTAATGTAGAGATCGTTTCTCCTTTAAAAGACGTTAAACTATACGGATCATCTTCAATGACAGGAATTCCAAGTTCTGAAGATATATCTAATATGGTCTTACGACGTTCAAGACTAAGATTGGTACCGGTTGGATTTTGATAGGTTGGATTTAAGAATATCATTCTGATTCGATGTTTTTTATGTAATTCGATTATGTCGGCTGGGTTAACTCCATTATCATCAACCGGTAATAAATAGGTCTTAACCCCCGCTGATTTAAAAATCGGTAGATTGTATGCATAGGAAGGGTCTTCAATAGCTACTGAATCTCCAGGGTTTAGCAAACATTGAACAACTAAATATAAAGCTTGTTGAGCACCAGATGTGATTAAAATTGAAGAAGATTCCGTTTCAATTTTTCGATATTGTTTAACATGCTTTGCGATCGTTTCTCTTAATATTTTATAACCTTGAGGATGATCATATCCAAGACTTCCAATAAATGATCTAGTTGAAGTAATTTCTCTTAATGATTTTATTGGAAAAAGATCTTCTGACAATTCTCCACTTGCTAAATTAATTAGCTTATCTTCTGCTGTCTTTTGACGAATTCTTTGAGTTACAGGCAAGTTTGGTTGAAAAGAGCCAGCCTCAACATATCTGTTCCAACTTGGTATTCGCTTCTTAGTAATCCCCCAAATATCTTTACTAATTGTTGTTCCGCTTCCTCTATTTCTTTCAATAAGCCCATTTGATTCCAACTCATCATAAGCAGCAACTACTGTGCTTCGATTAATGTTAAATTCTTTTGCTAAATGCCTTTCGGAAGGAAGGGGTTTATCAAGTGGAAAAGTACCGTTAACGATTCCTTCTTCTATGTATTCCGCAAGTTGTTTATAGATAGCTTTTTTCGCTTCACGATCAGGTTTCCATTCCATTGACAATATTCCTCGCAATTTACAAAAATTTATCTTTAATTCTTATTTTTTAAACACTTATGTTATCTATTTTAACGAATTAATAATAATAAAATAATTTAACTATTATAGATTAATTCTCTACTTTCCTACTCATCCAATTATCCTATAGTTTCCCCATCCACTTCACAAAAAAACAAAATTTCTTTAAAAATTAGTTAATTAGACATTCTGAGGAAAACCAGAATTATCAACTGATGATCCTGATTTATGAAATCAAAAATCACTTCAAATACTATTAAATTCACTTTTTTTTTATTGTGAACATTTATTGACAGAAATTGTAATTTCGTTGACTTTCAATATTTATGGCTCTATATTTTAACCAATTGTGAATCAAATTAACTCAATAATGACGTTATGAAAATAAAAATTGAAAAGGATTTTGTTCATGAAGAATAAATGGACCTTACAAACTATTTTTATTTCTATTCTCATTTTGTTATCTGGTTGCGAGCCAGTAAAGGTGTTAGATCCTAAAGGACCTCAAGCTCAAACTCAAGCTAAAGATATTATGTTATCCATTTGGATTATGTCATTTATTGTCTTGGTCGTTTTCCTTATTTTAGGTTATATGCTTTTTAAATATCGTTCCTCTAAACAGAGTAGTGATTATGAACCTCCTAAAATTAAAGGTAGTGTATTGGTTGAATTAATTTGTGTCGGGATTCCAGTATTGATCATTATTTTTCTTTCAATCGTTTCGGTACAAAGCAACAATAAGGTAGAGTCTGCCCCAACTGGATACGCAAATAAAAAACCTTTAATAATTTACGCTACATCATCTGATTGGAAATGGCATTTCAGCTATCCTGAAGAAAATATTGAGACCGTAAACTATTTATATATTCCTACAAATAGACCACTAGAATTTAAATTATATTCAGATGGGCCAATCACAAGTTTTTGGATTCCACAATTGGGGGGACAAAAATACGCGATGTCAGACATGGTCAATACTTTATACTTAGCTGCTGATGTTCCAGGTGAATATATGGGACGTAATGCAAATTTCAGTGGTAAAGGATTTGCTGAAAATACGTTTAATGTCGAAGCGGTGCCTGAAAACAAATTTAATGAATGGGTCAAAGATGTTAAAAAAACAGCTTCACCTCTAACGAAAGAAAAGTTCACACTGTTGTTAAAACCAGGTCACCTTAGTGAATTAACGTTTACTGGAACTCATTTGGAGTACTTACCTCCAAATGAAGGAGGTCATAAACATCACTCTAGTGAAAATGAAATGGACTCTGAAATGGATATGCATTCAAAACACTCTAGTGATTAATCTTTCGGTCATTTTCAAATTTAAATGTAGTTAAAGGAGTTCATATATTATGGAATTTTTCAATCGATTTGCGATTCCACATCCAAATCCTGCTATTTATGCATCGATGATCGCTATTGGGGTAACTGTAATTGCTATTGTAGCTGGTTTAACCTATTTCAAAAAATGGGGTTATTTATGGAGAGAATGGTTAACAACTGTTGATCATAAACGAATTGGGATAATGTATCTACTATCTGCTTTGCTAATGCTTTTCCGTGGTGGTGTCGATGCCATTTTGATGCGGGCTCAGACGGCCGTTCCCGAAAATACGCTATTAGATGCACAGCATTATAACGAAATATTTACGACTCATGGCCTTGTCATGATTATTTTTATGGCAATGCCATTTATCTATGCTCTTATGAACTTTGTTGTACCGCTTCAAATTGGTGCACGTGATGTAGCATTCCCACGTTTAAATGCACTAAGCTTTTGGTTGTTTTTTATGGGGGCGATGTTATTAAATATCTCATTTGTAATTGGTGGCTCTCCAGATGCAGGATGGACATCATATTTCCCACTAGCTGGTAATGAACTAAGTAAATCCGTTGGTACAAACTACTATATGATTGCACTGCAAATTGCTGGACTTGGTACTTTACTTTCTGGAATTAATTTTGTCACAACGATTTTAAAAATGAGAGCACCGGGTATTACACTCTTTAAAATGCCGATTTTTACTTGGTCTGCTCTAACTACAAATGTGATTGTAATATTTGCATTTCCTGTTTTAACAGTGGCACTTTTGATGGGTACTATGGACAGACTATTCGGTACAAATTTCTTTACAACGACAAATGGTGGGATGGACATGCTTTGGGCAAATCTTTTTTGGATTTGGGGACACCCAGAAGTATACATCCTAGTTTTACCTGCTTTTGGTGTCTATAGTGAGATCATCTCCACATTTGCACGTCGAAACTTATACGGATACAAATCAATGGTCTATTCCATGTTAATTATCTCGTTTCTATCATTCTTAGTTTGGACTCATCACTTCTTTACAATGGGTCAAGGTGCATTAACGAATAGTATATTCTCGATTACAACAATGGCAATTGCCATTCCAACTGGAATAAAAATCTTTAATTGGCTGTTTACACTTTGGAGAGGAAAAATCGTTTTTACCGTTCCTATGTTATATTCTGTAGGCTTCATTCCGATCTTTACGATTGGTGGGGTTACTGGTGTGATGCTAGGAATGTCTGCTGCTGATTATCAATACCATAATACGATGTTTTTAGTAGCCCATTTCCATTACACGATCATTCCTGGTGTCGTTTTTGCCATGATTGCTGGACTTACCTACTGGTGGCCTAAAATGTTTGGTTTTATGTTAAATGAAAGAATTGGAAAATGGGCATTTTGGTTTATCGCAATTAGCTTTAACGTAACATTTTTCCCAATGTTCTTTACAGGATTAAATGGGCAAGCTCGTCGTATGTATACTTATTCAGAGTCTACAGGATTTGGTCCATTAAATTTATTATCCTTTATTGGAGCAATCGGATTGGCGATCGGTTTTATCTTACTAGTGTATAACATTTATTATAGTGTTCGTTATGCATCTAGAAAAATTAGCTCAGACCCATGGGATGCTCGTACTTTAGAATGGGCTACTCATAGTCCAGTTCCTTCTTATAATTTCGCCATTACGCCTGAAGTACATTCAATTGAAGCATTTTGGGATGCGAAGAAATTAGGAATACCTATTTTTAAAGGGCATATTGATAAAATTCATATGCCGAATAATAGTGGCGCACCTTTTATCATGGGCTGCATTCTATTTGTTTTTGGATTCTCATTTGTCTTTTCAATGTGGATTCCAGTAATTGTCTCTGCAATAGCAATATTTGTTTGTATGGGTCTTCGTTCCTTTGAAATTGATAAGGGCCACTATATTCCAGTAGAAACAATTAAAGAAAACGAAAATGAATATAGAGGTGCTTAAACGATGAAATTAATAAAATCACTCCCTTTAGAATATAGTACAGAGCAAAATCAAATAAATATATTAGGTTTTTGGATCTTTTTAGGTGCAGAAATCATGCTTTTCGGAACTCTTTTTGCCTCTTATTTCACATTAGTTAATCGTACTGGACATGGTCCTACAGGGGCAGACATTTTTGAAATTACACCTGTATTAATTGAAACGTTTGTTTTATTAGCGAGTAGCTTTGTTATAGGATTAGCAATTCATGCGATGCGTATTGGTCGAAAAAAAGCAGTAATCTCATTTCTTGCAATCACACTGATTCTTGGTTTAGTATTTGTAAGTTTTGAGATATCAGAATTCGCACATTATATGCATATGGGTGCAGGATTACAAACAAGCGCATTTACAGCGATTCTATTAACAACTTTAGGTACACATGGAGCCCATGTAATACTTGGATTTTTTTGGGGATTATTTATCATGTTACAAATTCGAAAAAGAGGAATCACTCCAGAAATTGCTAATAAAACATTTATCTTTTCACTCTATTGGCATTTCTTAGATGTTGTATGGATCTTCATTTTTAGCTTTGTTTATCTGAAAGGATTGATGTAACAT
Source organism: Bacillus sp. UNCCL81 (assembly GCF_900112535.1). NCBI lineage: Bacteria > Bacillati > Bacillota > Bacilli > Caryophanales > Bacillaceae > Bacillus > Bacillus sp. UNCCL81. The sequence continues at coordinate 622,913 of NZ_FOMF01000002.1, read as the reverse complement.
GAAAGAATTATTTCCGCTTAAGCAAGTTAAAGGTTTTGCTTTTTCAATGATACTTACTGGCATTGCACTTGTAGTTTACTTCTTTAACTTGTCATTTGCAGTTGGGATGACAATATTGCTTGTAACAGCATTTTTACAAGCGAGTCTTCAATTAGTAGTGTTTATGCATGCAGGTGAAACAAGAGAAAAAGGAGCTATTTATACAAATATCTTTTACGCATTATCAATCGCACTAGTTACCGTATTCGGTACCTTACTCTGTATGGTTTGGGGATATGCCTAATACGATATAAATGATTAATTATCTGGAGCATTAAAATAAACTTGGAGGTAATTTTATGTCAATGACAGCTGTATATGTTATAGGTGGAATCATAATCTTTGTTGTATTCGGTGCTTTTGTTTTAACAGTAAATAAAGGTTATGGGGTAAAACATAAAGTTGATAAAATTGATGATATAAATATTAATAACATTAATAAAGATAAAAATAATAAATAATTAAAACTAATAAATGCCAGCTTTTGTTTAATGTTTTCTATTCAACAGTTTGTTCATAACTAGAATATAATAAATGCTCTTAATAAAGAAAAAGGTTTGATCTAACTAAGATTATTTCAAACCTTTTTCATTTTTTTATATGTTTAATAGGTAAGATTAGTTGTATTATCACTGGAATACTTGCTTTATGTAATAAATCCCCTCTAAATCTTTTTAAAGAAATCCAATTTCCCCTCTCCTTCAGTTTAAGCTGCTTATATCAATTATTTCTTTTTATACTAATTATGCTAATAGATATTTTTATAATTATAAAAACGTAAATTATCCATACTAACTTTAATAGAAACTTTTAGAGGTGTTTATGTTGTTTCGATTAATATATCAAGTCATCTTAATCGGTTTATGCTCCATACTTTTTGGATTTGCCTATAACACTTTTCTTATCCCTCATAAATTGGCATCCGGTGGAGTTACCGGAATTGCATTTATGATTCATCATTTTTTACATGTAAATACTGGTTGGATTGTTTTCATTATTAATATTCCTTTATTCCTATTGGGTATTAAAAATCTTGGAAAAAGATTTATCCTATTTACTATCTATTCAGTTGCTGTTCTATCTTTAAGTTTAAAAATAATACCTATCCATGCAATAAGCAATGATATCTTACTCTCTTCTATTATAGGAGGCGCTCTTTATGGAACTTCTGTCGGTATGATCATCAAGCATGGTGGTTCAACAGGTGGGACGGATATAGTTAGTCTGATTCTTTCTCAAAAAAAGAATATGCAGGTAGGATTTTTGAGTGCATGTATGAATTTATTTGTAGTTTGTGCTTCTGGTTTTATATTTGGATGGACTATCACTTTATATACCATGATCACTATCTATGTAGCTGGTCGTGCAGTCGATATGGTATATACAACCCAAAACAAATTAACCTTAAGAATTGTTACTGAGAAGGGAGACGAATTAATAGACGCCCTTATCCATTTACATCTAAGAGGAATTACAGTACATAATGCTGAAGGTGCCTACTCACATAAACCAAAAAAAGTCCTTACAACTGTCATTACTAGATTCGAATTGAATGAAACAAAACATGCCATCAGAATGATTGATCCGAATGCTTTTGTAAACATCTCACAAACCCTTGAAGTGCTTGGACGGTTCAGGAAAACATAAGTGATTGTTTCTCAAAATGATTGTAGTAAATTGGGAGCGGCAAGGAATTGAATATTATTGAATCCGATTTCAAACTAATAACAAGAATTCATTGTTCGTATTAAATATGACTTTATAAGTAAATGGGTAGTATTTGTAATGAGACTTGAAAACAAAGTAGCAATTGTAACAGGTGGAGCTAGTGGAATTGGAGAAGCAACAGTTCGTCTCTTTGTTGAGGAAGGCGCTAAAGTGATCATAGCTGACTTTTCAGAGCGAGGTAATGACTTATCAATCGAATTAAATTCCAAAGGATATGATACGTTATTTGTTAAAACTGATGTATCAAAAGAAGAAGATATTAAACAGTTGATAAATGAAGCCGTGAATCAATTCGGGAAACTGGATATTATGTATGCTAATGCGGGAATTGCCAATGATGCACCCGCACTTGAACTGTCATTTGAAAACTGGAAACGAATCATTGATATTAACTTATCAGGAGTATTTCTATCTGATAAATATGCTATTGAACAGTTTATTAAACAAGGCACAGGTGGTGTCATTGTTAATGCAGGTTCGATCCATAGCTTTGTGACATTGCCAAGCGTTACAGCTTATTCCTCTTCAAAAGGTGTTGTAAAACTACTAACTCAAAACTTATGTACAGCTTATGCAAAAGAAGGTATTCGTATAAATGCGGTCTGTCCTGGGTATATTGACACACCTCTACTAAAAAGTATTGATCCGCAAAAAAAAGAATATTTAGCTTCTCTTCACCCGCAAGGCAGACTTGGAAAACCAGAAGAAATAGCAAAGGCTGTCTTATTTTTAGCAAGTGATGATGCTAGTTTTATAAATGGTACAACCCTTCTTGTTGATGGGGGCTATACAGCACAGTAATTTTATGGATTAATACTTCCTACTAATATATTTATAATATATTTGAGAATTAACAACAAAAACAATATTGAATTAGTACTACCGGTTGATCAAGCTCCCTTTTCTACTGTAATATCTTGGTTGACTACCTTTTTAGTTAAGAAACGTGATAATCCAAATGTTGTAAAACTTGCAAATACAACACTTACTGTACTAAACCAAACAATTGAAGATAATGATATTTGCCCCACAATTATTCCACCTAAACCTGCACCAACGGCAAAACCTAATTGCATCATCGATTGATTAAGTCCTAACATCACATCTGATGATTCAGGTGAGATCGTTGCTAAATTATATTGCTGAGTTGCACCTAATGACCAGCCTGAAAATGACCATACTACCAAAATGATAAATACTACAATAATTGAATGTGAAACGAATGATAGAGCTACTAGTGATGTTATGTTTACAAGTAACCCTCTTTTTAAGGTGAATATTACACCTCTTTTATCGGCACTTAAACCACCTATTTTTGAACCAAATAAGCTTGCAACTCCAAGAACCAGTAAAGTAATGCTTAAAAGATGATCACTCATTCCTACTGTTTTTACAAGGTATGGTGATAAATAAGTAAAAATAATCCCGTATCCTGTCATTATGAAAAATGTGATTGATAATGCTAAAGCATTTTTGGGTTTTTTGAACAATGCAATTTGTTTCGTTAAAGGTATTGAAACACCACCATTCATTTTTGGTATTGTATTTAAAACAATTAAAATAACAAGTAAAACTAATAATGCGATACCGATAAATACAAATTTCCATCCATAAGTTGATGAAATAAAACGTCCGATCGGAACACCAATAATTAATGACGCTGTAAATCCCATGACAACTGATGCAATTGAACTTGCCTTCTTATTTGCGGGTGCAATTTTTGCCGCAATACTTAAAACTGTAACGACTGCTACACCTGTACTTAATGCCATAATAATACGAGCGATCATAAATAACCAATACCCTGGAACAATGACTGAAAGTAAATTCCCTAAGATAAAAACAAATAAAGTATAGATTAGTAATTTTCGTCTTTCCATTTTGGCTGTTAATACCATTAGGATCGGTGTACCAATTGCATAGGCTAATGTATAAACAGTTATTAATTGACCGGCTGCACAAATTGACACACCTAGAGCATATGCCATTTTATCCAAAATACCTAAAATAATGTATTGAGAAGTTCCTACTAAAAAACTGATCAATGCTAAAATATAAATCTTTGCTGTATTCGACATTCAATATTTCCCCCTAAATATTATTAATTTTAATATTTGCATAGATACCGAAATAAGATTCTGTATTTCTATAAATACTGAAATTTTAATTAAACAACTTTATCTTTAAAGTAAAGTGAAAGATATTGTTTTTCTACCCTTGCTTTTTCAGATGGCTACTTCTTCAAGACTCGGACTGACGGTCAGGTATAACATATAATAGAAGCGTGAATAACGAGATAATGCATACTACAATTAAAATGCCATATACATTTTCATAGTTACTGACCAGCGGATTCTTTTTTTGAAACGCGAGTAACATACCGGAAACCGCAACTGAAAAAGCACCTCCAAAAAACTGCATCAACTGCATGAGTCCCATGCCAGAACCGATCAACTTAGTAGGCAAAATGCGCGTCGTTTCGTAGTTTAACGATGCTAACGTAATAGAAAGCGCTGGCGAGAAAAATAAGTATCCAAACAAGATGACAGTCGGTGATTGACTGAGGTCCGTCCAAAAGACAATCAAAACAAGTGCTAAAATGACATGACCGACAAGTAAAAACCGAACGCTTCCGAACTTGTCGATCCAGCGTCCGACGAACAGCATGAGTAAAGCTGATAAAACGGCTCCTGGTGCGATTGTAAGTCCGATAGCCAACGGAGTTTTTCCAAATAAGTTAGCAAGTGCCAGAGGCATTAAAAACAAATTACCAAGATTCAGAACAAGAATGCTAAAACCAACAAAAAGTAGTTTTCGGTAAGTTGACTTTGTAAAAAGTTCCGGATTGATGAATGATTCTTTCTTGCGTTTGAGATGCCAAGTATGGACTTCGATGGATATCAATCCGATTAGCAACCAAGTAGTTGAGCGCTGCGTAACGGCGGTCAGAAGAGCCACCGCATTAACGACTGTCAGGCTAACACCAGTCAAGTCAAACTGGAAAGGCTTTGGCTCCTCTTTAGGGATTTGGCGTAACAAAATCGGGAGAAGAAGAATTACAATACAAGAAACAGTAAATAACTCGTTCCATCCGATGTACTCGCTTATCAACCCACCGACAATTGGTCCAAGTCCAAATGCCATTGCAGATCCAGCCGAAATCATTGAAATTGCTCTGCCTCGCTTTTCAAAAGGAATATACCTGCTAACTATAACAAGTCCAAGTCCTGGCATTACGCCGGCTCCAGCGGACTGAACAATCCGAACAATAAGCAAAGTTTGAAAATTCGTTGCGAAGATGCCGAAGATGGATGAAAGTCCCATTATTATGAGACCTACTGACAGCATCTTTCGAATGGTCAATACATCTGATAGCCTGCTGTAAATCAGTGTTGATAATGCATATCCTATTGAGTAACTTGAAACAATCCAAGATCCAAGAGACGTCGAAACCCCGATATCTTTAATTATGCTTGGAACAGTGACGTTAAACATTGTTGTGTTCATAACGACGATGAACAATCCAAACGTCCATAACGGCATTACGATTTTGTCTTTCATGGTGTTAACTCCTATCCAAAGCTTTACTCCAATCATTGTTAGATTGGTGGTCTAAGCCCAGTAATTTTACAGTATTAGTCTGATTTCATATCTACTTCATTACAACCTACCACTAAACGTCCCTTAGCAGTTCAAAAGAAATTTGATTCAAACAATCTTTTTGCTTTTTACTCTCTTATACGAAGTCTTACCAATACTTATTTATTGTTTAAATAATTGTGGGTATATCGCTTTTACACCACCAGATAAATTTTGCAGTACCATGTGGCTTAAATCATCTGCTAAAATTTCATATTTATCAGCTTCTATACCGTCTATGGCTATCTTTGCAATATTAGTAGGATTAGCCTTTGGTGCCTTTATGTTCGCTGTCATGTCTGTATCCATATACGCTACATGCAACCCAGAAACATGTATATTTTTAGGAGCTAAGACCAAGCGGAACGTATTCGTCATACTCCATTCTGCAGATTTCGCTGCTTGATAAGCTCCTCCTCCGTCCAAGCTCAACCAAGATAGAACGGATAGAATATTAAGAATTGTTCCTCCTCCATTCTTCTCCATTTTCGGAGCAAATGCTCTTATCATCGAAAGAGTGCCGAAAAAATGAGTGTCCATCTCTAATCGAATTTTATCCATTGAACCATCTAGTAATGTACCCTCAGTATTCGATCCAGCATTATTGATTAGTAATGTAACATCATTAGCAATCTCAGCTGCTGCAGCGATTGATTTTTCATCAGTAATATCAATCTGTATTGGAATGACTCCGGGAAGATTAATTAATTCTGGATTTCTAGCCGCTGCATAAACCTTTGCTCCTCTAACTAGTAGTTCCTGTGCAAGATGACGACCTAGGCCTCTATTTGCTCCTGTAATTAATGCAATTTGTTTCGAAATTTCCATTTTCGTGATCTCCTCATTTTCTATTTTTGTCTAGATAATTAGTAAATAATAATTTCCTTTATTTATTCAAGAACGAACATTCTCAAATGAACAAAAAAAATTTATAGTTTGTTGGATTCTAACTACTCTACAAAAAAAGCGATAAACTATATTTTTCTAAACGTTATAATTTATTTTCTTCTCATGTGTTCTTCTCATGTATATTAATATAACATATTGAGAACGAACGATAAATAATCATTTTTTACCATTCGTTCTAAAATCATTACAAACTGAATAATGAAAAGGTATTAACTGGGATTAGTTAACTCTTTTTATACACTTTAATTAGAGAATTAATCTAATATAGATAGTGTCATATCAATTATATTTTTCAACTTATTTTTATCGTTAGTTGTTTTTGTTAATACTCTTAATCCCACAAAAGAATTATGAATAAACTGAGATAATTTTTCTAAATCATGATGTTTAGCTATTTCACCCGAATTTTGTCCAAGAACTAGTAAATCAAAAATAATTTCTTCAGTTTTAGAAAAGTTTTGTTCAACAATTTCAGCTACAACTTGATCATGTAAACACAACTCAACCGCACTATTCACTGTTAAACAACCTACTGATTTTTTATCATCTTTTGTAATTACTATTTCTAATATACTTCTAATAGCATCTTTTACAGATAATGATTTCTTAGCTTTTAAATTCATATTTTTCATTACATTGTTATTATAAAGTTCTAATGCTTTGATAAACAATGAATGTTTATCACCAAATGTATCATATAAACTTCTTCTATGAATCCCCATATGAGAAACTAGATCTTGCAATGAGGTTTTTTCGTAACCTTGATGCCTAAATAGCTCCATTGCTTTTTGTAAAACTTCTTTTTCGTCATATTCTTTATGTCTGGCCACGTTCGTACCTCCTTTTGAAAGATTATAGCATATTTATAAATAATCTTTGTATATTCAATAAAACAATACTGAAATTTTATAACTAATTACTCATTGTTTTTTAATAAAATGCTTACTATTTTATCTTAATATAAGCATCTATACAGAGGTTCATTACGTTTCATTTTGAGGTTATTAAAAATAATGGACAATTCCATGATTATTATAAAGTTGAGATTTTAATGGGTCAATGGGACGAACAAGACTCACCGAATAATAAGGTACTATAAGTGCAATTACTGATTTATCTTTTTGAAAGCAAACCAACTTAGTACATTGAGCACTTATTCTTATTTGAATAAAAAAATTAAAAAAAGAACTTTATTTAAAAAGTTCTTCTCTAATTTATCATCAATTTGTAAAAATTTCATCGAATCCAGAATTCATTTAATAATATTTCTTCTGTTTGTGGCATTGTTATCCCTATATGCCAGCACCCTAATCCAGCTAAATTAAAATTTTTTACTAGCTGAAATTTTGCAAGTAAACTTCGAGGATCTTCAAACTATACTTCATGTTGTGTTCCTTTATTATCTATATAACGAAATGCTGGTGCCGATGCATCTTGATCATAGTAGACTTGGCTTTTATATTTCTTATATATATTAATCGCGTTTTGTGTGGAAATAGCACTCCCTGTTCGGATGTCACCTGTTATTGGCCAATCGTATGCATATTGAGGAATTCCAAGTAATATTTTTGATTTTGGTACAACACTTGTAGCATATTGTAGAGATTTTCTCACATTTTGTATGGGAGCTATAGGACCGGATGGACTGCTCGACCAATGCCAGTTATAAGCCATTATAAACATCTTATCAACATATTTTCCAAATGTTTTGTAATCATAAGCATAATAATAACTTGGAATATTATCTGCTTCTTTTGGGGGCATCGCAATTAGAAGTTCCATTTTAGAACGATGCAGCTTAACTGATAGTTCTTTAATAAATTGATTAAGGTATACTCGGTCATTAGGTTTAACCATTTCTAAATCCAAATTGATTCCTTTAAGATCATTTCGATCTAATAATGTATAGATATTTGAAATTAGTTTTTTTCGTAAAGTTTTATTACTTATAAGATTATGTAATAAGTTTGGATCAAAACCTTTTTCACTAATATTAGTAAAGGTCGCATAAGGTGTTATACCTTTTTTCCATGCTTGTTTAATCGCGCCATTTTCTTTTACTTTAATCAAATTTCCTTGTTTAGTTGAATGATATTCAAAAATAAAAATACTTGTTAAAGTTTTTTTATAATGGTCAAGCATCCAATTATCCGTTTTTTTATTTTTAGGTATAAAATAAGTTCCTGTCCATATTTTCTTTTTTGAAGTTGACGGAATAAACAATTTTTGTCCAGGACTTATATTATCATTTGTTAACTTATTTTTGGATTTCAATAACTGAACACTAATCGAATGTCTGTAAGAAATATCCCATAACGATTCATTTCCTTTAACATAATATGTTGACCCTGGAATGATCATTGCTTGGCCGATAACCAGTTTATCATTTTTTTCAAGTCCATTTAATTGAGCAAAGTTTTTTACATTTAGTTTGTATTGTGAGGAAACTTTATTTAAACTATCTCCGGGTTTAACTTCATATATTACGAATGCAAAAGTTGTAATGGATGGAAGTAAAAATAAGAGTAAAAAAGTAAATAGTATGATTAAAAATCTTTTACGCATGTATACCACCTTATGACTTATAGAGTTTAGAATAAATTTAAATTTCCATTTTTATCATTAGCTTATTTTCAAAATTTTACTTAATGTATTGGATAAATTTTAAAAGAAGCTATCTTTAATAATTAAATATCTAAATTAGAATCCATTGAAGTAACCAAATCTTTCATTCGTTTTATGGTATTAATCAGGTTGCAATGAAAATCCTAGAACAAATGGTAAAAAGTAGTTATTTACCGTTCATTCTCAAAATGTTATATAATATATATGAGGAGAAATTAAATTATAACCTATAGAAAAATAGAGACTATCGCTAGCTTTTTTGTAGAGGAGTTAGGGAAGATCTCTTATATTAGAACGAAAATTCTCAAAAAAAATATTAAATAACTAAGATTATTAGAAGTTCCTTTATTTTGAACATTGTTGAATTGCATTCCATTTGGCTTATGTTCCTAATAAACACAATCGCCGAAAATTAGTGGATGGGCTAAAAAGTTCCAAAATGGATGTTTTAAATTTTCACAGCATTTTTATAATGAAAATGTGGAAACCATCTTCGAAATCATAACGTTATATGATGGTTTATCGAGTGAGTATCTTGAATTTAAGATAAAAACTTTAGTAAGTTTTATTGTCATAACCTTCTTCATTTAATGTTTCTTTTACTTTATAAAACTAATGAGGAGTAAATTTAATGGAATTAAGGGAAATAGAATACTTTTTGGCTATTTGTGATGAATTACATTTTACAAGAGCAGCAGAAAAATTAGGAATATCACAACCTGCTTTAAGCCGTCAAATGAGAGCCCTTGAAGATAAATTAGGAGTTCGTTTATTTGATCGCTTAGGTAAAAAAATTGCTATTACTGAAGCGGGAAAAATTTTAAAAGAAGAATCCGATAAAATATTTTCCAATATAGAATTTATCTATGAACAAATTGGAGAGCTTCAAAAAGTAAAAAGAGGAAAATTGGTTGTTGGAGTAATGTCTGGGGAGTTAAGTAAGTTGGCTTCTCTAGTATTCTTAGAGCTTCACAGAATGCATCCTTATTTACAAATGAAGATCATTAAGTTAGATAATATTGAAGAAAAAGTTATTCAAAATGAAATCGATATAGCTTTGACACTCTTGCCTTTAGAGAATGAACAGTTAAAAAGTATCCCTTTATATAATGAAGAATTATATTTAGCAGTTTCTTTTGACCATCATTGGGCAAAAAGGGATATTGTTGAATTTGAAGAAATCAAAGATATTCCACTTGTTTTATGTCCAAATAACTACAATTGCCGAAAATTTATTAATGAAGTCGCTACGTCTAAGGGATTTGACATTCAACCAATCATAGAATTAAATGATGCTCATTCTATTTTAAGTATCGTGAAAGCTGGTATTGGAGCTACTATACTTCCCAATGCTCTTCTCGCTTCGGCGAATACTGAATCACTTAAAGTTATTAAAATAGTAAATCCTATAATTAGTAAGGAAGTTGCTATTGTACATCACAAAGAAAAGTATATTGGCGCTGCAGCTAGAAATTTCATAGACTTGTTGCTTTCACTTTTGAATGAAAAAGGTCTTTATGTAGGAGATACTGAAGATTCCTTAATAAAATCCTGACAGCTTATACAAAAAAACATTCCCCACTTCATGAAGTAAGGAATGTTTTTTTTAATGAAGTTTCTTACTGTTGATGTTTAGGTAATTTTAATCGCTGAACACTGCCACCTTGTGTACCGACAAACAAATATTCCTCGTCTGGAGAAAGTTGAAGTGTTATAGCATTTCTATTTTCGAGATCCTTGGAAAGATTTGTCCAAGTTTTTCCTCCATCCACACTTTTTAACACACCTCGACCTCCTTTAAGTAGTCCTGATTCATAAAAAGAACCTGAGGCTGCATAAACAGTATTATGCTGAGTAGGTGAAACGATAATATCATTTACATACATGTTGAGTTCAGCGGTACCCGCACCTTTTGCCATTTCTAAAGTTTTTCCACCGTCACTACTAATATATAGATGGTTTCCTCCGAGTATTAGATGGTTTGGATTGTGTGAATCAATTGCAATACTGCTTATAGGAACGTTTTGAATTTTTTCAAATGTCTGACCCATATCTTTAGACAAGAATAGACCATCGTTTCCACCTGCCCAAATCCTGTTTGGATCATGAGGATCAGCGGATGTTAAAGCTGTAAATTTGTGTTCTTGCTTAATCTTTTTCCAAGTCTCTCCAGCGTCTTTACTAATATAGATTCCTAATTCATTAGTTCCTGGAATTGTATAAGAAATAACGATTTGCTTGGAGTCGGCCGGGTTAATCAGCATAGCAGTTGGGACTCCACTATCTACAAATTTTTGATCCCATTTTTCTCCGCCATCTTTACTTTGATATACATTCATAGTCCCAATCGCACTATAGCGTATTTTGTAAACTACATTCAATTCTGTTGGAGAAGTAGCAATTTTAAACACTTGCTCTCCAAATCTACCTTCACCTTCCGCAGCACCCCATTCTGAATCAATCTTGTTTTGAAGAGGTAATGCTGTCATGTATGTGTTGGAGTCAGTTCCAGCAAGTAACTGATATCCTTTAGAATTCCGTGTAATAGCCAAGTCATAAACCGTTGCCCCAGGAATACCGATTCGTTTATATGATTCACCTTTATCCTGAGTTCCATATATCCCTGCTTGTTCAGAAGATACATAAATTGGTCGGATACCTTTAGGAGAAGATTTACCACCTAACTCAAAATCGATTTCGAATGAGTTATACCCAGGAAGAGGTTTTTTCCATGTTTCCCAAGTTTTTCCTTTATCGTGACTAACCAATATTCCATCATAGGCTGTCCCTACATAAATATCACCCTCAAGAATTTCTAAACGAGATACATTATTAAATGGTAGATCGGAGTGTGTTAGTTCCTTCCAATCTTTCCCATTATTATATGAAGCATACAATCCACCACCGAAAGTACTAGTAACTAAGAGATTTCCATCTCCTACAATCTCTTTTGTAGTTCTATAAGGAAATGGAGGCTGATACAATAGTTCAGATGTAGCTGAACCAGAGAATACATCTTTAAATACGTAAAGCCCTTCATAACCTGTTGAAATATATAAGTTGTTATTTAGTAGTTTAGCTTTAGTAAGCATTCCCCACCAACCAGGTAGCTGCACCCAATTTAATCCTCTGTCCGTGCTGACATATACTTCATTCCTCGAAATAGCAATCAACTTTTGTCCACTATTATCAATTTGTAAATCAGATATTTCTATATCCGGAAAAGATAATGTCTTCCATGATTTTCCTCCGTCTTGGCTGGCTACTATTTTACCAGTATAAGTTAGATCATTGTATTTTGAATTAATTGCCACATATATATTTTTTTCATCAGTTGGATCAACCACTAGATTAGTTGCTACTCCTCCAGCTACAGGGAAATTTCGATACTCATGCCAAGTTTCTGCCTTATCTTCAGTACGGAATAAAGATAAAGTAGATGAAGGTAAAACTGTCATGTTCTTAGCATTTTTCAAATCAATATTCATCAGTCCTGCATTAGAGTATGGCCCAATAGAATTCCAGGATGAAACGTTTTCATTTTCTTTTGGTAATTTTTCCAAAAAGCTAGAACCTATTATTGTTGAATCATCATTTGCAGAATTTTTGACGATCGTACTTGCATCAATTCGATATATTCCTACTTCATTTGTTGGAACATTCGCTTTCCACCAACGGTCATGATCTAATACAGCTTCAACTTCAATTGTTTTCCCTCTTGGAGTATGTACTGTGACATTAGGAGCTTGTGTTAGATTAACCGGGCTGTAAATATAGGCTGTTGTGTCTTTTACTGTTGATCCAACAGGATCCGGTGATGCAGTAATTTTAAAATGTCTTGCAATTAACTTGTATGGCACGCGTATATGCTGCGATCCTTTTACAGATTGGATATTACCTTCTACCCAACCTGAGATATTCGTATCTTGATCCGGACGTTTTAAATTAATATTCAACCCAACATTTACCTGTTGACCTGAATTAATATGAATATGTGAAGGGTTCACAGTTACTTTAGCTCCGGATTTTATATCCTCTTTAATGGAGAAATCCATATCAACGGCTACATCTCCTGGATTATTTAAAGTTAATGATGCGTTTCTATTAATCTCCGAGTCTTTTAAATCAGCTAATCCTAAATTTAATACATTAGGAGAGGCTATTACATTGGTATCCGCTGCCGCCTTTACATCAAGTCTTCCTGTCCCTTGTGTAAGCACATCATATGATGCTAGTGGTTTAGCAGTCTCTTTTAATGCGCCTGAAATTTCACTAGCATTCCATGACGGCTTAAGTTGTTTCAGAAGTGCAGCTGCACCCGCCACATGAGGAGCAGCCATACTTGTCCCGCTTAATCTTGTATAACCTGAATCATTACTATCTGTCTTGATGTAGGTCGAATTAATTTCGACGCCTGGAGCAACTAAATCAGGTTTAGCCCGTAATTCAGAATCACCGCGTGAACTAAAGTTTGCAATTTGATCCGTTATGTCTTTGCCTGAAATCGTAATTTTAACAGGTCCTTTTGTCAAATATGACTTTAATTCACCAGCTTTTGTTCCATCAATTTTCATAGCAACTAACGATTCTAACTGGCCGTCTTCAGTAGAACCTGTCATGAATTGATGTTGTGTTTGTAACTCTTCATAGGAGTTGGATGTATATTGACTTGGAAGTGTATCCCCTAATTTAAAAACGGGTCCAACTTGCTCGGGTTGGAAAAAAATCGCAGCGGCTGCCCCTTTTTCTTGTGCAGTAATCGCTTCTGTACGTCCATCTGAACCTAGTGGTAGTTGAATTAAGACAATCTTTCCTTTTACATCTAACCCGTTATAATTTTCGGTTCCACCATCACCAACATCTATCAAATCACTTGTAATTGCTGTTTCAGATGGATTAGCGGTAAACCCAAGGCGAGTTACAGATAAATTCTCGTCAATTGGTGCTACCATCTTCGCGTCAGGTACTTTGATACCACTTACACTTGCACCGACAGCAAGTACACCTTCAGCCATTGCTGGGGCACCAATAGTACCATATCCAGGTCCTGCATTTCCTGCTGCAGCGACGACAACCACACCGGCATCAACAGCATTTTGAGCAGCTTGTGAGATTGGATCATTTCCATCACCAGGTCCACTTAAGCTCATATTAATGACATCAGCCGGAAATGGATTGTCCGGTGAAATAGCCGCTTCAATTCCTGCAATAATATTAGATGTAGTTCCTGATCCGTTATTATCTAAGACTTTATAGGCTGTGATAGAGGCGTCAGGTGCCACACCTGTCAATTTCCCATGCGCAGCAATGATGCCTGCGACATGGGTACCATGTCCATAGTCATCCATAGGATCATTATCATTGTTGACAAAATCATATCCACCAACTACTTTATGCCCTGGACCAAACGCTCCGCCAAGGTCAGGATGATCATAGTCTACACCTGTGTCAATCACAGCGACTGTGACACCTTTTCCAGTAACTTCTTGATTATTCTGGTCATGCTTAGACCAAACATCAGGAGCACCAATCAATGGGACACTATTGGTTAAGTCTGAGTGATATTGCTGATCCTGATAAACAGCCTTTACACCTGGAAGTAAACGTAGGTCATTCACTTTACTTTTTGGTACTTGTAATGAAACTCCATTGAATGTGAACGTATAGTCGTTAGTCTTTTTGAATGGAATCATTTTTTCCTTTATTTCGTCTAACACTTTCCCATGTGACTGTTTTAAACTTTCAATTTGATCTTTTAACTTCCTTTCTGTTGTCCTGGATAAAGATCCTATATGATCTGATTTCTGCATAATTTGAATCGCAGGGGTATCTTCCATTTCAACTATAACGCGTGTCATCGCATCATCTAGATTAGTCTCTTGTGCCCTACCGATTTTAGGTTCAAAAGTAAATTGGGAATTTAGGACTAATAAAGCTGAAGCAAAAATACAAGTTGAAGTTCCTACATTAAACGACCTAGTTCTTTTTTTCATCGATTGCATCACCTCTAACAAAAAATTCATTTTAGGATAGCGGAATTAAACCTATAAAAATAGGGGAATTTAGACTATTTAAAATGTTAAGATAATTATATAGTGATATATTTTTATGGTAAATGACATTATCGTTATCATAATGATTCATTTTAGTTATCAATAAAAAA
Organism: Bacillus sp. UNCCL81; assembly: GCF_900112535.1. Classification (NCBI taxonomy): domain Bacteria; kingdom Bacillati; phylum Bacillota; class Bacilli; order Caryophanales; family Bacillaceae; genus Bacillus; species Bacillus sp. UNCCL81. The sequence continues at coordinate 607,810 of NZ_FOMF01000002.1, read as the reverse complement.
GAATGGCAATAAAATTATTTCGGTAAAACAAAAAACCTACTCCGATACAGGAATAGGTTTAAAGACTGCTAGTTTTATTTGATAAATCCAGAATTAATTACTCATATTATTAATAACATTATTTGGATTATATATCGAATAATGATCCACTACAATTTGTTTTTTTAATGGAAAAACAAATTTAAGCTTCTTTGATCCAATTGAATAAGTAAGTATTTTTTCCTTATTTGAGGTAGTAACTTCTGAACTAGGTGAACCAAAATAATTTTTTATATTATTAATAGATAAAGATTTTAATTGAGGATCAAAAGAGCGTAATTCAAATATTAAATGGCCTTTTTGGTAACCAACAACTACATTTCTCTTTGTGTATGTGTTGTATGTTCCTTTAGCGGCCGCCACATATACACTACTGTCCTCTTTTCCCCATTTTTCTCTTACCTGGTCAATATTGGAATTCATTACATTAAATTCTGCATTGATTATTTTTCCTTCATTAGCCTTCGTCGAAATATTTTTCAAAAGTAAGTACTGCTTATTACTAGTCTCATTGTTATAAGTAACAGCTTTCTTAATTTGTTTATTTAAAGTTGTAACATTGACAGGTTGAACTTTATTATTGTTAAGTTTATATTTTTGTTTTAAAGATAGAATTTTATAGACACTTTTATTTATTGTGTCTTCTGATATTTTATGATTTTCAACTGCTGTATAGATGCTATTGTAGATGATTTTAACATTTTCATTTCCATGTCCTATCAAAATAATATTACTACCGGCATTAATAGAGGTAACTGCTGCGTTACTTAAGTTATAGTGTTTAGCTATAGCGCCCATTGACATGTCATCAGTTATGACTACCCCATTATATCCATATTGTTTTCGTAAAAGATCTGTTATAACTGACTTTGACATAGATGCTGGATACTTAGAGTCTACTTTTTTTACTAATATATGGGCCACCATCACCATATCCGCATGATTTTTGATTGCATGATTGAATGGAACTAACTCAAATTTTTTTAAACTTGATAAGTCTTTATTCACTATAGGGAGTGCTAAATGAGAATCTACTGAAGTATCCCCATGCCCAGGGAAATGTTTAATGACAGGAATTGTGTTTCCTTTATGTATTCCATCCATCATTCCCTCACCAATACTTGAAACGATAGTTGAATTTGTACCAAACGAACGATCTCCAATTACTGTATTTTTAGGATTACTTTGTATATCGAAAACTGGTGAAAAATCAGTATTGAATCCAAAAGATGATAGCTCTTTTGAAATCATATTACCTATATTATATGCGTATTGCATATTATTTTTATTTCCAATCGTTCTTGCAGAAGGTGTATTTAAAACTACTGAAGGCATTCGATTTACCCTACCACCTTCTTGATCGACAGCGATAAATAATGGTACCTTGTTATTTTTATTGTAAGTTTTTATTCCATTTGTTAAATTAACTAACTGACTTGGACTTTTTATATTAGTTCCAAATAGTATTACGCCGCCTAATTTATAATTTTTTAAAAGAGTATCTGCATTACTTGATGTTGTTCCGTCAAAACCAGCGATCATCATTTGTCCGATTTTTTCTTTAAGAGTTAATTTATTTAGTTCATCAAGTATTGGATCAGATTTTGAAACATTTACAGTGCTCTTTATATTAGATACTGTATTATTATTTACAGTGGTCACATTGTTATTAATTTTAGATATTGTATTATTATTATTTTCAGTGGCTACATTGTTCTTTATTTTAGATATTGTATTTTCATGGTTTTTAATAACTGTATTATCATTTTTATTTGCTTTAACTTCAATACAACCAGATAATAATATGAAACTACTAATAGCAATCACCGATAATTTTTTAATATTGTTTTTCAAAGTTTCACCTCTAAATTTTTTTCATATGTTAATATTGTTTTCGAAAAAATAATAGATATGTTTTAAAACTATAAACAATTAATAACAAATATACTGATTTAATCTAAGTTTAATATTAAGTAGTAGTTACGAGGTTTTTCTTATACCGGTTAAAATCACTAATTTTTAAAAACTGTCTGACAGAGAATATAATTACAAAACAGTTGATAACGAATGTAAGTATTAAATCGGAAATAAGAGACCGATATTCTTTTTAAACAACATTTGAGAATATTCATTCTTAAATTATTATTAAAAGTCTATTTTTAAGTACAATCAATACTTCCTCACCACCTCTTGTTTACATTTATAACATATTAAGAATGAACGGTAAACAATTATTCTTTACCGTTCATTCTTTTATGTGAACTTCGAAAATACAATATCTTGAATGCAAGGATAAGATTAATACTGATTAACTATCTAGTCAATGACATTTACCAATTTAAAATAGAAAGTAATAATATTACTAACGAATTGAAATAATATTTACACTTTTTTTACTTTAGATTATTTTTAACTAATCCCCTCACTCAACTATATTTTAGTTTTACGATAGTTATGTGAAGGGATTATATCCATAATAAATGAAACAAATAGAAATTCTTTATTCTTTTTCTTCTCGATCAATGACTGTAATCTTTACTTTAATAGTCCCAAGAGAATTGGACGTAAGTGGAAATTTATTATTTTTTTTAATTGATTTCCAGGATTTATAGTTATTTCTAAACAGTTCTTCTTCTAAATGGAATACATCTAAATCTTTACTTAATCCTTTCAAATACGTCTTACGGATTTCCTTTTTAATTTCATTTTCTGCTTTATTTTGTAGTACTCTATTGCTGATTTTGGAATTTAACTGAGATACAGATGCATGTGCTTTAATACTCATTTTAAATTTTGGAACACCTGATTTGTTAACTTTTGACTGAATCTTTATATTTGGCTTCTCAATTGGAAGCAATGCTTTAAGTTTTCCGTTTTTTTCATTTAAAGAGAGAGGCGTCATCACAGTATTCTGATCAGTCCAACGTAAACCTATTAAATCGTCTTTTGAAATCCATTGTGTTTTTTTGGCATTCTGAAACACAAAAGCTCCATTTACATTCATCATCGGCATTTTTTTGGCATCTTTTTTCCACAATTCTTCATTTACCCCAAGTGTTGGAACGATAATTGATGAACTAGGTTCATTATAAAGTCCGGCGAATTCCACCATTTTCATCGGTGAAATGATTGAATGTTCTTCATAATTTTCATTAGGTAAATGTAATAAGCTCATAATTGGTGAATTTGGTAACATTGGTTGCACTGCAAAAATTTTATCAATTGGTTCTTTTGTTGTATAAAGCCAAGGTGTAAGTCTTGCATCTATAAACCTTTCAAATGTATCTAATGATTCGTCTATTTGTTCTTTACCCAAAGCAGATTCCTTAAACACAACCGAACTAATTTGACCAAAGATTGTCCCTTGTTGGATGCTATTATACAAGTCGTTCCAGGCCAGTGAAAATGTTGTTCCTTTCCCTTTACCAACCCAAATGTTAGGGCCTTCTGCTCCACTACTTCCTTGCTCAGATTTACCAATTGTTGTAAAATCTAATACTTGTACATATAAAACATATTCATTATTTACATAATCTACACCAAGAGCCGAGACAAATGTTACTTGATTTATTTGTTTTTGGTCCCAACAACCGGCTAAAAGTAAGATTGGAACAATTAGTAAAATAAGCTTCAGCTTCAATTTGATTCTTCTCCTTGTTTTCGTCCATGTTTCGTATATAAAAATTTTGGTGTTTTTCTCATAAATGGTTTGGGCAATTGAAAAATATCTTTAAGGTAGTCACTATCAATTGGATTTTTAAATGCCGACATGATTGATACTCCGAAAGATTTTAAAGTTGAGAGATAGATTAATATTAAAAAAAGAGCAAGCATTAAACCCGGCAACCCTAATATACACCCCATAATAATACATAAACCTCTCATTAAAATAACGGCACTTCCAAAAGACTGGTTTACAATTAAGAATTGAGCCATCAGTGTAATTGCAACAACGACAACTACATTCGGAGAAGCAAGTCCTGATCGAATCATTGTATCTCCTACTATTAACCCTCCTACCACTGTAACAGTTTGACCTGTTGATTTTGGCAAGCGCAAACCTGCCTCACGAAGTAATTCAAAAAGAATGACCAATAAAATTAACTCCATCCCTGGAGAAAATGGTATACCAATACAATTTAATGCAATTGTTGCAAGTGCTGGAAAAGGAATCTGGTCTAAATGATATGTAGTCATTGCAATGTAAAAACCAGGAAGTAATACTGAAAGTAACAATCCCATATATCTTAGTATCCTTTGAAGTGTAACAAAGTAATAAGGCATGTACATATCTTCAGCAGATTTTAGTAATAAATTTATATTAATTGGAGCAATCAATGCAGCTGGAGCACCATCTATTAAGATACAAAATCGTCCTCTTTGGAGTGATTCGATGATCATATCTGGTCTTGTACTATATGTTAAAGATGGAATAATTGTATATGGCGAGTCTGATAGTAATTCTTCAAGAGGAGAAACTCCATTTAGTATTTCTACTTCAACTGACTTAAGTCTCTTTCTTGCTTCAGCGATAATATTCTCATTTATTACATCTGATAGATAAAGTAAAGAAACGCTAGTTTGACTTCGTGTACCAATCTTAAATAATTCATTACATAAAGTGTTACTAGGTATTCTTTTTCGAAGTAATGCCACATTTGTTTCTAGAGATTCTGTAAAACCATCACGAGCACCTTTAATTGAAACTTCGTAAGTTGATTCCTCAGTTTGACGTTGTGGAATATTTGATATATTGACAGAAAAAATTTCATTTGTATTTTCAAATATTAAAATTAATTCACCAGAAAAAACTTTTAGAGTGATTTGTTGTTCAGTATCCTTTTCACTACTATTTAACGGTATTAGTTGTAAAGTATTATTTTGCAGATTAGGTAATACAAACTGGTTCATATGTATGGTATCAATCATTCCGCTAGAATAGACAAAAAGCACACGTTTATTTCTCGGATTATTATTTAAGTGATGTACTTTTATTTGCACATCTGCACAATTTTTGAAAAGTTTTCTTATTTTTTGTTCATTTACTTTAGATATGGGACTCATCCCCTTTTAGATTCACCTTAATTTTCAAGACAAAGAGTACTATTAAAATTGATATTAAAAAGATAACAGGTACAAATATAGGTACATAATTATGTTTCATAAATGAATGGAGTTTTAAATCCGTTACTGGTATACATACGGCTACTAATAACACAAAACTTAAAGCCCAAAACATTTTTTTTAACCTGCTTTTTGATCTAATATTTAAAATATCTACAAATATGTATATAGTTAAGGATATTCTTATAAAGGAACATGACATAAATTGAAAAACAGAGAAAAAGTCTACGTGTTGAATAAAATGACCAATTCCTAGAAGGCGCCATTGCTCATAAACGGGGTAGCGCATTTTTTCTGATAATTGAGGACCAAATAATGAAATTGAATAAAACAATGGGAAAATTGAAGATATTAACATCAAAATTCCTAAAAAGAATATTTGCCAAAATCTTATTTCCTTGTTAATTCGATGCTGAATTAATAATAAAAACAAAAGTTCGATATATCCTCCAGCAATAAAAAAGCTACCTTTAAAAATTGGATTCCAACCATTCTGTAACATCGGTTTCATCCAATTTATATGCATAAATTGGATATTGGCTCCATTAAGAAAAAAATCAAAAATTAGAATAAAAGGAATAAAAAATACTGATATGACAGCAATGGATGATAATCCTGCATAAGCACAATAAGTGCAGATCATTAATAAACATACTTCAATTACAATTGTAGGTGTTTTCGGTAAATAGATTACTGTGATCCAATATGAAATGGACTTTAAAGTAATGTATGTATTTATCAATAAAAAAGCTAATAATGGAATGACTATTATAGAAAAGGCTAAATTTCCATAGTTCTGTTTTATCAGTAGGGTGACAGATTTTTGTTTCGTTTTTCTCATGATGTAATATAAAATACAAAGCCAGACTAAAAGAAATGGGAGAGCTATAACTACTGATAACCAAGCATCTCTTCCGGCTATGTCAAGTAATGCTGAAATCATTATAAAATGGTTCATAAATAAACTGGAAAGTAGTACGAGGATTAATGCTGCACTTATGAAAATTTTTTCATTATTCATAATTCGAGCAAGACCTCCTTCTCTACTAGTAAATTATTGTATAAACATGTTTATATTTTCCATTGAATGAACAGCTTATTCATTAAAAAATACAGCTATTACACACCAATAACAGTGGTAAAAGCTGCATTAGAAAAAAACTGCCCCGATTTGGATACAGGTTTAAAATAAGATAACTTGCCCTTATAATTATTTTGATAAAAACAATTTAGTATTTTATATGATAATGATTAAGAAATTAGATAATATAAAAGTAATATATAATAGTAGGAATTAGCAATATTCCCCATAAAAATACCCCGTAATTATTGCTAACTTACGGGGGTGGGGTGAACATAAAAACCAGACTATTTTTTATCTTAAAGGTATAGTTTATCTAAACATCAATTATACAAACTATTCTTTAAGGTTTAACGATAACAGGAACAATAATTTTAAATCCATCATATTCCGCAATTATTACTGCGGCTCCTTCAGACTTCGTTAAGATTTTATGATCAGCGGTCACTTCCGCTACTTCCGGATTGGAACTAGTATATTTGACATCAGCTGTAACATCATTTATCGTCCCATCGCTTGACATAGCATTAATAATTATCTCATTTTTTGAACCTGCTGAATTTACGATATAACCAGGTGCAGAACTTATCCCTCTAGTAAATGTAGGATACTTTGCTACAACTTCAACATCAATTGTGGTTGACATTCCAAAAACAGTAGCAGTAATTGTCGTTTTTCCAACAGAGTGAGCGATGAGATGTCCATCAGCAGAAATCGATGCAACTGATTCGTCCGCCACCGTCAATTTTGCTTTGCTATTAAGATTATAACAATCACAATTTCCATCTCTGCGAGGATGGCCAAAAGATCCATTAATTGAGACGTCAGTAGACTTATTAGGTTCTAACATAATATTACTAGTTGTCCATCTATCGTTTTCAGCCCAATATAAATTTACAGGCTTAGTGTTTCTTACCCAAATAGCATCTCTCATATTTCCATAAATGAACCAGATGTATGCTTCACCAGTGCCGACCCATGTAATGACCCCGTTCTGGTCAACAGTTGCTACATTTTCGTCGGAAGATTCCCATTTCCCTTCTGTATCAACCTGAACGATATTATGATCTGTATATTCAGCAAACGCGTTCGCATCAATAGTTCCTGATTCAGGGTGTAATATCATTCCATTTTGCGTACCAGTTATCGCATCTATTATAGATCCTGATTCAGGCTGTAATACCATCCCCGTGCTAACAATTCCTACTAAATTTACTGGTCCAGCTTTATCTTGTACTTTTACTGGAATTTTAATAGTAGAGAAACCTGCAATTGTTGCACTAACCGTCGTTTTTCCAGTATTCATTCCAATAAACTTCCCGTCTTTAACACTTACAACTGAAGGGTTCTCTGTTGTCCACTGGATTGAATTCGATATCTCCCTTTGAGTTCCATCATTGTATTGAGCAAAAACATGTACTGGATAAAGCTTATCTTTTTGGACAACAACATCCAATGAGGAAACGAGTAAAGATTCAATTTTTAAATCTTTAATTGATGCATCATTCCCAGAATGAATTGAAACATTCAAGATTTTTGTGCTTGTGCCATAATCGATCAGTACTTGTGTTGTTCCTGGTGCTACTGCTGTAAGAACACCATTCTTAACTGTAACTTTGTCTGGGTCTAATGAAGTGAATCCTGTGTCTGATGTAACGTCAGTTGTTGAACCATCCTTATATTTTGCTTTTACCGTGAACGAATGCGTGTGCTCAGATAAACTAAAGGAGATGTCATTTTCACTAGGAATCAGATCAACAATTTTATTTACAAAATCTTTAGAAGGTTCATTTGAAACGATAATTGGAACCTGCCTTGAGTTACCTGAGCTATTTACTGTAATATTTGTTGTACCAGTGCCTACAGCAGTAAGAAGCCCATCCTTATTTACCTTAACAACATCAGGATTTGACGATTTATATGTCGCAAATGAAGTTGAATTTAACGTTGTTTTGTCTGAATAGTTCGTTTTTACTTCTAACTGCAGTTGTTGATGTAATACCATATTTTTCATATCTGGTGAAACAGAAATTGATTCAGGGAGTGGAGCCCTCTTCTGATTGACACTATCTTTGACTGCTACAGGGATATCTAAAGTAAAACGACCACCATAATAGATAGCATGCATTTCAGTTGTTCCACTCAATTGACCAATAACCTTAGGTGCACCACCAAATTCTCGCTGAGTGGAAGCTACTTTGGAATTGTCGGAGTAAAATTCAACTGAACCTGAGACATCCTCAATTCTCCCATCACTGTATATTGCATTTATTGTAATAGGCGTTTCCTCACCTGTTCCTAAAGTAAGGTTTGATTGAGAAGCTGCTAAACCAATAACTCTTGGAGTAGCAAGTTTATTAGTAACATTTACTTCAATCTTAACTGGAGGAAGAACATCCGATCGATATGAAGCTGTCACAATTGTTTTACCTGTCTTACGTGCATTGATATATCCTGAATTAGTAACCGTTGCAATACTGTTATCATCGACGGTCCATTTGACATCATAAGGATTTACATTTTCATTTAAATTAATACCACCTTCTGATATTCCATTAGTGAATACTTCGGTTAAATTAACAGGCCAATTTTGATTTGGCAATAATTCAACTGTAGGTTCATCAGTTACAAGCTTTGTAGGCTTAACAACATTAACTTGTACAGCACCAACCAACTTATCATATTTAAAATAGATATATGCTTGGCCTATTCCAACTGGGGTAATCTGACCATCTTTACTTACGGTAGCAACATTACGATTTGTCGTTGTCCAACTACCTGAAGAAGTAACATCTTTCCATGTATATGCTCCATTCCCCCAGGTGTTCTTTATATTGGCATTTACTTGAACCGGCTTATCAGAGGTTTCTAGCCTAAACATGTCAGCCGAAAGGTACAGCTCATCACCATGAGGAATACCTCTTATCGAAGCAAAGAAGTTTATTACTGGAAAATTTGCGTAAGTTACTTTCATTGCAACATTCCCATTTGATAACCCTTTTAATGCACCTTTTTCAACCGATGCAATTGAAGGATCTTGTGATTCCCATTTAGCTAATTTCGTTACATCTTCCGTCGACCCATCGTTATAAAGCGCTTTCAAAGCGATCGGACGCTCTTGCCCTTCATCTATGTATGTAATTTGCTGCGCTTCTAAAACAAGTGATACAATTTTTTTACTTTCTGAAGTAGCTGACAATTGGTTTAAAACTTGTGCACTTTTCTTAATATTTACTTCAACGTTTAAAACTGCATTACCAAGACTAAATTGTACATTTGTAGACCCAACATTTACTGCTGTTAGTCTTCCAGTTTCAACAGTTACAACTTTTTCATTTACGGATGTCCATTTTCCTTCTGCTGTTACATCTGCTTTACTACCATCCTTATATTCTGCTTCAATCTTTAGATCGTGATGACCTTGATTCAGTGAGAGTGAAACTGTTGATTCACTTGGAATGAGTTTTACAATCTCCTTCGATTGTGGATCCTTTCTTAACTTTACTGACTCTTTTGTTGAGGCAAAAGCTAAACTACTAAATAGAGACAGAAATAAAGTTAGTACGAGTGTTAATGAAGTAATCCGTTTTGTCATCATTGTTCTCATTTGTTAACCTCCATAATTTTTTATATTGAACAATCTGTAAATTCAGATTGATAATATCCTCCTTCTATTCATTGCCTTTAGTAAATCGTTTTCTTAATCCTCTTTTAGGTCGTATAAAACTAGTCATAATTTAATATGTAATCCAACAGTTCAAGATAAGATAAATTACATTTTAGGATAACGGGATTAAAAAATAATTTTAATCAAAAAATTAGGACTATTTAAAATGTTAACTTTATTATATGGTGATATATTTTTGGGGTAAATGACATTCTAGTTATCAAAATGATTCATTTCAGTTATTAATAAATAGGATTGGAAATCAAAAGTATGGCATGAAAATAATAAAAAAATTAAAAAAACCTGCTCCGATTTGAGAACAGGTTATTTATAGGATAAATGAACGTTTTAATTACTAATATTATTCTTACATATCAAAATTTGATTAACTTAATGGTTTTCACTAGAATAGCAATATTTTTTGAAGTAACATATTTGTTTCGTAAATAAACGACATAAATATGTTACTTGCCTTTATATATCAACGTTTTTTAATAATTAAGAGTAAACACATTTGTGTCGGTACACAACCATTTACAAATATTCGTTATTTATATATTTATATATCATCAATTGAAGCAATAAACTTGTGAAGTAATTAAATTCGTGTCGTAAAAACCTAGAGAGGATATATATTTATGTCGAAGTTATCTTTAAAGTAATCTTATTTTTGGCGTTAATATTTTCAGGTAATCAAATTTGTGTCCTAATAAATTTAGAAAAACGTAAGTAAATAATATTTGTATAATTGTTCGATTTTAAACGGATATAACTCTCAAATCATAAAAAAAGCTCCCGAAATCAACTTTGGGAGCTTTACTAAACAACAAAAATCATTCACGTCAACTATACAAACAACACAATCCAAAGCATTAATTTTCTTCAGCTAAATAAAAATACTCCCTATCTAGCACCTTAAAATAAATCCAATAAGGAATCTGCCGATGCCCTGGAAGCAATGCATCTACAGCCTGCTGTTGCGTTTTGTATCCCTTTGCTAACTCATCTATTTGCTTACCATAGACTTTAACAATTACAGCATTAGTTGGTGTCGGTGGCCTTTGATTCTCCCTAAGTGGATATTTTTCCCGAAGTTTCTTTCCAAACTTCGAAAGACCATCCCAGACTTTCGGGGGTAGTGTTACCATGTATAATCTTTTAGCAGAAAAAGACGAATCGTCCTTATGCTCACGAAATACTTCTCGAACCATTTTTGCCGCAAAAATATGATCTGGGTGCCCATAATATCCCACAACATCATCATAAGTAAGAATCGTCGTAGGTTTATATTTTTTTATTTGTTGATAAATGTAGTTTTTCAACTCGATTGGATTGACTTCAGAAAGCTTGGCATCTGGGAAAGTTGCTTGAACAGGTGTTACACCTAGCTTTTTTGCTGCAAGCTCTCCTTCTTTCTCGCGTGCTTTTCCGAGGACATCTTTCGAGACTACGCCACCTGTTTTACCCGCTTCACCTTCTGTCAAAACAACCATCGTTACCTTGGCGTTTTTTTCATGAATCTCACGAAAAACTTCTCCAGAAACGGTAATCTCGTCATCTGGATGCGGAAAGATAAGCATCATTCGTTTTGGTGAATCTTTCGGAATCAGAGAATTTGTCACAACTGCATTTTTATCTAAAATTAGGTTATGTACGAACCCGAATCCGACAGTCAGTATTATTAAAATAGTGAACAACACAAACAAAATCCGTCCAATGAATTTATTTAGCATATAACTGTTACCTTTCTTTCGACTTTGAAACATTAATTCAGCGCACTTTTCCAAAGAAATAAGCGAATCGTTTAGCTTGATTCGCCTAATTCATAAAAATTTTTAATCATAGATTCTGAATAATTTTACGTTTTGCTAACTTTTTGACGTTTCTTTGTTTTTTCAAATACCCACTCGTTTTGAATTTTGAAACTACTGAAAGAAAGCAATAAGTCCACAACAATTTTTAATATACTCGCTCCGCCATGGAAGGCATCTTGTAGGAAAGTAACACCATACGCTGAAACGATCATTTGAATCCCTGATAAAATATAGTAGCGTACGACAGACCTTGCAGAAGAATGTTTAAAAACGGTTTTTGCATTTAATATGTAATTAACGATTGATGAAATGACACGTGAGATAATGCCAGCCCATAACACAGCTGCACTTGTGCCAATCCTATGTTCTAATAAATAAATAAATAGCACAAATAACCCATAGTCAACGACAAAAGAAATTAGAGATGATGATAAAAACTTAAAGAACACAAAATAAATTTTAATAGAATCCACAAGAGGATTAAAGTGTGAACTGCTGTTTTTATCTAAATAGATTGTTTCAATCATTGTCTCCTTGATGTCAATCCCCTGCTGTTTACAGCCCAGGAGCATATTCAACTCATATTCAAACCGCGCACCAGATAAATTAAGTAAAAAATTCATATATGAAACGGGAATTCCACGTAAGCCCGTTTGTGTATCCGTAATAGACAAACCTGTTAGATATTTAAAAATTGAGCGAGTTAGTGTGTTTCCAAATCGACTACGGAACGGTATATTTTCTTCAGAAAAATTTCGCACTCCTAAGATTAAATTATCTGGCGATGCCATCAAAGCTCTTGCCACTTGATCAATATCCTTCGGTGTATGCTGTCCGTCACAGTCTGCTGTCACAAGACCAATCGAATTCGAGAAATTTTTTAAAAAATATGAAATCCCTGTCTTAAGCGCCATCCCTTTTCCTAGGTTGTGAGGGTGCTCAAGAACGGTACATCGGTCTAATTGACGTAAGTTCTGAAAAATTCCATTGTACTGTGCATCGCTACCATCGTTAACGACTATAATATGTGGATTAAATTTAGACTTCAATTCCTTAACCAAATGGATCAATCGATCATCTGGACTAAGAGCTGGTATTAAAATAACAGGAAAGTGATACTGCATTGATTCGCGTCCTCTCAATCATTTCCATTAACAATTTTAGTATCTCACACATTTATACTGAATTGAACAATAATTTAATATTTTAAATAAGTTTATCCAAACACAAAACATATAATTAAAAATTTAATAGGTATATATAAATCGATTAGATATTTGGGCACATGAAAGTTTATAGTCTTAATCGGTATCTCTTTTTAAAAGCAATTTTGTTTGCTCCTCAACTTGTCATTTATCCAATATTCTTTGCTGATGCAATCGAGTATGGATATAGCAGAAGCCGTTCACTTATCTTCTCCGTCAGTAATTGAGCGAGTACGGAAATTAGAGGACCAACAAATTATTGAAGGATACTATGCACATGTATCTCTAAAAAAATAAACCGACAAATTTCTGCATTTATATTGTTTAAATCAACAGATTGTAAAGCATTAGCTAACTTTTGCAATAATCATCCAGATGTACTTGAGTGTTACAGAGTAGCTGGTGAAATTAGCTATATTGTCAAATTAGCAACGCATTCTGTAGAAAGTTTAGAACAATTTATTGATGAATCAATGCAATATGGTACACCATCAACGAATATCGTGTTATCTTCTAATGAAAAAAAAATAATTGCTCCTTTTATTAGTGAAGAATAAAAATTCTGGCAAAACATCATTTTCTCCTATTTTGATAAAAGAACTAAAATCATTAAAAGAAATATGTTATACCATGCAAATGAACACTTTACATTAAAAAAGAGCCAATCAAGGCTCTTTTTTATGATCACTTTCCTATTTAAACTTATTTAGTCTCTCTACTTTATAGGAGATAGATATTTATTATGTTCTAAAAATTCCTTTCCATATTGTCCATGCTCATTAATCGAAGGGTGTTCAACTTGAATTGTTGCGTGTACAAGCCCATATTTTTCTTTCAATAAGTGATTGATAGATGAAACGGTAAGAAAGGATTGACAATCTTTTCTTAAAAAAACATGAGCTGTTATACAATAATGTTCTGTTGTAATACTCCAAAGATGCATTTCATGAACATCTTCAACTCCTTCGATTAGTTTTATATCTTGACGTATTAAATCAAGATCAAAATTATTTGGAACTGATTCCATTAAAATTTGATAGGATTCACGTGTAATTCTAATACCACCAATGATGATAACAACACTAATGATCATACTGATAATCGGATCTATAATTGTATAATTTGTAAAATAAATTAATATTGCCGATATGATCACACCGATTGAGTTTAATAAATCACCAATAAAATGCCAAAGTGCACTTTTAACATTCAAATTGTTTTCTACTTTCATGCTCCGAATTAGAATATACGTAAGAATAATATTTATTAGTAACCCAATCGATGAAACGATTAACATGATACGTAAATCAATTACAGTCGGATTGATAATCCGTTTGATCCCTTCAATACAGATACCAATCGAAATAATTATTAAGGCAAGTCCATTTAGAAAAGACGCTATTATTTCAAATCGAAGATAACCATAAGTATATTTCTTATTTGGGTTTTTCGTTGCTAGATAGATAGCAGTAATACTTAATCCTAAAGCGATTACATCAGATAACATATGAGCAGAATCTGATAAAAGCGCTAACGAATGTGAAATGATTCCACCAACAATTTCAACAACCGTAAAAAATATGGTTAGAAAAAAGGTAGTCCATAATGTTTTCTTTGATTTAAGTTGCTCCTTAACATGATTTAAGTGGTGATAATCATAATTATTCACTTAGTTTCTCTCCTCTTTAAGATCTTAGAAAGTATTTTATTTTTCTATTCTTACCAACTTTTATTTACTTATAGTAAACATATGATTATAAACAAATAAAGACTGACCATATAAAATACATCCTTGATCCTCATTGAACTAAACTCCCAGTTACTTCAATAAAAAAATGATATTCTTAAGTTACTTTTTGATTTACAAAAATAGAAATGATTCACATCATACATAAATAAAAGGCTGAATCTTAACCTGGCTTATTTAGTAACATACATTTAGCTATCAATTAACAAGGGGATATTTTTAATGTCTATTTGACACTTCCATTACATCGTAAGTATAATTATCGGATGGAAATAAGGAGGATAATCTTATGCAATCACAAAGTCTAATCAAACAATTTCAATTTGTTCGCATGGGCACACTGAAGAAATTTGATGCCATTACAGAGGAAATGGCAGATGTAAAGTTAGATGGTTTGAATAACACGCTTCGTTGGCAACTCGGTCATATTTATACGGTCACTGAATTGGGAATGCATTTGGGCAGCCCTGAAAAAATGCAACTTTCGGCTCGTTATAAGGAGCTCTTTGGAAATGGTACGAGTCCGGCAAACTGGACAGGCGAAATACCAACATTACAAGAAATAAAAGAACAACTTGAAAGTCAAATGGCACGTGTAGTTGAAGTGGCTAATGAAACAAACGAGGCTGCTGCACCATTCGAGATTGCTAATTTTAAAACAGTAGGCGAAATGGTACATTTCTCTATTAGTCATGAAATGCTTCATCAAGGTCAAATTATCACAATGACAAAATTGACAAAATAAACGATCATCTTTTGAAGAGATTGAAAAAATTGAGTAAAAAAAATGAAATCAAACAAATGATTTCATGGATTTCAAGTTGTTGAAAAACGAATTGGACAAGAAAAAATGCTGCGATTTTCCGCGGCATTTTTCTTTTATGAATTTTCTAATTAAAAACTAAAAGTTGAAATGGATTTTCCCCCTTTGCAACACTAGCTTACAACTTTGAAAGATTCATAATTATCGATTGTTTTCCTTTTATTAAATTACTTTGAACAAAACCACCAATCATAGCATTGAATCTGTCCTTCTTTTGATTGTTCCATACGTTTATTTGCATCCTGAATTGTATTTGGTGGCGGCATAATTAATCGTTCACCTACAAGTTCATTTTCTGGCCAGTTTGCTGGTGTCCCTGCTTTATTTGCATCTGCTATTTGCAATGCTTTTACAGCTCTTATAATTTCATGGATATTGCGTCCAACATTATCTGGATATGTCAATATTAACCGTATTTTTCCTGTCGAATCAACAATAAAAACACTTCGAACAGTTTTTGTGCCAATCGTCGGATGAATCATCCCTAATCTAGAAGCTATTTTGCCAAGGCTATCTGCTATGATTGGAAAAGTTATTTCTACATTAAGATTTTGCTTTATCCATTCAATCCATTTTATATGGGAGTAAACTTGCTCAACAGATAATCCTATTAAATAAGTATTCAACTTCATAAATTCAGGCATCATTTTTTGAAATGCTACAAATTCTGTTGTACAAACTGGAGTAAAATCACCTGGATGACTAAATAATACATACCAATGTCCTTGAAAACCAGTTGGAAGAACTAATTCACCAAGAGTAGTTTGAACTTTTAATTCAGGAAACAAATCACCTATAAATGGTTTTGTAAGCTCATTTTGCTCCATTACTGTACCTCCATTTTA
Organism: Bacillus sp. UNCCL81; assembly: GCF_900112535.1. Taxonomy (NCBI): domain Bacteria; kingdom Bacillati; phylum Bacillota; class Bacilli; order Caryophanales; family Bacillaceae; genus Bacillus; species Bacillus sp. UNCCL81. Next base: position 591,465 of record NZ_FOMF01000002.1, on the reverse strand, counting down.
AAGAACTATCTTTGTGGTACTCAAAGCTACTTATTATTTCTTAATAGATTACATTAACTATTCTTTTTTTATTTTTTAAGGAATACTATCATCTCTAATCATATTCATAATGGTTCATTTAATGCTACTAACTTTAAATGCCCTATTAAGTTTTGGTTTGTTACATTATATAGAGATATTTAAAACTATAAAAAAATGACCCTCAAATCGAGGATCATTTTTTAAACCTTAATAATAATTAGGAATTTAAAACATTCCCCAAACATCTATATAATAAACTCCAAAAATTAGAAAAATAAGCACTAATGAAATCGATAAATAAAACACGAGTATCCTTGAAAATCTATATGTTTGATTATTAATATCATTTCCTTTTATAAAATAACTAATAGTTGATATTATTAAAGCGAAAATTCCAACTATAATTGATGATAAACCAATTATCTTTGATAGTGTATCCCCTAAAATTGCACTAGACGATAGAGTAGCAAAATGGAGATTAGTAATTAAAAAACCTACTCCCATAATTGTTATACATGTTCTTACCCATGCAAGATACGTTCTTTCATTTGCCAAATGTTGTTGTATATATTTAGACTCAGTTGTTTCTTTCTGTTTTTTTAATGTATTATCCATGCTTATACCTCTATTTTAAGTAACGTGTTTTACAATTCTCTTTTGCCCTTCGAATAATTTTTTTATATAAAGAAAGGCGCAATTAGCCGTGCGCCTTTTACTTTATTTAATTATCCCTTTCTAATCCAAAATTTAAAAATATTATTATCCTCTTCATATTTTAACAACTCATGGCAACCAGATGTCGCCCATGCTGAAAGATCATTTTTCGCTCCTTTATCAGTAGCATGAATTTCTAAAACCTCACCAGATTCAATTTCATTCATCGCCTTTTTTGATTTTACGATCGGCATGGGGCAAGCTAACCCTTTCGCATCTAGTACTTTTTTACTGTCCATTTTCTATTTCCTCCTAAAAATTATTGTTAGCGAACTGCACATCGATTTGGTCCGTTTTCCATTTCACGTTGTTTCTCAATATTTGGAGTAATTTTCCCCATATTTGTTTCACGAATTTCTTGATATGCATTTGGTTGTGGTGGTAAATTTTCAGTCACAATTTTTCTAAATTCATCTTCATCTGCAATATTTAAACCGTGATTATTTGCAAACAATGTACCTAACTTTTCAGATACACTTCCATCGTCATTAAGCTCATCGATTATCATAAAGTGAGCAGGAAGTACAATTAATTCCTCTGATAATTCTCTATAGCGTTTGTATAAACTTTCTCTTAAATCACCTACCCAATCTTCAGCCATTCCAGCTAAATCTGGGCGTCCAATTGAATCAATAAATAAAATATCTCCTGATAATAAGAATTTTTCATCTACTACAAATGAAGTCGAGCCAATTGTATGTCCAGGTGAGTATATTGCATGAATATTGATTGATGTATTACCAATCATCACATTATTACCACCTTCTAATGGCGAGTAATTAAAAGTAACATCTGTTGCATCTTTAGGTGGTAGCCAATATGTTGCATTTGTTTTTTCTGCAATGATCCGTCCCCCTGAGATATGATCTGCATGTAAATGAGTATCAAATACGTTTGTAATTTTTACACCTTTATTTTCAGCAAAATTTAGATAGATATCAGTCATTCTCGTTGAGTCAATAATAGCCGCCTCTCCATTTGAAATAACCATATATGAAAGACATCCTTTACCGATTCGAACAAACTGATAAATTTCACCACCATCATTTAAGTCCCCAATTTTTATAGGCTCTAAATACTCACTCCACTCTTTCATGCCACCTTTTAAATATGAAACAGTTAAACCTGCATCCGATAGCATTTCTGCAACCATAATTGATGAACCTTCTTTTGCACATACAACTAAAATATCTTTATTAGTGGGAATTCCATCTAAAATTTCATCAACACCATCTAATAAGTCGAAGTATGGTACATTTAAATAGTCAAATTTCTCTCCCTCAACTTTCCAGTCTTGAAAATCAGATTCGTTTCGCACATCTAAAATAAAAAGTTCTTCTTTATTAAAAACTTTTTTAGTTAATTCTTTTGCAGTCATTGTATTTACAACCATTCCATTACCCCAAGTGGTATATTTTTAATTAAAAAAAATTAAAATGAATTTATTTTTTGATAGATTTCTAGAAATTGATTTTGCCGTTATTTCTTTCATTGTAGATCTTCGACTAATGTTTTTATTTCCAAAGACTCATGCCGCCTTTTACATTTGTCACCTGTTTAAAACCGTGTTTTTTAAGCTTTTTACTTGCCTTTTTACTTCTCATTCCACTTTGACAAATCACTACGATTTCTTTGTCCTTTGAAAGTAGGTTAATCTTCGAATCCAATACATGTAGGGGTATATTTTTAAAACCACGAATGCTGTTGGATTTATATTCACTAGGTGTTCGAACATCAATGAATTGTTTATTTTTATTTTTTAGCTCATTTTTTAATTCTGTAATTGAAATCTGTCTAATCCCCTTTATCGGCAGAAAACTCTTTACTACTATTAAGAATAAAAGTCCTGTGATGATATATTTCAAATTTTCCATTTAGACCCACCTTTTTAAATAAATAAATTCACATTTCCTTTTTCTGCATCAGCTAAATAAGCTGCTACATCTGAAAATTATACACATACCCATATGGGTATATAATATTCTAAAAAAAATTAAAGCTTTTTATCTACTTTTCACTAGCATGTTGACTGCTTCTGTCATAACTTCTTTCGTTTTATTACCATTTTTATCTGCTTCTAAAACACATTCAACTAAGTTAGAACTTACTACTACTCCAATCGAACGATCGACTGCTGAACGAATAGCTGATAATTGGGTTACAACTTCTTTACAATCTTTATTTTCATTCATCATTCTTAATATTCCTCGTATCTGTCCTTCAATTCGCTTCATTCTATTTTTCATCTTCTCGTCATATTTCATGTATTTCCTCCTTCCTAACAGTTTGAATTACTTACAATCACAAGTAGTCAATGAATAACCTATAATTTTAAAGCCTTTTTTTCTAAGAAAACGAATACCTAAATTTTTTTCAAGTTTATTTGAAGCGACAATATGAATTTCAATATTTGAAATATCTTTATACGATCTTTTTAAATAGCCTATAGGAATATTCAAAGCATTTATAATAGGCATTTTATTGGACTCATTATAATCTCTTACATCTATAATTTGAGTTGTTGATATTTCACTTGTTATAGATGATGAATCCACACATTTAATATCACGTATTGGAAAGTACCTAATATATAGTTTTCTTAAGCTCAAACCAATTATCAATGTTAAAATTAAAAACAATTTGATACCTCACTTACTAAAAAATATTATGTTACAAAAGTGATTATATACCCTGTGGGGTATATCGTCAATAATTTGTTTTTAATATAAAATGATTTTGCTCCTTAAGCCTACATAGACGAGCGTCTACAGAAGCACCGCCTTATACTCCTTCTACTATAATTATTTTTCATTCATTATTATCCTCCATTATATAAAGTCCGGTTGTAGCATCTTGAGAATTTCATTTAATACCTCTAACTATTTTGAAAATAAAATAAACAATAATAGAAATTACAAAAATTATTATTAAAGCCGGTAAGACTGCAAGCAAATTTTTTCCTCCTAATATTTATTGCTCAGAAGTGTTTAAACAAATATATATTTTATTTTGTAATTTTTTCTTATAAAACAATACTGCAAGAAACTAAAATGGAAGTTAATGATCCCTCCCTCCTCACCGACACTTGTCCCACAAAAAATGGTGAACAACACATTGCTGGATCAAATAATTGAAAAAATATAAAAAATAGCCGAGAATCAACTCGGCTATTTAGATTCATAATATATTTCATAAGAAGTTTGGTTACGAATATCGATTCCTACTTCTTCCTGCATTAATTTCATTTGGATTTACACCATATCTTCTATTCCAGCAGATGTATGAAAATTTATGTGTGTGGAGGAATAGTTTTATAAAATCCTAAAACTTAATATACTTCGCTGGATTTACAGCGTTTGATTTTGCTTCATTCCATTGTCCATCATGTAATTCAAAGTGAAGATGTTGTCCAAAAGAATGCCCAGTATTTCCCATCGTTCCAATTTTTTGTCCTTTTGAAACAGTTTGCCCTGTTGAGACTTGATACTTTTGCATGTGAGCATAAACTGATGTAAATACTTTTCCATTGATATTATGTGTAATAAAGACAACATTACCATAACTAGATGAATGGTAAGCTCGTATGACAACGCCATTTGCTACTGAGACAATCGGTGTGCTTCCATTTTTTGCAATATCTACGCCAAAATGCGTTTCATGATCAAATGAACGATATCCGAAACCTGAAGATACATATCCTTCCGCTGGTCGAGTAAAATCACCACCTGTAATACTTGAAGCGGCTTTTATTGCTTTTTCCTGATCTTTTAATAGGTTTTCCTGTTCTTCTAAACTCAAAATATCTTGTTCCTTTTCATTTACATCATCCTTAAGTTTGCTTAATATTGCCTTCATTTGAGTTTCTTGATTAACAAGTGTAAGTTCTATATTTTGAAGATCTTTTTTATCATTTTCTAACTTATTTTGAGTTAACATTAAGTCTTTCTTTTTTAATTCAACTTTTTCTAAATCGTTCCGTTGGTCCTTAACAATGTCTTGATCTGCATTCATAAATTTACCAATAGCATTTATTCGCTGAACTAAATCACCAAAACTTTTTGCATCAAAAATAACATTTAAATATGAGTTATTTCCACCCGATTTTTGTATTGTAATTAAACGATTATTTATAATTACTTGACGCTGATCTAACCGTTTTTGAAATCCTTCTATTTCAGCTTGTAATTCTTCTATTACTTTTTTACCATTTATTATTTCTGCCTCTTTTTGGCTCATCTTTATTTTTGCATTCTCAATGGATAAGTTAATTGAATCTAAAGAGTTTACTAACAATTTTTGCTGATCTTTTAATTGATCCATCTCATTTTTCGCTTTTTGCGCTTCTTTTTGAACTTTTACTCGTTTATCTTGAATACTCTTAATCTTTGTATTTGGTAAAGTCTCTGCAAGTACACCTTTTGGAAGTAAAGTGAGTGATAAACTTGCAGCTACTAATATTAGTTTATTAATAATTCGTTTCATCGTTTTCTCCCTAAGCTTGACATATACTTATATATGTTAACTTAGAAATGTAACAATTTAATGCAAATTAGACTACACTCTTTTTACAAGTTTTTTACAAGCTCTTTGCAACACTAAAAAAAATAATTAGTAAATCATATAATCATAGTGTACTCAACCTGAGTGATTGAAATCTTAAAAATTTCTAGAAACATAAAAAAAAGCGTCAAACCGCTATCGTTCCAACGAATTTGACGCTAATATGTAATGGGTTCACCTTTAAATAAATTATTGGAACTTCCAATAACCATCCAACATTTCAAAAAAGTGATTTTGATTCGTATGAGAAAGGTTTACTAAAAAAGGTGTCTGCCCTTTTTCTTTTAATACCGTAGCAGCCGGACCATCTCCAATAGGTGTACAAAATAATAAATTAGTTCCGTTCAATTTTAATATTCTACACCGTGCATTGATTTCGGAATCAGTGAACTCTTCTTCTTGTTTAAGGCCAAACAAATTCTCCCAAATTTCTAATGTCTTATCTAAATTATCTACAACAAAACCAATGCTTTCCAATTTGGGTTGACCTATTATATGTGATCCGATAAATCCTTGTTCCTCTAATTCCGAATGCCTTTCTTCATCTGATTTTTCCCATTCAATAAAAAATGGTAACTTAACCTTTTTTTCCGGATATTCTGGGAATAACAATGACCATCTGATTACTTGACCATCAGCACGAACTCTCTCCCCAGTAAGCGGTCCATATACTGTAAGTCCTTTTGCTTTTAGTTTACTTGCTAGTTCATCAATTTGATTCGTTCTAATTGCTACTGTCGCAGGTCCTTCCCGATTTTCTTTTGCTAGCTGTTCTACGATTTGCGTAATTAATCGATTTTCCTCATGTTTTTCAGCTATTGATAAAACTTCAATTCCTAAAAATTCAATATAACTTAAGCCAAAATAAGTTAGGGTATTATATGTACCCCAAGATTCATGACGCCCTCCCTTTACAACATGAATTCCTCTTTCCTTTAAGGGTAAAATTGCATTCTCTGGTTTTTTGAAGAACCAAACTAGGTGATCAAAGTATAAATCCATTATCGTACTCCTTTCAATCGATAGTTAATGATTTCAGCAACCGCCTTTTCAGCTGACAAAAGAGCACCTTCAAGATGTCCACTATAATCTGAATTCGTCTCTGTACCAGCAAATATAATTTTCTTTCCCCACATGCCTTCTACTGAGAGTGGACCATAGCTTTGGTAATTTTTAAGAGGACTTAAGTCCTCCTCAACAGTAGTTTCAGAATCTGTGGACCAATCTTTGTAAAAAATAGCTTTTACGTTTTTAGCTTCACTTCCAAAGAGTTTAACTAATTGGTCAACAACCAATTTTAAAACTTTATCCTGACCCATTTTTTTACGTGCTTCTGGTGGCATTCCAAAGAAACCAAATAATGCACCAGAGCCTTTAATAGGAGAGGCATCATATATTTCTTCTAAGGGACCAACTACACTCAATACGTATCCAGAAAGTCCTAATTCTCTCCAGAAGGGACGATCATAGACTGCTACTACTTTGGCCTGTCCCGCCATCCACGTAGGTTTTTTTACGATATCAGTAATAAGATTTGGATGAAGTGAAGGTGAAAATTCAATGTGTTTCGCCACAAGACGTGGTGGCAATGCCAAAATAACAGCATCTGTAGGAAATTTTTTTCTCATCCCATTAGAAAGCTCTGCTTCAACTGTGATATTACCAGATTCATTCAGTTGAATTTTCTCAACTCGTGTCTCCAACTCAACTATTTCTGAGGGTATTTTGTCTGCTAGAGCATCGATAAGAGACTGCACACCTCCAGTTAATCTAAGCCATTTTTCGTCTGAGTTTTCCTTCAGTACACAGCGTTCTGGTGGTTTTATTTGAAAACGTTCTATTAATATTTCGCCTTTCATATATTGTTCAAATGTTTCTAAATTTAGTTCTTTTACAAGGTTAGCTATATGATTCTCAAACTGTGGCCAAAACCACGTAGGGCCAAGGTCAAATTTGCCTAGGTCCGGTCTGTTTAGATCAGAAGTACTCAAAACCCTACCACCAATCCTATCTCTTGCTTCTAGAACTCTACATTTAATACCTTTTTCAGTAAGTAGTGATGCAGCACGTAGACCACTTAAACCTGCACCAACTATAATTACAGGATTGTCCATATATTGTCCTCCCTCTGACAACGTCAATATTGTATAAACGTAATTTAATCATAATTCTAAAACGATTAATCTCTAACCCGTAACACATTCAATCCACTTTCTAGAAAACTAATTCTACTTAATAATTCTATTTTTCAAACATCTTAACACGCACAAAAAAACCATACAACATTATAATTGTGTGGCAAACAATTTAATAAGTGTATGGTAATTGATACTACTTAAGATCTTGTAGTAATCGTTCAAGAATCATCAATCCATGCTCAAGCTCTTCAAGCGTTTCTGGTGCACAGACGGAAACCCTAACAGCCCGCTCTGGACAACTTTTTCCAACCACAAAGCGTTCCGCCGCATACACTTGTACCCCTTGTTGTGCAGCTAACTTTTCAAATTCAGCACCTGTGAGTTTTCCCGGTAACAGTAACCAATGAAATATACCTGTTTCAGTACCTAAACAGGTATAGTCTGACAAATATTTATTTACGACTTGATTTCTACGAATGGTTTCTTCACGATGAATCTTAATTATGTTTTCAAATTGATTCGATACAATTGTACGTGCCGCTAGTTCTGAAAATAAAGGGGAAACTGATATATTTAGATTATAAAGTGCCTTTGAAATTGCCTCTTTGAATCGAATAGGCACAGCAACATAGGCTAAGCGTAACCCCGGTGCTATTGATTTTGATAAACTCGCAATATAGATACTGTGTTCTTGTGCAAATGATGCTACTGCTGGAATTGGTTTTTCATTAAGGAGATTATATGTCGCATCTTCAATAATGAACTGATTATACTTTTTAGCTATTGCTGCAATTTTTTTACGATTTTCAATAGACAAACAAGAAGCTGTCGGATTATGATAATCCGGAATCAAATAGATGCCTTTAATATTGTCATTTTTACAAGCATATTCAAAAGCATTTGGACTCATTTCATAATTCTCTGACTTAATTGGTACGATTTGTACGCTAAGCATCGCTGCAATCGTTTTTAAGCCAGGGTAAGTATGATCGTCAGCACCAATGCGATCTCCAGGCTTACAAAGACTTGCCAGTGTAGCAGCAATCGCATTTTGACCCCCATTTGCAAATAAAATATGATCAACTGTTGTTTCAAATCCACCTCTTAAGATTAGCTTTATAGCTGCATCCTTTTGCCACAAACTTTCCCCTGCTCTTCCGTATCCAAACCATTTTTCATAATCTGACTCTTGCAGCATGTTTTTCAGTTGAAGTAATAATGGCTCATATGAAGCAATATCAGGAAGTGTCGCACCCATCTCAATTAAATGCTTCGGCTTAGTATCTTCAAGTAAATACGCATTCGATAATGCATCATAAGATACAAATGTCCCACTTCCCACTGTTGCACTTAACAATCCCTTTAACTCGCAGACTTTAAACGCTTTTGAAATTGTACTAAGATTTAGATCTAAATAATCGGCCAGTTCACGCTGTGGGGGAAGTTTAGTCCCAGGTAATAAAACGCCATTTAAAATATCTTTTTCCAATTGCCCTGCTATTGCCTGATAGATGGGCTTTTTATTTTTATCAATCGATGGCTTCCAACTCATCGGATAATTTTCAAAAGAATTAATTGACATAATATGCATCCTTTTTTCACACAATTATATAATTGTGTGGTTTATAAAACAAATATAATTTCTATCGACTTTTATGCAAGTATGCCTTGCTATAGTCTTCAATTCCAACTGATATTATGATATAACCAATATAAAAACTCCCCAACATGGCAAGGAGTTTTTTCTTCATTTATTTCGTTCCAGAAAATCTTTAACTCCTTCGAAATGATGCTTCATTTTTCCATCGATTTTCTCAAGAATAAAATGACCGTCTTTTGCAATGGGACTACTTTGTGTTTGATGTGCATCAATTGAAACAGTATAGTGACTCGAACTCATCTTCATTGATGATAAGTTATGAATATGTTGCCCAACATCATAATACAACCAATCGATTGCATGGTAGTAAGCATTCTCTATGGTCATGAAGACTGGGTGTAGAAAAAGTTTACTTGTTGGAATCAGTAAACCTACTACAACTACTCCGAACCAGACTAGTACCACTTTCTTTCCTATCTCTATGGCCAAATGAGCGAACATGAATCTTGAATCAACAAACGATTGTCGATTTTTCGTTTCCTTTTGAATGAGTTTGTGATGACCCTCGATCACTAATTTTTGTTCATATGGATAATACGTTGCAAAACGTTTCATCAGTGGCATCCTCTCTTCCATAAAACACTATTCATTCATCACGTTTCTCTCTATTAAACGATATGAGACAACTGGTAAAGTATTCTTACAAATGTCTTCACCTCTGCTTTTACTCTTCTGGCATACTCATTTCTTTACATGATTCTAAATAAATACATGAACAAATTCCAATACTAATCTTAAGAGGTGATTTTAATGGGTAAATGGAATGAACAAGCCGCAGCGAATAATAATTTGCCATCTAGCACAATCCGAACATCTGAGCTTCTGTTAGGCAAGAAAGCAGACCATGAATTTTCAGAAGACCTTTCTGATGGCGGAGAAAGAAATGAAAATATTGAAAAGCTGAATAAGAATTCTAAACTGAAATAATTGTAAGTATGCCTCAATTAACAGAAAAAAGAGCTAATCGAATACATGACGATTAGCTCTTTTCAATTTGCATATACAAATTAGAAGACACAATAAACAATCAATTATCTTTACAAATTAGTTGCATATGATATACTCTTTTTTGGTTTAACTAGATTAGTTTTCAAAGGAGTAACTTCATGAGTATTCAAAATGTGTATCTTTCTATAAAACAAGGAGAAACAGCCACAAACCAAAATAGAATTCCCATTTCCTTTAATGAAACGTTGCTAGGTCGTACGTGGGGTGATGATTTCCCAGATATTCCTTTTACAAGTCAATATATTTCAAGAAAACATGCTTTAATTAGTTTCGATAAAGAAGAAAATTACACCATCGTTGATCTCATGAGTAAACATGGAACACAAGTTAATCATATTTCTATAGAGAAAAATAAACCATTTTTCCTTCGTGATGGCGATTGTATAAGTCTTGCAAGTGGTGCCGCTGTACTTATTTTTCATAATCTATCAGAGCAGAACCTTGGAGACACACTTGATATGCCATTAGTTTTAGATAAACAAATAAACGATAGCATTGGAATAACTGTAAATGTAGTTAAAAGAGAAATTTTAATTGACGGCGTAAGAATCCATCTAACTAGTAAAGATACAGAATTATTTTTGTTGTTATATCAAAGAGCCAATAGCGCAGTTAGCTATAATGAAATTAAAATAAATGTTTGGCCGGAACGAATGACGAAAGATATTGAGCAGCCTGATGTAGGACGGGAAGAAATTAATACCCTTTTATATAGATTACGTAAGAAATTAGGTAAATACGGACATAAGATTATATCTGTTCCTCGATATGGTTATATGTTTGAACAAGAGGATATGTAATAGAGTAAAGAGTGTAGTAATTTTAAAAATTCTACACTCTTTTTTTTCAAATTAACTAAAAACAATTACTTATTTTGCGATTATTTATATAGCTTATAATAAATTAGCTCTTACTTTTTTCTCTATAATAGTTAATTCAATATATATTGCAATAAATGAACATAATGAACCAACTACCAGAAATATTGCGCATACATATACAGGTAGAATTAACAGAATGTACGCTAATATAGTTCCAACCACGATTAATAAATAAAACAATACAATTCACCCTTTTTCGCATTGATCAAATTAAATCAAAATCGACTTATAAAAAATTATGTACTCATGTAAAGATATTACTTCATGCTTTCTTACTCAATATCACATTGATAACAAAACACTAACATTTAAAATTACAATTTCAGAAAAAGAAAAAACCTGCTCCGATTCAGGAACAGGTTGATAGTTTGTTATTTTACGTATTTACTAACCACTTAATTACTCATATTATTTATTAACATTATTAGGATTGTAAATTGAATAATGATCCAATACAATATTTGTCTTCTTTAAAGGAAAAACAAATTTAAGCTTTTTTGATCCAATTGAATACGTTATGATTTTTTCATTGTTTGAAGTAGTAACTTCTGAACTAGGTGAGCCAAAATAATTTTTTATATTATTGATAGTTAAAGAGTTTAACTGTGGATCAAAAGAACGTAATTCAAATATTAAATGGCTTTTTTGATAGCCAACTACTACGTTTCTCTTTGTGTAAGTATTATATGTTCCTTTAGCAGCGGCGACATATACACTACTGTTTTCTTTTCCCCATTTTTCCTTTACCCCGTCAATAGTCGAATTCGTTACATTAAAATTTGCATTGATAATTTTTCCTTCATTCGCCTTTGTTGAAATATTTTTTAAGAGTAAGTACTGCTTATTACTAGTTTCATTGTTATAAGTAACTGCTTTCTTAATTTGATTATTTAAATTTGTCACATTTACAGGTTGAACTTTATTATTGTTAAGTTTATATTTTTGTTTTAAAGTTAAAATCTTATAGACACTTTTATTGATTGTGTCTTCTGATATTTTGTGATTTTGCACGGCTGAATAGATACTATTGTAGATGGTTTTAACGTTTTCATTTCCATGTCCAATCAATATTATATTACTTCCAGCATTAATAGAAGTAACCGCTGCGTTACTTAAGTTATAGTGTTTCGCTATAGCGCCCATTGACATATCATCCGTTATGACAACCCCATTATAACCATATTGTTTTCGTAAAAGATCAGTTATCACCGCTTTTGACATAGATGCTGGATACTTTGAATCTACCTTTTTTACTACTATATGAGCTACCATCATCATATCCGCATAATTTTTTATTGCATTATTGAATGGAATTAACTCAAACTTTTTTAAACTTGCTAGGTCTTTATTCACTATAGGAAGTTCTAAATGAGAATCTACTGATGTATCCCCATGCCCAGGGAAATGTTTAATGACAGGAATTGTGTTTCCTTTATGAATTCCATCCATCATTCCAATACCAATATTTGAAACAATACTCGAATTTGTACCAAACGAACGATCTCCAATTACTGTATTTTTAGGATTACTTTGTATATCGAATACTGGTGAAAAATCTGTATTGAATCCAAAGGATGATAGTTCTTTTGAAATCATATTACCTATATTATATGCGTACTGCATATTATTTTTATTTCCAATTGTTCTCGCAGAAGGTGTATTTAAAACAGCTGAAGGCATGCGATTTACCCTACCGCCTTCTTGATCGACAGAGATAAACAAAGGTACCTTGTTATTTTTGTTGTATGTTTTTATGTCATTTGTTAAGTTTACTAATTGACTCGGACTTTTTATATTCGTTCCAAAGAGAATTACGCCGCCTAACTTATAATTTTTTAAAAGAGTATCTGCATTACTTGATGTTGTTCCGTCAAAACCAGCGATCATCATTTGTCCGATTTTTTCTTTAAGAGTCAGTTTATTTAGTTCAACAAGTATCGGGTCAGTTTTTGAAACACTTTCATTTTTCTGAGCCTTAGCTTCTATACAACCAGATAATAATATGAAACTACTAATCGCAATCATTGTTAATTTTTTAAAATTGTTTTTCATATTTTCACCTCTAAATTCAATATGATGTATGCATTATTGACCTTTATCTAATCATAGCAAATAAATGTTTCTAAAATATAAACTTTTTGTATCAAATATATGATTTAATACAAATCTAATCTTGATCCAGTAATAGTTTTATAAATGTTACTCCGACATCAAATCAGCTATTTGAGAATGCTCGTTCTAAACCTTAGAATCTCACTAATTTTCTACAAAAAAAGGAGAATCCGTATTTTTTTCTATATGCTATTAATTAATACAAATATACCCTTCCTGTAAATATTTTTATAATAAGTCGAGAGCAAACACTAATCAGTTATTCATTTTAAATTAGTTCGGTAGAGATAAAGATAAAATAAAATTAATTTAATATGTAAAGTAAAAAAAGCTAACTAATTTGTTAGCTTTTTCAGAGTGTTGAAATATAAAATGATCAATAGGGAAAACGGACATTAAATGAACATTTAATAATGATGAAATTATCATTTTCTGTATGATCTTGTAATGGTTTTAAATGTTAATATGTTCGAGCAATTTTATGATTCCAATAACACTAGACATATTTTTCAGAAGTAAAAAAATTATGAGCTTATTCTTAGAAAAACAAATCATTTGACTAATTTAGTTTAATGTTCGATATTAATAGAACTACAAACTGATTAATAAAAACTGCTAGATTACTCTAAGTAAAGGCTATTTGATTAGGATTTATTGCATACTTTTTTTGATGAAAAAGTTGATTGGAATGGAGGGGTGCTCGACTCCTATGGGATTAGCGGGAAGGCTAAAGACCCCGCAGGCTTGCCGAGGAGGCTAAAGAATCCTGCCCCATGGAAAGCGAGCATCCTGTAATGGAAATCAACATCACTCTACTCCTTTTACGAAAATTTGGTAATTTAATTGACAAGGCTGTTTTTCAACAGCGTGAAAAAGCTAACTTATTTGTTAGCTTTTTACTTATTTGAAGTCCCCAAGTGAATATTGACTCAAAAATTACTATTTACTTTATGTATCAAACTAATTTCTCCCAAAACGATCGGCTTTCTTAAAAGCTTGAAAAACCAAATAAATAATAAACAAAATTGGTATATAAAAATAAAGAAAGCTAGAAGTAGCATATGTCATAAAAGTCCCTATTTTCTCCACATCCAATTTACTTTTGAGACTGATCACCATGATATGAACAATAATTATTGAGAACCATAAAGACTTTCTAGTTTTAAATTGAAACGATTCTTTTAAAATTCGGAACGCTCCCCACAATGCCATACAACAAGGAGGCAGTATTACTAAGAGCCATAAAAAGATATATACATATTCAAATCTTTCGATAAAAGGATAGCGAATAATTTTTGACATCATAAGGGTTGGCCAAGTTATATGTTTAAGTTGTCCATGACTAAAGTAAGCGAATGAAACGAATGTAATAAATAAGTATAAAATGATTGTATACGCTTGTGATATATGTGCCCATTTTTGAGATTTTTGATTATTTTTAATAAACGGAAAGTAAATAAGCAAAAATTCAGGTCCAGAGTACATCAGAATACAATACTTTGCTGAAACGAAATAGTCACTTATACTATGATTAAAAACAGGTAATAAATTCGTCCAATAAGCATATTTCAATGGAAAGTAACATGTTAACAATAAGAGAGAAGGTATTATTACTCCCCAAAAACATATTCCTGTAATGACTCTAAATCCTCCAATGACCAAATATGTGATAACAAAAAGCATAATAAATGATAAGAGCCAAATTGGAAAATATGGAAAAACCCAAGTAATAAGAACTGCTATATAGGACCGAATGATCGTTGTAATGACTAAAAGCATGTAAATATAAAAAAAGGTATTTAATATATTTCCTATCCATTTCCCAAATAATTGTTGGTGTAACGACATAATATCTCCATTATTTGATTTCTTTAACAAATAATACATTATCCAAATAATGATATGTATAGAGATACCAACTAGTAAAACCGAAACCCATGCATCCTGTCCGGCTCCTTTTACTATATTACTTTGAAAATTCAGTAAGCCAACACCTGTTTGGGTACTATGAATAAGAAATAATAAAAAAAAGGGAGATACTGTCAGACTTTCTTTTAATTGTTTACTCATAGACGATCTCCTCCATTTTTTTATTCGCCAATCCCAGATTGAGATAATACTACTTTTACATTCACATCGAATTCAATAGTTGGATACACATTTTCATAAAATTCCTTTTCGTTCCATTTTTTCGAATGTGCTCGTGCTAAATCACCTATACCTAAAGGATCGACTTGATGTTTTTGAAAGGTTAATAATAGATTTTCAAAATCTTCTTTCATCTGTTTTTCCAATTGATTGTTTAAAAATAGATTATTTTTTCTTTTCATTAAATCTAGCCATTCTGGATAATCTTTTACCATCCCATTTAGAGTAATATCAAATTTCATTTTTGTTTTTTTCTTATTGGTTTTAATTAATCTTTTTTCATTCCCATTTAAAATCGTTAATATTGCAACATCAATTTTATTTCCCTTCTGAATATTAAATTCTGTTTGTCCTCTAATTACTCTTCCTCTTAATATTTTATACAGTAAGCTTTCTTTTGGATTTAAGATCAGAGCAAGTTT
The DNA here is from genome assembly GCF_900112535.1 of Bacillus sp. UNCCL81. Lineage (NCBI taxonomy): Bacteria > Bacillati > Bacillota > Bacilli > Caryophanales > Bacillaceae > Bacillus > Bacillus sp. UNCCL81. The sequence continues at coordinate 575,801 of NZ_FOMF01000002.1, read as the reverse complement.
GTCCTTCTTAAATACAGCTAGTCCGTTCACTTCAATATTCTCGTTTTGATTTATCTTAATATAGGGTACTGAAGCATCTCTACCTTCTCCATAATAATCAAATAAAAAACTATGAAATGTTGGAAGCGGTACAAATTGGTTCTTAAAATTTTGTTCAACCAATTTATAGATATAGTTGCTGTCTTTCTCTTTGTTTTTCTTTAATAATTCTCCTGCTGGTTCTTCTGAAACAGCCAATAGCGCATTGCTTCCAAGCAATGGATCCCTACAAACCGCCTTAACAAAATATGACACCCCATTTTCAGCTAGTTCTTTTCCAAAAATAAGAAGGTTCAACTTTCCAATTTCTATCGGTTTTGGGGATTGTTCATTTAAAGCTTGTTTAATTAATAGGGATTTCTTACCACTTCCCTGTAGGACGGAGCTCCCCTTATTTCCTACATCGGTAAAATCAGAATATAGTGCCGTTCCAACAAAATGATCATCAACCTTATCAAAACCGTATACTGATAGAATTTGTATTTCATCAATAATTTTTTGCCGAGGAAAAGAGCAACCTGACAGTAACAAGGTTAGTAGAAAAAAAGCACAAAAAAAGTATAAATTTTTTCGGTTTATTCTATTCATTATTACGATCATCCTTATCTTGATTAGGATTATATCTTTTTAGTGAAAGAGGTCTTAAAAATCTACTACGAGTCGTTGTAAATTGATATGATGACCGAATAAAACTATCGCCGAAGCTTTTTATTCTAAAAGGATATAAAGGAACCATATACGGATTTCCCAATGATTTAAGCTTTAATAAATGCCCTAGCAAAAGAACAAATCCTATTATTATTCCAAAACCACCCATATAAGCTGAAAGTAAAATAAGTGGAAACCGCAAAAGTCGAATAGCATTTGACATTTTAAATATAGGTGTTGTGAAAGAAGCAAGTGCAGACAGTGATACAATGATCAGTAAAATATTACTCGTTAGTGCAGCTTGAACAGATGCCTGTCCAATTACAATACCACCTACAATTCCTAGTGTTTGGCCAATTTTTGTTGGTAATCGAGCTCCTGCTTCTCTTAACAGTTCAATGGTAGTCTCCAAAAAAATGGCTTCCCATATAGGAGGAAATGGAACATGAGCTCTTGAACTAATGAGGGGTTGCAATAAATCATCAGGTAAAACTTCATAATGGTATGTTAAGATTGCTACGTAAATTGGTGTAGCAAACAAAGAGAAAATTACACTTATAATCCGAATGATTCGAAAAAACGATCCAAGTACCCAATTTAGATAGTAATCTTCAGGAGAAATGAAAAAATCCAATATAGTAGTTGGTCCAGTAATAATGTAAGGTGATCCATTCGAAAGGATAGCAACTTGCCCATTTACCATTGCATATACAACCCGATCAGTCCGTTCAGTAGATAAAAAAATTGGAAAAGGTGTATTTGAGTTATCTGAAATAATTTGATCAATCTGTGAATTATCAAAAATAACATCGAAGTCGATGTCTTCCAATCGTTGACGAACAGTTTGTACATATTCTGGATTCGTAATTCCATCCAAATAGGCAATAACTACTTCTGTTTTAGACATCGAACCTATTTTAATTTCCTCAAAAACTAACTCAGGTACAGCTAATTGTTTTCGAAGTAAATGAAGATTAGTACTTAAATTTTCAACAAATCCAACTTTAGGACCGATAACACTAAATTCATTTTCTGTATCATTATTCTCACGATAACCAAGATTTGCATTTTCTACGCTTATCGTCAAATAGCGTTTGAAATACTTGAATTCAAGAATAACATATCCTTTTATTAATTTTTTTTCGATCTCTAGTGGGTCATTCGTAAATTGGACATCCTCAAAAGGAATCGACTTCTTCACATCATTAATTGTACTAATTTTCTTAATATGCTCTTGTAATGACGGGAGTAAAAGGTTATTTATTTTATCGGCATCTACCATACTTTTAAAGTAGCTAATGGTTAGATCCTGCTCTTCAGATAATGAAAATTGGTAGAAATCACTCGATTTAGCAGCCTGTTGAAATATGGACGTTATTGACTTTTTTTCTTTCTCGGACTCTTGATTATTTAAATTTCGTTCACTTGATTTTAAACGCATTTAGACCACCCAATCGAGTTTGTTTACTAATTTCTAAGTATTAAATATAGTCTGCCTAGAATTTCCATTATATTTCCTACTTTATTTTTTCGTACTTTCTAATTTATATACAATAAAAGCATTCAATTTATATTTAAATTAATTCTCTAATACATCCATGCAATGCTGTGATCACATTTGCGGTTATTCTTTTCTATCTCCTGTTACTCATTAATCTTCAATAAATCTATACACTGAGTTTACTAGGTTTTAATATTCAGATGATATGATGGGTTTAACTTCAAATGAGGGGGCAGAATAAATGAATATTCGTGCATTATTTATCGATATGGATGGTACACTCTTAACAGTCTCAAACAACATTTCTCGCCGAAATATGGAAGCCATTAATAAGCTCATGAATCAAGGAGTCATGGTTTTTCTAGCAACTGGTCGACACTTTGAAGTGACCGCTCCCTACCATAAAGAAATTGGATTACAAACTCCGATGATTTGTTTGAACGGTGCCGCCATTCATGATGGTGAGACAGGAAGAATGATTCAAATGGAAACAGTCAAAGTGAACGAAGAACTACTCCATCATTTGACTGCTGAAGACTCTTGTAATGTTATTATCCATACAGCAAATGGACTTTACTGTAAAGAAACAAATGAAGAAATTGATTATTGGACAAAAGTTGGGCAAATACCACCACGATACATTGGTGACTTAAGACTGGCTAATTATAATGATGTGCTTAAATATAGTGTTCGAACAGATGAACAAAATATATCTGCTTTGTTTAAAGAGGAAGCTGAAGTCATAAATTGGAATGACGGTTTTGAAATGGTTGCTCCAAATGTTTCAAAATGGTCTGCTATTAAAAAACTACTTCGTGCATATCGAATTAATCCAAATGAAGTAGTAGCTATAGGAGACGGACCAAATGATATTGAAATGCTTCGTCATGTTGGCACAGGTGTGGCAATGGGGAACGCTCGCGAAGAAGTTAAAGCAGCATCTGATTTTGTAACTGGACATCATGAAAATGATGGATTAGCTGAATTTATAGAGCGTTATCTGCTTAAATCAACAGAAACATTTGCGATTTAGTGTTCTTTTCTAACAAGTTTAATGAATGTGAGAATCCAAAATCAGTAGTCATAAAAAAGGCTCAGAAAAAATCTGAGCTTTTTTGCTTTGAGATAGAATTTTATTATTGTGTAAAGATGGAACAGTCTTAAAATTATAGATTTCAGAAAAAACGATTCAATTGAAATTTTTCTTTGTTTATAATGGGAAAAACTAACATTATCATTTGTTACTAAAATCATACCTTATGAAAGGTTTGATTCCTTTGTTTGACTTTTTGAATTGAGGGTTTTGGTTTCAATAAATTAAATAAATTGCCTACGATCAAGCCTGTAAATAAATAGGTTAACCCTCCAAATAATGTATAAATAGTTACTCCTACTAGTGCACATATAAAACCGAAAATAACTTGTTGTTTGTCTTTGGCTGGCGATGTAGGAGGATCAGTGAGCATAAAAAATGCAAAGAAAAGCGATGCATTTATAAATGGACTACGAAAAGCATCCGATGCATCTCCAATATGAAACAGATTAGTCAATATTAAGAGAATGAAATAGGTTCCTAAAAATGAAAAAACCATAGGGAATTTATTTACACGACTTACAACCATATACCCAGCGATTAATAAAAATATATTTGTCCAACCTTGAAGATCTCCAAATGCCCCCCACCAACTTTGTTCAGTGTGAAAAAGGATGATAGACATTAATAGACCAAAAACTGCTGGATTAACTATTTGTTTCCTTTTAAAAACAATTATATATTTTGATAGAATTGAAATGATTGTAGTGAAAACAATCACATACCATGCAGTGGTTATACTTAAAATCATCGCGACAATCATTCCAGTAATAACTGCTCCGTATGGCTTAATATTTTTCCTTTTTAAAATTAACAAACAGAATATATCCGTGATTGTTGCCACAAAAACGGCGATCAAACAGTTAATTACTCCTCTACTGGTTTGATAATCAATTGTAGCAATTAAGAGTAAAATCATTAAGGACAGAATCACATATCCTTTTGGTGACTTTATCCATTGTTTAATAGTCAATAGTATCCACTCCTTTATGATAAATTTGTAAATCGGATGAAATTAAAATACCCTCTAAACCAACTTCTTCTAATAGAGTTAGTCCCTTTTTTCTTCCCATTAAAAAACATGTAGTTGAAAATGCGTCAGCCATCATTGCATATGGTGCGATGATACTACAACTAATCAACTCTGTTGGTGATTTTTTATTTTTTGGGTTAATAATATGATGAATTCCTGGCTTTAAACCACTTTTACGCTCATAACTTCCAGAAGTACAAATCGCCATGTTAGAAATTTCTAGTGTGTGAATGATATTTTCCTTATTTTGTGGATGCTGAATTCCTATTTTCCATTTATCACCTAATTCATCTAAACCTCCTGCATAAAGATCCCCACCAGCATTAACAATGAATCCGTCAAATTGTCTCAATTCATTTACAGCAAGATCAATGGCAAATCCTTTGGCAACAGCACCTAAGTCAATCACTAATGGCTTTTTTAAAAGTATTGTTTTATCTTCTTCATTTAAGGAAATATCCGAGTAAGTAACTTTTTTAGATGTATTATTTTGTATGAGCTCTTCTGTTAAATAATGTTGGTTAAACCCAACATTTTCCATTATTTGACCGACCGTTGGATCAAATAGTCCATTTGTCCATTTAGCCACCTCTAACGCGAATTTTAATGGCTCAAATAATAATGGACTAACAGCTACTGGTTTATTAATTTGTTTACACACCTTCATTAGTTCACTATCCAAACTAAATCGACTACATGTCCTTTCAACTTCTCGAAAAAAATCAAATGCACGATTAATTGAAGCTTCCGTTTCCTCTAACGATTTTGATGTGACTACTTTAATATCAACAATCGTATCCATAAATAATTTCGTTTTTCCTATGATTTTCTTCATTATATGTTCCTTGCCTTTAATAGAGCATCTTGAATAGCATCTTTAAAGGCCTGTGTACTATATGTCGCTCCTGACACATTCCGAACTTGTGAACTTTGAACACTTACTACTTCATTTGGTAAATTTACAATATCATTCTCAGAATAATGCATACCATAATTACTTATCTCTACATCTATTATTTTATCTTCATTTATCTTTAAGGCGATTTGAATCGATCCACGACGATTAGAACCCATCCCATAAAAAGTTCCATTTTTATATAAACTTTTTTTTACAATATTATTTTTAATTAACGGTACATTGACCTGTTCAGTTTTTGGCGATGCTACATTCGGATCTTGAATCTCAGTTGTAAAGTAGCCAGTAGCATATATCGCTCCTATTGCAGTTGAACAGATAGTGACCCATTTTTTATTCATTTTGCCCATTTACATACCTCCAGTTCTTATTATCATCTTGTATTATAATGAGTAATTCTTAAAATTCTTTTAATTGCTAAGCAAAATTAATAAAATTTCTAGTATTTTTTTGAAAACTTTTCTTATCAGATAGCTTCATTTTAGAAGCTGAATAAACAGTTTAAGATAAATTTAGATTACTTTTTCTTGTTATTCAAAAAATAGGTAGCCATTTAAAATTTGTTTCTTCTAAAAATTACACTATAAAAGTGAAAACTTGATGAAAATTTTGTGCTTTTTTCATTAAATTACAGCAATGGAGTGCAAGTCTTCAAAGTTGCACAAACTAATTTCTACATCATTAAATTTGTCTATCAATTTAAACCTCTTTTATAACGAGATTACATAAATACTTTAATGATAATAATAATTAAAAATAAATTAAGGTTACTGGTAAAAGGAGTAGTTGCCCATGCCTGAACATTTTGAAATTATTACAAGAACAATGCTAGCATTTTTAATATTGTTCATCGGTGCTAAACTATTAGGAAAACAAATTATTGCTGAGATGAATACCTTTGATTTTATTGCAGCTATTTCAGTTGGGAGCATTATTGCAAATTTAGCTTTTAATTTAAATATAAAAATCCACCATGCAGTATTAGCTTTTTTAATTTTGGTCTTAGTCATTTTACTCGTTAGTTTTATTTCCTTGAAAAGCAGAATAGGTAGAAATATACTTGCAGGTAATCCAACTGTCATAATTGAAGATGGAAAAATTTTAGAGGCTAATATGAGAAAAATGCGCTATTCTCTAGACTATTTAAATCAACAATTAAGAGAAAAAGGAATTTTCAACATAGATGAAGTTCTTTATGTAGTAGTTGAAACAAATGGTAAAGTATCTTTTTTACAAAAACCACAATACAGAAGCGTAACAAAACAAGATTTAAATATACCGACAAAACAGGAAAGTAATTTACCTATTGAATTGATTATGGATGGGGAGATTATCTCAAAAAATTTAAGAGAAAATAATCTGTCAGAATTAAAATTACAAGAAGAGCTAAAAAAACGTAATCTTCAAACGAAAGAAGTAGTGTATGCTGTGTTGGCAGCAAATGGAAATATTTATATCGATACTTATAAAGATCAGATTGCTTCTCCAACTGATCAAGAATGAACGATAAATTTTTTGATAGGATTACTGAATAAGTTCAAATAAAAAAGAGCCAATTAAGGCTCATAGATTATAAATTCATCTTTTAAAAATTCAATTATTTAGGTGGATTTACTAATTTATTATGAACTTTTACATTGATACCATCAGTATAAACCATTTTTCCACCATAATATCCTACTGATAATACTAGAATAAGTGAAGCCAAAGTAAAGATTAAATATAAAAACTTAAGCTTTTTAAATAGTTCTTTTTTCTTGAAATAAGTAGAATAAATTCTAAAAGCTGCAACAATTGTTACTAGCCAGCTTGTAAGTATTGCTAACTGATCGTGTATATGCAAGAAAGTAGTATTACCTCTAGCCATTTCTTCTGGTCCAGTAGAAACTGAAAGCCAAGCGGTAAGTGCTGCAAAAATCCAAAGCCACAAACCACGCTCTGCTTGAAAGTTTACTTTCTTGAAAAAAGCACTCCAAAAATCTTTTAGAACTGCTAAAGTGATAAATGCAATTGGGAAATGAACTAGAATTGGATGAAGATGAGAAGTTACTTCGTTAATCATGTGAAATCCTCCTATTTAAAATAGTTGTGTATTCCCTCAAAGATTACTTTTAATTAGTTTGATTAAAGTGTAAACAAATAATATGAAAATTAAATGAAAAATAAATTAAATTTTCCGAAAAATCAATAAGTGAATTCCATCTTATTTGGAGGAACTCCTCTAATATCTTGAGTGATTTTTCTATTCTTATTCCCTACCCACCTATTAGATACAAAACTACTAATTAGTAGTACGAGTGCTACAAATCCAAGCACGTATTATTTGCAAAAGGATTTAGTTTTAAATGATATTGGCTAAAATGCTTCAATCTACTCATGTCATTACAGAAGGATCAATTGAAAAACGTTTTTTAATTTATGTACACGCAAGACAACAAGGTGAATGGGTTCAAAAGATAACAGGTGTTGATCCATTAACAAATAAAGATCAGCTTCTAAAATTTTGTCCCATAAAAAAAATTACAAAAGATTACCCGCCAACATTATTTTTACACGGAACGAAAGACACAGATGTTCCATATGAACAATCTGTCTTTATGAGAGCTGCACTTTTACAAAAAGGTGTGAAAACAAAGTTCATCACTATTCCAAACGGAGAACATGTATTTGATAAGGAATTCGAACATCCAATCGTTCAAGATTCATTAAAACAGATGATGGAATTTCTCCGACAGTATGTATGAAAATTTGCTGAAATAAAAGACTACTAGCTTTTCTTTGAATGGAAAACTAAAAAAGGATGTCTCTTTGCCGAAAAAACGACGATGAGACATCCCTTTTCTTTATTATGCGATTGAAATACCATAAGATTGGGCAATTTCCCCATTCGAATTTGAAGAATCAGCAATAATGACTGTAGTTCCTACGTTAACTTGCTCAAAAAGCCATTGAATTTCACTATTATGCATTCGAACACAGCCGGAACTTACTGATTGTCCTATTGAACTTTCTTTATTGTTTCCGTGGATACCATATGCAGCACCAACACTTATTCCTAACCAGCGCTTCCCTAGTGGATTCCTAGGATCACCTCCAGGAATATTTCCTTTGTACCATGGGCGGTTCTTAACTTTGTTTGAGATGACAAATTTCCCAGTAGGTGTAGGTGTTGACGACTTACCTGTTGCAACAGTAAAAGGTTTTTACAAGATTACCATTACGATAAAAAGTAAGTTTATTCGTCTTTGTATTAATCATTAGCAATTGACCAGTTGATAACGTTGAACTATTTTTAACTGTACTTCCCACTTGTGAAATATAATGTGATACGCGCAAAGTATATGGTGTACTTTGATTATTACTCTGATCTAGAACGATTACTTTGAGAATTGAATTTGCTTTTTGTTTCCCAATTTTAACAGTGAACTTTCCTGTTGAGCTAACTGTATTATCTCCGATTAGATTTTCGTTCATATATACTTTGACAGTTGCGAAAGGTTCAGATATTCCAGTTACAGTCTGTGATTGATCAGATATTGCAGAAAGAGATGTAATCGATGGTGCAACTGTATCTTTTACACTAACTGTAATTGGTTTACTTTTTAATCCTTCACTCACCCCAATGACACTTATTTTCGTAAATTCTTTCAATGGTTTTATAGCATCATTAAATTCACCTTTATCATTTGTTTCCACGGTATTAATTAATTTAGAATCGGTATACACTTCTACCTTACTATTTGAAAGAAATAGACCTTTAATAGCCGTTGATTGGTTTGTTACTTGTTCGATCGTTGGGGTCGGTAAATCTAAAATTGTAAAATTGATTTTATTTTCAGAGATTACTAGATTTTTATGATTAAATTTAATTGAATCAAGTTTATATTCTCCTTTTGTAAATGAACTTGTAATTTTCATTTTTCCAGAAAAAGAGTTCTTAGATGTTTTAATTAAAGAAATATCTTTTCGATTCGTACCATTTGAAAATGTTAATGTAACTTTTTCACCGCTTTTTTTCGTTTTTAAACCGATCTCAATTGTTTGACCATAAGTAGCCTCTGTCGTTTTTAAGTTCACATGATCTATATAATTAGAGAACTCATTATTGTTAAAATTAAACTGAAATGTAGTCGCATTCGCTTTCGGTATGAGGATAAGGATTACTAACATTCCCAGAAGTATCCAAATAATCTTATTAGACATAAGCTCTCTCCTTATTTATATTAAATTACTTAACTAATAGCTGGCCTTGGATTCTAAAACTAACTAGAAAACTTATATATGTATCATAGTTTTTAAATGTTTCATTTTTTGTCACAGGATGTTTCAAAGTTGTAAACATTTCGTTTGTTGGCTTTAAACATGATAAATAAATTCAAAATAAAAAAGCCAAGAAAAAATTCTTGGCTTTTTTAGATCTATTTTTGGGGGGATATGTAAAAAAGAAAACAGTATTAGTATTTTTCTTTTTTTACATGTAGCTTACTATAAATGGTATAGTGATTACTGTTATTAACATTAAAATCCAATTGTGTTTTTTAAGTTTATCTTCAAATTTTTGCATCTCATCTGCTGAAATTGTTTTAATGGGCTTCAATAAATCCGCCTTCTTTCTGTTTAAGTAATATTTAAGAATAAAATGATTATAATCGATTGATGTGAACTTAATGTGAATTTATGATAACTTTTTTTATAGATCCTCTAAAATCGGTGAAAAAATATTGAAAAGTTAATAGATGTTTAATTGAGGGTATGTGAAAATTGATAAAAAAATCCTGATGATCAAAAGTGGCCATCAGGATTTTTTTTGATTTTATTTTAGTATTCAAAATCTAACTAAATCATATTTTCTGGTCTGATCATTTGATTGAATTCTTCTTCCGATAAATAACCCGTTTTTAAAGCTGCTTCTTTAAGTGTCAAATTTTCGTTAAATGCTAACTTCGCTATTGTTGCTGCTTTTTCATAACCAATATGAGGATTTAATGCGGTTACGAGCATAAGTGAACGGTTTAAATTTTGTTCTATCACTTCTATATTTGCTTCTATGCCTTTTGCACAATGGTCGTCAAACGAGCTGATTGCGTCTGAAAGTAATCTAACTGATTGCAGAAAATTATATATAATGACTGGTTTGAACACATTCAATTCAAAGTTTCCTTGACTAGCAGCAAAACCTATTGTCGTATCATTTCCCATAATTTGTGTTACAACCATTGTCAGTGCTTCAGATTGTGTCGGATTTACCTTCCCTGGCATGATTGAACTTCCTGGTTCGTTTGAAGGAATGCTTATTTCACCTATACCACTTCTAGGACCGCTTGCCATCCAACGGACATCATTCGCTATTTTCATTAAATCTGCAGCCAATGCTTTTAAAGCACCATGAGTATAAACGATCTCATCATGACTTGTTAATGCTTGGAATTTATTTTCTGCAGAAATAAAATGTAGTCCAGTTAACGAACTAATTTCTTCAGCCATCATCGTTCCAAAACCCGGATCCGCATTGATTCCTGTGCCAACAGCAGTCCCACCAATAGCTAACTCAGCAATGAATTTCATACTATCTACTATCATTTCTTCGCTTTTTTCTAGCATACGATGCCAACCACTGATTTCTTGACCAAGTGTTATTGGTGTAGCATCTTGCAAATGTGTTCGGCCAATTTTAATAATTTGTTTAAATTTATTCATCTTTTCGTTTAATGTCATTTTTAAATTTCTTAATGCTGGAAGCAATTGCTCATTTACTGCAAGAGCACTTGAGATATGCATTGCTGTTGGGAATGTATCATTCGAACTTTGAGACATATTAACATCATCATTTGGATGAATTTTTTTATTGTTTCCTTTTTCTGCTAAAAACTCATTCCCACGATGAGCGATTACTTCATTAACATTCATATTTGTTTGTGTACCACTTCCTGTTTGCCAAACAACAAGTGGAAAGTGATTGTCAAGTTTACCTTCTAATATTTCATCTACAGCACCAATGATTGCATCTGCTTTTTCACTATCCAATTTTCCTAGTTTTTTATTAGTAATTGCTGCACTCTTTTTAATTAATGCCAATGCATAAATTAATTGAATAGGCATTTTTTCAGTACCGATTTTAAAGTTCTCAAAACTTCGCTGCGTTTGAGCTCCCCAAAGTTTATTAACGGGTACTTTTATTTCACCAATTGAATCTTTTTCAATTCGATAATCCAATTTTTTGCCTCCTAGATTTTAATTATTAAATCATATGTAAAAAGATGGAATCAAAGTAATAATTTTGACATTAGAATAAGTAGAGTTGAGTTAAGTTTATTTATGTATCATTCGAACTTTGTAAAAAATCCTATCTAAAAGAGTAGTCCTTTTTTATTTTATATTGAAATAAAGTCATCAAAATTTAAAATAAAAGTAAGCTAATCCAACAAGATTCGATTAGCTTACTTTTATTTGACTACATTTTCTATTATTTCTTTTTTTTATGAACAGATTCATTATTTAACTGCACAATTAAACTAATTAGAATTTATTTATAAAATCAATTTATACAGTGGTCAATTAGAATAAAAATGCATCTAACGCATATTTACCAGGTCCAATTAAAGCTATACCAATAGCAACTGACATCAATGTTAAGTTATATTCATATCCATTAGCTGTTGCCCATAAACCATTAGGTCCATGAACTTTAATAATTGCCATCAGCATTGTTACTGCAATCATTATTCCTGCAAGTGGTGTTAATAGACCTAGTGTAAACAAAATTCCACCGATCAGTTCTGCTAACCCTGCGAAAAGTGCAACAGTTACACCTGGTTTCATACCAATTGATTCAAACCATCCACCTGTTCCTTTCAATCCATGACCACCGAACCAGCCAAATAATTTTTGAGCACCATGCCCCACAAATAGTAAACCGATAACTAAACGAATAATTAATAAACCAATATTTATCATCTTAAAATCCTCCTAATTGTTATTTATCTTTAATTCGAGATAATATCTTAAAAAAATTACTGAATTAATTGTTTTTTATACATTGTTTCTAAGACAGAGATTGTGAAATATTTATGTTTTTCTTTATTAACTCATCAAAAAATTCTTTATACTATTGCTTTTAAAGTAAAATGAAAGATATTAGCATTTATTATCCATTATTCACACCTCCAAGTTGTTTCAAATTAAAATATCTTGAATATGAGATAATAATAGTATGAAAAAACTTTGTTGTCAATAATTACAGGAAAAATAATTAAACAATGTTAAACATACTAGATAAGATTCCTGCATTTTTAATTTAAGTTTAAACAAAAAATGAATTTTTGCCTTTCTCAATACTAAAATCAATACTTATTCGGTAAACGATTTGTCACTAATTAATAATGATCCCTTACCATTACCCTCAGTTAACATTTCTTTTTTCGGTACAAGTTTTATTACAAGTTCTTTCTAAAAATTTTTTGAATAAATCAATAGTAGGTATTGATTACTTGATGTCTTTAGTTTGATCGCTTAATGATACGTTTTTTGCTCAAACCAAATTACAATAATAAGTAATGGGGGTAAAGCGCGTTGAAAACAAGTGAATTTTACTACATGAAGGAAAGTATAGTTCAATGACCTTTCAAATGTGGAGTCCATTTCATTTTTTATTTATGGCCAGCCCTTTTCTATTTGTCACTTTGTTTTATTTTCTATTTAGGCGCTTTAACAATCAGACGTTACGATTGATTGGTATGGGTTTCTCGCTTATTGGGATTGCTCTTTTAGTTGGTCGTAATATCGAAATTTATCACAAAGTGAATCAAGTTTCACCTGAAGAAATCCCTTTACAAATTTTTCATTTTGCTAATTTTATTTTATTTTTTGCTTTTTTATATGAAAGTGAATTACTATTTTCAATTGCGTTTTGTTTTAACCTTCCTGCAGCTTTAGTAAGTATTATATTTGCAAACGGGCTTTCAAACTATCAATCTCTCCTAACATGGCAAGGAATCGCGTATCTTTGGGGGCATATGCTAATCGTAGGAATTGTATTGTGGGCATATTTCAATCATATGGTTGTAATTAATTTAAAAATTTCACGAAAAACAATGTCGCTCATTATTTTATTGTACATTTTATCAATCTTTGTAAATAATTGGTTTATGAAATGGATGGAGCCTTTTACATCTAATTACTTTTACACAATGGCACCCAAAAAAGGAACTCCATTAGCCTATTTTTACAATCTGGGTAAAGAAACAACAACTTTTGGACTTCATTACAATCTAATGTATTTATTGATCCTACTTTTAGTTGGGCTTTTTGTTGTATACCTCTTTTATTTAGTCTATCTATTTTTGAATTTATTTAAAAACAGTGCAGTGAAGAATATGAATGAACAAAATCCCATGAATTAGGTAGAGTATTTAAGCCTCTTAAAAATAAAGCCTCTTATTAAAAAGAGGCTTTGAGACAGTTAATATAAAATAATTAGGATAACTTTTAAACGTACTTTTTCAATACAATAGCAGAATTATGACCACCAAAGCCGAATGAGTTTGAAATACCAATGTTTAATTCTTTTTTCCTTGCCACTTGGGGTACATAGTCTAAATCACAATCAGGATCCGGCTGAGTTAAGTTGATTGTTGGTGGAATAATACCTTCTTGAAGACTTTTCACTAAAGCGATCGCCTCTACTCCACCTGCTGCGCCAAGCATATGACCAAGCATTGATTTATTTGCTGTAACTGGAATGTTATAAGCGTGTTCACCAAACAGTTTTTTTATTGCCAGCGTTTCAGATTGATCGCCTAATGGGGTACTTGTTGCATGTGCACTAATGACATCCACATCTTGTAATGCTATTTCAGCTCTATTTAATGCATTTCTCATAGCTAAAAACGCTCCTCTTCCTTCTGGGTGAGTTGCAACCATATGATATGCCTCAGAACTTGCTCCATAACCAATTATCTCACATAAGATGGGCGCATTTCTTTTAATCGCGTGTTCTAATGATTCTAACACTAAAACCCCTGCTCCTTCACTCATTACAAATCCATCTCTATTTGCATCAAAAGGTCGACTTGATGAGGTAGGTTCAGTATTGATGGACAACGCCTTTGCGTTACCAAAACTTGCTAAAGATAATTGAGTTATAGCTGCCTCTGTACCACCCGCAAAAATAACATCAGCTTCTCCGTTACGAATTGTATTGAATGCCTCTCCAATTGATGAATTTCCTATAGAACATGCGGTTACTGGTGATAAAGATGGACCAAGTGCACCTAATCTTATACTTATTTGAGCTGCTGCCGCATTTGATATCATCATCGGTACTAAACTTGGACTAACTCTCCCAGGTCCTCTCTCGTTTAATAAATTTACATTTTCGATAAATGTATTTATTCCTCCAATACCTGATCCAACATAAACGCCTAAACGTTCAAGATCAATTTTTTCTAATTGTAATTGTGAACTTTCTAAAGCTTGTTCAGCAGCTGCTAAAGCAAATTGACAAAAACGATCTAATTTTCTTGCTTCCTTTCTTCCCCATCTTTCTTCGGCATCAAAGTCACGAACAATTCCTGCTACCTTCGTTTTTATATTTGATACATCAATTGTATCAATAGCGGTGATACCTGATTTTCCGTTAATTAAGTTATTCCAAACTGTATCTACATCATTTCCAAGAGGCGAGATAACACCCATACCTGTAATAACTATTCTTCTCATTATAAGTTCTCCAATCGTTTTTTCTTTATTTTAACGCGTATTTATCCTATTACAAGTTGTAGTTTATCCTAGTATAATTTATACTACGTTGAGAAGGGAGTTATAAAATGAATCAAGAAACCCGACTTCAAGCACTGTCAGAATTTCTAAAAATGCAACGGTCTAAAATAAATCCGCAAATGGTTGGATTACCAGTTGGAAACCGTAGAAGAACGCCGGGCCTCCGTAGAGAAGAGGTTGCCGGGTTAGCAGGGGTAAGTACAACATGGTATACATGGCTAGAACAAGGAAGAGATATAACAGTTTCTAATTCCGTATTAGATGCCATTTCAGATGCATTACAATTAAATAAGGATGAGCGAAATTATTTATATGCACTTGCATTACCGGAAGCTGAAAAACGCTCATTTTCAAATGAAGAAGAAACAGTCATTAGTCCAGCCTTGACTAAAATATTAACTGAACTTCGGAACTGTCCGATCATTATTTCAGATCGAAGGTGCCATATCGTTGGATGGAATCAAGCAGCAGCTCACGTATTTTTAGATTTCGAACAAATTCCAAAAGAGGAACGAAATCTTATACATTTACTGTTCTCTAGAAAAGAATTTAAAAGTTTAGCAGTGAATTGGGAGCATTTTGTGAAAGGCTTTTTAGCAATTTTTCGAACTTATTACGGACAATATATGGGAGATCAATGGTACACTTCGTTTATTTATGAAATGGAACAAAATTTCCCTGAATTTCATGAACTCTGGAATGAGAGCGAAGTAAGTTCGGCCCCAGATGTTTTAATTGAATTTCGACACGCAAAAGCAGGAAAAATGCTCTTTAATTTAACTTCATTACAAGTACAAGGTAACATTGATTTAAGATGTAGTGTTTACACCCCTGTTGAAAATACAAATACTGAATCTAAGTTAAGAAAACTGATGAATAATGAGTAGATTTTCTTCTTTTTATATACTCATGGGGTTCTTATGAGGTACTTAATTTCTTATTTTCGCCTTTTTACTTACTCATGAAGCTCTAATGTGGTAAAATTTCACGTATTTAAACTAGTCTAAATTCAAAAAAAATCCCGATTACTCAAAAGAGCAATCAGGATTTTTTATTTTACTAATGCTTATACATATTATTTAACTAAAGAAAACTGAGTTAATTTAAATGAATCAACATTTATTAACTTGTTTGTTGCGGCACTAGATTTTGTACCAGTAGCAACAATCTTAATAGTGTGAGCTTTATTTGCTAGATTTTGTATATCGAATACATTTACTTTATATTTACGGCTTGAAGAGTAAAGGTCAATTTGCTTTATTTTTTTGCCATCAATATAAATATCTGCTCTACCCATATTCTTATCTTTTAAAGCATTTACAGTTATACCCGTACCACTAAAATTGTATTGAAGCGATCCAGTTGATCCTTTTGTTTGATTTATCGTGCCACCAGAAGCGCTCGTATAATTTAACTTACTCCAGTTTCCTGAGTATTTAACATTAGAATCATTGTTCTCTACTGATTTTGTTGTTTGCACTGAAATATTAATACTATATTGGCCAGAGCCTTTTACAGCAGAAGGAACGATATAGTACATACCAGTTTTTGTTGGTTTAAAGACAATTTTTTCAGTAGACGTTGTACTAGCAGACTTTTTCAATTCATTCGTACCATAAATAGTTGATGTACCAATGTTGTATAATGAAAGATCAAAGTTTGCATTAGTCGGACCAGTTAACGTAATTTCATATGTTTTGCCTGCTTCTAAGTTTTTAGCCCAAACATCTTTCAAGTCTTTTGCGTCAGTATTAAGACTGCCTTTTGCAGTACCTGATATATATATTCTTCCTTTAATATCATCATCGTTTACGTAACTAATTGATGTTGAATAAGGTGTCTCAGTTTTATCCTGTGTATTAATTACCACAACATAGTTGTACGTTTTTCCAGGTGACATAGCAGTTGTATCTGTAAATGTCGTTGTTGTAATAGGTGTTTTATTTATTTGTACATAATCAGTTTGTGACGACTCTTTTCGATAAATATTATATGATTCTGCCCATTTAGGAGCAGTCCATGAAATTACTGGATATTTCTTTGCAGTATCAAATGATGTTTTTAATGAAATTGGATTATCTTTAACAATAAATTTATCCAAATTGATTCCTGTAGCAGATTTTCTTGCCATTGGATCACTTTTACCAGTCCAAACAATTCTGATAGAGTGATTGCCATAAGTTGTAAAATCATATTTTAATAAACTTTGATTTGATTTCAACGTACTATTATAAAGCGATAGAGATGGGATCTTATTGCCGTCTATATAAACATCGGCAATTCCTTGTGTTGCATCTTTAAAACCTTGCCATTCAATGCTAGATCCAACAAATGAGAAATTAACTTCACCTCTAGAATTAAGTACTCCTGCCATTTCTTCAGAGAATTGCGGATTAATTACTGCATTCCATTCTCCATCTAACGTCACTGCGTCAGAATCATCTTCATACGATCCACCGAAATTTCCAGAATAAAGTTTGTAGTTTCCTGAACCACTGTAATCGTAGACATTTACAAAATAGATTCCAGTTCTAGGAGCGATAAAGTTAATCTTTTCTTTGGATGAATTTATGTTCTCTGAGTACGCAACCATACCATTCTTATTATTTACACTAGATGAGGATTCATTATAAACATACAAGTCAAAATCGCTTCCTGTTTGCCCGTTTAATGAGAATGTAATGCCTTGGCCTTCTTTTAATGATATTGCATAAACATCGTTTTTGTCTTTTGTAGAATCTAGACTTCCATTTAGTACACTTTTATCTAATGGAATACCTGGTGTATCATTGTCATCAAAGTTATCTAGAGTTGATGATTTAACAATATTTCCAGTGTCTACTAGACCTTTTAGTGAATCTAATTTCGTTCCTTTTGCACTTGTATATAGCTTAAGCATCTCAGGTGACATGTTTGGATGTAAACCTAGTAAAATAGCAGCCGCACCCGTAGTATGTGGAGTTGCCATAGATGTTCCACTATAATAATCATATGCTTGGGTATAATCAGAAACATATTTAGAATTAATGACTGTTTTTGGATCATTCGATGTTACATAATCAGCGATGTAGTATGGTAAATCATATCGGTTTACATCAAATTTAGTATCTTGATAGATTCCACCAGTACCTTCAACATTTAAACTTGGACCCATGTCTGAATAAACATTTAAATGTAAAGTATCTTTTACAAGCGATGATTTCTCTTGTCCACCAAGTACGTTTACACCAGATAATAATAACTTACCGCCATTAGTAAGATAATTTTTTAGTAATTCTGTATCTGATTTTGTTAAAGTAGTACCCTCTTCAGAGTTAATTCCAATACCGTTCCCTGTAAACCAAACTACAGCATCGTATTGTGATAAATCTGTACTGTTCATTGATAAAGAAGAATCAGAACTGATTGTAACCGTATTTACCGAAGAATACTTAGACAACAGTTTTTGATATGTCGGTAAATAGTTTTTAAAGATTTTAGCAAGTTCAGGAATAAAATCTTTTAACAAGTCTGCAAGATCATTTTCATCATCTTGAACTAGTAAAATTTTCTTATTCGTATCCGTTAAATCTAAATAACTTAATGCTTTATCAAAAGCATCCTGTCTTTGTTTTTCAGATATCTTTTCATATCCAATGCCATCAAAGATCGCTTTGTAATTGTCTCCAGCAATTTGAGCTGATGCTCCAGCTTGATCAATTTTTAATGCTTTTGTAATTTCATCGATTGGGTATTTAGGGACTGAACTCATAATGTCAACTCCAGGAGCAGCAACATCTACAGATTCAGCGCCATAATTTGAGAATGGTGCTAAATTTCCTTTATTATCAACTGCAGCAACGGATAATATATTAGAACTTTCAAAACTAGCAGGATAAGAGCCTTCTTCATCATTATCCATTCCGTCATTACCCGCAGCAGCTACAAATAAGCTATTTGAATTTGCAATTGCTTCTTCAAGTAATGGATCGTATTCTCCGCCACCCCAGCTGTTATTTGTGATTTTTACGCCCATACTTTTAGCGTATTCGATTGCTTCGATCGCATCTGCTGATGTTCCTCCATCAGGACCGATGAACTTTAATGGTAAAATCTTTACGTTAGGAGCAACACCTACTACACCTTTATTATCTGATAGATTTGGACCTTCTAGTGCTGCGGCAATTGTTCCAGATACATGAGTACCATGTTCATCTCCATCAAGTGCATCGTAAACAGTGTTATCATCGTTATAAAAATCCCAGCCATTTACATCATCAACATAACCATTATGGTCATCATCAATTTTATTATTAGGAATTTCTTTAGTGTTTTTCCAAATTTTTCCTGCTAAATCCGGATGATTAATATCCACGCCTGTATCGATTACACCAACTACTACTTGCGCTTCAGGTTTTGCAAGTTTTGAACTAAAATTAGTCCAGCTTTCAGGTGCGTCTATATCAATATCTTCTTTTCCTACACTATCATTGACCGTTTGTCCTTTATTATTAAGTCCCCATAATTGTTCATAATAGTCATTCGCATTATTGAAGTCAGAAGCGTAATATTTGTAGTTCGGTTGTACAGATTCAACATTTGGATCCTTTTTTAGTTTCGTTATGTATTCTGAAGTACTTTCGCCTGTTGGAATTTTTACTAACTCAGCATTTAAACTCTTTAATTTCTTAGAAGACTTTAAAGAATATTTTTTCTGTAGTGTAGTGATTTCCCCAGTAGTCACTTTCTTTTTATATTTAACGATTAATTCACCTGTTTGTTCATTATGTTTCGTTACTGATTGTTTATTTTTTAATTTATCTCTTAATTTTGTTTCAATTTTAGATTCTGCCTTTTTAGGGAGTACTTTACCACTTGCTTTTTGCACTTCCTTCATTTGGCTTTTTCTAAGGTTTTTACCAGAGTTTGTCTGATTAGCTACTGTACTATTAGCTCCTGTTACTGAAGCAGCTTGAACTGTTCCAGAATAAATACTTGAAAATAACAGGATTGTTGATACAGGTAAAGCTAAATAATTTTTTTTCTTCATTGTTGAGCCCCTTTTTTAATAGATTCAAAGATTATTAACTAGACAAACATATGTAACAACTAAACATTAATCCATTCATTTAAATGTAAGATTAGAATTATTTAATGAATGAAAACAAATGGATTAAACTTATATGTAGTTACATCATTTACAAATCAAAACTATCAAACCCCTCCTTTCTCTTGGAATTATTTTCTAGTAAACACTCAATAATACCTTTTAGATTACTCAAAAATAGAACTTTTGGATTTGATAATATGAATTTCCGAGGATTTTCAAGGTCTATTTACCTGTAACGTAATTAACAAAACAAGCGTTTTTACTCACTATTAATAGTAAAAGAGATATAATTGTTACAAATTCTTATTAATTGTAAGGTATTTAAAACAAAATTAATATACAATTAATTGTTTTTTAAGAAAAATAGTAAAATTTTCCTTATCCCTATTTTTTCCATAATTGTTTAAACAAAAAATTAGGGTAAAAACTAACCAATCAACAAAAATATAATTCAAATTTTACATACATCATAATTTAGAGTAAATTGGGGGATTTAAGCATGAATGAAAGAACATAAAAAAGGGCATTTCACTTAAAAATATTGTCATTTAAACGATATTTAAAGAGAATCCCAAGTTAATTTGAGGAAATATCAATTCGTTTTATTAAAAAAACATAAATTTTTTATATTGATTTTTTTTATAATTGGGGAAATTAATAGATTAAATGTTTATTTTGTGATGCAACTAAAATTATATGTCGAAATGTATTTTTTAATTCTTTGTTATAAAATAAAAAAGAGGTAGCAAAAAAGCAAACCTCTTCAAAAAAGTACTTTTAAATACAAAATAAAAAGAGCCTCCAAAAATTTGGAGACTCCCACTTTTTAATATTGATCACTAAACATTCGTTGATCCAAAATAGAATGAAAAAATGTTTCAATTTCTTTGATATCTTCAGCTGCAATGCCGAGCTTTTGATCCCAGTGTTCTGGATGGTCAATGTCTTCTCTGCAAAGTAATACCATTCTTCCACTTTGAATAGAGACAACCATTGCTTTACCTAGAAATTTTCCCGAAAAGATAACAGCAAAGTCGTAGCGATGGCTACCTGCAGCGATACAGTAATAATGAATGTTTTGGTTTTCCTTCTCTTCCGATATAATGTAGAAATTCATCCCTACCACTCCTTTTTTTTACCATAGTTTTTACTTTGAGCATCTTACACTTAAATCGAATGATTGCATCGATTATTAAATAGAAAGAGAGTATAAACTCCCTTTCTTATTAATTAGCTAAAATATGCCAATTTTCCTTTATTTTTATTGTTAAAATTTTGTGATAAATTAAAAATTATGTCGTAATGCATCTAATTATTTTCAAACTAATGTAAATTTGAACTTTTTTTAGATATTAAAATTATTTTCTATTAAAAAAAGATAAACAGTAAACTGTCTATCTTAAATTAAACAAAATGTTTATTTTACTAAATTAGCTTTGTGCAACCTTCTTTTGCAAATTCTTCTTCTAAGATTGCCAAACAAACATGATCATACCACTGATCTCTAATTTTTAAGTTTTTTCGATAATATCCTTCCTTCACAAATCCAACCTTTTCAAGGACGCGTAAAGACCCTAAGTTTTCTGGATTAACTTCTGAAGTCACTCGGTGGAACTTCAAATCTTCAAATGCAATTTTCAAAGCAAGTTTCAAAGCTTTCGTCATATATCCTTGGCCGTTAAATTTTTCCCCAATATGGTAACCAACCATACAACTTTGTTTAGGTCCTCGTGTAACAAAAATGAACTGTACTTCGCCAATTAAAGTAAATTCATTGTCTTCTTTAACAAAGATCGCAAAATCATATCTACTATCTTCTGCACTTTTTTCCATAAACTCTTTAATACTATTCATTTGTCCTTCAACTGTATAAAATTCTTCTTTCCTTAATGTAGGAGACCATTTTTCAAAGTGTTCTTTATTTTCTACATGTAATTGTAACTTTGCCTCTGCATCTTCAAATGTATAAGGGCGTACTATAACTTCTTTCAAATTAACCCCTCCAATAAACTTTTCTATATCTACTATTCGTTATCCATCAACTCATTAATAACAGTTGATTTAATTATACGGAAAATTGTTAATAATGAAATTTTACCATAAAATTTTACAAAAATGCTATTTCTTAAACATTTATGGACAAATTAAAAAGGGGTGATTTGATGGAAGTAAAACCGCTGTTAGAAGTTGAAAAGTTAGCCTTAAAGAAACAAAAAATATTTGACCAAAGCCATCTCCGCTACGTATTAAGAAGTATGCTTGCAAGTATGTTTATTGGTTTTGGGGTAATGGTAGCTTTTAAAACAGGGAACGGCTTTTTCTTAGTGAATTCTCCTGTTGCTTACCCAATTGCCGCATTAACATTTGGAGCAGCTATTGTGTTGATTTGGTATGGAGGTGGAGATCTCTTTACTGGGAATACATTTTATTACACTTATGCTGCATTGAGAGATAAAATGAAATGGCCTAAAGTCTTTGAGCTCCTGGTATATAGTTATGTAGGAAATGTATTAGGCGCATGTCTTTTTGCTTTTATCATTTATACTACTGGACTTTTTGATGCTCCTGACTCAAGTGCATTTCTATTATCAGTTGTCGAACATAAAATAGATAATTCTATTTTTCATTTATTCGCAAGGGGGATCTTGTGTAATTGGCTCGTGTGTCTTGCCTTTTTCATACCAATGTCTTTTGGTGAAACTGAAAATCTAACAAAAATTACTGCGATGATGTTATTTGTATTTTGTTTCTTTATGTCCGGTTACGAGCATAGTATTGCCAATATGTGCTCCTTTGCAATAGCACTTGTAATTGATCATCCTACCACTATTTCTGTATCAGGAATTATTCGAAATCTAATTCCCGTAACAATTGGAAATCTTATTGGTGGAGAATTTATGATGGCAGTTATGTACTATTTTGCAAACAAACCATTTTTTGATGAAGAACTAAATTCTAAATAAGACTTTGTTAGAAACTATCCAAGTTTTTTATAGCCTAATTAAAAAAGTACGCTGATTACTCAGCGTACTTTTCTATTATTTTATTCTTAATATGCTCTCTCATAAGGTTTTGGAGTCAAAGGTTTTCCATCAAGAAGGATTGAAGCTTCATTCGCCCAATAAGGATTGCTTAGCATTCCACGACCAACAGCGATTAAATCCGCTTCTTGATTGCCAAGTACAGATTCTGCAAGATTTGCATCATCTAATTTCCCAACTGCAATGACAGGGATTTCTACTTCTTTCCTAATTTGTTCGGCTAATTTGACTTGATATCCAGGATGAGATCCAGGTCTACCTCCTGAACCTATTGGACCTTCACCACCGGATGAAATGTGGAAGATATCCACACCAGCATCACGGAATGCTTTAGCCATTTCGACAGAATAATCTAGTCCATAGCCTCCATCCACGTATTCTAACGCAGAAATTCGCATTATAAGTGGCATGTCAGCTGGCATTACGCTTTTAGCTGCTTTAATAACTTCTTTTCCAAATAAAAATTTATCCTGTCCATATTCATCTGTTCTTTGATTCGTATAAGCAGATGCGAATTGGTGAATAAGATAGCCATGTGCACCATGAAGCTCAATCGTATCTACACCAGCAAGAACTGCACGCTCTACACCTTTTTTGAACTTTTCAACCATTTCTTTTACTTCTATAGTTGTTAACTCATGTGGAGTTTTTGAATTCTCGTTAAAAGCGTTCGGTGAAGAGGACACTGGAAATGGAGCATCTTCAGCTTTACGTCCTGCATGAGCAATTTGAATCGCAACTTTTGCACCATATTTATGGCATTCATCGATAATTCGCTTAAATGCCGGTATATGGTCATCACTCCAAATTCCTAGGCAATAATCTGAAATGCGGCCTCGATCTTCAACATTTGTCATTTCAATAATGATTAAACCCGTACCTCCGATTGCACGGCTAGTATAATGAACGAAATGCCAATCTGTTGGAATCCCATCTTTTAAGTGGACCGAATACTGACACATAGGGGGCATTACAACACGATTTTTTAATTCTAATCCTTTGTATTTGAATGGTTTGAATAAATTAGACATAGTCAACGTCCTCTCACAAACTTTTTATTTAAGCTACAATCCCATATTATCCCAATCATTTTAAAAATTCTATTTAATTGCTCAGTTCACTCATTTATCTTACCCAAGAAATAAAATATAAAAAGTAGAAAGCAATATGCCTTCTACTTTTTTAGTATTCAATCATTTCAAAAATTCCAAATCGTTTTATAAGCTTGCTTCCATGAAAAGAAAGTCACAATAATTAGCAAGACTAAATAAATCATTACACCAAATGGAATAAATGTTACCCCCCAATGAATTAATGCCAATATGCCCCCTAATATTAAAGCAACCATTATTTTGAGACCGGAATTTTGCGTGGCATCCTCAAATGACTCTGAAAATGGGAGCGATCCTTTAAGATAATTTGAGCAAATAACTGTATATAAAATTGAGCTTACAAAAACTACTAATAGATCAGGAATTATTTTTATACCAAAGATTCCGATAAAAATTATACTTAAAATAAAATAGACCGGAAAATATAGATTTGCGATAAATACTTTTAATGTTGCGCTATATAATGGTGCTAGGTTTGATACAGGAGCCGTTTTGTAGATCCAAGCTCCTTTATATTTCCCGGAATATTTTAACATTGCAATCGCATTAGGGATAATTAAACAAGACGTATAAATCGTTAGAAAACTCTTACTTGATACGATATGTTGGTAGGAAGAAATTTGTAATTGATTGAATAAGAAAACGAATGGAAGAACGATGGATAATCCTAATGACGGATAAACCTTTAGTCGGAATTCCCTCTCATTTCGCATCATATTATCTGCAAATCTATAAAATACTTTTTCTTCATTATTATTACAAATTACGTTAGCTAGCCAATTTTTCCACTTACTGTCTTTTTTTCTATTTAAGCCGCTATTATTTGATAATTTTTGAAGATTTTTCTCAAAGGATGGGATCAATAAACTGTAAAACATGATTGCAATAATAGGGATTATTACTGCTAAAATAGAAAATCCAATAAGATAAGTACTTGTATTACGATTTAAAATCAGCTCAAATGGTGCCCCAAACCAAATAGGTGGAATCAGAAAATGGTACCAATTTGGCGAAAATGACATATCTAGATTTACAAAGCTAAATGCTCTACCAACAAGTTGATAACCAACAGCAATTGAAATTGATAGCCCGATTTGAACGTAATTGATAATATCTTTTAACTTTTCACCATCAAAAAATCTTAAAATAATATAATAAATAATTGAAGTTAAAACAACTATAAATAAATTGACGAAAAGAAGCTCTACAATCGCTAAAATTAAAAATAAAAAACCGTGTCTAAATGTCCCAACTATTACTGGCAATGCTGTAATAGATGTAGTTATTAATAAAAGATAGATCGATATATGTACCATTTTAGCAGCAGTAATCGTCTTTTTTCCGATCGGTTTCGTATGAAGAATCCCCTTGTCTTTCACATCAAGTAAGACATTTGAAAAATCTGAGATCATTGATGTCATGATGAGGAACATAATAATGCCAAAAAAAGCGCTCATTTCATATACATAACTTTTTCCAAAAAGCACTAAAGGTATGAGCATTAGACTAAGTAAAGCATACATTCCTAAAGATTTTGTAACTCCATTTTCTTCGTCTTTTTTTGTTTTCTTGTTATTTTGATTAAAAATGGTCGGTGTCCTACGACTATCCATTGTTAATTTAACTGCTAAAATTTTACGCATGATTGGATAATCAACACCAAATAGTTCAAAAAGCGGTCGAAAAAAGTCTAAGATTTTTAACGTAGGGAAATCCTTCACAGTTATCCCCCTTTTACAATGGATACGAATTCCTCAGCTAAAGCTTGATGTTCATTAAACCCTGTAAGCTGATTGAAAATTTGTTCCAATGATCCTTCTTCATTTTGCTCCTTTAATTCTTTAAAACTACCATCTGCAACGATTTTGCCATCATTAATCAAAATAATTCGATTACTTATTTTCTCTACTACGTCCATAATATGTGATGAATAAAAGATCGTTTTTCCATTAGCTGCGAGAATGTCTAGTATTTCTTTAAATACCATTACACTATTTGCATCAAGTCCACTAAGTGGCTCATCCAAAAATAATAGGTCAGGATTATGTATTAAACTTGAAATGATTAGGACTTTTTGCCTCATCCCTTTTGAAAAAGAAGCAATTCGCGATAAATAAACTTCCTCCAAACCAAATACCTTCATTAACTTCATAGCCTTCTCATCAGCTTCATCAAAATCCATTCCGTATAACTCGCCAACGAATGTTAAATACTCTCTGGCTGTTAGATTATCGTATAGTTCGGCAATTTCAGGAACATACCCAATATTCTTCTTATATTCAACATTCTGATCTGAAATTTCCTCTCCAAAAATCTCAACCTTCCCAGAGTAATTCCCTTCTAGTCCTAATAAAATTTTGATAGTCGTGCTTTTACCTGCTCCATTTGGACCAATATAACCAATAATTTGTCCACGATGAACTGTTAAATCAATCCCTTTTAAAACCGATTTTGCACCATAATCCTTTTTTAAATCCTTCAAGCACAATACGACTTCGTGTTTTGTCTCGATGATGATCACCTACTTTTTATTTAATAATTCAATTTTAATAGACTATTAATCTTGTTGTAAGAGCAAGAATTACCATATTTTAGGGATTTTTTTACAATAACAGAAGAATTTTTTGTCTGTTTTAATTTAAAAATGGAGTTTTAGAAAAGTTAATTCAAGTCAATATAAAAAGCATCGATCTATAAAATCGATGCTCTTTTGTAAATTTGTATTAAATCATTCAGTTAAAATAATTAGCATTGTATTTAAACGATCTGAAGTGGTGATTTTCCAATCAGTGGAGACTTGTTTCCAGAGTAAAGTACGATCAAATTGTGTAGTGCTCGAGTACATCCAACATAAAGTAATTTAGCGTCTTGTTTCGTTTCTTCGTAGTGTTCATCATCTACATCGACAAGTAGTACTGCATCAAATTCAAGTCCTTTAGAAAGATACACCGGTACTACCGAAATGCCCCCTTCATATTTTCTCTGTTTTGAATGAATAAAGGATACTTCTTCACCAGCTGCAGATAATTCACTGTGTAAAATTGCACACTCATCCTCAGTCCGACCAATAATTGCAATTGTATCCATTTTATCCTTTTTTAATTGACGGATGGAATTAATGATTATTTCAATCTGATTTGAGTGATCTACTTCTTGTATTTTAACTTTTTCCCCACTTCGAAATACTGGATTTGCTAAGCTAACAGGTATATTTGCCTTTTTTATAATCTCATTCGCAAACTGAATGATTTCCATTGTGGAACGATAGCTTCTATTTAACTCGTAATAGGTTACTTCTTTTGCATTGAATACCTCTAAAAACTCATCCCAATTATTAATACCTTGATACTCGTGAATGGCTTGGGATAAATCTCCGAGAATCGTGAACGAATTTCCAAGCGTCATCTGCTTTAATAGTGCAATTTGGAAAGGTGAAAAATCTTGCGCTTCGTCAACGATTACATGATGGAACTTTTGCTGTGACTCAATTCCAAAAAGACGATTGTGAATATAGACTAGCGGAGCCAAATCCTCCTGATCCATCTCTTTCTTTTTACAATTTAAAGATGTTGATTTAATAATATCTGCTGGTATTTCGTCTACAATAGAAGCACCCTTTGTTGTTGAGAATAGAGATTTATAGAAAGAAAGTGCAGTATGCTTTGGCCATTGTTTCATATAAGAATTTAAATATTGAATAGCTTTTTTCTTTTTCTCTTTTCTTATATTTGTTTCTTCTATAACCTTTAGCTCATTATCAATCCATTTCTTGAGCCTTGCAACAATTCGTTCTCTCCGTTTAGCAAGTGGATAATGTTTATATTCAATACTAAACCAATGTTTAAGTGTTTCTTTATCAATCATTCTTTTTTTCCAAGGTTTGAAATCTTTCTCAGGAACAGCTGAGGCTTCATACATATCCATACATCGATCAATATATGACATAAAATGAGTTGAACCTTTCCATTTACCTGGACTATATTGATTGATTTCAAGACGATTAGCACCAATTGCGAACCATTTGTTTAAGTTTTCTGATGAATCCTTTAATTTTACATCATGGTCGAGAGTATTTAATGCCCAATCTGAAAATGTTGTCTGTTGGATGCCACCTACTCCTAACTCTGGAAGAACGTTAGAAATATAATCTAGAAACATATTATTAGGTGCAAAAATAATCATTTTATCTGCCCTTAATGTTTCACGGTATTGGTAAATCAGAAATGCAAGTCGATGAAGAGCAACAGTTGTTTTTCCGCTTCCTGCTACTCCTTGAATGACTAAAGGTGTATTTTTGGATGAACGAATAATATCATTTTGTTCAGATTGAATAGTAGAGACAATATCCTTCAAGCGATTATCTTTGTTTTCACTTAATCGATATAGAAGAAAATCATCAGTAGTTGATACATCTTGATCGCCTTTTACATATGTATCTACAACGCGTTGGAGATTTTTTTTGCGGATTACTATATTTCGTTTTAAATAGATAATACCTTCGATAATACCTTCAGGCGATTCGTAATAAGCAGGATCGTCCCCTCCAGTAAACGAATAAAACATACTAGCAATTGGTGCACGCCAATCAATTATCAATGGATTTTCTGTAGCTTGTTCTGATATTCCTACTTTTCCTATGTAAACTGGTACCGAATCTTTATGCTCCTCTTGAAAATCCATTCTCCCAAAATAAGGTTCGTTTTTAGCTAAGCGAAGATTCCTTCGATTTGTTTCTCGAATTCCTTCAAGTACTTGTTCGGTTACATCACTTCCAGTGTAAACGGGAATCCCTTCAAGTTTCGTAAGCTGCCGTTCCATTTCAGATAAAATTGTGTTTAAATATAGAAGTTCTTCTTCGAATTGTTGTGTCTTCATTTTTCTAACCTCCCTATATGTAAATAAATAGCCGAATTTTCAGACGGAATGACATTGTATCAAGAAGTTTATTGAAAAGTAAAGAGATTTTAAAAAGAAAATAAAATAATATAAAAAAGATGAAAACTGTTGATACAGAAATCATCTTCTTTCTGAGACTTAACGTTTTCTTGATCTCATCTCCAAAGGGCGCATTTTACAATCTAGACTTTTTTATTTGTTTATAGACAAAAAATCCTGTTTTAATTTATTCTATTTTCAACTTCTTCACACAAAAATCATGATTTTACTTACATTGAAATCCCTTTAGAAACCAAAATAATGTTAACCTTAACTTTAATATTTGATTGTTGAAATGCACTAACCCAATTATTTTCTACTTTTTTCCATTCTGAGTATTTAAATGATCTAGCAAAAAGACCGAGGCCAATTGGATCCAACTTGTCATTTTGGAGGGATTTAACAAAAAGATCTAGTTCCTTTTGTAAATCTTTTTCTATTTCTTTTTCTAACTTTCCTTGCGTATTATCATTTAATTTAATTGGAGATTCTGTAATTGCTACCGGTAATTTGAGATTAATATTAAATTGGTATTTACCATCTCGATATTTTTTTGTTACATTCCTTTTTATATCATTAATATAAAAACTAATTTTGCAATTGGATATTGTATTTTCATTTTTGTTTTGTTGTTTCGCATTTAACCACATAGATAATTGTCCATCATTTTTATCTTGTAAAATTTTTAATAGCAATGTTTCCTTTAATGATAGAGTCCTTCGGTATTCGTTTTGATCGTTTAATAATGTAGTTCCACTGACTTCTAAAACGTTATCTTTTAACGCTAATTCAGGTGCATAAGGAGTAATACCTTTTTCATAATATAATTTGTAATATTTCGCCAATGTAGTTCGCACTGAGACGTTTCTATAATTTGCTGTTTTTATTAACTGTGCTATAAATATAGTTAATCTTGGTTTGTTTTTCGGTCTAAATTCAATAATATCTGAAACAGAACCATTAACAAATACCAGATCAGCGTTAAGGCGCATCTTTGCATCCCGGTAAAATAAATCTAATAAAGAATACCAGTTTTTTTGTTCAGTTACTTTTCTACCGATTAATACAGTTTGAACCTTTCCACCTGCTGTGATGCCTGTTGCTCTTGAATCGATAATATCTCTAGCTTCTCTCAATGATAAACTTTTAACTTTAAATTGTTCAGTTTTTTCTTTAGCATCTTTACTAAAGACTGGACTCGCCATATAAATAATAACATCACCGTGCTTATCAATATCGACTCCGTATAAAAGTGCTATTGTAATATCTTCAATATTAATTTTATCATTACAACCTGATAATCCAATTAATAACATAACACTAAAAAAACATTTAGCAAACTTTTTCATTTTGATGTCACCCTAAACTTATCTTTATTTACGATTCCACCTATCCATAAAATTAAAGGTAATCCTAAAATAACGATAAGTCCTATATAAGAAAGAATTTTTAACTGGATATTAATTACTTTATAGGTTGGAATGAATAGATACGAATAAATTGTGATTATGCTAAAAATAGTTAAAATAAAAAGTGGGAATTTTTTGATTTTAAAAATCTCTTTAAATCCGTCCAACCCTGCCCAAAAATAAGTAACCCATGTTTTAGAAATAACCATAAATAATAATGATAATAGGATTACATCCATTCGCTCTAGAAATTGAAATTCTATAGCACTTAATATAGCAATAACCGGTGTAAGAATATTTACTATTTCATATGGGCTAGCAGCTACAAAACTTATGATCGTTACAAATAAATATGTAAATGTACTCATCGCATTAGCGATCATTACACCTTTCATTGCTTTTTCCTTTTTATCTAAATATGGATAGATTACG
This sequence comes from Bacillus sp. UNCCL81, assembly GCF_900112535.1. Taxonomy (NCBI): domain Bacteria; kingdom Bacillati; phylum Bacillota; class Bacilli; order Caryophanales; family Bacillaceae; genus Bacillus; species Bacillus sp. UNCCL81. The sequence goes on along the minus strand of NZ_FOMF01000002.1, from coordinate 544,776 downwards.
AGTATTATTTCAATTCCTAAAAATGACATTATCGTTGTAGGTACAGTTTTTAAAATAGGAAGCCAATCTTCTTTTATAATAGGAACTAGATTTTTAAAGTTTGGGTCTTTTAATGTTAAAAAGAGCATAAGTAGGAAAAATATAACGATAGGAAAGATTGTTTCTATATATTTCGCAATTAATTGAATACCGCCTACTATCAATTGAAATGTTGGAATTAAAAATAAGAATAGTATTACATATGCACCAGTATGTTGAAGCAGATATGATTGAACAAATAATACAGATAACATTAAAACTAAATAACCAGCATATAAGAAAAAGATTGAGATTATTATAAGACATATTTTTCCAAGTATTTTTCCTAATAAAATAGTCATTAAAGACGAAAAATTTTCGTGTGGAACTTTTTGGCTTAATTTAATATAGATCATACTTAGCAATGTAGAGACTAAACCTCCGAATAAAATTGCAATCCAGCTGCTAGTTCCTGATTTTTCAGCTAAATTACGTGGTAGAGATAGCATTCCAATTCCTATTTGTACTCCAAATATTGTAAGAACAAATTGATAGTATGTAATTTTCAATTTGGTACCATTCATTTACTAGTCACATCCAATATTCACTTAATCCTTTTTATTTTGATTTTTCCAAAGATAGTTTAACGGCATTCGTATATATGTATCCTTTAAATGTGTAAAAATAAACGGTGATAATGGTGAAGTATACGAAGTGTTGTAACTCTTTAATGATAATCCGTGTACGATTAAAATCATCGTGCTTACTACAAGTCCAAAAATACCAAATAATGATGCCATTATCATAATTGGAAATCTTAATATACGTATACTTGATGCCATTTCGTATTTAGGAATGATAAAAGAAGAAATAGCTGTCAGTGCTACTACGATAACCATAATATTACTTACAATACCAGCTTGAACCGCAGCTTGACCAATTACAATTCCTCCAACCACTCCAACTGTTGTACTAATTGGTGCAGGTAATCTAATACCAGCTTCTCTAAGCATTTCTAATGTAATTTCCATAATAATTGCTTCAAATAGAGGATCAAAAGGAACTCGTGCACGTGATTCACCAACTGAAAATAGTAATTTTAATGGAATTACTTCATAGTTGAACGAAACGATTGCAATATAAAGTCCAGGTAAATAGAGTGTTATAAGGAATGCCACAATTCTTAGTAGACGATTAAAGGAAGCTACTAAAGTTCTAGAAGAATAATCGTCAATACTTGTAAAAAAAGATATGAACTCCGTAGGTAAAATAATGACTTCAGATGAACGATCTAATATGAGAACGACTTTTCCTTTTAATATAGCTGAAGCCGCTTCATCTGGTCGTTCAGTCGTTAATATTTGTGGGAATGGAGAGAATTGATTTCTCTCCATTAATTGCGCCAATTGATTTGCATTTAGTACTGAATCTACTTTTATTTCTGAAATTCTATTTTCTACTGATAATAGAAGTTTCTCATCAACTACACCATCTAAATAAGCAATTGAAACGATGCTTTTGTTCTCATTTCCAATTTCAGTTTGATTTGTTCGAAAATCCCTATTTTGTATAAACCTGCGGAGTAAGGCAATGTTAGTTTGATACGTTTCAACAAAAGAAATTCTTGAACCTTTCAGCGAATTATCGATATTTGGTGGCATGAATGACCTTTGAGGTGGATTCTCTGTGGAATAAATAAAAGCAGATGAGACACCATCTAAAAATAAAACACTCTTACCATCTAATACTGACTTTTCGATTTTAGCAATTCGAATCGTACTTTCTGTATTATTATTTACGAATATCTCGAAATCTTTTTTTTCCGAAATAATATTATCAATAAATGAATCAATTTTTTGTTCATTTACTAGACCAGATAAATAAATTAAAAGTGCAGGTTTGCCATCAATCATTAGAATTTTTTTTACAAGGTCAGAAGTAGGAAAGATTGATTCGATGATTTCCAAGTTTTCATTGATATTTCCTTTGGGATTAATTGTGAAATTATGGACATTATTTTTCTTATTTTTTTCGTTTCTTCCATTTAAATCATCCACTCACTTTTTCATCCCTTCGCAAAAACTAAGAACTTTTATAGATCAATCATCCTACCATCTTCTACTCTAAAAATTATCTAGATTAGTATGCGCTTTTTTGTTTCTTTTCATTATTGTTAGTCCAAATAAAGCGTAAAAATGAAAATTATATTAAATTTTAGGTTTAATAATTACTAGATAGCATATACTTTTGAATTTCGAATAATTCAATTTTTTGATCGGTTAGTTTTAAATTAAATAATCAAATTCAAACAAATCAAAAAGCATGAATCAGATTAATTTTCGGATTCATGCCTTAGATACAGCTTTATAGTTTACTTTTTTTTTTTAAGATTTTACATTTTTTTCAATGTTATTTCTCTTAATGTACAATTTTCCTTTTTGTTGGTGAAACTAAAATTTCTTTATTTTTCACATCATATAATCCACTTGGAGTTAATCGAATAAATGGTAAATGGGTTGCAGAAAAGAATAATAATGTAAAAGCAGGATCGTCGTATTTATATCCTTTTTCTTTTAGCAATTCAATCATCTTTTTCTCAATTTGGATTAAACTGTCCATTTCTAATTCTGACATGCTACCTTTTAAAGTTAACGATATTTCGTGAACAATTTTGTTCTCTTCAACTAGTACCATGCCACCACCTATTTCTTTCATTCTTTCAAAAGCTTTCAACATATCTGACTTTCTTTTGCCTAAGATTAAAATGTCTCCAGTACCAGAATAAGAACTTGCAAATCCACCCATGTGTTGAGCAAATCCTTTCACTAACGAGTTTAATCTCCAAGAACCATCTCTTCCAACCATTAAAAGAAAACATTCATCATGCTCGTATGATAATTCTTCACATTCTAGATCAATCATACTTTCATATGGTTTTGTAATAACATTATTTATCAAGTTTATACCATATGAATTTGATAGGTTCAGATCCTCTTTATGTAAAGTCCACTTTAAATCTAGTTTAGAAAATTGATATTTCTCCCAATCGATCGGTGAATATTGATTGATAAGGTTCCCGTCTTTCTTGATCCATTTCCCTTTTGCTAAAACACTTTTAGGTGTTGGGTTTTCTTTACTTTCTAGTAAATTAATATTTGCAATTCTTCCCGTGGCGATTGAACCATGTAAATGTTCCAGATTATAATAGCAAGCTACATTATAACTAGCCATATTATATGCTTCAATCAATGGTATTTCGTGACGGATTGCTATTTTTATTAATTCATCAGTCATTCCTTTTTCATAAAAATAAGGATGTGAACCGTCAGTCGTAAAGAAAAAACGATCAAATTTTTGAATGCCGAGTTCTTTAATTTCCTTTAAAAGCACTTCTAAATCGGGTCGTATCGAAGAATGTCTTAATGAAACCATATAGCCCTGCATTAAGCGCGAAAGTACTTCCTTTCCTGTCATTGCTTCATGATCACAATCTGCACCTAATAACATTAATTTAGCTAAAGTGCGTTCTGAAGCTCCAGGAAAATGCCCTTCCACTTTCTTATTTAGCTTCTTTGTCTCCTGTATCCAAGTAAGCATTTGGTTGTCACCATTTAGTAGCTTTGGCCACGCAGTTAGTTCTCCACCTTGTAAAACTAAATCATTTTCAAGCCAAGACATAACATCTTTTGTATTGAATAACTTATCATTATTCGGAAATTCAGTTTGTGCGTCGAAACGACACCACCAATACATGCTTGATGGGATATTTTTAAAATCATTCAATAATTCAAAAGCAGCATGGCTAGGCAATTCTAAGAAGAATTTTAGATTATCGTTTATTAATGTTGTAGTACCGAATTGTCCAGCATGTTTTGCTAAAGTAAGAGGATTATAGAGTTGATAAGGATGAGCATGAGGTTCAATATAACCTGGCACTAAGTATTGCCCTTCACAATCAACCACTTCAATTTCATTTAAGTTTTCCGGAAGAGCCTCTCCAACATAAACAATCCGATCTTGATAAACCCAAATATTTGCATGTAACCATTGATTCAAATATGAATTTAAATACGTTGCATTTTTTAAAATAATATGCGGATTAATTACTCCATCAAGAACACTTACTTGGTTTCTAATTTGTTCATTACTCCATCTATAATTTTTCATCATTTCACCCCTATTTTGTTAAAAAACTAACTGAACAAGAATCATATAAACTATCGTACCTCCCGCAATCGACAGAAGCATCATTCTCTTCCATAAATGGAGAATCGCAACAACAAATACTGACATGAACTCTGGAATACCGTGCGTATGAGAAAGTATATTTACATTTTTAAAGCAATAGATGACCAATAGTCCAATTACCGCAGACGGTAGGACTTTACCTAGATACTGAATATACTTCGGTGTAGCTTTCCCAGGTGGAAAAATGATAAATGGAAGAAATCTTGTAAGCATTGTACCTAAAACAACCATTGATACTGTGATAATTTGCTGTGTTATATTCATCGTCATACTGATACCTCGACTTTCTTAGATGGTTTTCTTCTAAGTACACTAAGAGTAACAAGAATTGAAAGCATCGCAGGAATAATAAAGTGATCCCCACCAAAAATAATTAAACAAATAGTTGAAAGTCCAACCCCTGTTATTGCACTTATGTGTTTTGTCTCTTTTTTCCACTGTTCAATGAATATAACAACAAAAAGGGCAGTCATGACGAATTCAAGCCCTTTAGTATTGAATTTTACAAGTGAACCAAAAATTCCTCCAATTGATGCACCAATTACCCAATACAAATGATTAAGGAATGTAACAAAAAACATAAACCATCTCTTATCCACGCTATCTGGGATATCGGCAGTATAATTTATCGAAAAAGTCTCATCACATAGTCCGAAAATTAGATAGATTTTTTTCTTTCCAGTGCCTTTATATTTATCTAACATTGAGATTCCATAAAACAAATGTCGCGCGTTCACCATTAAAGTTAGTAACAGTGCGTTAATTGGATTGAAACCCATAAGTAATAAGTTTGCTGCAATAAATTCCATCGATCCAGCAAAAATTGTTAGCCCCATCAGAATAGGATAAATGGCACTAAATCCTAAAGAGTTCATAAAAATCCCATATGCTATACCTAAAAATAAAAATCCTGCAAAAATGGGTATTGTGTGCGGAAAAGCAAAGCGAAATGCCATCCAAAGTTTGTTTCCCTTTTTCATAGTTTCACATCCTGTATCGTTAAATTTATTATAATTTAACATAGAGAATCCATACAAAAAATGAAATAATTGTATGGATTACAATTTTCTAAAAATTAAATCAAGTATAATTTAAAGGATATTTATCACTTTCTACTCAATTTAGAATCTATTTTTAATTTTTTGATTTCCATACAAAAATGATATAATTGTATGGAATTAAACAGTAGAGGTGGAAACTATGCCAGTAAATTCATTTGAAAATTACCCAATGTCTTGGAAACCAGACAAAAAGACTTTAAAGCGTCCTTTTTATAATTCCATTGCCCTACAACTTGAACAAGATATTATCAATGGTTTCTTAGCACCTGGTACAAAGTTACCACCACAGCGAGAATTAGCCGATTTTCTTGACTTAAATTTTACGACAATCACTCGTGCCTACAAAATATGTGAAATAAAAGGTTTAATCTATGCGATTACAGGAAGTGGAACTTTTGTCGCTCCAAATGCAGCTCATTCAATCACGATTTCAACAGATAAAACAGCCAATAGTATTGATCTAGGATTTGTGGCTTCTTTTGAACAAACGAATAGTATTGTGACTGAAGCAATTCAAAAAGTAGTCGGTAAAAGCTATTTAGATCAATTATTAAATTACAACGATCCCACCGGTATCCCACATCAAAAAGCAGCAGCACTAAACTGGATGGAAGCTTTTGGTATTAAAGCAAAACAAGATAATATCGCAATTGCGTCTGGTACTCAAAATGCTTTGGTCCTTGCTTTGGCTAGTTTATTTGAACCAGGTAATCGAATTGCAACAGATTTTTACACTTTTTCAAATTTTATTGAGTTGGCCAAAACGTTGCACATTCAATTAATCCCTATTCCTTGCGACCAATATGGAATGTTGCCGGATGAACTTGAAAAGCAATGTAGCCAATTAAATATACATGGCATATTCCTAATGCCTTCTTGTAGTAACCCAACTACTATCATGATTTCTGACTTTCGTAAACTTGAACTAGCTTCTGTAATAAGGAAGCATCGTTTAATTTTAATTGAAGATGATATACATGCATTTATAACTGCAGGAGTAATTTCTGACTATAAACAGCCAATGTATAATCTACTTCCGGAACAAAGCGTATATATTTGTGGTACATCAAAGTCCATCTGTTCTGGATTGAGAGTTGCCTACATGGTTTTTGGAGATGCACTACGTGAAAAAATTTTGAAGGCAATTTTTAATCTTAACGTAAAAACATCATCACTGGATGTGGAAGTAATTACTGAACTGATCTTATCAGGAAAAGCGCATGAAATCGTTCAACAAAAGAAACAGTTGGCTGAAACTGTTAACGATATTTATTCATCCTATTTCCCCGTAAATAAGATTGGCCATCCACTTAGTTTTTACCGTTGGCTTCCTATTCATAGTCATAGTAACGGGGTAAACTTCGAAGCCGATTTGAAAAAACAAGGTGTACGTGTGTTTCATTCTGATCGATTTCTAAGTGGACAGTCTTCTTCTGAAAAATATTTACGTATTGCACTTTCTTCTACCCATTCACTAGATGATTTAGATTCTGGATTGAATGTTCTAGCTCAATATCTCGACAAACAGATGAAATAATTGCGATACAACAAATGTATTTGAAAAAAGGAGCTGAATTACAATCAGCTCCTTTCAGACTATCAATTTATTCTTTTAAATTTAATTAAAACGAGAAGAACTAACCTTTAAGTTATAATCAGTAATCTCAAATCCAAGTTGTTGATAGAGATTCAATGCACCTTGATTATGACCAAAAACGTGTAGGCATACTTCATCTACTCCTAATTCATTAATTTCTTTTATACACATTCTCATCGATTCTTTACCGAATCCCTGACCCCTATATTCTGGATAAATTAGAATTTCATATAAATAAGCATAATTTGGCACTTGTTTTATGTTAATAGAATACCAGATATAACCAATCTTTTCTTCATTTAAAACGATGTTTTTCAAATAGTTAGTTTCAGTATTTTCACCTTCTGGCAATAAAGATTGAAAAGCTGCCTTAGATTGTTCTAAAGCTGTTTCTTCTTTCCAACTTCCATTTTTCACCTTATCATTCGCAAAATTCACGGTTGCTATTTCTAGAAACCTCTGAAAATCTTGGTGATTCATAAGTGTCAAATTTAAAGTCAAATTAGATCATCCTTTTCATTCAAGTAATTTTTAAGCTTAAAGTCCCAATTAAGTATTCAATTTTATATCAGAAATATCCTTTTTTGATCGTCAGACTATGAAAATAGGACGGCACTTTTGGCTATCAGATAGTAATTTCCATGAGGTTTATCCTAAAGATGGGTGAAATTGAGTAAAAGAAGACTATTCAAATGTTTATTTTCAAATCCATCTGTTCAGATAAAATATGAAAGTAAAAAAGACCCTCAATCTATTAAATACAGGTACGAGTCTTAATACTGTAATTATGAATATTTTAGTTCAATTAAGTCCATTAAACCAAGCGGTCGCTGTAATTTTATTCATTTGTAAGTCTTTTAATTCTATTGTCTTCTAAGAAGTCTGTGCAATTTCTGTGCAATCGAAAAGTAACGCTTTATTATGAAGTAGGTTGAATTGCACAATTAAACTATCATGTACACCTGCTTCGATTATGGGAAGCGCTAGAAGAAACTTAGTAAAAATAGACATTACGATCTGACACAATTTGAAAAATCGAGAAAACGCATTTAGATGAAATGAAATAAGCTGAAATAAATTTTTCACACTACGTTCCATTCTTTTATCAAGGTTCTGTTAAAGTAAAATCTTGAAATTTAATATTTGAAAAAGGACTGTCTAAATTTTTGACAGTCCTTTTACGATCTTATTGAAATAATACTAGCGTTAGCTCGATAAGAAAAGCTATGTTTGAACACTGAGAAGTACCTAATCTAATGTAAATTAATTAAGAAATGATGGTAATAAAATCACCTCATTAAACAAAAACGAATACAAATTAATTGTAAAAACAGGGGGAACTCGATCACTAGTTTCATTATATAATAGATTGTTACTGGTATACGATCCCTTGCTACACATTCACCACTTTTTAAAATATAGCACTCTACATAATGATCACAATGAAATCCATGCAAGTTTGTTGTTGTGAATTCAGCCAACTTCGCCTTAAATTATAAAAGCCTTATTTTTTTATTATTTCTGTTTTTTCTTGTTTACTTTAGATAATCTTCCTAATGTAAAGGCACCGACCGCTAAGCCAATCATGGTGTTGTTTTTTTTATTAAAGACCTGTTTTGCTACAAGGTTTAAGTTTTGTGGTCTTTCCGCAAGCCGACGCATAAAGTAACCGTACCAGTCCTGTCCAAATGGCACATAAGTGCAGAAATTGCAGCCTTCACTTGCTAGTTTCAATTGAAGGTCTTTTCTGAAGCCGTACAGCATTTGGATTTCAAATTTATCGTTCGGAATATTATTTCTTTTTACAAAATCTTTAACATGTTGGATAATTTTGTGGTCATGTGTTGCAATAGAAGTGAATTTTCCATTTAACAAGTGCCATTCTATCAACTTAATAAAGTTTTTATCAATATCTTTCTTGTCTTGGTACGCATATTCCTCAGGCTCTTTATATGCACCTTTTACAATACGAAGGCGAAAATCTTTATACTTTTCGAGATTTTCTTGTGATTGATAGAAGTATGCCTGAATAACGGTTCCTACATTATCATACTCCAAAGAAAGCTCATCTAAAAGATCAAACGAAGGCTTTAAGTGTCCATAATCTTCCATATCAATATTAACAAAAATCCCATATTGATGAGCCTGGTGAACAATTTCTTTTAAATTACTCAAACAAAAAGAATACTCAATGTCCAAGCCCAATTGAGTCGGTTTTAACGAGATATGTGCATCTACTTTATTCTTATGAATGGCTTCGATGACTTTCAGAATTTGTTCTCTAGCCTGGATTGCTTCTTCCTTTTTAAAGACAAATTCCCCTAAGTTATCAACCGTACATGAGATCTCATGTTTATTTAGCTCTTTAATGCTTTTAATTACTTCTTCAATATTTGTACCAGCTACAACACTTTGCGCCCCCATTTTTAAACCATACTTTTTAGCGGCACTGTTAAGAAATTGGTTTTGTGATAAGGCCATAAAAAAATCTTTCAATATCATATTGATTCCTCCCATATTTTCCTGCTACCTAAATCTAGTTTGCTTTTTCCGGCAAATCTTTGCTAGCTTTTGAAACAACCCCAACCACTTCATTTTTATTAGCAGGGTTAAATGATGTGATTTTGTGATCCGTTATAATTTTTTCCCCGCCAATGGTTAGGGGATATTCTTTCCCAAGCTGTGAGTTTACAAGATCTAATGCTTGATTAAAAGCATTTATATTCTCCTCTTTTGAAAAGTCTGTAAAAGGTTCGTGTTTATAAGATAGCATGTTTTTACCCCCTCAAATTCTTTGTTGCTTTATTTAAATGCAATTTTTGTGCCAACTTAAAAAACTACTTTATACTTGATTTTTCGAAAATTGTGTAAACTATACATTTACAAAAGTGTAAATGGAGTGTAAAATATAAACACTTTTGTAAACCATTAAACAGTGATAAGGTGATTGGTTATGTTAAAAGAAAAAGTTTCACTTCTGTCCATTTCCCTTCCTTTAGATGAGGAGATTCATACAGAAAAAATAAAACAATTCTCTGTCGACACCTTGCTCTCAGAGGTTGAAGAAATAGTTCTAGACCAAGATATTGTTCTTGTTGATGAAGCTGGAAGGCAAGTGCGCAGGGTCCCTTTTACTACATTAATAAATGCTATTTTTCAAGAGTGGCAAAAGCTTTCAGGTGTTTATCAGACGCTTCTGCGTGCCGTAGATAATGCCATTACAATAGTAGACAACGATGGAAAAGTTGTTGCATGGAATCCTAAGGCAGAAGATTTGTACAAAACTTCTGCTGAAGAAATGATCGGCTCTAAAATTACAAATCGCTTTAAAGAGGATTCAGTAGTTTTAATGTCCACAATGAAGGAAGGAAAAGGGGTTATTCGGCATTATAACCAGCCGCAGGAAGATGTCCATGTATTAATTAACACCTTACCAATATTCATCAGGAATAAGGTGGTAGGTGGGATTTCCGTTGAAAGTGATATTACAGAAATTGTAAAACTAAATAATGAACTTACAACTACTACTGCGTATATTCAAGATTTGGAAAATCAGATTGGGAACAAGGATATTATCGATCCCTTCCACAAAATAAAGGGAAGAAGCCAAGCGATAAAAACTTCCATCTCTTTGTCCAAGAAAGTCGCCCATACAGATGCAACCGTCGTGATTACTGGTGAGAGCGGTGTTGGTAAAGAGTTGTTTGCACAGGCTATTCACAAAGCAAGTCCCCGTTCAAAAGGGCCATTTGTTGATCTTAACTGCGGGGCCATTCCCTCGGCGCTTTTTGAAAGTGAATTATTTGGTTATGAAAAAGGTGCATTTACTGGGGCAATAAAAGAAGGGAAGCTAGGAAAAATAGGGACAGCAAAGGGTGGAACATTATTTCTCGATGAAATTGGGGAAATGCCATTAGAGCTTCAAGTAAAGTTGCTGCGTGTCTTGCAGGAGAAACAATACTATCGAGTTGGCGGAAACCAACCTATTCCAATAGATGTACGAATTCTTTCAGCAACTAACCGGGATTTGGAGAAAATGGTGGAAGAAGGTTTATTTCGTGAAGATTTATATTATCGGTTAAATGTGGTTACGATTCCTATCCCGCCCCTCAGAGACAGAAAGGAAGACCTACCCGAACTTGTCCAATTATTTTTAAAAGAGTTTTCCATCAAATACCGGAAGCCGGTTCCAGTCATTTCTCCGGAAGTGATGGTAACATTCATGCATTTTCCTTGGAACGGCAATATCAGGCAGCTAAGAAATATAATTGAGCGAGTAATGATATTTACAGATGATAATATAATCAAATCTGAACAATTGCCAAATGAATTTTTTAAAAGACACACAAATTCTCAATCGCCTATTCTCGGAGAAGCAGAACTACACGAAGGGGATGAAAAGTCACTAATAATACATGCCCTAAAAGTAACATATGGAAATAAATCAGCTGCTGCAAAAATGCTTGGTGTTTCCAGGGTGACACTTTATAACAAAATGAAGAAATATGGGCAGTTATAATGAGATGTAATTTTTAACAAAAAAAGTGATCGCGCAATAAAAATTTAGCGATCACTTTTTTCAAATAACATCTATTTTCTAGGAAAGGTATTTAGCTCCTTAATTGGGGGAGTACCAGTGGTTGTCACCACCCGCAGTAAGGCAATCCAAATCTCAATGTCTCCACCAGTATTTGATCCCATAACTGCGACTCTTGCACTGAATTTGTAGCACCATTGATACCGCTTCTAAAATCAAATTACTTATATTAATCCACTTAATAAAAAAAGGTTAAGTCCCAATAACGAAGGGAACTTAACCTCTAATCTCAACTATTTGATACTTTATATCTTAGACTTTACTTAAAATTAACACTACCTCTAAAACCATACACATTTCATAAATAATTTATTTTCTTTAAACTCTATAGTAATACTACCATTCGTTTTTTCCATTAACTTTTAGCAATTGGCTAACCAAGGTCTGTGCCTTTTCCTGTTCGAGTATGTTCAGCCAGCTTTATAAAAACGATCAATCATACGTTATTTATGTGTAATTCATCAACTACACAGACTGACTATGACCTGTCGAAATTTCCATTTCCACATTGTTTTTTGATTTCCATAATATAAAGAGTGAACAAATTACAAACAATATACAAAGTAAATAAACATTACGATAACCTGCTAATTGTGCAAATAGACCTCCGCCTAAATTTCCTACTAAACTTCCGATCGTTGAGCAATTCGCATAAATTGAAGCAGAAAATCCCGGTGAATTTGGTAGTAGGTCGTTAAAATAGCTTATACCATTACCCATTACGATAGCAATGTAAGTTGCCTGTAGTAACTGTGCAACGATTAACTCCCATGTATGAGTTGAAATGCTTAAGGTTAAGTAATAGAGTAATCCAATTAAGCAGCCGTAGATCATCAATGCATGATTGGAGATTTTTTTAGAAAGTACTCCCAACACAAGCATGATTGGAATTTCTAAACCTGCACATAAACTTACGACTAATCCAACATCTGTATTAGTACCATGTAACACATTGACGATAAAAAGAGGTGTGTTGATCCAATTTATCGAACTAACTGCAAATAATAAGATAAAAGCTATAAATGGTAATCTAAGTTGTTTTCGTTTAGCGGCTGTGACTTTTGTCTTGTTTTTCTTTTTTATATTGTTCTGAACTGGCTTTCTCTTTTCTAAAAAGAAGAATACTAGAAGTGTAATCAATACATAAATGCTAGATGTTCCCCAAAAAAGTCCATGATAACCTTTTGCCCTTAAAATTAAAGTACCTATTAATGGTCCAATTAAAAAACCTAAAGAAACAAGTGAACGTAAAGTTGATAATGCTAAAGTCTTGTCTTTCGTTAAACTTGCATTTGCCGATTCCTGTGCGGATGCAAAAATTTGTGGCATAGCCGCTGCACCTAATCCATTAAATAAAGCAACAAAAACTAATAATAAATAGTAGTTATGAAATAGTAAATAGGATGCATAACCTATTGCAGATGAAATCATCGCAATCAGAATAATCCATTTTCTGTCAATCCCTCGATCAGAACGTTCAGCAATAAATGTATTAACTAAAACACCACTTAATGAAATCACTGCCATGAAGATACCAAATGCTCCAGAGCTCATCCCTATATATTTTGTTGAATACAGTGATAAATAAGGAGTTGTGATTGAAAGTCCGATCCCTACAAATAACAAACAGATGACAAATAAACTATACCCCTTAATGGCAAATAGATCTTTTATCCGTCTAACCAAATTTTATTCCCCCTTACCTTTCTATATTTTAATCATTTGGTTTAAATAGACAAATAAAAACAACCTTGGATAATGTTATATACTCACACATTTAACCAAGGAAAATATTGCATATTTAGATGTATTTAGATTTCTTTACTATTATAGTACATTAGACTCTTTAAAAATATATTTTTGAAATGCATATGCAACACCATTTTCATCATTACTTAATGTAACAACATCACTTGAGAGCTTTACTTCTTCTTCAGCATTCCCCATGGCTATAGATAATCCGGCTATATTTAACATCGGTAGATCATTTTTTTCATCTCCAATAGCTACTGTATTTTCTATTGGAATATTAAAATATGAGGCCATTGCTTTTAAACCATACCCTTTATTTCCATTTATATGTGTAACCTCAAGATTAAAAGGTGAGGCACTTGTAACAAAAGTCTCATCTATGGATCTTAATTTTTTATCAAGTCTCTCCATTTGTTTTGGTTCAAGGGTTAAAATAAGAAACTTTTGGATTGTCAAATCCTCATTATCAATTATTTCATGAACTTTGTTAAAAAACGAATGCCCATATACACTTGGAGGTGTAGTAAACATTTTGAAGTGTCTGTTTGAAAAGTATTCTTTAGGAACACGCCCAGATGAAACAACTTGTTCAAATCGTTTATGCCAATTACTTGGGGCATATATTCCCTTGTTTGTAGAAATATTGTACGGCAAGTCTTCTCTCTCAACTTCTAAGGCAATTTTTTGCACTTGAGGTCTTCCTATCGAATTTAGTTCAATTAATTTACCATTCACATATAATGCGGTTCCGTTATGGCCTCCAACTGGACAATTTAAGCCATACTTTGAAAGTTCATCATTAACTGAACTTGGTGAACGCCCGGATAAAATCATCACGATATGCCCTGCTGCCTGAGCTTTTTTAATCGAATTTAATGTTTCTACACTTATTATTTTATTAGTGTTGAGTGTTGTACCATCAAGGTCTAATGCAATTAGTTTCATAAGTATCTCTCCCTTAAGGGTTTTAAAATTAATTCCTCATCGATGAAATGATAATATTATAGTTTTGAAGATATGTTTGATATACTTAATTATGCATTAAAATAAGCAGAGTTCGTTAACACATTCCTCCTCAATGATTGCCTAATCCTCTCACAATTACATATCCTATGAAAAATTTTTTAAATTTTAAAGTAAGGAGGACTATATGTCTGAAATTAACGTTTCTTATCTAAGCGAACTAATCCAAATTATTGATCGCAATACTAGTCATGAAGGTGTTAACGAGACCTCAATTAACTCATTATTTTTCATTCGGGAGTCTACGATTACTGATCCTAAATACAGGGTCTATAAGCCGTCACTATGTATAGTTGTTTCTGGTAAAAAGGAATTATTACTAGGTAATGAAAGTTTTAAATATGGACCTGGAAATTATTTAGTAGCATCCGTTGATTTACCAGTTACAGGCCAAGTTATTGAAGCTACACCAAGCGCTCCATATCTAGCTTTAAAACTTGAATTTAATCCAGGGCAAATCTTGGAAATTTTAACTGATACTAAAATTCCCACTAATTTAAAGGAAAATGCTAAACGAGCGATTTTTGTCAACGAGTTAGAAGGTTCAATTTTAGATGCAGTGATTAGATTAGCCCGTTTAATGGAAACACCTGAAGATATCCCAATTCTTGCACCTATTTTTACAAAAGAGATTCTCTATAGAGTATTGCGTGGACAGAATGGGAATATATTGCAACAAATAGCCATCGAAGGTAGCACAATTAATCGAATTAATGAAGTTATTGAACAAATTAAAGCGAATTTTTATAAGTCTTTACGAATTGATGAGCTTGCAGAAATCGCAAATATGAGCGTTTCTTCCTTACATAGACATTTTAAAGACGTAACTGCAATGAGTCCCCTACAATTTCAGAAGCACTTAAGGTTGCAGGAAGCGCGACTTTTATTACTGTCTGAATCTTCAGATGCACAAGAAGTAGCATTCCGAGTAGGGTATGAGAGTCCATCCCAGTTCAGTAGGGAATATTCTCGATTATTTGGTTTTCCGCCAAAAGAAGATCTTAAACGAATGAGAGCGAAAAAACCTAGTTAAAATGGGAAAGCAAAAAACTAAGATTCTATCAATCTTAGTTTTTTTGCATCTTATTTATCTTTTTCCAGTATCTTCTATAATCCGATTCGGTCCCCTTTTTCAAGTCTTTGAATCTGTTGTGAACCGACTTCAGCTAATTCTTGAAATTGTAAAATTGTTTGACGCATTTTTGGCAAAGCTTCTTGTTTAAATGTACTAATCGATTCAAATGCTGATATGACGTTTGTGAATGAGGTTTTTAGTGTTTCAACCGATACCGCTGATTCCATTGCTTGCTTTTGGATTGCAACTCCTTGCTCCTTTAATAATCTAGAAGTACCTTCAATAATTGTATTTGTTGTTTGATTTAAAGCAGTGATTTTTTGTAAAACGATTTTTTGATTATATAGAGCACTTGCTACCGTTACAGCTGTATTCAGTGCGGAAATCGTTACTGTTTTTGCACGTTCAACTCCACGGATTAATTCACGATTATTCCGAATAACAACTTCATATGACATATCTCCTTGGTGATTGACAACTAACATTTGCTGTAGGTCCATGACTCGTTGTCGTAACGGATAAAGAACTTCCTCTGAGATGAATTTAATTTTTTCTTGATCTTCCCCTTCAATTTTTGCTTTTTCAATCTGGTTTTCAATTGACTCATCCATTAATGTTCCAAGTTGGATTTCTTTTTCTAGCGTTTTTGAAAGCATACGAAGTGATAATTGTTCATGCTCTAATGTCGTATTATCATTTTCAAGAATTTTTTTCCCCTTATCAAGAGACTTTACAATATCTGCGATTGCAACATCTGCTTTTTCAAATCTTTGAAAATATGAACGAATAGGATTAAATAACTTACCTAAAAAACCCGACTTTGCAAAATTAATTACACTTGGATCTAAATCTTTTAATTGAACTTGGAGCTCTGATAATCCTTTTGCAACTTGCCCTCCTTCGTCTCCACTTTTAGCAAGTTGACCAAGTGAAACCTTAAGAAGAGAATTTTTATTCGAAGAAGATTTCATTGTCTGTAATCCAAATGATTCGATTGATTGAAGAATTTCCTTTCGTTTTTCGAACGTTTCTTTTGAAACAGTGTCTATTTCCATAATCATCGCTACATTTGCATCCGCTGTTGCCTTCAATTTCATTAATTCCTCTGGCACAGGCTTTACTTGCTCTTCTATTACTGCTTTGATTTCCTCTTCATTTACAACTTGCATAGAAAATGACATGCTTAAATCCTCCTACTAATTAAAGTTGAACATTAAAGAGATTACGAATTTTATAGATTACGTCATCTGAATCTGCATTAATATTCGCAGCTTCGTTAATATTGGAGATACTTTCAAGCGCTTTAATATTGGCGTTATAACCAATCGTATAAATTGGAATTTTATATGCTTTTATAATTCCTTTTACATTTTTTAATGAATTCCCGTGATTGGTCTCCCCATCGGTTAGGACAAAAATAAGCGGTCTTACATTTGGATTTTTTTTCATTTCATCTTTCAGCATATTAATTGCTACTAGGATTCCATCGTTTGTTGCTGTATCTCCACTTGCATCGAGGCTAGATACTGCACCAACAAATTTTGACTGTTGATTTGCATCATATTTTGCAATTGGAAGATTGATCGTAACATCAGCAGAGTATGAGATTAAGCCAATACTATTATCTCTTCCTAAATATTTTTGTCCTTTAAGTAATGATTCTTTTAGCTCATTTAATGGTTTGCCATCCATACTACCTGAAACATCGGCTACAAAAACCGCAGCAATTGGATTTGAAGTATTTTTCTTTCCTTTCCAAAGCTTCTGTGCAGCACTTAATGTATCCCCATCGATCGTTTTAAGCTCTGATTTGTAATTGTTTAACCCATTAAACCCATCTTGTTTCGCAAGTGATTGAAGATTATTTTGACCAGTAAATTCAGCAAATTTTTTCAAAATATCCATTTTCTCTTTTGATAAATTCCCTAAAGCATAAAGTGGACTGTCGTGACGCACTCCAAATGGTATAAACTCGTAACTATTTTTTAAATCTGGTGAATTAACAAATGTTTGATATTCTAAGACAAATGCATCCAGCACGCCCGATTCTGCTGCATCACTCATTTGTAGAGTCGTAGATGCAGTGAACGGTACATTTGCTTGAAAGCGTTCAAACCCTCTCACAGCAGTATCGCTTAATACATCTTTTGAATCAAAAGAATTTAAAGTCGTAACTAAAAAATTTAATCCTGTTGAACTAGTAAATGGATCAGTATATCCCATTGATAGTTCATTTTTTGTCATCGCTTCGATAACGGTTTTCGGATCGACTTTACTGTACTTTTTCATTAACTCATTATATTTTGTTTTTGAAATGACAATTCCAGGAACATTCCCAACTAAACGCGAGGATACGGTTTTTGTTTGAATACCGCTTGCTGTGATCATTTGACCCCAAAGTTCATTTGAAGGTGTAAAGGCATCAGGAACATATTTACCAGTTTTAATAAAATCTGTTGCAGTACCAGATGCAATGTTTCTAATTTTTACAGATACTTGCTTACCGTTTAGATTGAATTTTGCATCATTAAACTTATTTGCGACCTCATTTAGCCAACCATTTTTTCCATCACTTGATTTTTCAGTAGATGAAAAAATTTCAACAAAACTTTCAGTCGTATTGTCTACGGATACAGGAAATTTTGAAATATCGGGGAGTTCACTTGCTACATCAGCTGTACTTAAGTCAATTTGACCTTTAATTGGTTTTGCTTTCGAAATATTTATTTTTTCTATCATTTTAGCTAATTGCTGATTTTTATTTTTATCAGTAATTTTCACAACCTTATCCCCTGAAGTCATATTGACTCCAATATAGACAAGAAGAAAAACTACAACGATCACTGCAATAGATGCAAAAAGAAACTTCCTCATTGTTATCATCCTTTCATTCATTGCCTATAATATTTTGTTTGTTGAATTAACGAATCGATTTCTTTCATACATTCCATTTTTTCAATATCATCGATTCCGATTTCATCAAGTCTTGAAATTTCTAAAATTAATTTATCAATATTAACAAGAATCTCTTCATTCATTTCAATTGCTCTTTTTACGAATTTAATGTATTCATTAAAAAGATTTGTTTTCTCTTGAATTAATGACTTTGAGTACCGTAATCCATCTTTCCCCTTTATTTTTTTATATTCAAGTTCATCAAAAGTACTAATCTTGTTTATGATGTTTCTTATTCTTAAATAAAATAATGTTTCAACCTCGTCCACAACAGATGCAAACTTGTTGTATGTAATTTCGGTTGGAGAAAATCGATCTGCTAATAAGTTATAAAATACGCCTTTTTTCTTTTTCATTCGTTCGATTTGCTCAATTGAAGTAATAATATCTTCTTTTAGTACTTTACTATTTTTATACCGACTTAAAGCAAGAACGAAATCTTCATTTGTTTTTAGCTGTTTAATTGGCTTATCTTTAACAGGCTTGAAATATAGTTGAAACATACTAAATAGAAGTACTAACAAATTCGCTATTATGAACGATATCCCAAATGCAGTTTGAAATGCACTCGCATTAATTAATTGGATTCCGATTAAACCTGGAGAAAATACAATCACGTTCAAAATCGTAATGAAAGCGATTAGCCCCACTAATTTTAATCCCTTTATCATCTTTCACTCCTCCGCTATACTCTATTTATGCTCTATTACTCATTTATATTTATCATTCTGATTTTTTAGTTTAATAATTAATGACTTGGCTTAAATTTTTTTACAATTGATTTTTTTATTAAACAAAAAAAAAGACCGCTAAGCAGTCTTTAAGTTTGTACTAAAAGCTTGTTAGACACCCTATCTCTTCATTTTTTCCCAACCTTTTTTTGTCCTAAGAATATGCTAATTGTAGTTTACTTTATTTAACCACCAGTCCAATAGCTAAATTAATCCCCCGACTTTTCGGGGGCATCAGCATTCTCATTTTTTGTAAATATTTGCATTAAGAATGTTCTTACACTTATTAATCTTTTGTTTAATTTGCATATTATCAAAAAAATATACTTCTGTACCTGACCAAATAAATACCCAACATACTATGCTTAATATGCCTCCGATATAGGCGTGACTTTTTTGAAGCTTTAAATATAAGATGCCGATAATAATACCAAAAACAAATAAAATAATTGTCTTTTTAATATTTCTAGCATAAATCCGTTCATCAGTTTTCATGAGGTTAGAAAAAGAGTTTAACGTCGCAGTTTTTAATGAATGTTCATCAAAATTATTTTGACCACCAAATAGTAGCTCTATATTTTTTCTTTTAGCACTATGTAGTTTAGATAATATAAAATCTTCTAAATCAGAGCTTAAGTGTAAATCGTCTTCGCTATAATAACTAGCGTATGGATTATCCGACTCTTTTAAAAAAATATTAATCCTTATTTTATCTTCCATTTTAAAACTCCTTTAACATGATCACTTTAAAAAAACGCATTGATATTTCTCAATGCGTTTTAATTTTAGATTTAATGTGGATTTTTAGGATTAGGTACGATTGGATTTACAATATTATCTCCATTCGCTCCTCCTGTACCCGGCGTTTGATCACCTGGCTTCGTACCTTCTCCTGTCCCGTTTCCATTCCCTTGCTCATTTCCAGTTCCTTGTCCATTTCCATTTCCCTGTCCATTTCCATTTCCTTGTCCACCTTCATTTACAGGTGGAGTAGTTGGTTGTTCAGGTGAAGATAAATCAACAGTAACTGTAACAGGTCCACTCTTACCTTCAGCACTCATAGCAACAATCGCTATTTTTACAATATCTCCAGGGACAATTCCATTAATACTTGTTGCTGTACCTTGAATTTTTTGAGTTTGTCCCGCTGCACCATTTACAGTATAACTTACTTCAAAAGAGGTTTTTTGAAGCAGATTTGCAGGATACGTCCAATTTAATGAAATATTACTTGTAACAGGATCATAATTCGCCTTAACATTTTTTGCAGACTCAATCACAATATCTTTTGGAATATCATCTACTTTTTCTCCACGAATGTATAATTCATTTCGAATTTCTTCAACCGATGAAGGTTTTCTAAATATTGCGTTTCGATCACCATTTGCAGCTAACATATCTCTTGCAATGTATTTGGCAATATTCGTTGAACCTTTACCAAGAAAGTTATTCTTTTTATTTTTTTCATACCCAGTCCAAACAGCCATTGTAACATCTGAAGAATATCCTATAAACCAACTATCACGAGTTGCGTTATCCGGAAATCCGTATTTTTGTTTTACTTCATCAGAATAGTTTGTCGTACCTGTTTTACCTGCCATATCAAGCCCTGGTACATTTGCTCTCTTACCAGTACCAAGTGGTGTTTTTACTACATCGCGAAGCATATCTGTTACCATATATGCAGTATAATCACTCATTACTTGTTTAGGCTCAGTTGCAAATACTTTTTCAGTTTTATCAGGATAAATAATTTTTTTAACGGAGTGAGGCTTATTATAAATTCCACTATTTCCAAATGCAGCATAAGCTCCTGCCATCTCCATTGCTGATACACCTGTGAATCCTCCAATAGAATAAGATTCATAATATGTATTTTTCGAAAAATTAAACCCTAAACCATTCCCAAATTCTCTAGAGCGATCACTTCCTACAGCCTGGAAAGTCTTTAATGCAGGAATATTTCGAGAATCGACTAATGCTAATCGAATTGAAATATTACCTTTGTATTTGCGATCCCAGTTTCTAATAGGTGTCCCATTAGAATATGTATAAGGTTCGTCAAGAATTTGATGAAAAGTTGACCATTTTAAATACTGAATAGCTGGACCGTAATCAAGTATAGGTTTAATCGAAGATCCCGGCTGTCTTTTAATATCAGTTGCAAAGTTTAAACCACCAGTACTTGTATTTCTACCAGCACCTACTGCTCGAATTTCACCTGATTTCGTATCTAATAATACAAAGCCAGTTTGAAATTCATCACTCGGATAGAAGCTTTTTCCCCTACTTAATATTTCATCAGCTTTATCTTGAGCTTTAGGATCTAATGTAGTTTCAATCGTTAGCCCATCTGTATAAACATTTGCATCACTGTTTTTTTCTACTTCGTTTACGACTACATCGATAAATGAATTGTATTTTGTACCACCAGATTCATGTACCTTTACTAATGATTTCATTGGTATTGCTTTTGCAGTTGTATATTGTTCCTCTGTAATATAACCATATTTTTTCATTTGACTTAAAACCGTATTTCTACGATTTTGTGACTGTGTAGGGTGCTTTGCAGGATTATAGCTATTTGGGGCCTTCACCATACCTGCTAAAGTTGCTGCTTCTGGCAATGTAATTTTAGATAAATCTTTACTAAAATAAGTTTCACAAGCTTTAGCTACCCCATATACTCCTCGCCCTTTAAGACCATTTGAAAAGTAAACTTTATTTAAATACATTTCTAATATTTGATGTTTAGAGTATCTTTGTTCTAATTTAAATGCTAAGTACATTTCCTGAACTTTACGCTTAATTGTTTTTTGAGAAGATAAAAATGAGTTTTTTACTACTTGCTGGGTGATTGTACTTCCACCTTGTGATCCAAAACCTCCAGTAATATTGGCTAAAACTGCACCAAATACCCGTCGAATGTCTACGCCTTTATGTTTATAAAACCGCACATCTTCAGTGGCAATAAATGCGTCCTCTACAACCTTTGGAATTTCATTGTAGGACACTTTTGTTCGTTGTTCTCTACCTAATTCGGCTACTACTTTGCCATCCTTATCGACAATAGTCGAAGATAGCGGTACTTTAAGTTTTGATTCATCTAGTGCGGGTGCTCCGCTAACTAAATATGAAAATATTCCTACACCAATCAGTATGAAAACAATTACGATTGATAATAATGTTACAGTAATTTTTTTCCATAAGCCTTCAGACTTATTGGAAATTTTAGAAGGCTTTTCCAGCCGTTTACGTTCTTCTCGCGAACGATATTCATTTGCCATCTTAGTTCGCCTGCCTTTTTAGTAAAATAGAGCTTTTTGGGGCAAAAATTATACTTTTTATTTAAACCAATTTAGTAATAATAGTATTTTCTACACGCTCTACTTTCATGTACATGTACTGAAGAATATCTTCCTCAAATAAAAAAACAGATAAACCGCTCTTTAAGGTTCATCTGTTTTACAAAATCTAATTAGTTATTTAATTTGCATTAGACGAAAACGTCTTTTCAATAAAATCAATTACTCTCTTCATATATGGTTCAGGTTCTTCAATAAATGTTGTAATATGTCCATGTTCTGTTAGCCATAATGTTTTTTCGTTTTCATTAGGGATTTGTTCATAAATCATTTCACTACTACTGAATGGTACTTTCAAATCATTTTTTCCATGAATTAATAAATAATTTGTAGAATTTCCTTTTTGAACTGATATGACTGGAGACACTTCTTTTGGATCAATCTTTAATAGGTGTTTCATCGAACGTAAAATGATTGAAGTAAACGGTTTTTTAGGTAATTTTGACCAAACACTTAAATTATCTTCCAAATAAGTTTGTAAATCATGAAATGGGCTATCTGCAATAACTCCTTTAATTTGCGGATGAAGACTGCCAACTAATAAACATGTCGCACCACCCATACTCCATCCAAGCAAAACAATTTCAAGTTGATTTCGTTGATTAATCACATATTCGACTGCCGACGATAAATCATGCTGCTCATAATATCCAATTCCTGTTGTTCGTCCACCTGATTTTCCACTATTACGGAAGTCAAACATCAATACATTATACCCTTGATCATGGATTGATTGGACAATTCGAAGACCATTAATCTTTTTTTGACTTCGTTCATCTGTATACCCGTGTGCAGTTATAACAGTTTTAGATGTTGAATTTTTTGCTGGTATCCACCATCCTCTTAGCACAACTTGATCAAGATTACTCTTAAATTCAACCTCTTCAAATTGCAAATTGTAATCGGCAGGGGTTTGTTCGGTTTTTCGTCTAAATGGATGCGTTAAAATTAAACCGACTAATATCGGTATTAGGAAGAATAAAAACGGAGACAAAATTAACATCCAAATTAAAAGCTTATTTATTTTTTTCCGTTCCATCTTGCACACTCCTTTTGTCTGGTAGCCCAATAGAAGTTCTTCTATTTAAAGTATGAAATATGTTAGACTTTGTTAGTCTTAATCAAATTTTATTTATGTATTAATTGTATCTTTTTAAGTTCCTGTTAATCAATAAATAAGGGGTGCCGAAATTTCAGTTACACCGAATTTTTAGGCACCCCATTTAATGAACTTTAGATTAACTTTAAAAATTTACTTACGTGCTAATTTCTGATGTCTTCCATTATACAATCTTGTGGTCCTTGTCTATATGTTAAAATAACTAATGTTGTGATTGCGACTAAATAAAATAATAGCATTGCACAAAATCCGATTACTAAGAACATAAGATTACCACCTTTATATTTGTTATGATTTTCACAAGTTAAATTTAACATATAAAGTTTAGGATTAATTCTCGATATTATGTATTTTCTTGTGATAAAATTCACAAAGTTGCATTTGAGATATCATGGAGCATGAAACAATTAGTTAATACTAAAAAGTGTAATGGCAACAATTACGTTATTTGCCGAATCGTTGCCGTCATCAATTATCTCCAAATTATATATAAATTTATAATTACTTATAGCAACTTATTATGCGAAAAAAGCTATTAATTTATATTTAATTTTAACAAAATTATTTTTAACGAAAAGCACTCATCTATTAAATCTAATATTAAAATTCGTACCATTGTCACTAGTTGTAAAATCAATGGTTGCGTTATTTCGCTTTGCAATCGCATAACAAATTGCTAATCCCAATCCAGTTCCATTTTCTTTTGATGTGACAAATGGTGTGGAAATTCTCTCGATTATTTCAGGTGGAATCCCAGTTCCTTCATCATTAATTGACATAACAATTTTATCGTCTTCAATATAAGTATGTATTTTTACAATTTTTCTAACATCCATTGCATCTAAGGAATTACTAACCATATTTAAAAGTAGCTGTCGGATTTCATTTTGATCAATGATTAAATTAGGAATTTCATTTAGCTCTCTTATAATGAGTTTGTCCTCTTTTAATGCTCTAGTTTCAAGAAATGGATATAAAGTATTTATTATTTGATTTAAATTATGTTCTTCAAGCTTGTTAGGCCTTTTCTTTGCAATATCGAGAAATTCAGTAATAATTGCATTTACCCGATTAATTTCATCGATCATTAATTCAAATATTTGACTATAGCTTTCAAAGTCTTTATTTTGTAATCCTAATTGTAAAAATCCCTTTACTGTAGTAAGAGGATTTCTAATTTCGTGCGCTACACCAGCAGCCATTTCTCCTATTATTTTTAGTTTTTCATCTCTCAGATATATTACTAAAAATAGCTAGTATCCCATTCTGATCGGGTATCACCTTAATTTCATATGGAATAAGTGAATACTCCGTTATTGTTTCAAATGACTGGATTTTTTGTTCATTATAGGCCTTATTGTAATAGTGATAAACATCTGTATTCACATAATTAGGTAATGCATTCCACATACAAACGCCGATTAACTCCTTTTTGGGCTTTTCAATCATCGCTTCAGCAGCCTTATTTATAAAAACAAATTCCATTTTCGAATTTAAATAGTAACATCCTTCCGCCATGTTATTAAAAACTTCATGTAGGTCAACATGATTAATTAATTGATTTTCTTTATTTAATGATAAATTACTATTTGAAACCAAAGTCATCATACCCCTTCCTTTTTTGATGACTAATAAAAAATCTAACCAGTTTATTTTAGAATATCATATTTCTGAATTTTCAGAAATAAACACTTATCCCATTATTCAGTTAGATACAAACAAAATTAAATTTATAATTTCATTACATTACTTAAAAGATACTCTTTTTACTTCTTTCTTTATACTAAATCCAGGAAAAAATCCACCCTTTTGAGGTTCTCTTTATTATGATCATTAGTAAACAATATAAATAGAACAATATATAAAAATTATTATTGAGCACCCGGTTACTTATTATTTTAAAAATGCAAAAAACAACAAATGCACCAAATGGAAATTTAAAATAGCTCAAAACACAAAAAATCCCCTCATATTTTCCCTATGAACAATAGGTGAATTATAGAAGGAAAAGTTTTAAATGAGTATAATTTTTTTACTTTAAAAGAATTTAACTATCATTCTTATTAATGAGTTTAATTGCTTTTTGGATCGACCGTTTTATTCCTGTGTATCCTGTACATCTACATAAATTACCTGATAAAGCTTCATTTATTTCTTCATCTGTAGGATTTGAATTTGTATCAAGAAGCGCTTTTACAGCCATTATCATACCTGGAGTGCAATATCCACATTGATATCCGCCCTCTTCTAAGAAAGATAATTGAATCGGGTGGAGCCCTTTTTCTGCTATTCCTTCAATTGTACAAATTGATGTATTATTTACTTGATAGGCCATCATCAGACAAGAATTAACTAATTTATTATCCATATGAACCGCACATGCCCCACACCGACCAATTTCACATGAGATTTTAGTTCCCGTCAGTTTTAATTCATCTCTTAAAATGTCAATTAGACGTTTGGTAGGTGAAACATATAATTGCTTTTCCTTATTATTTATTTTTAAATTTAGTTCAAGTAAATGAATAGGTTGATCTTGATCATATTTATTCATACCCATTAGCTCATCTCCTTGAATTTATTAATTGCAATAAATATTCTGGGGAAATTGGTAATTTATTGATCCAACATCCTGTCGCGTCGAAAATTGCCCTAGCAATTGCAGGAGCAACAGCAACTGTTCCGATTTCTCCAACTCCTCTAGGTCCAAATGAATCTTCTTCAACAAGATTTTCTATTGGGACTACATTTAATTTAGATGGAACATCACAAATTGTTGGTATTAAATACGTATCAAAGTTATCAGAAATGTATTTACCTTTTTCCATTATCGAATCTTCCATCAATGTATACCCTAATGCCATAACACCTCCACCCTCGATTTGACCTTTATAACCTAAAAGATTGACAACTGGACCAGCAGCAACTACTTGGTCTAATCCAATGATCTTGGTTTTTCCAGTCAAAAGGTCTACTTCTACTTGTGCCAAAACGGATGCGAAAGAATAAAGATAGTGACTACCTCCAACAGTAGCATCAGGACTTATCGGAAAATCAAAAGATGTCTGAACGATTATATCTTGTTTTTGAGGCAATTTTTGAGCAAGCTCTTTATACGTCATAATAAATTTTTCTTCTCTATCGTTAACTTTTAGCCAAATCCCTTTAGGTCCCATTTCAAGAAAGTTAATCGGTAATCTAGTAACCTTTTGAGCTAGTTCAAGAACTTGGATCTTAAATGAAGCTTCCATTCTTTTTAAAGAATGCCACACCATGCTTGTAGCTCTCGATGCTGTAGAAGAACCACTAATTGGCACCAATTCAGTATCACCTATAATAATATTAATATCTTGTTCAGAACAATTAAATTCATCGATTAATAATGTTTCAATTACAGCTAGAATACCTTGACCACATTCTTCAAATCCAAAAGCTGCTTCTATTTTACCTTTTCGAGTAAACGATAACCGACCTCCCGCTGGGTCTATTCTGTCGACCCCAAGTCCCCCACCATGCATTGTGATCGCAATACCTTTTCCATAAACCTTCCAATTCTGATTATGCTCATTTTTATTTAATAGAGGTGTATTACATATTCGATTTAATACATCATAAGCACTGTTTGTTGGTACGATTTTTTGACCTAATGGGCCTAAATCATTTGTTTTTCTTAGATTTATTAAACGAAATTCGATTGGATCCATATTAAGCTTTTCAGCAATTCGTTCGATTTGACCCTCAAGAGCAAACGTAATTTGATTTCCTCCAAATCCTCTAAATTCACCAGCAACTCCATTATTTGTAAATACTGAACACCCTTCAATTTCAATATTAGATATGATATAAGGTCCTGATGCATGTTCAATAGCAAAATCTAATACTGCAGGACCTAATGTTGCGTATGCACCTGTATCAGCAATAATTTTTACTTTATGTGCTTTAATTTCTCCAATTGCGTTTACACCTGTTTTCATTGTAATTTTCATTGGATGTCGTTTTAATCCAGACTTAACAGATTCGCTTCTACTTTGGTGAATTTTTATTGGACATTTAGTTTTTAGAGCTAACAATGCACCGTATGGTTGAATATTTAATTCATCTTTCCCTCCAAATGAACCACCCATTGGGCTAGAGATAATTCGAATTGTTTCTTCTGGCATATTTAGAATCCTGGCCAATTGAAATCGATCTTTAAAACCATGCTGTGTTCCAACATACACCGTTAAATCCCCATTTATTTCAGGGACAATTACTCCACCTTCTGTTTCCATATATGCATGCATTTGCCTAGGTAACTCATATGTTTCTTCAATAATCGTACTACATTCTCGAAACCCCTCGTCAACATCACCTTTTTGATATTTAGACTGATGTAAAATATTTCCTTGTTCATGTAATTTAGGAGCATCAAGGCGAAGGGCCATTTCAGGGCTATCAATAACAGGTAGCTTTCTATATTCCACTTTTATCAACTTTAATGCCTTTTCAGCGATTTCTTCTGAATCAGCGGCGATTGCTGCAATTGCATCACCGATATACCTTACCCGGTCTTTACAAAAAACAGGTTGGTCAGGAACGATCAGACCAAAACCATTTAAACCTGGAATATCCTTATAAGTAACAATAGCTTTAACACCCGAAATTTTTTCAGCTTCTTCAATTGAAATAGATAAGATTTCAGCATGTGGCTCTGTACTTCTTAATACTTTCGCATATAACATTTTTGGAAAGGAAAGGTCCGTAAGATATTTCAGATTTCCGGTCACCTTGTTTAAACCATCAGGACGAATTCTTCTTTCCTTATTGGTAGGGGTCAAATCTTTACGCATTCAATCACCTCTCATTTACTACTTAGTTTAGCAATCTCGGAAACTATAATATTAATTGTAATGTCCTGTTTATAGTTCGAAGATGAAAAATGATCAGAAGGAGGATTGAATTCCTTTTTGATTGACTGAGCTATTTCATTGAATTGAAATGGTGGAAGGAGTAACTCTTTAATAAGCTCTTCTGTACGATTTAACCTTTGGGGCAAAAAAGAGCTACCACTAACTGCTAAGTGAACTTTTTCGATTACCTTTTTTTTGCCGGTTTTGAAATAACCGCAGATACTCACTATACTTTGACAAAAATTCTCTCTTAATCCTATTTTTTTATAGAAATAATTTTCACTAGTTTTCTTTTTTTGAACAGGAATAGTAATACTCACGAGGATAGAATTTAATAAAAAGTTCTTTTCTTTTATACATTCTGTTAATTTTTTTACTTTAATTTTGTCTCCATCATACAATAACAGACTTGCATCCAATACTAATAATGCCGGAATGACATCACCATATCCATTTGCAACATTCCCCCCGATTGTTGCTCTGTTACGAATGGCTGGAGATGCAATATTGCGAACAGCTTCCACTAAGATTGGGACATTTTCAAGGAAGATTGGATTATTCCTACAACAATCTAAAGTTGTTAAAGCTCCAATTTGGATAAAAGATTGCCCATATTTTGTCACTAATTCAATTTCCTTCAATTCTTTAATGTTTTCTATACTTATTATATTTTCCGGACACTGAATTCCCTTTTCCCATTCAGTTTGTAAAAGAGTTCCTCCCGCAATAAGGCATGAATTATAATAATATTGCCGCTTTAATTTGTATGTTTTCTCAAGTGTATCTGGAAACCAAACGGCTTGCTTATTAAGGGTCTCATCTCCTTTTCTAATCACAAATAAAATCAACTCCTTTCGCTACATCATACGCCTCTTTTGTATCGATATCGAAAAAATCCCACTTATTCTCAAATTCAACTAAAAAATCTTCTAGATTAGTATGATTCTGAATAATTGCTCTTGCTCCTTCATCTCCATTTAACATGAATAACTCAGGTATCGTATTTAGCGATAGGATAATAGGGGGTCTAGGAACGCCTTGGAAGCTTGCTGCTAAAAAAGGAATTGTTGAATTCTCACTAACACGATTTAAATAAATTTGATGTAATTCATTAATCGTTTGGATTGATAAAAAAGGTTGGTCTGCTAGGAGGATCATGATCCCTAAAGGCTTTGATTCTAGGGTTTGAGTTACACCACATTTTAGAGAATATGATTGTCCCTTGTTAGCACTTGCGCATGGAACATGTGTCCATAAATCTTTATAAGGTTCTTGAAAAAGATCTTTGCTAATCCAATTTAGTGAATCATCTTCTTTTGTTACGACAAAAACATGGTCAATATTAGAATTGATAAATGTACGTAAACCGATACTTCCAATTGTAGAATTACCTAATGGAAGTGACATTTTATTCTGTCCCATTCTTTTACTACTACCTGCAGCAAGTAAAATTGCAACGATTCTACTATTCTTCATACTTAGATATCTTCTTTATTCTTTGTCGTTGAATTAATTCACCAACAATACTGATTGCAATCTCTTCTGGGCCTTCAGCACCAATTTGCAGGCCAGCTGGACTGTTTATTTCTGTATCTACTTTTTTACCTTCCAAAAGTCGTTGTATTCGTTTTTTTCCACCTAGAACTCCTAAATACTTAAGATGAATATTTAAAATATGATTTACTATTTCCTTGTCTTTTTGGAATTGATGGGTAATGATTATAGCAGAATCAGAAGCAGTCAATTGAAGTCTTGGTATGATTTCGCTCGGAAAGCCCACAAGAATTTGATCTGCGTCTGGAAAGTATTCTTTAGAGCAAAGATCTGCACGCCAATCGGTTATCGTTACAAAGAATCCTGCTAAAGATGCAAGTTTTACTAAAGGAATCGCATCTTTACCTGCTCCGAACACGAATAATCGAGGCTTTGGATAAAAAGTATGTAGATACGTATTAGTTTTAAGCGGTTTAATCATTCGTAACCCACTTTTTTGATTAGTATAATGTAATTCATTAAGAGCACTTTTAACCTGATCTAATTTTCTTTCATTACAATTTCCAAAAAAGGTCTGTTCATCCACGAGGAATAAAGTTTCAACTTCATTACGATCATCAAATAAAATTTTCATCATCGATACACTCATACCATTTAATAAGAATCTTTTTAATTTAGTTAGTAAATTAAACATACTTTCATCAATTGGCTCTAAAAGCACAGTAATAATTCCGTTACACCCTGCTCCATTTCCCCATGTTAAATCATCCTCTGCACTCATGTCATAGGTAACAGTTTGAGGTGTTTTTCTTACTCTTGTTTCTTGAACTCGATATGACAAATCTGCTTCAAGGCAACCGGTACTTAGTAAGCCAACCTCTTTCCCATTTCCCTTAAATAACATAGAAGCTCCTTCTTTCCGGTATGCTGAGCCTTCTACATGAATAATAGTCGCTAATACATCACCCTCTTTAGCTGATGTAATTTCATTTAGTATCTCATGGATACTTTCCATTAGATCACTCCTAAATATAAAATCACTGATTCATAATCCAAACGGCATTTTTTTAGTAAATATTAATATATAGTTCTATGATGAATGTGTTATGTCTCCATACAAAATTAATTAACATAAATAATAACTACAATAAAAAAAGATTAACCATAATCAATGGTTAATCGATAAATTTAAGTAAGTTAAATTGAAAAATATAAACTTAATACAAAATTTTTATTTTTTTATACCTAGCGCGTTCTTTCCAATATTAGCTAGTACAGTTTGTCCATCTTTAGTTGGATGTATATCTCCCTGTCTAACATACGTTGCTTGTTTTTCATCAAACGCAGAAAAAGCATCAGCTATTTTTACATTTTTGTATTTATCTGCAATGCTAGCAATTTTAGGATTAATGATGAAAGATAATATTTGATTTGAAAGTTTATGCATCGGTTGATTATTTACTTGAAATGGATTATAAAAATTGTACAAAACAATCGTAGCATCACTAAGTTCACGAATTTCCTTAATTATTTCATTTAAATTTCCTGTTAATTTTGGCATCATTGAAGCAATTTTAACTGGAAGTTGTTCTAAATGATTACTTTTTTTCAAAGTATGTAACAAATCATTATTTCCTATATCCAAAGTAATATAGTCTGCATGTCTTATTGATTGTCTGAAGTTGATATCATATTTTATTGCTTGTAAAAGATTAGCTGTCGTCCAACCTGGAACGCCTAAATCACGAACTTCAAGGTTTGCGTTTTCACCAATTAGAAATGGGAACGCATAGTTTGATGGTATATTATTATTAGTGCCTAGATTGAAACCAAATGTTATGGAATCTCCAAGACCAACTAGATCAATCTTTTCATAAGTATTAACTTTATCTTCTTTTGCAAGTGCTGTATTTGAAAACAAAGAACCTGCTAATGCAAAAGTAAGAAATGTTATTACAATTTTTTTTCTTTTCAACAAATACGCCCCCTTAAATAAGTGTATTAAGATACTAAACTTCTTTTTATGATTAGTAAAAAGTAGTAATACAAGACTTAAATTACCAATTTTCAGGATTATACTCTAAATATATAGGTATTGTGTTTTATTAAATTATTTGTCTAAAAGAACAAAAACATGTAACCATTTAGCATAGATTTGATAATAAAAGATGAAATTTGAGAAATAAAAAAACTAACTGTATTTATTAGCTTCTTTCACGCTGTTGGATAATAACTTTGTCAATTAATTACCAAATTTTCGTAAAGGAGAAGGGTGTTGTTGATTTCCACTACAGGATGCTCGCTTTCCATGGGGCGAGACCTGAGCCTCCTCGGCGAGCCTGCGGGGTCTCAGGCTTCCCGCATATCCCATAGGAGTCGAGCACCCCTCCGTTCCAATCAACTCATTCATCAAAAAAAGTATACAAAAAAACTTAATCAAATAGCCTTTACTTTTAGTAACTTAAAAGCTTATTAATCAGTTTGTAGGTAAATTAAGATCGAAATTAATTTAAACTAATCAATTGTATTTGTTTTTCTATAAAATTAACTCATAAATTTTTAACCTATGAAAAAACATTACTAGAAATGGTGGAAAAACAGTTTAACATTTAAAACTATAAATAGATTATCCAAAAATGATAATTTCATCTTTAAATAAATGTTCATTTAAAGTTCGTTTTCCCAACTGACAATTTTATATTACAACACTCTTAAAAAGCTAACTGAACTAGTTAGCTTTTTTCAATTCGCAAGTAAATTTGAAACTTCTATTCTTGATCTAAATTTAAATCTCAACAACTTTTGAAGGGTTATTTAGTTTATATTTAACTTCTTTGTTTAGTTTCTTATCAACTACTTTCCCATCAAATTGATAAGATTTACCTACTTCTAATTCAGCTGTTTTTAAAGTTTTGCTTAATGAACACCAAGCATTTCCAATTACTAAATCCTGGTCTCCTTTGACGGCCACGTTTTCCCAAATTACAATCTCTTCTTCACTATCATTAAAATGATTATATTTTGTACTAAATTCTTTAATCGTGCCGTTAAAATGTGATTTATCAGTTGGTAGTGTAATTGAAACTTCCTCTTTCTTTTCAACTTTTTTCTTTGTAGTTGCTTTAGAAGTACTTTCTTTTGACTTTGTTACTGTATCTGATTCTGATTTCTTCTCTTCACTATTCTTCGTATCACTTTCACCAACTGTGTATACTTTCTTAAAGCTTGGAGATTGCATTTCTTTTAAATAAGCAGGATGAATACATGTTAAATTGCCATCTTCAAATTCAATAATTATTGTATGATACTCATCTGTAACCCCATAAGTTTCATAGCCAACAAGCTTTACATTTACTTGAAAGTCTTGACCTTTGAATAAAAAATCATGTTTTGGATTTTTATTAAATAAACCCCAAGATCGTCCTTTTTCTAAATAATCCTCATCAGACAAAAATCTTGTAAATTCTCCTTTTGGAGGTATGTATTTTATTAACTCAGTTTTCTTATTTTGAACTATATTTTCTGTCATTTTATTTACTCCTTTGGTGAATCATTTTTATTTCCAGATTTTCACAGTGGTTTTATTAGTTATATGTAAAAATTATAGTTTAGTTTGGAACTTTTTGTCCATCTTATCGTTAAAAGAAATAATTTAAGGAATATATTACGGTACGTGAAATTTTTGTGATTGAATTGCTGTTGATTCAGTTTTATTAATAATCTTGAATTTAAAGTAGTAAAATTCTTTTGTATATAAATTACGGTGAATGAAATTTCATTTACTATTATTAACTAAAACACAAAAAACGCCGATTTTTTAACCGACGTTTTTTTAAATTTAAAATTAAAATTCCACCTTATCAAAATGATAACAATTTGTTAAATATGAAGTATTTGAATTTACGACCAACTTTTGGCAATAGTCTTCTAATACTTTTGGTCCTGTAACAAATTTACTCATCGCAAATGTACCTTTTCGATATCGGTCTGTTCGATCCCTTGAACTATCAAATCGATAGTATATTAATTTTCCATTATATTGGTATTCGGTAATCACTGGATCACCCTTTGAAGTAAATTCAACAAATCGAATAAAGTCAGGCTTCTTATTTTTTACATTATTAATAAATTTTTGAATCCGTACATTATGGTTAGTTGTTCTTCCTATTATTAATATATCTCCATTTTTTAGCGCATCTTCTTTACTATACGATGCCGGGATTTTGTTAGTTACTTTTTCTCCGTAATTCTCAATTTCTTTTTTTAGCATTTCTTTTGTAAATACACTTGCCTCTGCCACCATATAATGATCGAAGGAAAAACCAAGAACTATTAAAAGCATAAACGATACGATTGATTTATACATTTTGCCCTCCAATAATACAATTAATATTATTGGTTAGTTTTTCCATTCGGTATTAACTTATGCAATTGACAAAAAATCCACCTTAGTAGAAAGGTGGATTTTTACGCTGATGAAAAACAACCTTGTCAATTAAAATACCAAATTTTCGTAAAAGGAGTAGAGTGATGTTGATTTCCACTACAGGATTCTCGCTTTCCATGGGGCGAGATTCTTTAGCCTCCTCGGCAAGCCTGTGGGGTCTCAGCCTTCCCGCTAATCCCATAGGAGTCGAGCACCCCTTTAGTTCCAATCAACTTATTCAATCAAAAAAAGTCTACAATAAACCATAATCAAATTGCCTTTACTTAGAGTAACCTAACTGTAGTATATTAATCTGCTTGTAGGTCAATTAATATCGAACATTAATCAAACTAATCAATATTTAAATTGTTTTTCTAAAAATTAGCTCATAATTTAACTTCTGAAAAAATCATCATTAGAGTTATTGGAATCATGAAAATGGTCAAACATATTAACATATTCCATTCTTAAAACATTCATCAATAATTTCATCATAAAATAACTGTTCATTTAATGTCCGATTTCTCTTTTGACCATTTTATATTTCAACACTCTGAAAATCCACCTTTACGTAGAAAGGTGGATTTTTATTTACGAAGAGTATGAGCTATATGAACTTGAATGTCTACGATGGTGGCGTCTGGACGATGAAGAATGTCTGTAATGATGCCTTGACGATGAGTGGTCATGACGTCTTTTATGTTTTCGGTTACGTCGATGGGAACTTCCAAATAAAGATTTAAAAATGCCTAGCTGGAGAGTTTCTTCTTCAAGAGAAAATCGTCCTACGTCTACAATTCGAACTTCGCCATCATTTGATAACATTAAATTATGATTATGTAAGTCGAATGCATTTAAACCTGCATTTTGAGCATCAAAGATCGCTTGATTAATTTCAGTTTCATATTGTTTACACAAATTTTTACTGTGTCCATCTAATTGATAAAAAGTTTCCCCAAATATTCGATCACTTACCATAAAATCATTCGTAAATGCATGGACTTTTGGATAGTATATACTCCGCTTTAGAAGGTGAAGTTTCATTCCGTCATCTCGACTTTTTCCATCTTCCTTAAATACTTTTATTACATAATTGTCTCTAGCATAAACATCACCATCTTTTCCACTTGCTAAGTATTCAAAATGATCTGCATGTTCACCAAATAAAGTAAAATCATGAATTTCTTTCAACAGCGACTGTTTCATTCATAAGCCCCTTTCAACTTGAAAACATTCTAAGTGATCAAGATTTAAAATTTTCTTTACAAATATATTCTTTAATAACATTCTTTTTACCTACCAACCATTGGATTTGAAAAAAAGTTTACTTTAGTGGAGTAATTTGTATTAGCTATGAATTTTGGGGATAATACCCTATTAACAGAGAAGATTGGCTATCGTCAGTTAGTTAAGTATCAATCGTAATACAAAAAAAGTGTTGAACAAAAGGAGTTTGTAAATATGCATGAAATAATTATGAGCTTAATCGCAGGTTTAATTGTTGGAGTTGTATTTACTCTCATTAAATTACCAATTCCGGCACCACCTGTATTTTCAGCAATATGTGGGATTATAGGTGTGTGGGGTGGCATGAAATTAGTTCAGCTATTTATATAAATAAACCTTACTTTATTTAATGATATTTTTATATTGATTGGAAACAATAAGATTGCAAATTAGAAATTATTCTACGATTTTGTAGTTTGGAGGAAAATAAATGTCATATATTTTCGCAATCATTGGCATTATCTTGATACTTATTATTTGTTGGCTAATGTCTAATGATAAAAAGAACATTAACTATAAAGCTGTTGCCATCATGTTAGTGGTTCAATTGATTTTAGCTTGGTTTATGCTAAAAACCTCAATTGGAAGAACAGTTTTACAAAAGATCGTCTCCTTCTTTAATAAAGTTTTATCTTTTGGTAATGAAGGTATTTCATTTGTATTCGGTGATTTATCGACAAAGGGTTATTTCTGGATTAATGTTTTAATGATGATCATATTCGTATCTTCATTATTATCAATTTTGACTTACACAAGAATACTACCATTAGCAATTAAGTATATCGGTGGTGCAGTTGCAAAAGTTACAGGATTACCAAAGATTGAGTCATTCGTTGCTGTAAATAGTATGGTATTCGGTGATACAACAGCAATTCTTTCTGTTAAAACTGAATTACATAAACTAACACCTAACCGATTATTTGTTGTCGTTACATCTTCGTTAGTTGCGGTATCTTGTTCGATCTTAGGTGCATATATGCAAATGATCCCCCCTGAATATGTACTAGTTGCACTACCAATCAATGTGTTCTCTGGTTTAATTCTTTCTTCAATGGCATGTCCTGTTACATCAGAACAAGATGAAGATATTAATGTCAAAGAAATGATTAAAGAAAAGTCATTATTTGAAGCCATCGGTAACGGTGCACTTGATGGTGGTAAAGTTGCCTTAATTGTAGGTGCAATGTTAATAACCTACATTGGTTTACTTGCAATGATTAATTTCGTATTCAATTCGATTATCGGAATGACATTTACTGAAATTTTAGGATATGTTTTTGCACCTGTTGCTTTTATCATGGGTATACCAACAGATGAATTAGTACGTTCCGGATCAATTATGGGTACAAAAGTCGCTGCAAATGAGTTTGTCGCAATGCTTGATTTCCAAAAAATCATTCCTAATTTATCAACAAAAACTGTTGCGATTGTGTCATCATTCTTAGTATCATTTGCTAACTTTTCATCCATTGGTATTATATATGGTGCAATTGCTGCAATTGATAAAAAACAATCAGAGCTTTTTGCAAAATTTGGATTAAAAGTATTATTAGTTGCTACGCTAGGTTCAGTTTTAACAGGAACAATTGTAGGATTATTTGTTAGATAATACTTATATTCATTTAAAATAACGTATAACAAAACAGCTGAATCGAATTTAGGTTTTCGGCTGTTTTGTTTATTATCTTAATTAATTTCTCGTATTGGTTTTAATTCTCTTTAATCCACTGATACATATAACCAATTTTCTAGATGATAGATGTTTTTCGTCATACACTACAAGGAAATACATTTTAAAAACGATGTCACCTTCATAATAATAATCCCCCATTTAGAGATTAGTGCAATTTTAAGCAATAACCCCCTTCTTTTTCTATCAATTCAAGTATCTTAATTTAATTCTAAACTTAATACGGTATGTGAAATTCCCTCTCATATATAAAACATTTTAATATTTGTATTGTTAGTATTCATTTTGAAATAAATTGTTCAAAAAATAACATATTAAATAAACCAAAATCTCGTTAAAATAATCAAAGTAGAAATCTAATTTTGTTATGTCTAATTGATTATTATCTTTCATAACAATACAAGTTTTAAGGAGATTTAATTATGCAATTTGTTACAATACTCACCCTTTTCTTATGTACCTTCTTCCCAATATTACATATGATTAATGCACTTCCAATCTTTTATAATCGTAAGAAACGAAAACAAAACATTGTACGATCTAATAAAAGCATTAGCATACTCATACCATGTTTTAACGAAGAAAGCATTATTGAAACAGCTATAAAAGGTATTAATAGATTAGATTACTCAGCAAAAGAAGTTATTTATATTAACGATGGATCACAAGATGAAACCATGAAAATTTTGCATAAACTTCTTCGTCTTTCACCAGAAGAGCGAAAAATATCAAATCAGTTAAAGAGTAATAAAATCAATAACTTTTATAAATCGACTATTTACCCTAATGTCTACGTAATTGACAAAGTAAATGGTGGAAAACATGACGCTTTAAACGCTGGAATCGAATATTCAAAAAATGAATTAGTCGTAACTTTAGATGCAGATAGTATTCTTGCAAACGACGCATTGCATGTTTTGAATGAAGTTTTCCAAGATCCAGATGTATTAGCAGCAGGAGGAATGGTGCACCCTCTTCAAGGTGTCCAATTTAATGAAAAAAATATCGAGCGTACTTTATCGGTTAATCATGTCATTCGATTTCAAATTTTTGAGTTCATAAAAGGATTCTATATTAATCGAGTTTCACTTGCGAAATTCGATGCACTATCCGTTATTTCCGGGGCATTCGGGGTTTTTAATAGAAAGATTTTATTTAAAGTTGGTGGATATAGAAAGACTTTAGGTGAAGATATCGACATTACATTAAAATTCCAACAATACATTTTAAAAAATCCTGGTAAGAGAATGGTTTTTGTACCCAATGCTGTATGCTATACAGAGTGTCCAGAAACGTGGAAGGATTTATTTAAACAGAGAATTCGTTGGCAAAAGGCATTTATTGATTGTGTCATTTATTATTTTCCGATGCTTATAAAGACCTTTTTATTTCGCACCGTTTCTTTCTTTATGCTAATCGATTCTTTTATATTAGGTACAGTTGCTATCTATTTTACGCTTTTTAATTTTGGTTATATGTTGTTTACAAATATAGGACATGCTCAAAATCTACTATTATTCTATCTGCTTGGAGTTGTATCTTTAAATTTTATTTATAGTCTATTTGCTATGTATTTGGCTAATTATTATGGCGTTAAATTTAAAGGCAAAGAAAAGATCAGATTGACGGTTACAATTATTTTAGACTTATTTGTCTATCGTTTTGTAACATTATTTTTTGTGCTATTTGGAACTATTTCCTATTTTATAAACCGTAATGATTGGAACAAAGTTTCACGATCCGGAAGGATTTATGAGTTAGAAAAGGATAAAGGAATGAAGAACGTTGGATAAAAAACTTGTTATCGTATATGCTGTTCTAATTTCATCATTTTTGATAGCATATCCGTTTATGAAAAGTAGCGCATCTTATTTGTCAGAGTCTAAACCACAAAATAATTTGGTGCAAACTACTAATTGTAAAAATTTGCAAAGTAAAGTTCAAACACCACAAGAAATACAAAAAAACAAAAATAAAGCTAACATTATTTTTACAATGGATGATGGATGGGAAACGCAATTTACGAAAGGTTTTAAAATCCTAAAGGATAATGATGTAAAAGGAAGTATTGCTGTCATTCCTTCGAAAATAGGTACTGAAGGATACATGTCATTAAGTCAATTAAATACTTTATATCGTTCTGGTTGGGATTTAATGAATCATACTAATACACATCGACATTTAGCAAGTTTAAAAAAACAAGAACAAAAAAGTGAATTAAACGATGCACGTAAATGGCTTGATCAACACTGTTTTACAAGAGCAAGTAATATCGCAGTTTATCCATATGGGTCTTTTAATCAAGATACCTTGAAAACTTTGCAGGAAGAACATTATCGAAGTGCTCGTACCATTAAGGATGGAATACAAACAAACAATATCAAAAAATATGAAGTCCGTACGATTAATTTACTTCCTAGTACCGACATTTCATGGGTTAAAGATCAAATTGATTTAGCAATTAAGACGAAACAATCAATTGTATTTACGAATCATAGATTTGAAAAAAAAGCTGACAAAGCTCAAATGAATTTTGATCCAGAAAAGTTTAAAACGATTGTTAATTATGTCGTAAGTAAAAAAGATGAACTAAACATTTTGACATATTCTGAATGGCTAGATTTAAAAGAGATTAAATAACATTATAAATATTAATTCAAGCTGCTTTGGCAGCTTTTTTCTTCTAAAATAATAATAAGGAGAGTGAGGGGTTCGTTATCTACTTACCTCTCACTCTCCTATTATCTAAACTTTAAAAGAAATTAACTTACTTGAATATCAGATTCATTCATTTTCGATGTGTTTAATTGTGTTTTATTTGTTACAAACTGGATGATTATACAAACTATAAGAACACCCAATAAAATTGCAGATGCGATTTGTGTTCCGTTCTCTAACCCTAATCCGCCTTTTTCTTGAGGTTTAATTAGGAAATCTCCGAATGTTGCTCCAAACGGTCTTGTCAACACGAACGCTATCCAAAATAAAAATACTCTATTTAAATTTGTAAACTTATATGCTAAAAGAATTAATAAAATTAAGCCACCTGTTAGCATAGCCCCCTCGGCTATAGTTAGTCCTAATCCTTGTTCTAGATAGTTACCACCACCTGCTAACGTACTTACTCCATCAGCTTTATGCGATAAAAAATCACCTGCTGCAGTCCCTAATGTATTAGATACAAGAATAGCAATCCAATATAAAACTTCAACTCGTTTTGTTTCAATTTTTTTCACATTTAAAGTTGGCTCTGTAAAATACCAAAAGATAAAAATGATAGCTAGCAAACTTATTAGTATGAGTGAGCCTTTCATATAACCTAACCCTAATGAGCGATCCATATAATCAGAAAATGCTGTTCCCGCAAGACTAGTTGATAGAATAACAGTCCAATAGACAGATGGTACATATCTCTTAACAAATAATTGAATGATTAAAAAGACAGCAAATACTCCCACGAAAAACAGAAATGGAGTTAAATAATTATCCTCTGTTCCAGGTACAGTAACTAAATCACTCCCTGTTTCTCCTAGTGTTGTCGCTGCAATCTTCATAATCCAAAACAAAAAGGTCAACTGTGGAATTTTACTAACTGACGACTTTAAAACTTTTTTTGCATTTGACATTAAAATATCATTCCCTTTCATATGTAATTTAAATACAATTTATAATCCCATACAATTATGAAAGGAAAATGAAAATGGTAATTTTTTGAAAAAAATTCACCTATTCTTTAAAATTTTTCAACTTAACTCTAACTTAAAATTATGAATAGATCTTTACTGTTTTTTCTAATAATCATTGAAATTCACTCCAGCAAAACCATTAGTCATTATAATATCTTAGCCATATAATATTCATCAAAGCTTTTACCATCTATTAGTAAGGAATTTATTTTTGTTCCTTCGATTTGATAACCCATCTTTTTATATAAACCAACTGCTGCTTCATTCTGTTTTACAACAGTTAATTCTAATCTGAATATACTATGATTAATAGCCCATTCTTCTATTGCTTGAAATAATTTTGTCCCAATTCCCTTACCTGAAAATTCCTTTAAAATTCCAATGACAAGATAGACGGAATGTTTTTTCCTTTTTGCAGTACTCCCAATTGCAAAAGCATAGCCGACTAACTTGCCAGAAGTTTCTTCCGCAACAAATATAGTTGAATTTGGGGATTTTTCAATAACTTCTAACTGTTTACGTTGTTTATCAGTTGTTATATTCCTTTCTCCTGGTCCATAAAGCATAAAATCTGCCTTGTTTTCAACTTCTGTTAATAATTTTGCAAAATTTTCCGCATCCACTAGTTTGATTTCTCTAATGTTCACTACTGACCCACCTTATGTATTGATTTTTCCTCAGAATTAAATTGGCAATCAAACAATTAAGAAAGTAAAGATTCTAATAAACTTTGATAGACGAATATCTTCGTTTGTTAAAGGATTCTCGTAATGGCTTGTTCGCACGAATAGCTTTTTAATATTCGATGTGATGGTATTGAATCCCTTTTTTTCAATGAACTTAAACTATATCAATTAGTGTTGATCATGACTCATTTAAAAAAGAAGCCGAAATTTCGGCTCCTTTGATGTTGGCTTTGTTAAATAGTATTATTGTTTTTCAGGCAAAAAATATGGAAACGTCTGATTTAGACGTTCCCCTTTCTTATTCAGTAAAACACTCGAAAATGAAATAAGCTAATTAATTTATATAATCTTACCAGTGTACTTGAAGTTTATTACCATTTGGGTCATAAAAGTGGAAAAAGGCATGACCGTTATCTTCTTTTATTTCCTCTACCTTAACTTGATGATCAATTAAGTGTTGATGAAATTTAGATAATTCTGGACTTGTAAAGCCAATGCTAAATGCTTGTTCATTATCAATTGTAAAATGTACAAATGTTTCATCTTCAGTAGGAACTAAGATAAGTAAGAAAGGTCCTTCATTTACTTTTAAAATCGCAAGTTCCTCATTATTGTTTACTAACTGCAGCCCTAATACATCTCTATACCACCTAGCAGACAGTTTTAAATCATTTACAGGAATTCTTATATAATGTACTTGTTCAATAAATGATTTACTCATAGCCTTTTCTCCTTTATTTAATCTGATCTATGAAATAATTCCCTTTCTATCTACCTTTTTCCTTGTGAAATTGAATTAACTTATCATTGATTTGGCAAATTATGTCCGATAATACCATTAAAACTAATTTGCCCTCAGTTAATTTTACAACCGTTAAAGTAAATCACTTAATACATTATTTTTTAACTAATCTTTAAAATTAAATCCTTTTATTCAGGAATTTAGCTAATGCCTCAACTATCAAATTATGATCATCCTCTTGAGCTAAGCCTGAAACCGTAATGACACCAATTACGCCAGATCCTTCAATTTTAATAGGAAATGCCCCTCCATGTGCAGCAAACTCAGACGGACTGGCCGAGTAAAATTCATTATATGATCTATTTTTCATCTCATTGTAAAGTCTCATATAATAAGAGCTGCAATGATGACGGAGAACAATATTAGCTTTTCGCTTGATCCATAAATCTTGATCTGGTGATGTATGATCCATTGCAT
Organism: Bacillus sp. UNCCL81; assembly: GCF_900112535.1. Classification (NCBI taxonomy): domain Bacteria; kingdom Bacillati; phylum Bacillota; class Bacilli; order Caryophanales; family Bacillaceae; genus Bacillus; species Bacillus sp. UNCCL81. The sequence goes on along the minus strand of NZ_FOMF01000002.1, from coordinate 501,857 downwards.
AATGAAAAACGCTTTGACCATTTTTCAAAATATTTATAGCAACTGGTTTATCAAACTCTTTAGCTGCTTCAATCAGTAACAAACCAATTTCTAAAGCATTTTTGTTTGAAAAACTTTTAAAGATTAGATTCTCTTCTTGTTTTTTTACCACTTCAAGTTTTTGTTGAATAGTTATCTCTTCCATACGACCCCCAAATTAAAGATAGATTACTTTCTTTTCTTCGCTACTTTTAAGTGCTGCTTCAATTATTTTAATAACAAATAAGCCTTCTATACCTGTAACGGGAGCATCGCAACCATTTAAAATACTTTCAGCAATTTTCTTGTAATATGTTGTATACGAACCTGGTATTGTTTCAATCGTTTCTTCCATTTCTTTTTCGCCGTCAACAGTATAGAGCTTTCCATAGAAATGTGGTTCATCCGTTCCCCATTTTTGTTCAGTAGGCTTTTTACCTTCTTTTAGTGCAGTTTCTTGTCCATCTATACCATACTTTATAAAGCTACCCTTGTTTCCATGAACTTGAAAACGCGGTCCGTTACTTGGAATGATGGAACCAGAGTGCAATATAACACGTAGTTTGTCATAACCTAGGATGATATGGAAATAATCATCTGTTTCTGCATTTTCTCTTTGTGCAAATACATCCGCAAAGATGAATTGAGGTTGTCCAAAAAGGCTTAAAGCTTGATCAATTAAATGTGAACCTAAATCGTATAACATGCCAGAACCAGGACCTTGCTTTTCTCTCCATCGATTTCTTACTTCTGGTCTATATCTGTCAAAGTGAACTTGATATGTATTGATTTCTCCTAATACACCTTCATTTATTAACTTTTTAACTGTTAAAAAGTCGTTATCCCATCTTCTGTTATGGTAAACGCTAAGTAGTAAATTCTTTTCTTCAGCTATCTTAATTAGCTCTTCTGCTTCCCATGTTTCCACTACCATCGGTTTTTCTAATATTACATGTTTACCAGATTCTAAGCTTTGTTTTGCCATTTCATAATGCATTCCACTTGGCGTAGTAATGACAACTAAATCAATCAATTTATCTTTTAATACATCATCTAAACTACTTACTACATGAACATCTCCTAAATCTCTTTGGACATCTTCCTTTTTTGAACTAACAACTTTAGTTAATTCAAATTCATCTAGAACGCTAATAAATGGTGCATGGAACGTAGCTCCTGAAAAACCATATCCAACTAAACCAACCTTAATTTTTTTCATCCGAAACCCTCTCACTTTCCTCTTCTTCTAAACTAATTAAATGAATATTGAATTCGATTATTTTTCTTTTAAATTCTTCATCTGGATCTTTATCTGTAATAATGATGTCGATCCCCTTCATATCACATACCTTGTGCAGAAAAACTTTTTCGAACTTTGTATGATCTGCCAATAGAACTACTTGTTTTGCACAACTGATCATTTTTTTCTTTAAAAACGCTTCCTCTTCATCAGGTGAAGTTATTCCGTCTGTGCTAATTCCACAAGCACCAAGAAATAGCTGATCAACTTTGTAATCATTAAGTGTTTCAATTGTCCTAGGTCCAACTAAATTTCTATTTTTTCGATTAAATTTTCCTGGTAGCATAAAGGTTTGAATTTCTTCATACTCACCTAATAAATCAACTATATCAATTGAATTTGTAATCACATTGACTTGTTTATTCGACATAAATTTCGACATGAGTGCACAAGTTGAAGATGTATCCATCAATAAGTCACTAGTTTCCCGTATAAGTATTGCTGCTCTTTGCGCAATTTTTTCTTTGCCTTCCGTTGCAGTTCTTTCTTTATAATCGGTTAAATTTCGATTACTAGTTGGAAGTGTTGCTCCACCTTTAATTCGAATAATTTCCCCGCGTTCTTCTAGTTTGACAAGATCTCTCCTTGCTGTATCCTTTGAAACGCTAAGCATCGTACATATTTCTTCTAAAGTAATCTCACTATTTGAAGCCAAATACTTTATTATCAAAGTTAATCTTTGTTCTTGATACATCGTTTAGAGCCCCTTTATCTATTTCCTAAATATAATTCTAAAGCTATTATATATAATTAATCTAAGTATTTCTATAACAAAACTTAAAAAACTTAATTTAATTATGTTATTTAAGTTTTTAAGGAGTTATTTATAACATAAAATAAAAAAGACGGTATTTTAACTTAACCGTCTTTAAAAACTGTTTTATAAAAATTTAATTTGGTGGAATTGATGACTTTTTCCATTCCATTCAATTATAAATTCTTCTATCCCTAAAACTGCAGTCTCGGGTTTTGACACTTGATGATCAATCCATTTCTTAAGTTTAGGTAATACATCATTATGAAATTGGGATTTTGCCTTCTCTGGATAAATAGTTTGCGAGATTGGATAGAAATAAATTCGAATATCCTTGTCTCTATTACAAGTAACCGAAGCTACAACGGTACCGCTAATTTGTGGTGGTCTTGCACAACGATTATCAAATTCAAACTTTCTTGTTAGGCCAAATATAACACTGGCCTCTTCTTTACTAGGAAGATTCAACCTTATTTGTTTTCGATTTGCTGCATATGTTTCAATTTTATTGAGATTTCTAAAAAAAACGATCTTCAATTTTGCACCTCCTAATAATAGCCACAACAAATATAATTTCTACTTCATTTAATTTATGCCCCTACTAATAATCATATTGACCTACTTTGAAATAATCACAATAAAAAAAATCGACAAAAATGTCGATTACGTTCAAAGCTAGTAAACTATTTGAATTATGGTTGAATTAAGTAAGAAAAAATTATTTAATATAGTAAACTAGTCCTCCAATACTTATAAAAAAAATGCCAATAACGCCTGACCATATGGAGATTTGATCTTTATTTAAGTGCCCTAACTTAAATAAATCATCTTTCACAACTCTTTGTTGTTCTGGAGCTTGAAACGCACCTATGAGTATTCCAGAAATAAGTATAAAAATTGCACCAATAATCAAACAAATTTTCACCAAATTTATTCCACTCTCCTTTATGAATTATATTCAAAGGAAAAGTACCAAAACCCTTTAATTTTTCCACTTATCTAATCGAATCAACTACTAATCTCCAAAGAAAATTTCCAACCAACAACGACAAGCCAAGATACAGAACAAAAAAGAGAAGTACTACTAAAAACCTCTTAAACTTATTCAGCATAGTAATCCCCCATTATGTAAAAGATTAAGTGTCAAATAAGTAAATTTATATAATTTTATACTGATAATGGGGAGAAAGAACTTAATTGGCTAATATTTTCTTTTAAAAAAACCTCTCAAAATAGAGAAGTTCAGAGTATTAATGTTCGATCTTAATTGACCTACAAATTAATAAACAACTGATAGGATACGCTAAATAAAGGCTATTTGATTAGTTTTTATTGCAGACTTCTTTTTGATGAATAAGTTGATTGGAACGAAAGGGGTGCTCGACTCCTATGGGATAAGCGGGAAGGCTGAGACCCCGTAGGCTCGCCGAGGAGGCTAAAGAATCTCGCCCCATGGAAAGCGAGCATCCTGTAGTGGAAATCAACATCACTCTACTCCTTTATGAAAATTTGGTAAGTTAATTGACAAGGTTGTTTTTTTCAGCGTGAACCTCTCAAAATAGAGAGGTTATTTGTCAGCCTTAAGATTATATACCGGTTTCATAAAAAAATCGATCTCAATCTGTTCCGTAATATTTTCTAATATTAATTTAGGCTTTTTATATACCATTGGTGATTCATCGACTGTATGCTTGTTGACTGATGTAGTATAAACACCCTTCATTGCTTTTTGATAAACATCTAGGTCGACTTTATGGACTGCGTCTGTTCGGCTCATAATTCGGCCTGCCCCGTGTGGTGCTGAATAATTGTAGTCACTTGAACTTTTACCTTTCCCTACAACACAACCATACGCCATATTAAATGGGATAATTATTTCTTCACCTTCACGAGCTGAAATTGCACCTTTTCTTAGAATATTGTTTTGAAGGTCAATATAATTATGTACTGATTCAATTTTTTTAATCGAATCAAAATCGAGTTTAAAATATTTTTCAATGATGATTTTAGCAATCGTTTCTCTATTTAACGAAGCAAAATGTTGAGCAATTGATAAATCTCTTAAATATGCATCTTTGTCTTCTTGTTTGGATAAATATTCGAATCCTTTGTAACTTTCTCCGAATAATTGTTTCATATTTTCTTTAGCAACATTTATATGATGTTTTGCTATTTCAAATCCAAAATTTCTTGAACCTGTATGGATGACAAGCCAAAAATGATTATTCTCATCTTTATCTATTTCTATAAAGTGATTTCCAGAACCTAACGTTGCAATACTGTTCATTACATACATATAGTTCAGATTAAGTCTCTCAATCGCTTCAGCAATCTCTTCCGGCTCAAACACAGGTTCCTCATGGATATTTGAACCAATCGGGATCTGTTTTCGGATGAACTTATCAAGTTTTTCACTCTTTATAGATTTCATTCGCCCTAGATGGTATGCACTAACTCCACATCCAATATCTACACCGACGATTGAAGGGATAATAAAATCATTCAACGTCATCGTAAAACCTACCATGACACCTCCACTAGATATATGGCAGTCTGGCATGACAACAATGTTTGAATTCGCAAAGCATTCAGTATCCAAGATTGTTTTTAATCGTGTAATGACATTTGTATCAACATAATCAAGTAGTATTTTTCCATTATTGTGTTTTCCATTGAATTCTAACATGCGTGATCCTCACTTGTGTTTTTCTAAAACTGTTTTTCATAAAGTCCTATCCACTTAACAATAGAACAAACTTAGAAATATTATACCACCTCTAATTATACGATTCGTTAATTTCCTGAAAAATAAAGCATCATCTACTTCTTTCAACGTATTCTAATAATGCATTTTTTAGTAGAATATCAGTATAAAACTCTAACTCTCCTTTTTACATTTAATACCTCTAATCAAACTATTAGAAGTGTACGTACATTAATTCCATATTCTTTTCACTTCAACTAAAGATTCACCTTCAAAGGTTAATTTATAAATATTCGGCATAGCAAGTTCATTCCAAAAATTAAAATCATATTTTTGATCAAAATAATTCATAATTAGCACCATCAAATTTCCATGTGTACCAATAACAATGTTTTTACCCGAATAATTTTTTAATAGATTGTTTATTGTTTCCAATCCTCTTTTTTGAGCCGTATAATTTGACTCTCCACCATTCAACGAACGCTTAAAGTCCATCCAAACTTCTCTTATTACTTTTTCAAAATCCAGGACAGGCTCTAGTGATAGGAGTCGCTCTTTAAAATTTTCTTCTATTATAATGTCTAAATTTAATGACATGGCTATCTCTTCAACTGTTTGAATTGCACGTTTATATGGACTTGAAATAACGTAGTCAATCTTTTCATTTAATAGTAGTTTAGTAACTATATTTGCATCAGTAAAACCTCTTTTAGATAATGGTCGGCCCATTTCATCAGGAGTATAAGTTGAATGAGCATGTCTTACTAAGTATAAGTTCGTTATCATTTGGCATCACTCCCTTTTCAACATTTTTTACCTATCTTTGAAATTCGACATTTTTTTAGCATTTCCTTGTACTGTCTTCGGTCATTAATAATACTTCAAATACAATGGTATTATCTATGGCTTCAAACATTTTTAAAAGTATAGTTTTGAGTAATTCAACTTAAACTAAAGTAAAAAATTACACAAGGTCCGGTGTGAATAAATGAATAAAATATGTATTACTACCATTTTGAGCACATTCATTTTTTTTAGTTCTTCGCATTTAGCGCTAGCAGAAAAGTTAAATGAAGTTTCTGCAACACTTACAGTCCAAGTAAGCCCAGCAGCAGACCCCTCAGGAGAATCTGGTCAACCGATTAAAGGCGCTAGGATTATTGTAATCAATTCATTAGGTAAAGTTTTAGGTACTGAATTAACTGATTCAAAAGGAATTGCAAAAATAAATGTAACAGTGATGAAGGATCCTCGTTTTACGAAGAAGCAAATGGGAGAGGTTACTGTTATCGCTGTAGCTAACGGATATAATGAACAGATTGACTTTAGTGTGCCAATCAATGAATTCAATGATCATATGGCTAAAGATTCGGTATCACTGATGATTGTGGATCCAAAAAGGAGAAATGAACCACAATTTACTAATGGTTCATATCATCGGTTAACCGTATTTGAAATGTTAGATGATTATGCAAAGCAAATCGGCTTATCGAAACAAAATATTACAATGGATGCAGGAGCAGAGCCGCCTTGGGGACCTAATTTGAAAAAATAGTAAAGACAAATATACTTAAGTTTATCAACTTGCTATTTAAACCTTTCAAATATAAAAAATAGACTGTTTCAATTTAACAGTCTATTTTTTTATAATTTCCATTCAATTACTTAAAACGAAACTTCATACTAGAACTAAATCTGTATAACAAAATCTTGTTTCTCCTGAATAAACATCAGCAGTTAGCTTCTTTTCTCCAATGTTAAAATGAATAGGATTATTAAAAATAGGTCCATCAAATACAAATGAATGGTATTCTCCATTTTCACCACAAGGATCAACTTCTTTTGGAAGATCGTTGATTAAATGATAATCTATTTCTTTACCAGAAAATTCTTCTGATAATCTCGTTAAATCAACACATGTAATAATCGTTTTATAACCTAAAGAAATAAAGCGTTCGATCACATTTGTCGTAGCTTCACCCCATAAAGGAAAAATTGGCTTAATTCCTATTGGTTTAAGCATATCCTCTCGATACTTTCGTACGTCTTCAAGAAATAAATCACCAAATGCAATATATTCAATCCCTTGTTCCTTTAGCTCTAAATTAACCTTAGTCATTATTTCTTGATATTTTTGATTAGAACAATTTTCTGGAATCCAAATTTTCTTTAATGGAAGACCGATTGAATCTGCTTGTGCCTCCAATAATTCAACCCTCACTCCATGAATGCTCGTCCGATTAAATCCTTCGGTTACTGATGCGATTAGTACGACTACTTCAAATTCATCAGAATGCAAAAGATCATGCAATGCCAAAGTTGAATCTTTACCGCTAAAAGATACTGCTACTTTTTTCTTATTAATTGCGATTACCACCCTTATATTAAACTTTTAGGTTCCATCATCTTCCATAAAAAATTATAGCATTTTTTCAATTAATTAATATTCATTTAAATAACATAAAGCCGGTAATATGTCTCATTTTCAAAAATAGATAATAAATTTTTATAAAAAGGCTAATAAATAACGAAGAATGATTCACCGAAAAATAAAATTGACATACAACCATAAGGTGTTATAATTTAAATAACACCTTATGGTTGTATAAATTATTTATAGGAGGCAACAAGAATGGACAAGCAAGGTCAAGAAATGTTTTTAAATTTCATTTTACAAAGAGTTCAAGAGGGTAAGGAAGATGAAGCAAGGGAAATTCTTTTAGAAAACTTCAGAAAACAAGATGAAGGTACTTTTTCATTAGAAGAAGTTCAACAATTTGTTCCTAAGATGATTACTTTATTAAAGCCTGATAAACTTGAAGAAGTTAAAGCAGTTGTAATGCAATTCGCTGGAAACTTTGGTAAATAAAAAGAAAAAACTCTGTCAATCAGAGTTTTTTCTTTTATTTCACTATTTATTTAAACTTCCCACCAAATGACTACTTTAGCAGTTTCATCTTCAATCAATACTTCTACTTCTCTAGATGTCTTTCAAAAATAAAAAATGAATATAGTCGATACAATATTGCGATCAGCGCTAAAACTGATAAATAGATCATAGAATTATCATCAATAAAAAATGAAGCGATAAAAACCGCAAATGCTAGTAATGTTAAAAAGTTCCCAGAAAAACCATTAATTGGTTGATTGTTTAGAAAAAGTGTTTTGGCACCTTTTAAATCTTTTGCATAACAATCCTCATGATAAGGAACGACTTGAAAAAACATCGTAGCAGTAACGAGATCTCCCCTGATCCTAATTTCCTTTAAACACCGATCGCAATGCACTGTTTTAGCCAAATTAGTCACCCCATAAACTCTAATTCTACTTTATTTTATTTATTCTATTTTTTCCAATAAATTCCTAGTAAACTATGAACATTTCTTCAAAATAAAAAATAAGAACTTTCCTCGACCTATTTTATTTCTTTTACCGAAAATAATTTGAATTCGCTCTTCTTGTTTTACTTGCTATTTGACGTTGGTCATTCGTACCCCAATTCAGGGTAAAATTTTGTTAAAAATTCATTTAAAATAACCTTGTGACTTTTCACAATATTATTTGGTAGTTCATTTGGATAAAAGAACTCAAATTTAATAGATTCCGAATCATTAACACTTAATATTCCTTTATAATCTTCTGTATAATAAGCAACAGTAATTACGAAAAATTCATCTCCGTTTTCAGCTTTAACGAAGTTTTGTGGTCCTGAATAAACATTTATTAAATTCAAATGATCCACAATTAGTCCCGTCTCTTCAAAAACTTCTCTCTTGGCAACATCTTCAGTTGATTCCCCTAACTCCATCAGTCCACCTGGTATTCCCCAATATCCATTTGGAAATTTTCGAAGTTGTAATAATAATCTACCGGATTGGTCAATGATGATTGAAACTGCGCCTACAAATATTAAAGGTCTATGTCCAACAATACTCCTTAACTCTTCTATATATCCCATTTTTACGCCCCCTTATTATTACTATATTTTACCAGAAGGAATGATCAAAGTTCCTAAAAAAAGAAACAACCTATTTAGATTTATAATCCAAGATTGTTTCTTTTAGTTTTATGTTGTTTTAGAGTAGATTTAATTAAGATGCAACTTTATTATCATTTATTTTATCATTTGAAACTTTTTTATTTATTGCACCAGAACTTGAAACCCAGTAAGCTGCTCCAACAAATAAACTACCGCCAATAATATTTCCAAGTGTAACCGGAACTAGATTCGAAACCATTCCGGCTAGTGTTACTGTTTCTGGATGTTTAATAAGTAATGAGATTGATAATAAGGTCATGTTTGCAATACTATGTTCAACCCTGAAGTAATAAATGCAAACAGGCACCAAAATACCATGATTAATTTTCCTGTTTCAGATTTCATTTTGAATGAACACCACAGCGCTAAACAAACAAGTATATTACAAAGAATTCCACGTACTAGTAATTCCATAAATGGTGCATTCATTTTTGCTGAGGCTCATTATTAATAAAATCTGCCACACCACCATTAGCTAGCCCTGAATAAGCAAATAATAACGCCACTAATACCGAGCCAAATAAATTTCCTAAATAGCTATATCCCCATACTTTCGTAGTATCAATCCAATTAACTTTTTTTTCTAACATACCTATAGACATAATCATATTATTTCCGGTAAATAAATCCGCTCCTGCCATAATGACTAAACTTAAGGCAATCCCAAATGAAACACCCATTATAATTTTCGTACCAGCAAAACTAGTTGGTGCGAGTAATCCACCAATCGTAAAGATTAAAATAATACCTAATCCTACAAAAAATCCTGCCATCATTGTAGGAACCATATATCTTGATTTACTTTCTTTGATTTGGTTTGTCTTCGCGATGGCTATATTCCCAATTGAATTAATAACTTCTTTCATATTGATCACCCGATATTTAGATTTTAAGCTTCTCTTGAATTCGCTCGATCAGTGCATGGCTCATCAATTCATCGAACTGTAAATTCTCACATAGATAAAATTTTTCATTTTCATTGGAAATTCGTTTCTTAATTTTTTCAAGAAGTAATCCTGTAAATAATAAATATGGCATTACAAAAATACGTTTAAATTCTTTACTCATATTTTTAATGGTATCTTCTAATTTTGGATTACCCGCGGTTAAAAAAGCTACGCGAACAGGGACATTAATTCGCGACTCAACAGCATTTCCAATTTGTTGAAGCATTTCGATTGGGTCTTTGTCGCTACTTCCACGACCTACTAAAATGATTGCAGCGTTACTAGTTCCACATGCAGCTTGTACACGCTTTTGAACAAGCTGAATCATTTTTTCATGAATACCAAATGGCTCAGTTATCGTAATATTTACATGTGAAAATCGTTTTAAAATACGATTTAATTCGACTGGAATATCGCGTTTATAATGTCCAGCTGCAAATAATAATACTGGTACAACTACTATATTTCTCGCACCTTCTACGATCATTTTTTCCAAAGTTTGTTGAATAGTTGGCTCAACTAGTTCTAAAAATGCATATTCTTGTTTTTGAATAGGAATCTCTTTGATTACAGATTGAATATAGTGTATAAATTGTTGATTACCTTCTTGCCTTCGACTTCCGTGTCCAATATAGACAACAGCATCGAACATAATCTCACTTCCAATCACCTAGCATTAATTCCTTTTGTAATTCTTCGTCAACTTTAGTAAACCCGCATTTAATTGCATATTCTTTAACTGATTCACCAATATATGCAAATGGTAAATCCATTAAATGACTTACCTTAGTATTCTTTAATTCTTTTATAAACCAATCAACAGATGAACGATTTGGAAAAATAATTGATTCCCATTTTGTTTCTTCAATCATTCTTTGATTGATTACATCAAATCTAGAATCTGCAATAGTTTCATGTGTAGCCAGAAATTTTGACTTTGTTGGTAATTGTGTCTCTTTGTCTACCGAACCAATAAAAATTGCATCGTTTTCATGACGGCTAACTTTTTCTGCCAATATTCCATATTTATCAAGCTCTTTGCTCGTTTTCGGTGATATATACTTAATTCGATTAGGCAGTTTACGAATATCAATCTTTGATTTAAACATATTTGTAAAAAATAATTGCACACTTTCTGGTGAACAAAAAACGATTTTTTCATGACTTAGTGCTTCAACTAACTGATCCTGTTGTATAGGAAGATGAACTGATTTAAGAGTAGGAAAAGCGTAAACCTCAGCACCGTTTTCTGATAAATAAGTTTCTAATCCATTCTTCTCTACTGATGCAGTTCCTTTAGCCAATAAAATTTTTCTACTAAAATATTTTTTCTTTTCAAACCAAGAAATAGTTGAGCGTAATTTGACAACATCTCCAATAACTGTCATTGCAGGATTTGTCATTTCTTCTTCCTCAATAACAGATACAATTGTTTCGATCGTTCCCTCAACAACTTTTTGTTTTCCAATTGTTCCCCACTGAATTACGGCCACTGGTGTATCCTTTGATTTACCAATCTTTATTAGGTGCTTACATATTTTAGGTAGATTACTTACCCCCATATAGTAAGCAAGTGTATCCCCTAATTGGTCAGAACAATTCGATTCAATAAGATTTTCATTCTCCATACATTTATGGCCTGTTCTTAAAGTAAAACTTGTACTATATTCTCTATGTGTAACTGGGATCCCAGCATATGCTGCTGCAGCAATGCTAGATGTAATCCCCGGAATAATTTCAAATGGTATATTATGCTTTGAAGCTTCCTCTGCTTCTTCACCTACTCGACCGAAAACGGATGGGTCTCCTCCCTTTAATCTAACAACATATTTCCCGTCTTGGGCGAAAGTAACTAATGTCTGATTAATCATTTCTTGACGCATTGTATGTCTGTCAGGAAGTTTCCCACAGTAAATAAATTCACAATTTTTATTCGCTTCACGAAGTAATCTTGGATTAGCAAGTCGATCATATAAAATGACTTCAGCTTCTCGAATACATTTCATTCCTTTTTCTGTAATTAAGCCTAAATCCCCAGGCCCTGCACCTACAAATGAAATAAATCCAGATTTTTTAGTCATACGTTACACCGTAATATAAACAGAACCGTCAATTACTTCGGTTTTATATGTTTTTACAATGCCATCATCTGGTTTTTGAACTTCACCCGTTATTAATGAAATTTTCCAATCACGTAGAGGACAAAAAACATATTCACCTGAAACAATCCCTTCAGCAAGTGGTCCATTTGTCCCCGGACATTTACTTTCAACTGAACGAACATCTTCATTTGATAAACGGAATAATGCGATTGATTCCCCTTTAATTACTACTTCCTTTCCAATTTGTATAGGTAATGAGGCAAGATCAATAATCTTAATTTTCTCTGGTGTATTGGTCATTTTGATTGCTCCTCTCAAATTTGAAATTATTTTCTAATAACCTCATATAGGTCTAATTGATTCTTAAGCGCTTGGCTCCATGCTTCTTCATAAGTAGATTTTGCTTGATTAAACTTCTCTACTAAAGCATTTTCTAATTCTTTGTTTAACAATACTTCTTTAATTACTTCAACTCCTGTTCGCTCTACCCAAGGAGCAGTACGTTCCCCGTAAATACCCGTTTCGCGATAGTATTGAACATAAGCTTTTGCCATGTGAACTACTTCTTCTTCTGTTGTTACAGTTGTTAAAAGATCACATTCTCGAACCGCTGTCCCACCATTCCCACCAAAATATAGCTGGAATCCATTTTCGACACATATTACCCCAAAGTCTTTAGTTAGCACTTCAGCGCAATTTCGAGGACATCCTGTAACACCCATTTTCATCTTGTGAGGGGTGTCAACCATTTCAATCGCTTTTTCTAATTCGATTCCTAAGCCTAGTGAATCTTGTGTTCCAAATCGACAAAATCGATTTCCGACGCAAGACTTAACATTTCTAAGTGATTTTGAATAAGCATAACCTGAACGCATCCCTAATTCTTTCCATATTTTAGGTACGTCTTCTTTTTTAACACCATATAAACCAACACGGCTCGCACCGGTAACTTTTACTAAAGGTACATTGAATTTATTTGCTACTTCACCAAGTTTAATTAATTCATCACCAGTCGTAACTCCCCCATACATTCGCGGTACGATTGAGAATGAGCCATCATTTTGGATATTTCCTTCCATTCGTTCATTAACGAAGCGTGATGATTTATCATCTTGATAATCATTAGGATACATCATTCTTAAATAATAGTTTAGAGCTGGACGGCATTTTGAACAACCTTCTTCATTTTCAAATCCTAATACAATTCGAACCTCTCTAGGAGTTTGTAATCCTTTTTCTTCAATTTCATTTATCACTTCATCACGAGATAATTCGGAACATCCACACATACCAGGCTTTGCAGCATTGGGATCAAATGTATCACCTAATGTAGCCGCTAAAATACTTTCAACCATTCCTTTGCATTTTCCACATGATGCGCCTGCTTTTGTGCAATTTTTCACATGTTCAAACGTTGTAAGCTCTTGTTCTAAAATTGATTGAACAATTGTGCCTTTCGTAACACCATTACATCCACAAACCGTATCATTAGCACTCATACTAAGAACAAAATCTTCACCAGCGTCCTCTCCTGATTTATGGAGAATAGAAGCACTAGTATATTCCTTTATATTTGTTTCATTTTTTAACATGTTGAATAATCGATTTCCATCTGATGCATCACCATATAAAACTATTCCAACAACTTTTTCATCTTTCACAATTACTTTTTTATATAGTCCAGCAAATTGGTCATTTACAATGATTGCTTGCATATCTTCTCCTTCATGGATTAATCCACCAGAGAATAAATCACAGCCAGATACTTTTAATTGAGTTGATAAAATGCTTCCTTTATATCCTTTCGTGCAATTACCCGTTATATGTTCTGCTAGCACGATCCCTTGTTCATATAGCGGTGCTACTAACCCATAAGTAGTTCCGTTATGTTCGGCACATTCACCTACAGCATAAATTGATGGTTCCGATGTTTGCATTATATCGTTAACAATGATTGCACGGTTTGCGTCGATTCCTGCTTCTTTTGCTAAAGAAATATTTGGTCTAATTCCAACAGCCATTACGACTAAATCACATTCTAATGAAGTTCCATCCGAAAAACTGATTCCTTCAACACGATTCGTTCCATTTATTGAAATCGTTTGTTTCTCCATTAAGAAATTCATGCCCTGTGCTTCTAAATCTTTTTTTAACATTTTCGCGGCCGTTGCATCTAATTGTTGTTCCATTAATGTAGGCAATAAATGTACAACATGAACTTCCATTCCTCGGTCAATTAAACCTCTTGCTGCCTCTAAACCTAGTAGGCCTCCCCCAATTACAACAGCTTTTTTATATTTTTTTGCATAATCTATCATTAATTCAGTATCTTGAATTGTCCGAAAACCGATTACACCTTGTAGATTATTTCCTGGGATAGGGAGTATAAAGGCACTAGATCCTGTAGCTAAAATAAGCTCATCATATAAAAGCATTTTTCCTTTTTCAGTTTCAACTATTTTTTCTGTAGGGGATATTTTTGTAACTTTTTCGTTTGTAAGTAATGTAATTTGATTCTCTATATACCAATTCCAATCATTAATATTAATTTCATCAAAGGTTGTTTTACCTTGTAATACGTTCGATAACATGATCCTGTTATAGTTTGGATAAGGTTCATCCCCAATTATTGTGATTTCAAATATATTTTTATTTATTTTTAGTATTTCTTCTATACAACGAACTCCTGCCATTCCATTACCAATCATCAATAATTTTCTTTTCATCTCTTCTGTCCCCCAAATACAAATTGTGAACTTTTTCACATATTTTGCTAAAAAAATCAACTTCATCATTCATTACTTGTTTTTTCCTCTAAATACAAGTTTAGTATAACGGATAAAGTAATTTATTATTGGAAAATATTTGACAATATTTTGAACAAAGCCATCAGTCCTTTTTACTAAAAAAACCTCCAAAACTAAAATTAGCTCCAGAGGTTTTGATCTTATTTTTTCTTTTTTAATTTTTCTTCCGCTTTTTTAATATCCTCAAGTTCCCTATACTTTACAATCTTTTTTATCAAATCAAATGGAAGTGGGTCGTTTATTGGAAATTGCACAGATCCTTTAGCGCCTTTATAAACGGATAATTCTTGTTTAAATGCTGCAATTCCGCTTGCGCCAGGGTAAAATCCAATATGATTTTTAAATGCAGCAAAATGTACTAAATTTTTATTTAGCGCAAAAGTAGGCATTTGATAACTAATTCTCTCTACAGCATTTGGTACAACTTCTTTTACAGTCTTTCTTAAAGATTGTAATTTTTCTTGAACATCAGGCTGAAATTGTGAAATATATTCATCAATCGTTTCAAATGTTTTTTTAGTATTTTCCATAAATCCTCCTTTAACAAATTTATCCTGCTTTTTCTGTTTTATCTCCAGAAAGTGAATTAATTCTTCTAAGTGAAGGGAATAAATACATCCAAAGTCCAGCAACTAATATCGTTCCAAGTCCACCTACAAAAGCAGCTGGTACGGCACCAATTAATCCAGCCATTGTTCCAGATTCAAATTCCCCAAGCTGATTCGAAGTTCCAATAAATAGCGAATTTACAGCATTTACTCTTCCTCTCATATCATCCGGTGTCTGTAGCTGAACGAGCGAAGAACGTATTACTACGCTGACCACATCTGAAGCTCCAATTATAAATAATGCAATTAATGAGATGACTAAGTTTGTTGAAATTGCAAATAGCATTGTTGCTAATCCAAAAATACCTAACGCTGCAAATAATATCGGCCCAAAAGATTTTTTAAGTGGAAAATAAGCTAAAATTAGAGACATTATTAATGCTCCAACAGCTGGTGCAGTACGCATCAGACCTAAGCCCCAAGCGCCTGTATGTAAAATATCTTGGGCATAAATTGGTAAAAGTGCTGTAGCTCCACCAAGTAAAACGGCAAACAAATCAAGTGATATAGTTCCTAAAATAATTGGGTGTTTATAGACAAATTCTAACCCCATAAGCATTGTACGTAAAGTTACTGGCTCTGCTTTACGAATAAATTCACTATCTAATTTTATAAAAATTGTTAAGATTGATGAAAGTAATAAAGCAATTGCTGAAATTGCATATACGTATGCTGGTCCTACTGAAAATAATACACCACCAAGAGATGGCCCAAGTATTTGTGCTGTTTGACCTGCAGATGTACTCCAAGAAATAGCTTGTTGTAAAATAGATTTTGGCACAACTTGAGGTAGTAACGCCGAAGAAGCAGGTCCTTCAAATGATCGACATGCACCAAGTATAAAAGCTGCAATTAATATTTCCTCTCTGCTAAGCCAGTTAGCAAAATTACCATATAAAAGAAGTCCTGCTATTAAAGCTTCTACCATTTGGCATATGAAAACAATTTTCCGACGATCAACTCTATCAGCAACTTGACCTACTACTAATGTAAGTAAGACCATTGGAATAAATTGTGCTAAACCTACTAGACCTAGACTAAACGCGTCATGTGTCAAATCATACATTTGCCATCCAATTGCTACTGATAGCATCTGAAATGAAGTCGAAGTAAACATTCGTGAGACCCAGAAATTTGTAAATGAAGTCCCTTTAAATATAGATTTTTTTGATGCAGACAAATTAAAACTCTCCCCTTTTTAACTCTAACAAATAGAAAAATGAATATTTATACTATTAATGAAATTTAAATACAAATCATTATACTATTTTCACTCTGAATTTGTGGATTAATTCAACTTACATTAAATGATTTTTAATAATTGGAGAGCGCAATTCTATTCACACTTTAACCATTTATGAATGGGATATTTACATTCTTTTTTACGTTTTTACTTACTTAGAAGCCACCCCTTGAACTATGAGTTACTATACTTTATTTCAACATGTTGAAAAACACTTCTCCAAATAAAGAAGTGTTTTTTCGGATTGTATTCTAGTTTAATGAACTGCGGTTAAAGTTAAAACAAATCCTTCATATCCATTTGTAGCTATTTCATCGCATTTTTTGCGATATGCCCCTACACCTCCAAGGTAAATTTGAAATCCTCGTGGTTTTCCTTTAATATTTGCTCCGGTGTACCATGAATCTGTTTTTGTGAATAGTGTTGCCTCTGCAACTTCCCTGCAATGTCGGCTCCAGTCATTTTCTGCATCAACATTAGCTTCAATCACATCAACATCATTTGTACGTAAGAACTGGATACAATCTGCAATCCATTCTACGTGTTGCTCGATTGAAACAGGCATATTGCTTAGTACTGAAGGACTTTCTGGCCCAGTAATCATAAACATATTAGGGAATCCAGCATTTGCAATTCCAAGATATGTTCTTGTTTGTGCTCCTCCGTCCCATTTTTCTTTCAAACTAATTCCATCTTTTCCTTTAATATCAATCTTCATTAATGGTCCAGTCATACCATCATACCCAGTTGCAAATATAATCACATCTAATTCATATTCATTGTTTTTAGTTTTCAACCCATTAGGTGTAATTGATTCAATTGAATCGTTTTTAACATCAACTAAAGATACGTTTTCACGGTTATATGTTTCGTAGTAATTCGTATCTATAATTGGACGTTTTGTACCATAGTAATAGTATGGCATTAATTTTTGGGCAACTTCAGAATCATGTACAATTTTACTAATTTTTGATCTGATGAATTCAGCAACTGTTTCATTTGCTCTTTCATCAATTGTAAGATCAGTGAAGGCCCCAAAAAGTCCGAGTCCACCATTTTTCCAACTATCTTCATAAATTTTGTTTCTTTCAATTGGATTGACATCTAAAGCAGATTGTGTTGGTGGAACAACCGGTTGGCCCCCGATTGATTCTCTCATCTGTTTTTTAATCTCTTTAAAGTTTGCTTTCGTTTTTCGTACATACTCCGGGTCATAAGGATGATTTCTTGCTGGTGCACTATATTGAGGTGTACGCTGGAATACAGTCAGATGACCCGCCTGTTCTGCAATAACTGGTATAGCTTGTACACCGCTCGAACCAGTTCCAATAATTCCAACACGTTTCCCTTTAAAATCAACTTCCTTATTTCTTGGCCAGTGACCAGTATGGTACCATTCCCCTTCCCGTTCGAAATGCTTATTTATTTCGATATTCTCCTTTTGGATTTTTAGGCGAAGGCATTATTTTGATTACGAATGATGGATTAACACATATACGAGAGATCAGAGATGATATTCGTTCGCTCCCAATCATCTTTACAGCAATTTGTGAGCGAAAAGCAAAGTTCTGTTCAGGCATTGAATACTTAAAACAAACGAGTAGTAAATATATCTTCCCTTCTAGTGTTAACTCTATGATCGCTGTACCAATCTGCTTCGGTTCAGTAGTTGTTGGTTATATTTGTTCAACAGAATTTAAAGATCATCTTAAAATGGATGATAAACTCCTCTCTTCATTTACATATTACGGTAAGTTAATTGGAAAATTTTTAGAAAATACAACTGGGGCGTATGATTCAATCATTTTAAGCAAAAGAGAATTAGAGGTAATGAAACGAATTGCTTGGGGCGAAAGCACAAAAGAGATGGCAGATTCCATGAATATTAGTGAACTTACAGTAAAACAATATGTAAAATCCGCTATAAAAAAACTCGGTGCAAACAATCGCTCTCATGCGGTTGGTGAATTAATTCGAAAAGGAATAATATCTTAAAAACTTTTTTGAATGTTCACTATAAAAAAAGTAAATTAACTTGGTGGGAAAATCGTTTTATCGTAAAGTGGATGGTAAAAGTGTTGGATAATTGGATGAGTAGTTACAAAGGTAATTAAGCTATACTAAATGGAGAATTACATTATTACTTGAGTATTTTTTTCAAAACAATGAGGTATATAAGATTTTTTTTTGAGTCGAAGCTAATGTTCGTAAGAATTTTGGCATGTAAATTGTTTAATATTAGAATTATTGAATGTAACTGGCTATTTTATGTTTTTTAAGTAATCTTGGTTTGATGAATAGTTATATTGGAACGCAAAGATGCTCGACTCCTATAGGAGCGAGCATCTTTAGTGGAAATCAACAATACAATACTTATCTTTTTTTCAATTGGATAACACTAATCCTTTTAAGTAATAGATTAGTGTCATTTGTTAATTAGTCAAACGAAATCCAATTATTTTTGATTGCAGAAATCACAGCATTTAATCGATCAGATACCTGTAATTTTTGAATTATATTTGAAACATGATTTTTAACAGTTTTACTCGAAATAAATAATTCAGATCCTATTTGAATATTGGAAAATCCTTGAGCTAAAAGTTGTAAAATTTCAATTTCTCTTTTCGTCAAAAGATTATTCATCGCTTCATAATCTAGTTCTTTCTTTTTATTTCCATTCTCAAGTAGTCGTTTATTTTCTTGAATGATTAAATTTGTTAATCGAGAATCTAAGAAGAATTGACCATTTTGAACTTGTCTTACAATATGAAGTAAATATTGTTCATCAATGTCAGTTAAGCAAATTCCATTTACCCCAATTTTCATCAAACTCTCAATTTCATTATAATCTATATTATTTTTAATGATTACTATATTAATGTTCTTATCAATTAACTTTAAAAGCTGAGATTTTTCTTCCATCTCTTCATTTTTCACATGACAAATAAAAAATGATTCATTTAAATCGTTTGTATTAATTTCATGGAAATCTATTTTTCTAGCATCTAGATTATGATGTACTAAAATTGTACAGATTCCAGATACGAAAAGAGTATTTTCAACAAAAATAAATGTTTTATTTTCGTGGTGATTAAACTCATTGTAAGTAAACATTTTTATTCCCAACTTTCAACAGTAACTAGATTCAATTACTGATATTTCATTGCTTAATCCTAATTATTCCTATAAAATTATATGGAATTAAGTAGTATTTTACATTGTTTACGACAGAAATTATATTTCATATATGTTAAGCTATTGTTAAGTAATACTTAACAATGTAAAGCACATAAATATATTAAACTATTGATAGGGAAAGTTAGTTTTTATATTAGGAGGTTAATATGAACTTTGAACAACTAGAATACGTTGTAAGTATCGCGAATGAAAAGTCGATTTCAAAAGCAGCGAAAAAATTGCATATTTCTCCTTCTGGGGTTAGTCAAGCCATTAGTCAACTTGAAAGAGAATTAGAAATAAATATATTTAATCGATCTAGAGGTGGAATTACCTTAACTATTGAGGGAGAGTTAGTATTATCTAGGTCAGTTGAAATTTTAAATAATTTAAAAGAATTAAAAGAACAGCTTTCGGATTTTAAGGAAACTAGAGTAAAACATATGAAAATTGCATGTGCACCGACTTTTACTTATACAATTCATGATGTTTTAAAAAAATACTCTGGAAATAACAATGGAGCGACTATTGAATTAATTGAACAAGGTACACCTCAGATTATTAACAATTTAACAAAAGAGGACTATGACCTAGCGTTAGTTGTATCTTCTAAAGCGGAATTAGAAAAGGAAAATAATATTAATTTCGAATTCTTAAGTAAAGGAAAAGTGTGCATTATAGTAGGCAAAAATTCTCCTTTATATGAATTAGATTATGTTACAGCTGAAGACTTACTTTATCAAAAGGTCGTAATGTATACTTTTTCGAATAAAAATTTTCTGCAATTAGCTAAAAAATTTAAAAATGAGATCGTTCTTAAATCAAACCGTACTATGACACTTATTGAAATTATTAAGGAAGGACGCGTATTTACTTTTGTGCATAATACAACTTTAAAATATTTTCCCGAAGTATTAAGTGGCGAATTAAAAATAATCCCAATTAAAGAAACAGATTATTTTTATCAAGACTTTTGGGTAATATCTCCAATTACGAAAGAAAATACAAGTGACAAAAATGAATTCATAAAGTGTGTAAAAGATCATTTAAATGGTATATTTTAATAAAAAACGCTAAATGATACAAACCAAAATTGTATAATTAGCGTTTTTTATATTTATTTAAGCATTAGGAAAAATCTTTTTTAAGGATTCCTTCATATTAGGATTCGATTTAATTGTTGGACGGATTGATCTAGCCATTTCTTCAGCTTCTTCAATTGTTTTAGCTTTATTTAGTGCAATTAATGCTCCCATTGCCACTGTACCTGCACGTGTATTGCCACCACCACAATGGAAATACACTTTTTGATCATTTTGATAAGCTTCTACTACATGATCAATCGCTCTTTTAAGTGTTTCTGCTTGTTCTTCTTTGTCATCAACAATCGGACTATGTACACGGTTAATTTGAGGGTCAACCTCATATTTTTTTACTCTTAGATCAAAAACAATATTTGCATTTTCATTTTCCATCATGTCTTTTACGTCATCTGCCCCACCGAAAAAAACACGATCTTTTATTAATTCATGATAATTCTTGTTACTCATTTTTTTGCCTCCAAAAACGATTTTTTAAAATTTTAATCGAATGATTTCACTTAATCTTTCTTTTATATTCCCCTCAAAAAGTCCACCATGATAACAGATCACTTTTTCAATATCAAATGACAATAAAGCCTCAAGTGATTTTATCGATTGTTCAATATCATATGTGTATTGTGGGTTTGAAGGGTTTAATTGATCATTTTCAATTATTAGTGCATCACCTGCAACTAATGTTTTCGACTCCTTATGATAAAAGCTTATATGCCCTGGTGTATGTCCAGCAGTATCAATTACAGTAATACCACCACAAATTGTCAAATCATTTCCAGGGGTAACAATATGGTTAACTTTACCTTTTGGTGGGTTTTCTAATCTGTTTTTAAATGCTTTTCGAAAGTCATCTGTTGTATCCGCTGGTAAGGACGCTACAGCTTTTGCAATTTTTTCGGGTGTTATTTTTATAAGCAACTTTTCACCTTGAATATACGGTTTTTCTATTTCACTCGCATAGACTTCAATTTCGTTTGTAGACTCTTCTACAATCACAGAAAGACTTCCAATATGATCAATATCTTGATGAGTAAACAGTATTTTATTCAGTTTTTCAAAAGGTACACCAAAAGTTTCAAAGCAATTTTGAAATTCGTTTAATTGTCCTGGATAACCTGTATCAATTAATACGACATCTTCTTCATCCCAAATTAGTGTTGGATGAATTGTATTTGTCATACCATTTGAATTCAACGTAATGCTTAACATTTGGATCTTACTTTTACCAAGCATAAAATCACTCCCGAACTATTTTGTGTAATCATTTCCAAGTACTATCGTACTGATTACAGTTCATTCAGTCAATAACAAAATATTTTATTATAACATAAATAATTTTATTTGTCAATAGGTTGGTTGATTTATTAAAATGTAATTTTTAACATTTTCTCACAAAAAAACTAGATATACTAATCTTATAGTATATCTAGTCACGCCGTTGAGAAACAAGCTTGTCAATTAAATTACTAAATTTTCGTAAAAGGAGTAGAGTGATGTTGATTTCCATTACAGGATGCTCGCTTTCCATGGGGCGAGATTCTTTAGCCTCCTCGGCAAGCCTGTGGGGTCTCAGCCTTCCCGCTAATCCCATAGGAGTCGAGCACCCCTCCATTCCAATCAACTTATTCACCAAAAAAAGTTTGCAATAAATCCTAATCAAATAGCCTTTACTTAGAGTAATCTAGAGTAACCTAACTGTTGTGTAATTATCAGCTTGTAGGTCCACAAATATCGAACTTTAATTAAACTAATCAATTGAATTTGTTTTTCTAAAAATTAGTACATAATATTTTCAACTTCAGAAAAAAATCATTACTAGTGATTATTTGAATCATGAAATTGCTCAATATATTAACATTTAACTCCATTAATAAATCATCAAAAAGATCATTTCATCATAAATAAGTTCAATTTAATGTGCGATTTCCATATAGACCATTTTATATTTCAACACTCTGACTAGATATACTAATCTTATAGTATATCTAGTCATTCTGTTGAATTAAGGTCTTTTTACCTCGATCAAAATATTCTCAATATAGTCAATTTAGTAACGTTGTTTTCCATTACAATCCACTACATTTTAAAGCGGGATATTTCCATGTTTCTTTTTAGGTCGTGTTTCACTTTTTGTACTTAACATTTCTAAGGATTGTTTTAAGACTTTACGTGTTTCTCTTGGATCAATAACATCATCGACCATGCCGTGAGAAGCTGCAACATATGGATTTGCAAACATTTCTCTGTATTCTGAAATTTTTTCAGCTCGAGTTGCAATTGGATCGATACTTTGATTAATTTCTTTTGCAAAGATAATATTTGCTGCTCCTTCTGGTCCCATTACGGCGATTTCTGCATTTGGCCAAGCGTATACTACATCTGCACCGATTGCTTTAGAGTTCATTGCTACGTATGCGCCACCATATGCTTTTCTTAAGATTACTGTAATTTTTGGAACTGTAGCTTCTGAATATGCATATAAAATTTTAGCTCCGTGACGAATAATTCCACCATGCTCCTGGTTTACACCTGGGAAGAAACCTGTTACATCTTCAAATGTAATTAAAGGAATATTAAATGAATCACAGAAACGGATAAATCTTGATAGTTTATCAGAAGAATTAATATCAAGTCCACCTGCCATTACTTTTGGCTGATTTGCTATGATTCCAACACTGTGACCATCAATTCGACCAAATCCAATAACAATGTTCTTCGCAAAGTTTGGTTGTACTTCCATGAAGTCTCCATTATCAAGAATTTGCTCAATTACTTTTCTTACATCGTAAACTTTCGTAGATTCGATTGGAACTAAGTCAATTAGATCTTCTCTCCAATCATCTTTTTCAAAGAATGGAACTCCTTCTGGTTTTTCATTATTATTTTGAGGTAAAAAGCTAATTAATCTGCGTACCTGTTCCAATATTTCTGGTTCTGATTCTTCGGTAAAATGAGCTACACCGCTAATCGAAGAATGAACTTTTGCCCCACCAAGATTTTCCGTTGTAATTTTTTCTCCAGTGATTGTTTCAATTACTTTTGGACCTGTAATAAACATTTGACTTGTCTTTTCAACCATAAAAACAAAATCAGTAATAGCTGGTGAATAGACTGCTCCACCTGCACATGGTCCCATAATGACTGATATTTGCGGAATAACGCCAGAGTAGATCGAATTTCGATAAAATACATGACCGTAACCGTCTAATGAAACTACTCCTTCTTGTATTCTAGCACCACCAGAATCGTTTAATCCTATAATCGGAGCACCTACTTTTGCAGCTAAGTCCATAGCTTTTGCAATTTTAATAGCATGCATTTCACCTAATGCTCCACCAAATACTGTAAAATCTTGTGCAAAAACATAGATTAAACGTCCATGGACTTTACCGTAACCTGTGACTACACCTTCACCTGGACTATCCATTTTATCCATTCCAAAATTAGTAGCGCGGTGTTTAATAAAAGGATTTAATTCGACAAAAGTATCTTCATCTAATAAAAGATTAATACGTTCTCTAGCAGTTAATTTCCCTCTATTATGCTGTGAATCTATTCGCTCGTCTCCACCGCCTAGTTCAATTACTCTCTTTCGGTCCATTAATTCATTAATTTTCTCATAAGCTGTCGTCATAACTTTATTCAACTTCCTTTCTTAGTAGCACTAGATGATGGTTGGCATAGCTCAAACAATACTTTATTCGTTGAATTTGGATGAAGGAAAGCGACTAGGCTATCATGCGCCCCCTTTTTTGGAACTTCATTTATAAGTTTAATTCCGTGTTCTTTCATCATTTCAAGCTGTTTCTCACAGTTTTCTGTTTCTAATGCGATATGGTGAATTCCTTCGCCTTTTTTCTCAATAAACTTTGCGATTGGGCTTTCTGGACTAGTTGCTTCTAAAAGTTCAATTTTCACTTCTCCGATTTCGATAAATGCTACTCGTACTTTTTCACTTTCAACTGTTTCAATTCCTTTAAGTTTTAAGCCAAGTACATTCGTATACAATTGAATAGAAGTTTCTAAATCTCTTACTGCAATTCCAATATGATTAATTTTTTTTGGACTAGTCTCATGCATTACAATGGCTCCTTCCTATTGCTTTCAAAAATGGATAATAAATAGTTTGCAGCTGAAGTTGCTGTTAATTCTCCATTTACAATTGAGCTTTCAATCGATTTTAAATTTAGTTTTACACTTTCATGATTCATAAAACTTAGTTTCAACTGTTCAAAAACCATGTTGTACATCCAATCAATCATTTGTTTTTGACGGCGCAAAGAAAAATAGCCAGATTCAGTTGTTAAATTTTTAAACGCATTAATTTCATTCCATATTTCTTCAATACCTTCACCTAGTAACGCGGAAGCTGTATATGCTTTACTAGACCAACCTGGAGTGGAAGGCTGTAATAAGTGAAGTATTCGATTAAATTCAGCCTTAGCCGCTTTGGCCTTTAATTTGTTTTGTCCATCGGCTTTATTGATAACAATTGAATCTGCAAGTTCCATGATGCCTTTTTTAATTCCTTGTAACTCGTCTCCAGCCCCAGTTAGCATGACTAAAAGAAAAAAATCTACCATTGAACGAACCTGTACTTCACTTTGTCCAACACCGACAGTTTCGATTAAAATCACGTCATAGCCTGCTGCTTCGCACACTAGCATAGATTCTCGTGTTTTACGTGCAATCCCACCAAGAGAACCACCTGATGCAGAAGGCCTAATAAATGCATTCGGATTCTTTGAAAGTGAATCCATTCTTGTTTTGTCTCCTAAAATACTACCTTTTGTAATTGTGCTACTTGGGTCAATTGTTAAAACGGCTACTTTATGTCCTTGTTCACACAAATATGTTCCAAAGCTTTCTATTAAACTACTTTTACCGGCACCTGGAACCCCAGTTATTCCAATCCGGATCGAACGACCTGAATGAGGAAGTAACCTAGTCAACACATTTTGTGCAGAATTCATATGTGCTGACGAATTACTTTCTATAAGGGTAATTGTTTGGGCTAAAATAGTTCGATTGCCTTCAAGTACTCCATTTACATAGTCGTCTTCTGAAAGCTTTTTCTTTCTTTTGTTTTCGTGATCCATTTAAATCGAATCCTCAAGTCGGCGATTAATTTCTTCAATAACCTTTTGTGCCGCAACTGGGATAACAGTACCTGGTCCGAAGATTGCTGCCGCTCCGTTCTTTAATAAAAACTCATAATCTCCTGCAGGTATTACCCCTCCAGCAACAAGAACAATGTCTGGTCGACCTAGTTTTTTTAATTCTTCCATTAATTGTGGAAGTAGCGTTTTATGGCCTCCTGCTAAAGAGCTCATTCCGATAACATGAACATCATTTTCTACTGCTTGAAGTGCCGTTTCCGCTGGTGTTTGGAATAGCGGACCGATATCTACATCAAAGCCTAAATCAGCAAATGCTGTAGCAATTACTTTCGCTCCACGATCATGACCGTCTTGTCCTAGTTTAGCAATCATAATACGAGGACGACGACCTTCTTTTTCTTCAAAATCATCAGCCATTTTACGTACAATTTCTATTTCATCTTTTTCACCGTATTCCGCACTGTAAACGCCCATGATTGAACGAATAACAGCTTTATGTCTCCCTACTACTTTTTCATAAGCATCTGAGATTTCACCTAAAGTTGCACGTGCTCTAGCAGCCTCAATTGCAAGCGCTAACAAATTACCTTCCCCAGACTCCGCTGCCTCAGTAATTGCGGCTAATGTTGACTGAACTTTCGCTTCATCTCTAGTTGCTCGAAGCTCTTGTAATCGCAAAATTTGCGCTTCACGAACAGCAGTATTGTCGACTTCTAAAACATCTAATGGATCTTCTTTTTCAAGACGGTATTTATTAACGCCAATAATTGTTTCTTTACCTGAATCGATGTGAGCTTGACGTCTTGCTGCTGCTTCTTCGATTCTCATCTTTGGTAAACCAGTTTCAATCGCTTTTGCCATACCACCTAATGATTCAACCTCTTTAATATGTGCCCAAGCTTTTTGAACTAATTCATTTGTTAACGATTCTACGTAATATGAGCCTCCCCAAGGGTCCACTACTTTACAAATTCCAGTTTCTTCTTGTAAATAAAGCTGCGTATTTCGGGCAATACGAGCAGAGAAATCAGTTGGTAATGCAATTGCTTCATCTAAAGCATTCGTATGAAGTGATTGCGTATGTCCTAACACAGCAGCCATCGCTTCAATACATGTACGAGTCACATTATTAAATGGATCTTGTTCAGTTAAACTCCAACCGGATGTTTGTGAATGTGTTCTTAGCGCCATAGATTTTTCTTTCTTTGGATCAAATGATTTGATCAATTTAGCCCAAAGTAGACGTGCTGCTCTCATTTTTGCAATTTCCATGAAATAGTTCATTCCGATTCCCCAGAAAAATGATAAACGAGGTGCAAACGAATCAATATCGATTCCCGCTTTTAAACCAGTTCGAACATATTCCAGTCCATTTGCCAAAGTATAGCCTAATTCGATATCTGCAGTAGCCCCTGCTTCTTGCATATGGTAACCAGATATACTGATGCTGTTGAATTTTGGCATATGTTGTGAAGTATAAGAAAAAATATCAGCGATAATACGCATTGATGCTTCTGGCGGATAAATATAAGTATTTCTCACCATATATTCTTTCAAAATATCGTTTTGAATCGTTCCTGTAAGCTGTGATTGATCTACCCCTTGTTCTTCAGCAGCAACAATATAAAATGCTAAAACAGGAAGTACTGCACCATTCATTGTCATTGAAACTGACATTTTATCTAAAGGAATACCATCAAATAAAATTTTCATATCAAGGATTGAATCAATTGCAACCCCTGCTTTTCCAACATCCCCTTCAACACGAGGATGATCTGAATCATATCCACGGTGAGTGGCTAAATCAAACGCAATCGATAAACCTTTTTGACCAGCAGCTAAATTTCTTCGATAAAATGCATTACTTTCTTCTGCAGTTGAAAAGCCGGCATATTGACGAATTGTCCAAGGCTTGTTTATATACATCGCAGGGTAAGGTCCACGTAAAAACGGAGCAATTCCAGAAACGTAACCTAAATGTTCCATCTGATTTAGATCAGTCGAATCATATAATGGTTTTACATCTATTTGTTCTAAAGTTTTCCAATCATCATGATTAACTTGCATCGGTTTAGGAGGTGCTATATTTGGTGCTGAAAATGTTGTATTAAATGGCATCTTTGTAAAGTCTGTTAGTTTGTTCATTTCGTAATCCCTCCATCCTTTTGAAGATTTTGCAACTTCTCGAAATTATTTACATTAATATGAATGAAATCATCAATTCCAACTTCTTTATATAATTTCATATCATCGATCGACGGCTTCCCTGCTAAAAGTACTTTTGCATTCGGATTAATTGTTTTAATCTGATTTGTTATAGAAGGTACAACTGCTGAATATTGATCATCAGTTGAACAAATGACAACAATTGTCGATTCTGATTTTTTAAATGAGACAATTATTTCATCAATTGATGCAAAGCCTTTATTTTGAAGCACCTTAAATCCTCCAACTTCAAAAAAATCAGTTACAAAGTCCGTTCGAGGTTTATATGCTGCAACTTGTCCAAAATTAGCTACAAATACAGTTGGAAATTCACCTGTACTATTTTTATAGCTTTGAGAATTTTGGCGCAATGATTCATAAGGTTGTGCACCACGATGTATGTTTAATTGATTAACGCTAGGAAGTTCTGATTCTATTAAATTCATTGCATTTAAAATACTCGTTATTGTTGCGCCATTACTTGCTGCATCAATGATATCTTCAACTGAACAACCACTTTGTAAGATAAAATGATCTGAACTGCTCTCGAAGTTTTCTTTATTCCCCTCAACTTCTCTATGATCCAATTCTTTTTTCTCTAACCCTGTTTCATTCAGATTTGGATAGATATTAGTCCCAATAAATTTATCTTTTCTATTTTTTATGTTGCCCGACTTTTCTTCTGCAATCTGTCTAACTAAAGCTTGTGGGAAGCCTTCTTGTATTGCCTTTACCATTCCACCTTTTTCTTCAATTTTTTGGAATAGTTCCCATGCTTTTTCAGCCAAAGAGTAAGTAAGTGATTCAATATACCAAGAACCACCAGCTGGATCAGTGACTTTTGATAAATTTGATTCTTTTTCAAGAATTAAATGTGTATTTCTTGCAATACGTCTAGAAAATTCATCAGATGATTTAATCGATTCATCGAATGGTGAAATATGAAGTGAGTCAGTTCCTCCAATTACTCCTGCAAAAGCTTCAACAGTTCCTCTAAGTATATTGACATAAGGATCATAAATCGTTTTCGTCCACGTCGATGTACGAGAATGAATAGTCATTTTTTGGGAAGCTTCATTGCCACCTAATTCTTTCATCATTCTTGCCCAAATCATTCTAGCTGCTCTTAATTTTGCTATTTCCATAAAGAAGTTC
This sequence comes from Bacillus sp. UNCCL81, assembly GCF_900112535.1. Classification (NCBI taxonomy): domain Bacteria; kingdom Bacillati; phylum Bacillota; class Bacilli; order Caryophanales; family Bacillaceae; genus Bacillus; species Bacillus sp. UNCCL81. The sequence continues at coordinate 472,581 of NZ_FOMF01000002.1, read as the reverse complement.
GATCCGACAGAAAACGAGAAAAGTATTTTCGTCGCTGCATCATCAAGCGGAATTTGTTGGTTATCCATTTCACGTAGATACTCTAATCCAGTTGAAATAGCAAATGCTAATTCTTGCACTGCATTTCCTCCAGCATCGTGATAAGGATGTGACTGCACTAAAATATTTCTTAAATTTGGCGTATGTCTAACTGACCATTTGGTGATCTCAGCCATCATTTTGTAAGCATTTTCAATAGAATACGGAAGTGTCCCTTCTTTCACTAAATGACTGATCGGATCCATTCCAATAAATCCATTTATTTTATTAAAATCGTAATTTTGTTGTTGCAAATATGCGATAAATGATCCAAAAAATGCTTGCCCGCCGTTAACTGTTTCAATATATAAAGGAACTTCCTCTAAATTTATATTTTGAAAGGCTACTCTAACATCATTAATAGATGTTAAGATTAACCCTTTATTTAAATCATTATTTGTTTGGAAAGATTCGTTAAGTTGAATCTTTAACATCGTTTGCCCTTTGTCTAAATCATGTTTAGCAATACGGTTGAACTCCTCAGGCGTTGAACAATCTAATTCCTGACTAATTTCCCATGGTTTTTCTAGATAACCTTGTTCACTTGTACCTCTAACATAAGGAAATTCTCCTGGTTGAGCGTTTAAATAAGGAAAGTTAGCAATATCTTCTTCCCCATACATCGGCTTCAAAATTATTTCTTCATACGTTTTTGTTACTAGCTTTTCCTCAATAGTGGCTCCTTTTAAGGATTTTTCAACAACATCTCTCCACTCTTGTACAGTAGGCTTTGGAAATTCAGCAAATAAATTCTCTTCCAAGTTATGGTTCGAAGTTTTCGTATTTTCTGACATGTATAAAGCCACTCCTTTCTTTAACTCTTAATTTAATAAGATGTAAAAATAAATTAGATCATCGAATTTATCTATGTAATAAAGTCGATTTTTCTTTTCATTAAGAATATAAATGCAAAGAATAATTAAAATTTCGACATACTCTTTCAAAAATCCTCTAAAATTATGAAAATTACGTATTTTTTAAATGCTCTTACTTGTAAATATATTTTGACATTATTTTTTACTAAAAATAAAACAGCTAGTCTACCCAATTAAATAGGTAGTCTAGCTGTTTTACTAAAATTGAACGCTATATCTCAAGGATTATTTGATTTGATTTTGCCCTAGAGACACACGTTAAAATCGTTTTATTACTTTTTCTTTGATCCTCATCCAATAAGAAATCGTGATGCTCAATTTGACCATCGATTACATTAACTTCGCATGTCCCACATCTACCAACTCTACAGGAATAGGGTACTTTTAAGCCCTCATCAAGTAAAACATCTAATAAAGTTTTATCGACGGGAACTTGTTTTGTAGTACCATTCGAAAGTACTATCTCAAAAGGTCTAGAGCTAGCCAATAATTGTGGTGTAAAAACCTCAATATGGACACTTGATTTCGGATAGCCAAATGCATAAGCTGATTCATTAAATTGAGAAATGAACCGATTAGGACCACAAAAATATACATGAGTACCGATTGAATGGTCTAAAAGCGTTTCAACTTTTATCCGACTAGAATTAAGCTCTTTCGTAAAGTAAAATGTAGTCTCTTCTTTATAAAATTCATTTAAAAAGTCATAAAATGCACTACTTGATTTTGTTGCCGAAGTATAGTGAAGTTCAAAAGACTTATTTTTACTTTTTAATTCTTTCATCATCGATAAAAATGGCGTTATCCCAATACCCGCTGCATAAAACACATGATGTTTTGCTCTTAAACTTAATGGAAAATGATTTTTTGGATAGCTAATCCGTAATCGATCACCTATTTTAATTCGTTCATGCCAATATTTTGAACCGCCCTTTGATTCCGAACTTAAATGGATGGCGATTTTATAGGTGTTATCAATAAGTGAATGATGAACTAAAGAATAAGGTCTGCAAATAATCTCATTTTCTGTAGCAACATATGTATTAATATGAGAACCTCCACTAAAAGTTGTAAGATTAAATTCATCAATTGGAATAAAACTAAACTCTTTAACCTGTTGTGTTATTTGCTTTATTTCATTAACACGAACTAGTATCGTATTCTCAATCAATCCATTCACTCCCATCTACAATTTAGCGATATTTCCTAAATATGCGTCATAATGAACAGAATAATGGTCAGAAACTGAAAGTAATAAATGACAGTTTTGACATTGAACTTCTTTCCCAATTTCTAAATTTTTTAATTCAGTTAAACTATGACATCGACAACAAAAAACCTTCGAGTTCAATTCACCATAACCAACATATTGTACTTCATCCTCAAAAAATCCAACATCCTCTATAATCGGCCGTAAATTTTTAAGCTCTTCTTTACTAAGTGCTATATATAAATAGCTACCCATTTTCTGACTTTGCAACCAAGTTTTAAGATTATTTTGCAATTGTTCAGGACTTGAATCAAATCCGATGAAGACAAAATCAAAAGAATAATTTTTCTCAAGTAACTTTTCTAAAATTGGCTGGATTAACGCCCTCCCTCTATGATTCGAACAGATTAAGTATTTTCTTTTTCCATCTATAAAACTAGCTTCTTCAACTATTAAATTATTCATCGCATTCTACCCAACTTCATCAAGTTTATTTTTTAAATATGTTATTACTTCTTTTTTATATGAAGAGATTCCTTTATAATCTAAAATGAAATCCGGTAATTCACATAGAATTTTATAAAATTGCTCTAACCATACCTTATTTAAAGTTAATTGCTCTAATGGTAATAAGTGAGTATGAATCGTAAAAAGGAGCCCATTACTAGCAGCCAGCCTAAATAACTTTTGAACTTCAACACGTAAGTGAACAAAACTCCCTACATTATCAGCTGTAACTTTTTGTCTATCTTTCCCCCATAGATCAAATGTTTCTAACGAAGTATCTAATCTTTCCCCTGCCATTAATGACCAATTTTTACGAGTCCAAGGAGCTCCTTGTTCAATATTTTTTAAGAAACGCAGAATTCGATCATCCAATGATTTTTCACTAAACATAGGGATTGGCTGATGAATCTCTTTAAATCTCATCCCTAGTTTAAAAGTAAGTGACCAATTAGAAGGGAAACAAAGATGTCCAGCATCTAAAAATAAATCGCCATCTCGTTGACTCATATAAATTAAATCCTCTTGTACGTGCCTACCTATGAAATTCAAAGGCTTTCCTAAAACAGAAGTTCGATCCCCAAAGCTAAATCGTTCCTCCTCCATCAGAAGCTTATTATAAATAGTCCAATATTCATGCCCCTTATGAACTTCAAAATAGTTTGGATAGTACCTTATTAAATGATCTAAAACTAATTCTACAATTTCCCATTGCCCATCAAAACTAGTAGGAAGTGCCTGATAACAATGGTTAGGTGAATTGTGTAATAAGCTTCTTTTTAATTTTATTTCATTCTCATATTTAGGAGTAATCTCGATGCTTACAGGTGGATCTAATAGAATAGAATTATTAGAGTAACGATAAAACTCCTCTTTAAACGGATACGGAAAGCTTTCTAATTCATTAACTTGATTCATCTGAACACCCTTTTTAGTAGATTAAAAGTAAATCGTTCAAATAAGTTAAACGAGACAAAGGTAAACTTTCTATTAATTACTGTTTTTTGTTACATTAGATTTTAATTAATTATAAGAATATTCTGTTTTTTATGTCAATAGCTAGTCCGATTTATTGTGTATTTTAATAAAAGTTTATGAAAGAATCATATGAGGTACTATAGCATAGCTTTTTCACTTTTTACTTCCTCATGAACCATATATGAGGTACTATATCTCTGCTTTATCTCTTTTTACTTCCTCATGAACACCCTATAAGCTATAAGGTACTAAACCTCAGTGTCTTGCTTTTTAAATACCCATGAACCCTTTATAAGGTACTATTACTCAGTTTCTGGCTATTTTACTTACTAATGAATTCTTATGCATAGATATTTACATCCTTTTTCACTTTCTCCTACAAATAAACCAGTGTTTATTCTGATCTATCCATACATATAAAAAAAATTGCCTATATTCTTTTATAAGCAATTTTGATCAAATCGTTTATTCAATTTCGCCTGTCCAAGCAAGCATACCGCCAGTCATATTCACAACATTAAAACCGTGACTTTCTAAAAACTGTACTGCTCGACTACTTCTGCCACCAGCATGACATACAACGATGTATTCATTATTTTTATCTAGATCTGCCATGCGAAATTCGATTAAACCAAGTGGAATATGCGTCGCACCTGGGATCATTCCGTTAGCTACTTCATCCGCCTCGCGAACATCAATAATATTAAGTGAATTTCCATTCTTTAATAACTCTTCAAGTTTTTCTGCTGTCATTTCTCTCATTATTTATTCTCCTTTATTAAGACCAGGTACTCATTCCGCCTTTTACATTTGTAATATTGGTATAACCCATTTTTTTAAGAACTTTACATGCTTTTTTACTTCTCATTCCACTCTGGCAAATAATAATTGTTTCTTTATCTTTTGATAGATGATTTATATTTTGCTTTAACAAATGCAATGGAATATTTTTGAATTCTTTAATATGTCTGCCTTTATATTCTGCAGAGGTTCTAACATCAATGAATTGTTTTTCCTTACTTTTCAATTCATTTTTTAATTCATTTGTTGATATTTGCTTAACCCCTTTGATTGGAAGAAAAGTTTGTACTAGAAAATAAGCAATTAATACGATGATTAGAATATTTAAAAATTCCATTAAAGTCCTACTTTCAAGAAAATTGATGTTCAGAAATTTTTTGGCCAGTGATCAGTTTTACGAAAGTTTTTTATCTACTTTTTACTAATAAGTTAACTGCTTCTTTAACTAGCTCTTCTGCATTTTCTCCATTTTCATCAGCAAGCCTTACACATTCAATAAGATTCGTACTTACGATTACTCCAATTGTACGATCCATTGCCGCTCTTACTGCTGATAATTGAGTGATAACATCTTTACATCCTTTATCCTCATCCATCATTTTTAAAATGCCTCTAAGCTGCCCTTCAATTCTTTTTACTCTATTTTTTATTTGATCATCATAAGACATAGAAATCTTTCCTTTCTTAGTAAAATTTTTACATTAGTTAATTTGAACTATATACCCAGATAGGTATGAAGTCAATTAAATTGTCGTCCATTTAGATTACTAGAAAAAGAAGATTAAGGGCCTTAAAAACATGAAATTACTTATTTCATAGTCAATTTCCTTTTAAACAGCATAAAAGCCTGGTATCTAGCTAATCCAGGCTTTACTTCATTACATGTTAATTACTAAAAAAGGTATCGTGATGATCGCTACGATCATTAATAACCAATTATTCTTCTTTAATTGAGAAATTTCTTCCTCTAATAACAGCTCTTCACTTTTTTTCATTATATATTCCTACTTTCAGTTTTGATTAATTTATTCTTATATTTAAGATTTATTTCCTTAAATAAAGCTTAAAATACCTGTAAGTATTAATTTTGTTACTTTTTTACTTTATATAATGAAAATGAAAATTTAATGAAAAACCTTTTTTCTAATTCAATGATCCCTATTTAATCCATTTTATTTTTCCATTTATTGCATTATTCTTACTCGATTAAAAGGGAAAAAAACTCCTTCAACTTTACCGACTATTTCAGACTGTTTAATATACCCTAAACCATTTCTGCTATCTTTACTATTTAGTCGATTATCCCCCATGACTAAATAGGACCCGCTAGGTACTTTAACTTGATTAAATTGAAGATATTCTTTGTAGACATTTTTTAAATGGTCATTTAAATAGTTTTCAGATATATGTTTTCCATTAATATATAGGAGTCCATTCGTTAAATTAACGTTGTCACTTGGCAAACCAATGATTCTTTTGACATAATATTTAGGGTCATTTTGTTTTTTTATAATGACAACTTCGCCTCTATTTATTGATGAAATATGAAATGAGGCTTTGTTAACAAACAAATAATCATGATTATGTAGGGTCGGTTGCATCGAAGCACCTTGAACAATAAAGGGTGAAAAAATAAAAATCTTAACAATTAATGCGATTGTAAAAGAATAGACTATTATTTTAAAAGTTTGCCATGAAGATTCCTTTTTTCGTATTTTCAAATTTGTATCCCCTTTAAATTTATTGTCTCCACATTTTACCATAATCCAATTAATTATTTGAATATTCCTTACAAATATTTAATGAAAAAATAGCAAAGCTTTCTATTTCACTTTGCTATTTCTTCAATGATGTAATCAGCTGAATTAAACTTGTTTTGAGGCAGTTTCTACTGCTTGCTCTCTAAGTCGGAATTTCTGTATTTTTCCTGAGGCAGTCATAGGATACTCTTTTACAAATTCTATATATCGAGGAATTTTATGTTTTGAAATTCTTCCCTTACAGTACATTCGGATATCCTCTTGTGTAATTTTAATTCCTTCTTTAAGTATAATCCAAGCCATTACTTCTTCCCCGTACACATGATCAGGTACTCCAACAACTTGAACATCTAACACATCTGGGTGAGTATATAAAAATTCTTCAATTTCACGAGGGTAAATATTTTCCCCACCACGGATAATCATGTCTTTGAGCCTACCTGTAACTTTGCAATAGCCATTCTCATCCATGATCGCTAAATCTCCAGTATGTAACCATCCATCTTCATCAATTGCAGTACGAGTAGCTTCTTCATTTTTGTAGTAGCCTTTCATTACATGATAACCTCTAGTACAAAGTTCACCTTGTACCCCACGTGGTACTTCATTAGAAGTGCCTGGTTCTACTATTTTCACTTCAACATTTGGTAATGCCTTACCAACCGTTTCAACACGTACCTCAATTGGATCATTCGTTCTAGTTTGTGTGATAACTGGAGAAGACTCGGTTTGGCCATATGCAATTGTAATCTCTGTAATTCCCATTTTTTCGATTACTGCCTTCATAACTTCAATTGGACAGTTTGAACCTGCCATAATTCCAGTTCGTAATGTTGATAAATCATATTTAGAAAAATTAGGTTCATTTAATTCCGCGATAAACATTGTAGGAACTCCATGTAATCCAGTACATTTTTCATCTTGTACTGTTTGAAGTACTCTTTTTGGACTAAAGTCTTGAACAGGTACCATCGTTGCTCCAACAGTAACACAAGCCATGGTACCTAAAACACATCCAAAACAATGGAAAAATGGCACGGGTATGCATAAACGATCTGCCTTTGTTAATTCCATACAATTCGCAATATTAAACCCATTATTGACGATATTTGAGTGTGTAAGCATTACACCTTTTGGGAAACCAGTCGTTCCAGATGTATATTGCATGTTGATTACATCATACGGACTCATTGATGCAATTCTCTTATCTAACTCTAAGTCTGATGTATTTTTTGCCATGGAAATAAGCTCTTCCCATGAGAATGTTCCAGGGTATTTTTTCTCACCAAGAACAATTACGTTCCGTAAAAATGGCAGTCGGCTGCTATGAAGTTCTCCAGGAACAGCATCCTTTAATTCTGGTATAATTTCATAAAGCATTTCAATATATGAAGAATCTTTATATTGATCCATTAAAATAATGGTTGTTGAATCAGATTGCTTTAACAAATATTCTAGCTCCGCTGTACGATAATTCGTGTTTACTGTAACAAGAACTCCACCCATTTTACCAGTTGCAAATTGTGAAGTAAGCCATTCTGGTGTATTTGAAGACCATATTGCAATATGATCACCTTTTTGAATTCTAAGACTCATCAAACCTTTTGCTACTTCTCTACAGTGGTTTTCAAATTGTTCGTAATTCATCCTTAAACCTTTATCCGCATAGACAACAGCCTCATGAGTAGGATGTAATTTCGCTTTTTCTTCTAATAGTTTCCCTATCGTAATATCTAGTAAATTTGTCATCTTATCCTCCTTAATTGGTTCCCTTCCAAAAGGACGCGTAATTAGAATTTAAATTAAACACAATTAAGAATATTCTATGTTTTTAGACTTTTTCCTTTAAAAAAACTTCTGTAAAAATAGAAAAGCCACAAGGAATCTCTTTTTCCTTGTGGCTGTTGATTATAGTTAATTTATTTGAGAGTTAAATTTAAAATATCTTTCCTATATTATACGTTACATAGCAACGTTATTATCATTCTTCACCACTTCTGGTTTAAATGCGCGTTCCCATTTAGCAATTACTACTGCTGCTAAAGAGTTACCTACTACGTTTACTGCAGTTCTAGCCATATCTAGAATACGGTCAATACCTGCAATAAATGCTAAACCTTCAACTGGAATTCCAGCTGTACCTAATGTTGCTAATAATACAACAAACGATACGCCTGGTACACCTGCGATCCCTTTTGAAGTGACCATTAGAACTAACATAAGTGAAATTTGATCAGTGATTGATAAATGAATACCATACATTTGGGCGATGAAAATTGCTGCTAATGCCTGATATAAAGTTGATCCATCAAGATTGAATGAATAACCAGTCGGAATAACGAACGAAGAAATTGATCTTGGTACTCCGAATTTTTCTACTTTTTCCATAATTCTAGGTAAAACTGTTTCAGAACTAGCAGTAGAATATGCTAAGATCAGTTCATCTTTAATTAATTTAATGAACTTAAATATATTAACTCCTACCATTTTAGCTACTAAGCCTAATACTACTACGATAAAGAATGCCATTGTAATATAAACAGTTATGACTAATTTTCCTAATGGAATTAAAGATTCTAATCCAAACTTTGATACTGTAACACCGATTAATGCAAAAACACCAAATGGAGCAAATTTCATAATTTGATTTGTAATGTAAAACATTGTATCAGCTGTTCCTTGGAAAAATGCTAATACTGGCTTTCCTCTTTCTCCTACCGCTGTGATCCCAAGACCAAACAGTACTGAGAAAAAGATAATTGCTAACATGTTTCCTTCAACAAAAGCTGAAAAAATATTTGGCGGTACGATATTTACAAATGTATCTGCAAAGCCATGACTTTTCACTTCTTTTGCTGTTTCAACATAAGTATTTATATCAGTTTTGTGAAGAATACTCATATCTACACCAGCGCCTGGTTTAACGATATTCGCTACTAGTAATCCGATTAAAATTGCAACTGTTGTAATAATCTCAAAGTACAGAATCGTTTTTCCGCCTAAACGGCCAAGTTTTTTTGTGTCACCAACACTAGCAACACCCACAATAATACTTGAAACAACGATTGGTATTACAATCATTTTAATCAGACGTAAAAAGATGTCTCCAATTGGTTGTAAATAGTCAGCAACCTTTGGATTTCCATAAAAAATTGCGCCTACAATGATCCCGATAACAAGACCAATTAATATTTGCCAAGCTAAGCCAATTTTTTTCATAATAAAAGTCCCCCTTGTAGTAGAATTTTGCCAAGTTTTTTAATTTACTAAAAATAACAAAACCATTTAAATTTTTTTTAAATGGTTTAAGCACTACTTGGCTTATTAAGATATCGATGGAACTCTCATAAATTACCCATCATTTCCATAATTTACTTTTTGATTATATTCTGAATTTACAATCAAAAAAGGTTATAAAAAACAGTATAACAGAAATCATTACGATTTCAATTTTACTTTATTTTCCAAATGTCTATTAAGGTACATTACAATTCTACTAAAAAACTGAGATTTTGACAAATTCCTCTTACTTTTTTTTAATTATTTTTTAATTTTTAACCAAATAATTACATATAACTATTTAAATTAAGAAAAAACTTGCATTATCCAAATCATTTAAAACCCCTTTGTTTACAAGGAATAAAGAGAAAAAAGTTAAATATTATCAAGACTCTTATTTACGAATCTGTTCGTTTTGTTTATGATATAAGATGAATAATTTGGAAATTTAATTTATTTTTTAATAATTAATGAAAATGCTTTCAAATTTTTTTGAAAGCGATATTACATATTTTGTATAATCAACCTTGATTATTACTAAAATAAGTTAGTAATTTATGTTTAAGAAGTGAGGTAAATTAATTGAAAACTAAAGTAAACCCAAAAGCAGTTATTGTTATTTTCGGAGCAACAGGAGACCTAGCAAAAAGAAAGCTTTTTATTTCAATATATAGATTATTTTTAAGTCAAAAAATTGATGAAGGTTTTGCAGTTGTCGGTGTAGGTAGAAGACCTTGGTCAAATGATGAGTTTCGTGAAACTGTAAAAAAATCAATTCAATCTATTGCTTCAACTGAGACTGAGATTGAAAGCTTCTTATCTCATTTTTATTACCATCAATTTGAAGTATTAGAACCGTCTTCATATATAGAATTAGGAAATTTATTAACAAACTTGGATAATCATTATTTAATTCCTGGTAACCGTGTTTTCTTCCTTGCAATGGCACCTGAATTTTTCGGAACAATTGCTAAACAGTTAAAACAAAATGGATTGGCTGATACAGAAGGTTGGAGTCGAATTGTCATCGAAAAACCTTTTGGACATGATTTACCGAGTGCAATTGAATTGAATGATGAAATTCGTGAAGCATTTTCAGAAAATCAAATCTACCGTATCGATCATTACTTAGGTAAAGAAATGGTTCAAAATATTGAAGTAATCCGTTTTGCAAATGCAATGTTTGAACCACTATGGAATAATCGATTTATTTCAAATATCCAAATTACTTCTAGTGAAATTCTTGGTGTTGAAGACCGTGGAAAATACTATGAGAATTCGGGAGCTTTAAAAGATATGGTTCAGAATCATATGCTTCAAATGGCGGCACTACTTGCTATGGAGCCTCCGATCAAATTAACAACTGAAGAAATTCGTAGTGAAAAAGTTAAAGTATTTAAAGCTCTTCGTAAAATTGATGAAAATGAAGTAAAAGATTACTTTGTTCGCGGACAATATGATGCTGGTGTAATGAATGGTGAAGAAGTTCCAGCATATAGAAACGAAAACAATGTAGCACCTGAGTCTCAAACTGAAACATTTGTAGCGGGCAAACTTTTTATCGATAATTTTAGATGGGCTGGTGTACCATTCTATATTCGAACAGGAAAAAGAATGGCGACAAAATCTACTAAGATTATTGTTCAATTCTCAGATATACCAATGAATCTTTATTACAATACAAAAGAGACTATGTCTCCAAATTTATTAATTATACATATTCAACCAGATGAAGGAATTACATTGCAATTAAATGCAAAAAGATCTGGTTCAGATGAAGGTTACACTAAGCCAATTCAATTAACATTTAATAATAATTGCGTTGATTGTATTAATACACCAGAAGCATACGAGCGATTAATTTATGATTGTATGTTAGGTGATGGAACAAACTTTACTCATTGGGATGAAGTAAAATATTCTTGGAGCTTTGTTGATGTCATCTCAAAAGCTTGGGACAATAATTTAGCACCACTCACAAATTATAGATCTGGTTCAATGGGTCCAAACGAAGCTGATACTTTATTGACAGTTGATGGTCATAAATGGTGGCCTGTTACTGATCGATTAAATGAAAATTAAGAACGATTTATATAAATAAAAAGTTACCTCCTCAAAATATCGAGGGGGTAACTTTTTTATATTTTTAAAAACAAATTTAAAAATTATGTCCACTGAGTATGGAACTTACCTTCTTTATCAATTCGTTCATAAGTATGTGCACCAAAATAGTCTCTTTGTGCTTGAATTAAATTTGCAGGAAGTGTTTCTGTACGATAGCTATCAAAATAAGCTAAAGCAGCAGAGAAACATGGAATTGGTACACCAGCTTCAATCGCTACTACACTAATTTTTCGTAAAGCACCTTGATAACTTTCTACGATTTCTTTGAAATATGGATCAAGTAAAAGGTTCGAAAGATTAGCATCTAAATCGTAAGCTTCTTTAATTTTTTGTAAGAAAGCCGCTCGAATAATACATCCACCTCTGAAAATCATTGCAATATCACCATATTGTAAATCCCAGTTATATTCATCAGATGCAGCTCTTAATTGAGCAAATCCTTGAGCATATGAACAAATTTTACTCATATATAGAGCTTTACGCACGTCTTCAATCAGTTGCTCTTTATCACCATTATATGTACTAGTTGATGGACCTGATAATAATTTACTTGCTCTTACTCTTTCATCCTTCATTGCAGAAATAAAACGTGCAAATACAGACTCAGTAATAATAGAAGTAGGAACGCCTAAATCTAGTGTGCTTTGACTAGTCCATTTTCCAGTACCTTTTTGTCCTGCTTTATCTAAAATAACATCTACAAGTGGTTTACCTGTTTCTTCGTCTGTTTTAGTAAAGATATCCGCTGTAATTTCAATTAAATAGCTATCAAGTTCACCCTTATTCCAATCACTAAATACATGGTGTAATTCGTCTGCAGTTAAGCCAAGTACATTTTTTAATAAAAAGTAAGCTTCTGAGATTAATTGCATATCACCATATTCAATTCCATTATGAACCATTTTTACGTAATGACCAGCACCATCTGGTCCAATATATGTTGTACAAGGTTCATTATTAACTTTTGCAGCAATCGCTTCAAAAATAGGTTTTACTAGTTCAAATGCTTCTTTTTGTCCACCAGGCATAATTGAAGGTCCTTTTAAAGCTCCCTCTTCTCCACCTGAAACACCTGTTCCAATAAAATGAATTCCGCTATCAGATAACATTTTATTTCGTCTTTGAGTGTCTTTATAGTATGTATTTCCACCATCAATTAAAATATCACCCTGATCAAGATGAGGTAATAGCATTTCAATTGTTGAATCAGTTGGGCCACCTGCTTTTACCATTATTAGTATCTTTCTAGGTGTTTCAAGAGAATTTACAAATTCTTCAATTGAAAATGTTCCAACTACATTTTTACCTTCTGCTTCTTTTAAAAATTCTTCTGTTTTTTCTACTGATCGGTTATAAACAGAAATTGAGAAACCTCTACTTTCAATATTTAAAGCTAGGTTTTTTCCCATTACTGCTAAACCAATTACGCCTATTTGTTGTTTAGCCAATTCAATTAGTCCTTTCTAATTAAAATTTGCAAGGGTTTTCAAATTAAAAATTGTAAACTATTTACTATCTTTAATATATCCGCTGATTAGTTTCGCTATCCTGTTAAATATTCTAAAAACTAACCGAGCAAAATCCTTGCATACCATAAACTTAATGTCAATAATGATATTAACATAACAAGCGCGATGAATAAATGTAAACATGATCTATACATTAAAATTTTATAATTTGAAAAGAAGTGAAACGATGGTAATAAAATACAACGATAACAAATGGATTCAACTTTTATTTACTTTCATTATTGCAATTATTGGTGGATTTTTATTTCAATTGATTAAACTACCAATCCCATGGCTACTTGGACCAATGTTTTTTGTACTTATACTTTCTAAATTTAAAGGGATAAAATTGCATTGGCCAAGTAAAATTCGAGATACAGCCATGATCATAATCGGCTACACAATTGGGCTATCATTTACATCTTCTACGTTTATTCAAATCGGACATCAATTATCTTCTATGATATTGATGACCTTTCTACTCATCCTTTTTACAATAATCATTTCGATCGTAATCTCTAAAGTATTTAAAATACATTTTCCAACAGTTTTATTAGGTAGTATTCCTGGTGGTCTAAGTCAAATGATTACTCTTGCAGAAGAGATTAAAGATATTGACTTTACAATTGTCACTTTCTTACAAATTTCCAGGCTTATGATGATTATTTTTATGGTTCCATTATTAATCTTCAGTCCATTTTTTAATGTACATAAAAGTTCGATCTCAGAAGCCATTCACCACTCATCAGCAAGCTGGCATGGCTTATTTCCAAACATCATTATTTTTGCTATTTTCTGTACACTACTTGGAGTTTTAGGTAAGAAAATAAATTTTCCTACTGCATTGCTATTAGGACCAATGATCGCTACCATTATCCTTAATTTATCTGGATTACATGGACCTGCATTACCATCTGTGATTTTAGATTGCTCTCAGCTAATGATGGGAAGTTATATCGGCTTATTATTGAAACCAGAAAACTTAACTAACAAATTAAAAATAGTTTTAGTTTCAGTCTTAAGTGGAGTCGTTTTATTAACATTTTCGCTTTTATCTAGTATATTTTTAACACATATTCACACGATTGATCATATTAGTGCCTTACTAAGTTTAGCCCCTGGTGGAATGGATCAAATGGCATTAATTGCAAAAGAAGTAGACGCAGACATAACTGTCATTATGTGTTATCAACTATTTAGAACACTATTCATATTTATTGTTGTACCATATTTATTAAGATATATTTTTAGAACAAGGATACAAGAAAGTAAGGTAAAACGAATAAGTAACGAATAAAAAAAGCAAGGAAATTTAATTTCCTTGCTTTTCTACTCTTCATAGATCATCTTTCTAGTCATGCCACCATCAATGATGATATTTTGACCATTGATAAAGTTATTTTCTGGATCAGCTAAATAAATACAAGCTTTAGCAATATCTTCAGGCTTGCCTACTCGATTCGACCAATGTTGAAGATGATCAGTTTCTTTTAATTCTTCATTCTGATCAACTTGAATCCATCCTGGACTAATACAGTTTACTGTTATACCATTTGGCTGAAGCGATGCTGCTAATGAATGGGTAATTGATACAATTCCACCCTTTGATGCTGCATAAGCTTCTGAATTTGGTTCCGACATAATCGCTCTCGTTGATGCCATATTTATTATTCTTCCACCATTTTTCATCACTTTAACAGCTTCTCTTGATGAAATAAAAACGCTTCTCAAATTAGTATTCATTACATGATCCCATTCATCTGTTGTTAAACTTAAAAATGGCTTAAAAGAGGAAATTCCTGCATTATTAACTAAAATATCAAGTTTACCAATTTTATCAATGACATTGCGAATAAGATTTATGATGTCTTCCTCTTTACTAACATCAGTCTTAAGGAATATTGCTCTGCCTCCATTTTCTTCAATTTTCTGTACAACTCTATTACCTTTTTGTTCATTCACATCAGCTATAAAAACAATTGCACCTAATTTTCCAAATGCAAGTGCAATACCCTCTCCAATTCCATTCGCACCACCTGTAATAATAATTGATTTCCCTTCAAACTTTACTTCCATCTATTTATCCCTCTTCTTACAATTAGTCTATTAATATTATTTCCACTCTAAAAAAAAAGCCGTCAACCGACAGCTTTTAATCCAATTTAGTTCGAATTAATTTATCTCAACATTGAGGTTGATTGTTGCTTAATCCGATCTTTTTTAATAAATAGATTAACATATCTTTTTCCACTGAATTTAATTGAGAAAATAAGTTATGAATCATTTCACTATGAGCTGGAAAAATGCAACTAATTACACTTCTCCCCTCTTCAGTCAAAGCAGCATAAATGACTCGTCGATCTTTTGGACAATGAATCCGTTTAATATATCGTCTTGCCTCTAATTTATCTAAAACATACGTCATATTTCCACTTGAGATTAATATCCTTTTTCCAATTTGTTGAATTGGCTGATCTCCTTTATGATAAAGCAATTCTAAGACTGCAAACTCAGTTAAATTCAAACCAAAACATTTAATATTATTAATAGAAGCATCAGTCAAAAATCGATTTGCTTTACAAATTTCAGAATATAACTGGAGCGAATTAGTTGAAATTTCATTTTGATTCAATTCATATCAACCCCTTTCAACTATCTTGAATTAAAGATAATTTTAAAGCATTTTTTGTATGTAGTCAATGTCCTACGATTAGTTAAATAGTGAAATGAAGTTAATGTAGGTTATTTAGTTTACATAATAATATTATTGATTTTTATTATTTACGTATGAACTTTTTATGGGTTAGATATTTTCAGATTTTTGCTGTTTTACTTCCTCATGAACCTCTTATGAGTAACTATATCCCAGATTCATGCTGTTTTATTTACTCATGAACCTCTCATGAGTAACTATTTTTCACATTTTTGCTGTTTTACTTCCTCATGAACCTCTCATGAGTAACTATATTCTAGATTTTTGCTGTTTTACTTCCTCATGAAGCTCTCATGAGTAACTATATTCTAGATTTTTGCTGTTTTACTTCCTCATGAACCTCTCATGAGTAACTATATTCTAGATTTTTGCTGTTTTACTTCCTCATGAACCTCTCATGAGTAACTATTTTTCACATTTTTGCTGTTTTACTTCCTCATGAACCTCTTATGAGTAACTATATTCCAGATTCATGCTGTTTTATTTACTCATGAACCTCTCATGAGTAACTATTTTTCACATTTTTGCTGTTTTACTTCCTCATGAACCTCTTATGAGTAACTATATTCCAGATTCATGCTGTTTTATTTACTCATGAACCTCTCATGAGTAACTATTTTTCACATTTTTGCTGTTTTACTTCCTCATGACCCCTTATGAGTAACAATTTTTCACATTTTTGCTCTTTTACTTCCTCATGAACCCCTAACATTAAATCAGTTGTATTTAAAAATAAAACCTCTTCTCTTTTTAAGATCATATTGAAAAGGTAAATTGTGGGTATCCTAACTGTGAGAATCGAAATGCTATAGACCATATGGCCCCTTAGCATCGAGACATTTATATTTAGGACGTGAGATTATGTCAGAGACAGATATGTCAAAATATGAGAAGAAAATTGAAGTTCGAAATATACGTATGGAAGATATAAGTGAAATTATGAAGTTATCAAATCGTTGTTTTCCTGGTATGGAAGGATGGAAACGTGAACAATTAGAAAGTCATATTCGCATTTTTCCAGAAGGCCAGTTTTGTGTAGAATATGAAGATAAAATTATTGGTTCTTGTTCAAGTTTAATGGTTGACTTCGACGAATATGACGATCAGCACACTTGGAATGTCATAACTGATAATGGTTATATTACAAATCATGATCCGAATGGATTTAATTTGTATGGTATTGAAGTTATGGTTGATCCAGAATACCGTCGTATGAAAATTGGTCATCGTCTTTACGAAGCGCGAAAGGAATTAGCTCGACAATTAAATCTTCAAAGCATTATCATTGGTGGTCGAATCCCAAATTATCATAAACATAGAGATGAAATGTCACCACGTGAGTATGTAGCTGCAGTAGAAAAACACAGTATATATGACCCCGTTTTATCATTTCAATTAATGGAAGGTTTTACTATTAAACGTATTAATACTCGTTACCTACCGGATGATAAAGCATCAGATTCATTTGCCACTTTGATGGAATGGAGTAATATTGACTATCTTCCAAAATCTAAACGTGTTTATCGTGCTTCATTTCCGGTTAGAATTTGCGCAATACAATACATGATGAAAAAAATCGATTCATTCTCTGATTTTACGAAGCAAATCGAGTATTATGTTGATGTCGCCGCCGACTTCGGTTCAGATTTTGCTGTTTTCCCAGAGTTGTTTACAACACAATTGATGTCTTTTCTGGAAGAAAAACGTCCTGATCAGGCTGTTCGTAGGCTTGCAACTTATACTGAGCAATATATCGAACTGTTTACAGAACTTGCTGTACGCTACAATGTCAATATTGTTGGGGGATCTCACTTCGTTGAAGAAGACGGTAATATCTACAATGTTGCTTATCTATTTAGACGTGATGGTACGATTGAAAAGCAATTAAAAATTCATGCAACTCCTAATGAGCGAAAATGGTGGGGAATTTCAGAAGGAAACGAAATCCATGTTTTTGATACCGATTGTGGAAAAATCGCTATCCAAATATGCTACGATATCGAGTTTCCAGAACTTGCTCGTATTGCAGTCGATCAAGGTGCAAATATCATTTTCGTTCCATTTTGTACCGATGATCGCCAAGGTTATCTCCGTGTTCGATATTGTGCTCAAGCAAGAGCGATTGAGAACCAAGTATATACTTGTATCGCAGGAACAGTTGGGAACTTAACACATGTACAGAACATGGACATTCAATATGCACAATCTGGTATTTTCTCCCCTTCTGATTTTGGCTTCGCAAGAGATGGCATTGTTGGTGAATGTGATGCAAATGTTGATACTGTCGTAGTCGGAGATGTTGACCTTGAAAAATTAAGACGTTCACGAAATACGGGATCAGTCCGTCAATTACGTGATCGACGTCGTGATTTATATCGAATTGAATTTAAGAATTTAAAGTTAGAATAAAAAACTTGATTGATAAAAAAGTTGAGAAAATAAGTTCAGTATAAAATAGTATGCTGAGCTTACTTTCTTTTTTATATTCAATTTATTTCCTTAGCTTCCTAATCATATAGGCACATCTATTACTAGTTTCTACCAATTTTTCTAAAGTCATATCGTTTATATTTTAATTAATCAATTTACTCATTAATTTAATAAATCATTCTATTAACCCTTAATCTACTTAGCAATATTTTTTGACATATTTAGACATTGTCCCAAACCTCTACTATTCTAAAAAAATGTTAAACTGAGTAATTTTTACTAAAAATTTTTAAAAAGCACAAATTTATGTACGGTAGCGTTTTTTTATGATATGTTTACTTTATAATTTGATTATTCAGAAATAATTACAAATTCATATTATTTGTCGAAACTTTGTATATTTTTATTATTTCTAATGAAATCTTTTTAATATGAGGAGTGAAAGCTTTGGAATTTACCGATGTACTACATGGGCACAGATCAATACGAGAATATGAAGATAAGGAAGTAAGCCAAGAACTGTTAGATCAAATATTAGATGCAGGAATTCGTGCGTCTTCAAGTGGCAATATGCAATCTTATTCGATTATTGTTACAAAAGACAAGGAAATTAGAAAGAAATTATATTCTGCTCATATGGAGCAATCAATGGTTATTGATGCACCTATACTTTTAACTTTTTGTGTGGATTTTAATCGAATGAGAAAATGGCTTACGCTTAATGATGCACCTGTACATTTTGATAATTTCATGAGCTTTATGATTGGTGCCATTGATGCTACATTGGCATCTCAAAACTGTGCATTAGCAGCAGAGAATGCTGGTCTTGGTTTATGTTATATGGGCTCTACACTTGCAAATTGCAATCAAATTGGAGAAATACTTAACTTACCACCAAATGTAGTACCAGTTGTAGGATATTCATTAGGCTATCCTAAAGAAAATCCAGCTTTACGTGACCGCCTTCCAAGACAAGGTCTAGTACATTATGAACAATATAATGATTATTCAGATGAAGATATTCTTGAAATCTATAAAGAAAGAAATGAAAAAGGCTGGCAACGTTACATGGACGTTCCAAAGCTTAAAGAAATGACAGAACGACTAGGATTAAAGAACTTAGCACAAATTTATACGATTGCAAAGTATACACAAGAATCTCATCATGAATATTCTCAAACAGTTCTAGAATATTTAGAGAAACAAAATTTTATGAATAATAAATGATAAGTAATATTAAAAAAGTCGATTTCCACCTAAGGAATCGACTTTTTATAATTTTCTCTATTAAAATGGAATTCTACTAGTAAAATTAAGTTAATAATTGATCCATTATAGGCTGCAACCTTTTGAATTTTTTATTGTAAGATTGTCTTTCTAACAATTCTTCTACTAATTTTATTGCATCTTCTTTTCGATTTGC
The DNA here is from genome assembly GCF_900112535.1 of Bacillus sp. UNCCL81. Lineage (NCBI taxonomy): Bacteria > Bacillati > Bacillota > Bacilli > Caryophanales > Bacillaceae > Bacillus > Bacillus sp. UNCCL81. The sequence continues at coordinate 452,898 of NZ_FOMF01000002.1, read as the reverse complement.
TTTTACGTAGCAATCAATCATTACTTTATATTGCTCATCGTAAGGTATTTTTTCTAGTTTAACTAGCTCAAAAGCTTTATCGAAACTGTTGGTAGCATTTTCATAATCTTTTAAATAAGAATATGTTCCACCATTACCAACATATAATTCTGCACGTTGTAAATCAGATAGTGAGTGCAAATTCAGAGCTTCTTCTCTTATTTGGAGAGCTTTTTCATATTCTTTTCTGTCATCACAATTTAAAGCCTCGTTATGGAAATGCTTAAATTTTGTTAAGCTTTTTCTAGACTTTTTTGTTTTTAATAAAATCAAAATAATAAATAAATCGATGAAGATTGAAATAGTATCAAAACCTAGAGTTTGCGTTTTATTCTCTCCCCAAGCCTTATATACTAAATGAATGAGATCCCATGTAAGCTTAAAATACAAAATATAAAGAAGATATTTTCTCAAACCGATTCCAACTTTCTAAGATACTATCTGTTTATTATATCAATCTAGAATTTAAATGGGTAAATAAACCTGATCATTTAGAAAGATATACATATAAGCTAATATCCTCTTGCTTAATGTGATAATTCTTAAATTCAGTTTCATTTAAAAACATCTCAAAATTTTCTTTTGTATACGCACCTTTTTTCAAGAAAGTTTTAAATGCAAATTTTACAAAATACTTATCAAACCCCTTCATTCCAGTTTTTCTAATTTCACCTTCAATATCTTGAGCAGTTGCGTTAAAATTCATATCAATTATAAGTGACGTACCACCTGGCTTTAATACCCTGTACATTTCTTTAAGTGCCTTTAATGGATCCATAAAATTCTTAAATGCTGCACTGCAAACAATAAAATCAAATGTGTTATCTTCACATGGTAGATTTGATGCATTACCTTCTTTAAAATCTACTAAAACATTTGCTTCCTTTGCATTATTTTTTTCAATGTTAACAAAATCTGGACTTAACTCTACTCCTGTTACATCAAAACCCATTTTTGCAAGCTCAATAGATAGATATCCTGGTCCAGGAGCTACTTCTAAAATCCTAGCACCTTCATGAACTAACGATTTAATTTCGGTTGCATATTCTTGCATTTGTGCTAGACGACTTTTTCGAGAATTTTTATCATACCATTTTGCTGTAAAGCCATAAATACCAACATCTTTTTTCTTGCGCATATTTTTCATCATCATATCCACCCTATCTCTTTTTAATGTTATCAATCATTGTTCACAGATCTTATTATTTAAATTTATTTGATTTAGCAAATAGGTAATTTGTTTGAGCTTTAAAGTAGTTACTATTTCTAGTACAATAAGAGAACAAATACGTCTAACAACGTTAGTTATCTAACATCGTTAGATTAACATCTAACACTGTTAGAGTCAATGACAATTATTAAATTTTTGGAGAGAATTTATGGCGATAACAAAAGAAGCAATTGTAAAAGCATCACTTGATATTTTGAATCGTGACGGAATAAGTAATTTATCGATGCGCACTTTGGCAAAGGAACTTGAGATCAAAGCCGCGTCCCTATATTGGCATATTAAAGATAAACAGGCTTTATATGATTTAATTGCTGAGCACCTAAATAATGAAATTGTCCTTCCTGAAGAATTAGATGATGCAAAAGAAGCTTTAACAGCTCTTGCATTTGAAGTACGTAGAGTTTTATTAAAGACACGAGATGCAGTAGAAGTTTTTGCGCAATCAATGCCAACTACACCGAGTAGATTAAAAGCAGTCAAATTCACTTTAGAAAATTTGACTAAATATGGTGTATCTGATAAAAACTGTTTAATTGCTGGTAACCTTTTTAACAATTATGTTTTGTCATTTATAGCAGATGAACATCGTGCAAAACAGTTTACATACACTCCAGAGGAAGTAACTGCATTTACATCATTTTTTGGTGAACAGTATCATTATAGTTTTGATTTTGAAGAACAATTTCTATATGGATTAAGGGTAATATTTGCTGGATTGCATATTGAATAACAAAAAGAGTCACATCATCCTTTTGATGTGACTTTTTGAAATCAAATTTTAATACGTTAAATTTCTTTGTAAACGTTGGTCTATAAACTAATATGTACATGTTTAAAACGAAATAGAGCTGAATCCTAATCAGCTCCTATTCCTTTTCATTCTTTTCTTTTATGACTGGTTTCCCGTCCTTATCCAAAAATGGAGTAAGTCCTCCAGCATAGCCATGCCAACTAAATAAATAATGTATTTCTGTCTCTTTATCTTCTATTATTTTTACGCCAGACGTCATTTTACCTTCTTAATAAGTTACATTAAATCTATTATCTGGATCTTTTTTTTAGACATATGTATTCCTCTTAACATTCGTTTAATTATTCATTAAAATCCAACCGTACTGTCTCAATACCATCAACTATATCCTCTAATTCAGTTAGGAAATTTAATTGTACTGGACCTGGAATTTGCTCCATCCACTTTTTAACTTCAGGTAACTCCTCAGCATCTTCTATATTTGTAGGTTTTGGATCAAGCGTTTCCCACCATTTCTTCACTTCATCAATAAATTCATAGAAGTAGCGTTCGAATCGTTCTGCCCATTCTGCTCCTTCATCATCAGTCGTTTTTTGCATCATACTCCAAGCTTCCATTGCTGTTTCAAAGTATTCATCAATCTTTTTCATGGTATTTTCCTTTCTTGGTAAAGTACTACTTTTTCTTTTATATTAACTTTTTCAAGCTTCTACGTCATTTGGAAATTAGTACAATTATTTTTCAATTAATTCAACCGCACCCATGATTTAAAATCTTGGTCGATCATTGTTATGTGTCTGTCTCGTAATTTCTTCATGCAATTTTTGACTTTCCGTTTTATCAGGTGCTTTTGTTCCAAATTTTTTTTGCATAAAAAAACCAAATGCAATGGCAACAACAAAAAATCCCCAAAATAGATAGCCAAATAGTGTCAATTCAATCACTCCTAGATTCAATTGTATAGACAAAATAAAAATCGACTAATCGTCGATCTTGTTGTTTTCTAAGTAACTGCTATATTAACTTTTTTACAACCTATGAATTACTTCATTTATGCCAGGTATTAATATCATAATGATTGAGCAAGAAATTAACAGTTTTGTGACTATTTTAGTTAATTTCTCCCTTCCTTTTCCATTATACCATCCACTGAATTGTAATTTATTTCGATAGATGACAAAAATTAAAACAAGTATACCAAAATAACACCACCATCCAGTATGAGTAAGATTTACACCAATTTCATTATATGTTTTTGATACAACAGTTGAAAATAAAGCACCTAGTAACCCGAAAATCGCTATTATTCTAATCACTTCTAGAAATAGTTCAAGTGAAACGGATAATGCCTTCATTTAATGCCTCCTAAAATCTTTAATCTTATTTTAACTTGATCCTATGTATTTATTATTCGGTATTTGGTATTTTTCCCCTTTTTTAATTTTACAAACTTAATAAATAACTATGTATGATTTAAGAATAAAGTGTAAAAAGTTAGAAAATACTATTGAAAGGTTTTTATGTCAGGGGGGATACTTTGTTTAGTCAGGTCGTAAAATCTATACCCAATTTACTTACAATCGGAAATTTAGTATGTGGTGTTCTATCGATCACGCTTAATATGAGTGGTTTAATCATGTTATCCTCAATTTTTATTTTCATCGCTGCTATTTTTGATCTTCTTGACGGAAGAGTGGCTAGGAAACTAAAAGTGAATAGTGAATTTGGTGTAGAGCTAGATTCTTTAGCGGATATTGTTAGTTTCGGCGTTGCCCCTGCGCTTTTATTTCATTCCATTTCGGCACCATCAATCTTAACATCACTTGCATTTATCCTTTTTCCTACGATGGGGGCATTAAGATTAGCAAAATTTAGTGCTAAACCTACCATAGGTTATTTTAAGGGTTTACCTATTCCTGCTGCTGGTTTACCTTTAGCTGGTATGGGAATGTTTTTTTATAGTAATGCATGGATTACTTTAATTCTTGCTTTCTTAATGGTAAGTCCAATTAGGTTTAAAAAACTTTAACAAACTTCAATCTTAAATGCTATTACCTTTCTTAGAGGAAATAGCATTTTTAATTTTTATTGGAATAATCTTGACACATTTTATTACTTATTATTAAATGAAATGATTGCATTTTTTAAAGTGTAGAGTTTTGCTGTGAAAATATAAAGTTCATTATAGTTATTTTCCACGTATTCATCAATAATGCTTATTCCTTTTATAAAGTTCTCAATCAATAAATATGTATATTTTCCATCCCACGCAAACCGATTAATTCTGAATAGTTCATCTGCCAATACTTGAAATCTAAATTCTTCAATTAGTAGTTTTATTTGATATATTTTGTCTTTATTATTAGTAGACGTGTATTTACTATTTTCATAACTATTATGTACTAACTTAACAAAATCATTTATATCTTCAGCCAACATATTCGCTTTTTGCATCTCAAATTTCATTTCTCCATCCCCTAAAGTGTTAAAAATATACATCACTAGAGTGTATGTTTTTATTTTAAATCATATCACAAACAATCTAATTTATCCCGTATACTACCCTTAATGGAAAAAGTGTTTCAAATAATATAAGAGCCACTATTGTGACACTTTACTATTCAACTTATTGGAATTGGTAGAATCAAATATAAGAAAGGACTCATATTTTTCTACTTTTCCCTTTAGAGATGATCATCATATGTACTTCTGTTGTTTCCCCACTATCAACATGATTTTTAATGGTTGATACATCAATATCTGTTTCAATTTTTACAACCTTACTCTCATTTCTTCCTAATTTTACTTTATATGGGGCATTTTTTTTCATGAGTGATAACATGGCCCCTTCGTCCTCAAACGGATATTTATTATAAAAATCAATCGTAAAAAGCACATCACTATTACGATAGTTTTTAAAAGGAAGTTCACATTCTGCATGTAATATTGTTTCATTTTTCATTTCAAAATTACACCTACTTTTACTCCGCTCATACGAAACTGCATAAATATCAGTAGCCATTGTCTTTTGATATGCATTTGCAAGAAAAGATGGAGTAATCACTGAAATGAATAAAGCAATCAAAATAATCCGTACCCTAAATTTTTTAAATGATTTTGATAGAAAATAAAAGCTAGCGATCAATAATAGTATCGATGTAATTCCTACATAATTTAGTCCAGTTTCTTTTGTAATCGGTATATTATTTACTGAAAATTTCGCACCTAAAGTTTCATCATTGGGAAAAGTAAAATTAAATGCCACAGATATCATAAACAGTATGATTGAAATATAAAAAAACTTTTTATGCTTTAACGTTTTGACTCACTCACCTTTTTTAATCCCACACTTTTTCATATATTCTTCTTCACCAGCATGTCCTAGCTCCATCTCACTGCCAAAACCAATATGTGAATCAACATCCGAAAATAAACCCTTTACATCCTTATGGCAATCTTATTCGGAATATATATTAAGCCTCGATGTTTACCTATTAATTAATCAATCTGTTTTCCATGTTCATCAAAATACCTTTTTTCTAAACTAAATGCATTTGTTGCTTTGTACATTGTAATGATTTTAGCGGTAGGTTTACCAACCTTTATTTCAACTTTTTCAGTGCTCCCAGTAGCATTCACAAGGCGAACGCTTAATTTAGAGACAGTATTAAAATGATTTGTGATGACTAAGATTTTCAAAGGTAAAGGCTTGTCATTTTTATATTTGATCGGCAAAGCAAAGTCTTGTAAGTTTGAATTTATTTTATTTTCATTATTTATGTCACTTTCATAGTTCGATCCAAACTCAGCATTTAGAAATTTATAGTTTCCAATATTATCTTTTTTAAAATGAATGTACGACGGAGTATTGTTTTGCAAATAGGCAACAAATCGATCATTTCCAATATCTAAAATTTTAATAATATCAATAGTTTTTGCCCCATTGGTTACTGAATGGATTGTTGCTAGTATATTTTTTTGATTGTTTCCATTCATCTGTAAAGTAGGCATAAGGAATTTGTAACAGATGAAGACAAAACACAAGAGAAACAATAGTGTGTATTTTATTTTCTGATTGATCACATTCGACCTCCATTGACTATATTTGATTCTATTGTTATTAATTATCCATTACACCAAATAAACCGTCAATCGGGTTATTTTCCGACTATTCAAATATTTATCCAACTCTATTTTATTCACTTTAAAAGAGTAGCTTAACCTTTTATTAAATCGTTTAAATTTGCTATATTGTTGAAAAAATTAATATTTTGCTATCAGTAGCTTAAATTCGTATATATAATAGAAATTGCGGAAGTATTTGGTATTTTGAATTCGATTTCCAACTTTCGCTCCATCAAATCGTAATTCCTTTATTTATCTGCCTTAAGATAAAGGAGGAAGTTAAAATGCAAAAATTGATTTATATGATTGGAATTCCTGGTAGTGGGAAAAGTGAAATGGCTAAACAAATCGCCAAGAAAGAAAAAGCCATTATTTTATCCACTGATGAGTTACGTCAAACACTGTTCTTTAATGTAAATAAGCAAAAGAGGACGAATCTTTTGTATATGGAATTATACAAAAGAGCCAATCATTTACTTGCTGAAGGGAAAAGTGTTCTCATTGATGCAACAAATATTGAACGTGAAAGACGAATGAAAGCATTAAATAAATTCGTAAACGTTCAGAAAGAGTGCTATTACATGGATGTGCCGTATGAAGTTTGTGTAGACCGAAATAACAAGAGAAAGCGTGTAGTAGAAGATCGAATTCTTGTTAAGATGAGGAAAAGTCTTGATTTCCCTTTAAAAAATGAAGGATGGGATGTCATCCACACAATACATGAATCATATTCTTATGAAATGTTGAAACATGAATTAACTTACCTACTAGTGAATGAAGTTTCTTATGAAGAGTTATTCGAGAAGCTCACTTGTGTACCATTTTTTCAAGCTATGAAGGATTTTAATCAAGAAAATCCGTTTCATTCGCTGACATTATGCCAACACACATACGGAGTTATTGAGTACATTAATGAAATGTACGAAGAAGAAGATAAACTTATTCTGCAAATGGCAGCTCTTTTTCATGATGTTGGGAAGGTATTCTGTAAGACGTATAAAGTAACAAAAGGTTATTATTCATACTTTGGTCATGAAAAAGTTTCTTCACAAATTGCATTTCATTTTTTAACTGAACTTGGTTTTGAAGATGAATTTATTCAAGCCGTAGTTGGGATCATCGAAATGCACATGTTAATTAACTACGGTGGAAACGAAGGAGCAACTGAAATTTATCATTTACTTGGTGATGAATTACTCGCAAAACTTTATTTCTTTCGTGAAGCAGATACGTTTGCGAAGTGAGGTGTTAGTATATGAAAATTAAGTATCCAAAGACATTTCATTTACCTTGGTCAGAATCTAAAACTTCTGATGATAAAACGCTTCATACTATTGAACATTTTATTGGAAAAGAAGTTGTTGTAACGGAAAAAATAGATGGTGAAAATTGCTCGATTTATCGGGATGCGATACACGCAAGATCAACTGATAGCCTAGACCATCCATCCAGACATTGGGTTAAAATGCTACAAGCAACGATTGGTTACCAAATCCCCGAACATTGGCGAGTTTGTGGAGAAAATGTATATGCAATGCATTCGATCCTTTATGAGGAACTAGATAGTTATTTTTATATCTTTTCAATATGGGACGAACAAAATAAATGTCTATCGTGGGAAGAGACGATTATATGGTCTGAATTATTAGGTCTAAAAACGGCACCGGTTTTATACAAGGGTGTCTTTAATGAAGAAGCTATAAAAGCTTGTTATACAAAAAAGTCAAATTTAGGCGGGGAACAAGAAGGATACGTTATACGATTAACTGATGGATTTCAATACAATGATTTTAAATACTCGGTTGCAAAGTTTGTTCGAGAAAACCATGTGCAGACAGATAAACATTGGATGACTAAACAGATTCAAGCAAATCGACTAAAACATGAATAGTAGAGATTATTTTTCACCTATAAAACTAATTTAAATTTATTGAAAGGAATGAGAACAATGTAATTTGTTAATTTTGTAAAAATTTATTATATAAGTAATAAGTATCCCCCTCTCTTTTCATAAATCAAAAAAAAGAGACGCTAATCCCTCAAAGAATCGCATCTCAAAAAAATTCTTCTCTCGTTATCATTTAAGTAACACTGTTAATATAATCCTATTTAATATAAGTTAATCCGATTCGATTATTAAAAATTTGATTTCGATTTTTGAAAACAAATGATCCATTAACATAATCGATTACTAGTTGGTCTTCGTATACATCTTCAAAATTTTTATTTACCATAAATTCAAACTGGTCACCAATTATCATTTTTTCATTAGGACCACATTCTCTTTTATTAATAACTTTTATCTCATAAATGTTATTTACTACATCACAGCTTCCACGGTCAAATTCTAATTGAAGTATTTTATTTTCATCTACTGCGCCAAGTATTTCTTTTGCTGCATCTGTTATTTTAAAATCCATCTTAAAAGTCTCCTAATTTAGATTAAACGTTTAAAAATTTTACACATACTGCTTCAGGTACTTGTACGTCTGATTGAAGCACTGTTAATTTTCCAGTCGTTTTATTTCTTGCATATAAAACTAGATTCCCTGACATTTCATTTGAACCAACTAAATAGTTCTCAGATGGATCTAAAACGAAATCTCTTGGCCAATTACCCTCACTTGAAGTAATTTCCACTAATTCAAGCTTACCAGTATCTTGATTTACACTAAATACTGCGATACTATTATGACCACGATTTCCTGCATATACGAATTGACCGTCTTTTGAAATATGGATGGCACTTCCTTGATTGTTTTCAGTAAAATCGCTAGGGATTGTAGAAATATATTGTAAATCTGTAAAGCTTCCATCTTCATTTAATTGTAGCGCAATTACTTCCGAACTAAGCTCCGTCATAATATAAGCGAACTTTCCATTCGGATGGAATGTGATATGACGTGGTCCACTTCCAGGTTTAACAGATAGACTGCTTACTTCAATTAAAGAATTGTTTTCAATTTTATAAGTAATTAATTTATCGATTCCTAAATCTATTGCAGCAACATATTTTTCATTTAATGTATAACCAGAAAAATGGGCATGAGGTTTTTCCTGACGTTCTTTATTCGGACCTGTTCCTTCATGCTGCATAATCGATTTAACATCACTAGCAAAACCATTTTCTTGATTGATTTTATATAATTCAATTGTACCTTTATGATAATTTGCTGTAACAATATTTTGCTTAGATGAGTCAATGCTAATATGGCAAGGTGAAGCGCCTTCATTAAGCTGTTCATTTAATTTTTTTAGCTCACCACTATTTTCATCGATCGAATAAACAGCAATACCACCTAAGTTCCCTTCTTTTACAACAGCATATAGATTCTTATTGTCTTCACTAATTGTTAAATAAGTTGGATTTCCTAGTTCAGCAACCGGTTTAACATTCGTTATTCTTTCTTTTTCTGTATCAAGCGTAAATTGATAAATACCTTTACTTTCGCTTTTTGTATATGTACCTACATAACCAACAAATTTCTGATTCGAATTCATTCCTATTTCCTCCTCTATTCCTTGATTTTATGTAAATACCCCCAATTCATAGCTACAAATTGTGTTTCAATGAATATGGGGGCTTTGTACTTATTTAATTTAAAGTGTCTTACAAATTATAATGAAGTTTTTGCCCAGTCAGCAGCAAATTTTTCAATACCTTGATCTGTTAATGGGTGTTTAGATAATTGCTCAATAACACTGTAAGGAATTGTTGCGATATGAGCTCCAGCTAATGCTACACGAGTAACATGGTCTGGGTGACGAACTGATGCAGCAATGATTTGAGCGTCCATATTATGAACTTTGAATAATTCAGCAATTTTAGCAACTAATAATACGCCATCTTCAGAAATATCGTCTAAACGACCTAAGAATGGAGATACATAAGTAGCACCTGCTCTAGCTGCTAATAATGCTTGGTTAACAGTAAAGATTAATGTTACGTTTGTTTTAACACCTTTTTTCGTTAAGTAGCGGCAAGCTTCTAAACCAGCAAGTGTCATTGGTAATTTAATTGTAATATTTTTATCTCCACCGTTTATTTTAATAAGCTCGTCAGCTTCAGCGATCATTTCTTCAGCAGATACAGCATTTGGCGTAACTTCAGCAGAAACTGATTCTACTTCAGGAACTAATTTTAAAATTTCTTCGATACGGTCTTCGAATTTAACTCCTTCTTTTGCTACTAAAGATGGATTTGTAGTTACTCCAGATAATACACCCATTTTATAAGCTTTTTGGATGTCTTCTACATTAGCTGTGTCAATAAAAAATTTCATTTTTAAATTCCTCCAATTTTTAGGGATATTTCCTATTTTATACTTTATTTATTTCTTTTCAACTGCATGTCCACCAAATTCATTACGAAGAGCCGCAACAACTTTACCTGTGAACGTATCGTTATCTAATGAACGGTAACGCATTAATAATGACATTGCAATAACTGGAGTAGCAGCTTGAAGGTCTAGAGCAGTTTCAATTGTCCATTTCCCTTCACCAGATGAATGCATTACGCCTCTAATTTCATCAAGCTTAGCATCTTTTGAGAATGCATTTTCAGTTAATTCCATTAACCAAGAACGAATTACAGAACCATTATTCCATACTTTCGCAACTTTTTCATAATCATAATCAAAGTCACTTTTTTCTAGTACTTCAAATCCTTCACCGATTGCAGCCATCATACCGTATTCGATACCATTATGAACCATTTTCAGGAAATGTCCACTACCAATTTTACCAGCATATAGGAAACCATTTTCTACTGAAGTATCTTTAAAGATTGGTTCTACGATATCCCAAGCTTCTTGGTCTCCACCAACCATATAACAAGCACCATTACGAGCGCCTTCCATACCGCCTGAAGTACCAGCATCCATGAATCGGATACCATGTTCTTTTAACTCATCATAACGTCTAATAGACTCTTTATAATGTGAGTTTCCTGCTTCAATGATAATATCCCCTTCTGATAAGAATGGTTTCACTTCATTAATTACAGAATCTACAACACCATGTGGTACCATAATCCAAAGAACTCTTGGCGTATCAAGATTTTTTACTAATTCTTCTAAGCTTGAAGTACCAACTGCACCAAAGCCTTTCATTTCTTCTACTGCTGCAGTATTCAAATCAAATGCTACTACTTCGTGATTATGATCCATTAAATTTTGACCTAAGTTTAGACCCATTTTTCCTAATCCAATTAAACCAACTTTCATTACGTTATCCTCCCATAATATCTACAGTAATATTAATGTTTTTCTCTAAGTAAAAATTTTTATGATAAAAAAATAAATAAAATATTATTTGATCAAGAATTTAATAAAGTTTTGCTTACGTTAACTACATTCTTTGTACTAAAACCAAATAATTCCATTACTTCATTACCTGTTCCAGATGCTCCAAAAGTCTCGATTGAGATTTTTTTACCTTTGAAACCAACATAGCGTTCCCATCCAAGTGAAATTCCCATTTCAATTGAAACACGGTTTAATACGTGTGATGGTAAAACAGACTCTTTGTATTCATCTGATTGTAGATCGAATAGCTCCCAACTTGGCATTGCTACTACACGAATTGATAAGTTTTCTTTTTCTAACTCAATTTTACTATTCACTGCAAGTGACACTTCTGAACCTGTAGCGATTAAAATTAAGTCTGGTTGATCATTCGTTTCTGTTAAAACATATCCACCTTTTGAAAGATTATCTAATCTAGATGCTGTTTCTTCAAATACAGGTAAATTTTGACGACTTAATACTAAAGCGATTGGTCCATTTGTATTTTGTAACGCATATGCCCAAGCATTAGCTGTTTCATTTGCGTCTGATGGACGAATAACTGTTAAACCAGGGATCGCACGTAAAGCTGCTAAATGTTCAACTGGCTCATGTGTAGGGCCGTCTTCACCAACTGCAATTGAGTCATGAGTGAATACATATGTTACTGGTAATTTTTGTAATGCTGCTAAACGAATTGATGGACGTAAATAATCATTAAATACGAAGAACGTACTTACAAAAGGCTTAACTCCACCGTGTAATGCCATACCATTTGCAGCTGCACCCATCGCATGCTCACGTACACCAAAATAAATATTGCGTCCAGCAAATGATTCTACAGCAAATTTACTTTCATCTTTAATATCTGTCATTGTTGAATGAGATAAATCTGCGCTTCCACCGAAAATTTCAGGAACTGTTTTAATGTAGTAATTAATTGCTTCTCCACTTGCAACACGTGTAGAGATTGTTTTATTCTCGTCAAAAGTTAATAAATCTTCTGTTTCGATTAAAACTTCACCTTTAATTGCTTTTTCAAGCTGAACTGCTAATTCTGGGTAAGCTTCACGGTAAGCATTAAAAACTTTATTCCACTCAACTTCTTTTTCGCTGCCTATTTCTTGTATTTCTTTGAAATGACATTTAACTTCTTCTGGTACAAAGAAATCTTCTTCGTAATTCCAAGCATATGCTTTTTTCGTTTCTTTTGCTTCTTCAAGACCTAATGGATTACCATGGGCTTTATTTGTACCAGCCACTTTTGGACTTCCGTAACCAATAATTGTTCTAACTTCAATGATTGTCGGTTGGTCTGAGTTTTGTTTAGCTTGTTCGATTGCTTTCGAAATTTCTACATGATCGTTTCCATCTTCTACTCTTAAATATTGCCAGTTAAATGATTCAGCTCTCTTTTTCATATCTTCTGAATAAGAAAGATTTAATGTACCATCTAATGAAATATCGTTTGAATCGTATAATACAACTAGTTTTCCAAGTTTCATGTGACCAGCAAGTGACATAGCTTCGTATGCAACACCTTCCATTAAATCACCATCACCAACTAATGCATAAGTATAGTGATCAATAATAGAAAGGTTATCTTTGTTAAATTTACCTGCTAAATGAGCTTCAGCCATTGCCATACCAACAGCAGTAGCAATACCTTGTCCTAATGGACCAGTCGTAGCTTCAACACCATCAGTGTGTCCAAATTCAGGATGTCCAGGTGTTTTACTATTTAGTTTACGGAAATCTTTAAGGTCTTCGATTGAAACATCGTAGCCTGCAAGATGTAGTAAACTATATAACATACTTGAACCATGACCAGCTGATAATACAAAACGGTCACGGTCAAACCATTTTGAACTTTTTGGATTATGCTTTAAATGATCTGCCCAAAGTGCATATGCCATTGGCGCTGCACCCATTGGTAAACCTGGATGACCAGAATTAGCTTGGTTAATCGCATCAATTGAAAGTGTGCGTATTGTATTAATTGATAATGTAGAAATCGAACTCATAATTTAAATACTCCTTTTTAGATCTGTTTTGTTGTTTTCATTTTCTTGTACAAAATCTGTATCTAACCACCATTTGAAACCATCTTCTGCTAATAATTCATCAGCAGCCTCTGGACCAAATGAACCGGATTTATAAGTATGAAGTGGTACTAAATTTTCTTCAAATGCTTCTAAAATTGGTTGAACCCATTGCCATGATAATTCTACTTCATTCCAATGAGCAAAAAATTTCGAATCGCCGCGTAACGCATCGTATACTAATAACTCATACGCTTCTGGACGATCTTCTTTATTCGCAAAATACTCAGCTTGTACAGGTTCAATATTGCCCTCTACGTTTTTGCTATTTAAATAGAAAGAAACTCTTTCATTTGGATTAATTTCAATAACCAATAAATTTGGTCCATTATTAATGCTGTTCTTTTTGGCAAGATTTTGAATCGGACTTTTGAATTCAAAAACGATTCGAGTAGATTTTTCTTTCATTCTTTTACCTGTACGGATATAGAATGGAATTCCCTTCCAAAAATCGTTTTCGATTAATACTCTAGCTGCTACGTAAGTATCATTTTGTGATGAAAATTCAATTCCTGGTTCTTGTCTATATGCAACTACTTTCTTACCATTTTGTTCACCTGAACCATATTGACCACGTACTACATGAGAAACTACTTCTTCTTTTGATAGAGGTCGAAGAGATTCAAGAACCTTTTTCTTCTCAGCTCTAACATCACTAGCCGTATTTTGGTTAGTTAAATGCATAGCAGACATCATTAACATTTGTAACATATGATTTTGGAACATATCTCGAATTGCTCCAGATTTATCATAATAACCCGCTCGTTCTTCAACTCCGACTGTTTCACTTGCGGTAATTTGAACATTTGCGATATATTGATTGTTCCATAATGCTTGTAAAACTGGATTAGCAAACTCTAAAGCTTCTAAGTTTTGAACCATAGGTTTACCTAAGTAATGATCAATTCGGAAAATCTCATCTTCTTTAAATGACTTACTTAATTTTTCATTTAAGTCTCTAGCCGTTTTCAAGTCACGTCCAAAAGGTTTTTCAATGATTAGACGTTTCCAACCTTTTGTCGTACCAAGTCCACTTTCCTTAATATTTGATGCAATAACTTCAAAAAATTCTGGTGCTACAGATAAATAAAATAATCTGTTTTCAGGTAATTGTAATTCCTGTTCTCTTTCTTTGACTAAATCTAATAAATCAACGAATCCTTCTTTATTCGTGATATCTAGCTGTTGATAACGAATTGAATCTAGAAATTCTTGGACCATTTTTTGATCCTCTAAAGAACGTCTTGAAAAAGTAATGAGTGATTGCATTACTTGATTCTGAAATTCATCATTTGAAAAATCTTTTCTACCAATCCCAATGATTGAAAAAGACTCTGGCATCTTTTGATCTATAAATAAATTATATAAAGCAGGAAAAATTTTTCGTTTTGCTAAATCGCCTGTGGCTCCGAATAATACAAATGACATAGAATCCATTAACTAAACCTCCTCTTACTCGAACTTTTAACTAGTTGATAATAAAAAATATATTTCAAACGATCTTTAATTTTTATTTAGAGCTAATGTTAGTTCAAATAATTCATCCCAATTATCCATTCGGAAAATATTTTTTACCCAAACCTATAATACATGAAAAAAATTTTTCTTTCCAATAAAATGCTTATGTTTCTATTTATTGGATTTTTTTAATTTATTGACGAGACTTCAGACGAAGACAGAAAAGTAGTTGCACTTATAATTAATTCCAAAAATTGGAAAACGCGTCGATTTTTCTTCCCTGATGCCAATTTAAACTTTCATTATATAAAAAAACCTTAATTAACTTTTTACGTTAATTAAGGCTTTTGTAGGAAGTAATGTTTAAATATTATGTAAAAATCAATCTTAGACTAGTCAGTACTAAACCAATAATAAATCCACAAACAGCTCCATTGACACGAATCCAAGTAATATCCTTACCAATTTTATTTTCCAATAAATCAGTTATCTCTTCAGTAGATAATTTTTCAATATTGTATCTTACTAAACCACTAATTTTATGGTGATATTTTTCAACTGTATTTGTTAATAGTTTCTTAAAACTTTGCTCAACAGTATCAATCCAATTAGAATTTTTAATGAAGCTAATAATTTTTTGGATCGCATTAAAAATAAACTCTTCATCATTAATTTTTGTTCTAAACATTTTAATTGCTTGATCTACAATATATTCATAGCCTTTATTTTTCCATTCATCTAATTGGCGAATAATGTTTTCATTCGATTTAGTTTTATCAGCTTCCATTCGAATAAACGATAAAATGAAATTCCTACGATCACTATTAGGGTGTTTTAATTCCGTTAGTAAATCGATTAATCCGCTATGTATAAATTCTGTTATTTTCTCTTCTCCAATCATTGGTAGAAAAGCTTTAATCATAAAAAACTTTCGCTCGATAAACTGTATAACTTCTTTACCGATTAATTCCTTAATATGTGGTAGGCTAACAGTTTCTTCGATTTTATTAATTAAAAATTCATATGTCTTTGCATCCCATTCTTTTTCAATAACGGTATCGACAGCTTTACTTAATAAATTCTGAGATGATATGGAATCAATTGTTGGTTTAAATGTATTTAATAAAAATTTTTTGATTGTATCATCCTGAATAGATGCACCAAACTGTTTGATTGAATGAACCATTTTATTTCTTGATTCATCATTTTCAAGCATCTTTTCAAAAGCATTAATACCTTGATTAACCCAGTCACGTTCTTCTACCTTTTCAATTAAACTTTCCTTACTTAGCCATTGATTATTAAGTGTATTTAAAATCCCCTCAGTAATCTTCTTTCTATTTTTAGGTAATAAAGCTGTATGTGGGATCGGTATACCAAGAGGATGACGAAACATTGCAGTTACAGCAAACCAATCCGCAAGACCACCAACTAAAGCTGCCTCAAATCCACCAGAAAGGATTTGAAATAATTTAGATTGAAACGGCATTGTTGCAGCGAAACCACAAGTTGCCACGATTAGTGAAATATTGGCTAGCCGTTTTGAATTCTTTTCTTTCATTTAGTAAAAGCCTCCTGTATCTATTTGAAAATAGTATATCATTCCTTTAATCTATTTTCTAAAATCAATTCTAATAAATAATAAAAGATTTGGTCCGTAAGCATAATTGTAAAGTTTTTTAAATTTACTATCAAAAAAGAGACTGTTTTCACAGCCTCAATGTATTGAGTATCGATCTGCTAACTAATTTTGAAGCAGTTGAGTCAGTTAAAAATTCAATTGAAAATGATGACATGTAATATTTAAACTATTTTTAAGATAAAACCTATGAGCATCGTAACGTTGTACCCCAGAATCTAGATGAAATTGTTCACAATTATTTAGTTTTGCTTCATTAATTAACCAATTCCACAAAATTTGTGCATAGCCCTTTTTACGATGATTTTCACTTGTAATTAAGTCGTCAACATAAAAGTATTTCCCCCATGCTAATGATTCTGTTATACGATAACCAGCAACAGCTGTTACTTCATCATTTTCGATCACGGCTACAAGTTGATAATGATTTGTGTTGATTAATCTGTTAATCGTGTTAACAAATTCATCTTCTCTTAAATGTGGACGTAATTGACTTACTGTTTGAAACGTTTTCAAAATATCCGAACTACTATTCATTATTTTTACTTCTGCCAACTTTTATCTCTCCATTCATAAAAAGGTTCTACTTTAAAATACCACAATTTTCTATTTTTTTTTATGAATTGATGTTTTTAAATTTTTGGTTTATGGTTCAAAACCTTTTTGACTAATAAAAAGCTGATCCTCAGAAAAATATTTTTTAAATCGTTGATAAACGATATGATAGGCATCTGGACCATACCAATCTTCTAAATTACGCTCAGCATATTTTTTTTCAATACCAAGACGACCAGTTCGTTTTCCTCCGCTTCCGTCACCCATAAAAAAATCATCGATACAGATTCTATGAACAATTTCCGATAATCTTTTTGGGAAATTCTCGCTACTAGGGAGAATAGGAGCGATTGTAGCTTGGGTTGGAATTCCAGCATTTACAAGCTCTTCGATGACTTTAAGTCGTGCATTAATAGGAGGTGCATATGGTGAGAAAAACTTTCTTATTTCATCCAAGTCTGTTTCAATCGTCATACTTACTCGTACTTTCTCCTTAAATAGCTTTAAGAGATCAATATCTCTTTTTACAAGCGGACTCCGAGTTTGAACGAATAAAAAATCTGGTTGATTTTGCAGCATGACTTCTAATAGACTTCTAGTCAATTTTTCTTTATATTCAATCGGTTGATATGGATCTGTGCTAGATGACATAAAAATGGTTACTTTATCTTTGCTTTTTGCCTTTTTAAATTCTTTCTCTAGAATAATAGGGGCACTCTGTTTAATATCAACCCAACTACCCCATTCTTTTTTTCGAAAAAGTGAAACAGGCATTTGTCTTACATAGCAATATGAACATGCATATGAGCAACCAGTATAAGGATTTAAAGAGTGAGTATATCCTGAGAGAAAACCTGTACCTTTATTTAGAATGGTTTTTGGATTTTTATAAAATATTTCACTTTCCATCCAAACACCTCCTAATTAATTAGTTTCTAGTTTCAATTTTTAAAAGACTTTTTTTCATTTCTAAACCACCACGATAGCCAGTTAATGATCCATCCTTTCCAATTACGCGATGACAAGGAATAATGATCAATATTGGATTTGCACCAATTGCTCTCCCGACTGCTCGAACAGATTTTGGCTTATTTAGGTAACTCGCAATGTCTGAATAAGTTTTAGTTTCTCCATAACCGATCGAGCATAGCGCACTCCAAACTGAATTTTGAAATGCAGTACCACGAAAATCAAGTCTACTATTAAAATTAGTCCGCTCGCCCTCTAAAAATTCAATAATCTCTTTTTTATAAGCTACTAATATTGTTTCATCTTCTTCCATTTCAATTCCAGGAAAGTATTTATCCTTAAATAAAATTAATTCTTGAATGGGTCCACATTGTGAGCCTACGAAACATAACCCTTTTATTGTTGCAGCAATATGAATCTTCCATTTTTTATGTTCAATTAAAGTCCAATATAGTTTTTCAGTTGAATGCAATTTAAATCACCCCTTGCTCTTCATGGTCTTATTTAAATTTTATTATAGACTTAATTAAGAAAAATGGACTGATATTAGAATGAAAGAGCAAGAATTTGAAAAATATTTTAAATTGAAACTGCAAATAAGTGCTGGATAACTTCATTATGTTGTCCTTGTGACTTGAAAATGGGGAGTCAATCTGTGCAAATAAAAGTGTACTGCAATTAAAATCTGAAAATCGCAATTAAAAACCCCTAAACTGCAATTAAAATTAGAGAATAGCAAATAAAATCAGCTAAACTGCAATTAAATTCAAAAGAATAGCAAATAAAACAAAAAATTACCCATACCAGTTAAGGTATTACATCCTATAGATTGTACAATCGTGAGTAATATTAAGTGAAAAGCTAGCAATTTTACTCTAAACCTTTTTAGAATGAAAAAAAATTGATGTATATAGGCATATTACCTGCAAAGAAAGGTCATTTCCATCAAGAATTCCCTAATGCCTCGTACATTCTACTAAACATTAGGCGGGGCCACTTTAAATAGCAACCTACTAAATTAAATAGCCCCTTTCCGATCGACAAAGCTCAAAAAATGTATTTTATTTCTGCTTCTCAATCATATCCATTACTAATTTTTCAGCTGCATTTTTATATAAATTACTCATATTAACGAAAGAAGTAATTAAGAGTAATTTCTCAATATATTCTTTACTTTCATCATCAATATGTTCAATTTCTTTGTTTACATTTTCACTAGATTGTTGCAGTTCAGTTTTAAACTTTTCAGCGTTTAGTTCATTTAAATGTAAAAAACTTGAATATATATCATCAATATTAATTTCATTGTTTTCAAGTATTCTTTGATTTAACCCATTTAGAGTTTCTTTAATATCATTAATCGAAAGTGCACCTTTTAAATGATAAATTAAACTGATTAAAATGATGTGATTCTTTGTGTATTTCTTATTTTTTATTGGGAAAAGCAATTTAGCTTTAGCGTAATTATTAATCATTGTTTTTGTCATTACTTTTTCATTAGAATTTGGTTTCGCAAATTTATTATCAAATAATTGGATTACTTGATCCATATATAGATCAAGATTAGGGATATCATCTAATAAGATTTTTTTATCTAAATCTATTTGTTCAATTAATTCATTAATTTTTTTCATATTTCGTCCTCTTCTTATGTAATTTACGGGTTAATTTTATCATAAAAAAATTGTTCTTTAAACACTTGACTATATAATGTCGTTGATGATAACTTTATATGTAGTTATCAAAACTACATAACATAGTTGGAGGAGATATACATGGGGAACTTTATGCGTGAACCTATTAATTCCATGACACACTTAGTTGGTGCTGTCTTATCCCTATTTGGGTTACTAGCGATGGTTTTAAAGTCTACTTTTTCTGGTGGAAGTGTATTACAAACATCTGCGGTTATTGCATTCGGTGTAAGTATGATTCTTCTCTATTCAGCTTCAACGACCTATCATATGGCAAAAGCTAGCGATAAAATAATCGCTTTCTTAAGACGGATGGATCATTCAATGATCTTTGTCTTAATTGCAGGTACATATACTCCTTTTTGTATTATTAGTCTAAAAGGTACATTGGGATGGATCATCTTTTCGATTGTATCTTTCATTGCTTTTTGTGGTGTTTTGTTCAAGTTGATATGGTTTAGTTGTCCAAGATGGTTATCAACAGCCCTTTATATCGCTTTAGGATGGGTCATTATACTTGCTTCGGCACCTTTATCTGATGCGATTAGTATGAAAGGAATGTTCGCACTAATCTTAGGTGGAATTTTCTACACGTTTGGTGGTGTGATTTACGGAATTAAGCCTAAATTTTTATCTTTTAAAAATTGGGGATTTCATGAAATTTTTCATATTTTCATTATGCTTGGAACACTTTGTCATTTCTTCTGTGTTTATTATTTTGTAATCTAAATAAACAAAAAACCATCCTCAATGGATGGTTTTTTGTTATTTTAAGATACCTGTTCCGACAATTTTCACTTCAACTTTTGGTTTAATTGTAATTTTAGCATAGTCTTTGTCCCAATCCAGTTTTTTCCACACGTCAGGATGAAATGAAATTAACTGTCTGCCAATTCCTAAAGCATCACAATTTGATTCTTGAACTGTTTTAATGATTTTTTCAGCTTTTATTGTTAATTGCTTTGAAATTTTTTTATTTAACATATCAATTTCTTTTTGGGAAGCTAAATCATCATGTGCGTACTCAAGTGTATCAACGTCCAGTTTAAGATTTAAATTTACGGTTATTTTATTGTCTTTTGAAACTTTAATTTTCATTTTTGGCTTGTTTTTTTTCACTTGAATCGTTATATACCGTTCCCTAATATCTTTTTCTTTCGGAATAACTTCTAAATTAAATCTTGCGTACTTCTTCATTTGATCTTTAAATAAAAGCAACATAGTAGGTTCATCACCTAAAAGATTATACCCTGTATATTTCTGATCGTTAAATAATGCTACCCCAGAAATATCAATCAATTTATCATCATCTTTTTCAATTAGCGGTAAAAAAATATCTTCACCTGGATCGAACATAATTGTACAAATCGTTTGGACATTTTCAATAGGAATCATCGTATGGCTTTCTGCGTTAGTTATTAGATCTAAAATTTCTTCACTTACAAGGGTTTCCTCTACTTTGCTTAATTTTAAAACATCTACCGCTCGGCCCTTAGTAATAATAACTTTTGCACCTAATGAACTTCTTGGGTCTCTATATATAACATCGAATATAGGATAAATAGCCTGTTTAGACAATTCATCTCCAAGTAATAAAACCCTTGTTTTATTAGTAGCATAATCTCCTGCTACTTTTCGAGTAAATTTTATTCTTGAAGCATTTGTTGTTTTTCCTGTAGTAGTAATAATGACATTTGTTGTTTTAACTTGTGAAGGATCACTTCCGCCTTGACTATTTGTTTTAATGACTGCAGTTACTTGCATATTATTATCCTCTGCTAAGTCAAATCCAGCACTATAAACTAGCCTAGACTCCTTTAGTAATCTTTGATCCCAACAACTAGTTAAAGGCAAAATACAAATTAAAGAGATCAATACCATTTTATATTTCATATGAATTACCGAGTTCTTTCTTTTTTCTAATAAGCGAAACAATTAATAAAATTAAAGGTAATACAAAGATAAAAACATAACTTGTAAAAGAAAGAATTGTCCCAAATTTCATTATAAATTCTTCACTATTTGGTAAAAAAGTACAGATAATCGCCATGACAATTCCTATAAAAATAGTTGTTTTACTATGGCTTTTAAACTTTAAGAGTTTGCTGATTCCGAAACTAGTTAAATATAAGTAGGTCACAAATGAAGTTAAGATTGGTACAACCCAAATAGATAGAAAGACAAGGTCTAATCTTTCAATTACTTCATATGATAATGATTTTAGTAAATATAAGATTGGCTCAGGTATGATTTCAATTTCTGCTTTGCTAAAACTCATATAACTTGTAATTAAAAAAAATGTATACAAGAGGCTTACAAAACTAATAGCGATCGTTCCTGCTTTTAATATTTTATTTGGCTTTCCTTTTACATACGGAAATAATACTAAAATGAACTCAAATCCCATCATTGAGATTAAAGCATCATGTGCTCCTATAAAGATGTTTTTTACACCCGCCTGTCCAATTGGAAATAAATAGCGGTAATTTACATTATTGTAAGAACAAAATTCAAAGAAAATTAAAAATAAAATTAGAATACAAACGAAAGTAAAAAATCGTGCGATTACTTTCATATTTTCTTTTGCTAAATAAACCCCTGTACCAACTATAAAGATGATTAATACATAAGGTGGAGTAAATGTAAGAATCCACTTTTTTAGTACTGAAATGGTGATGATTACCACATAAATCGCAACAATAAAGAAAAATAAGATATAAAGATACGAGACTACAATCCCAATATATTTACCGACTATTTTCGTTGTATAATCATAAATCGTATCTTTCGGAAATCTCGTACCAAGTAACCACATTATAAGTAATAGTAAAAACACTCCAACACCAGCAACTAATGTTGAAATCCAACCATCGTGTTCTGCATGTTTATGGACTACATATGGTAGTGAAAGTAATGCCACACCAATTTGAGCTTGAATGATGACGAATGTGAATTGCGTTATTGAAAGCATCTTTTCATTTTTCATCATTTTTCCATCCTCTAGAATTATTTTCTCGTTTAAAATTCTTTGGTAAAGGTGCAAACGGTCGTTTTTTCATTTTCCATGATGGCGCACGAACAACTGTATCTTTTAGGTCTGATTTTCTAAATGGAGCAAATGGCGCAAAATATGGTGACCCAAACGATTCAAGTTTACATAGATGGATTAGGATAATACTAAGACCAAAAACAATTCCTATTAATCCTATTAATGATGCTGCAAACATTAAAGGAAAACCCAGTAATCGAACAGATGTTCCCATTTCATTGTCCGGTACAACAAATGATGCAATTGCAGTAAGTGAAATAACGACAATCATCGTATTTGAAACTAAATTTGCCTGTACAACAGCAGTTCCAATAACTAAACCTCCTACAACACCTATTGTTTGGGCAATTGGATTAGGTAACCGTATTGCTGATTCTCTAAGCAATTCTAACATTATTTGCATTCCTAGAGCTTCAATTAACGGTGGGTATGGAACGTTTTCTAATGAACTTTTTACATTAAATACTAGATCTATTGGAATAATTTCAAAGTGAAAAGAAACTAATGCAATATATAAAGCAGGCAATGATATAGAAATTAAAAAACTAACCAATCTTAAAATACGTGCAAATGAAGCGACCATCCATCGGCTATTATAGTCATCTGGTGATTGATAAAACGTGAAAAAAGTAATTGGTAAAACAAGTGCTGAAGGGCTACCATCTGTTAAAATAGCAACCTTTCCTTCCATTAAGTTTCCAGCTATTCGGTCAGATCGCTCAGTTGTTAATAATTGCGGAAAAGGTGAATAAGGGTCATCTTCTATGAATTCCTCAAGATTACCTGGTGAATGGACATAATCAACATTAATATATGAAAGTCGTCTATGGACTTCCTTAACTAACTCCTCATTTGCAATCGTATCAATATATATAACTGCTACTCGCGTGTCAGATTCTACCCCTAATGATAAAGTTTTTACAACAAGATTAGGATTACTAATTCTTCGTCTTATTTGATTGATATTTGTCAGTATACATTCTACTAATCCGTCATGGGAGCCCCTGATCGTTTGCTCACTACTAGGCTCTTGAATAGATCTATTTTGATAGGAAGTAGTTTCTAAAATTACTACATTTTTTTCAAATTCTGTGAAAATGAGCGTGTTTCCTTTTACAATACTGAGAATACATTCATCAAATGAATCCGAACTTTTAACATCATTAATTGCTACTGTATTCGGAATCGTATCCTTTGGATTATTAATAATTTGTTGAATAATTTGGACTTCAAGAGCTTCCCTACCTACAATTGTACTAATATAGACAACTACAATCTTTTTATGATGAAACATTAAATGTCTGATTGTTAAATCACTCGTATTTATTAGTGATTTTTTTACATTTTCTACATTCTGATCCAAATTTCCACTAATTTCGATGATTGAACTTCGATTATTTTGGTTATGTTTATTAGAACGCATTATGCATTTCACCTAATTTCCAAACTCATACAATAAATTAGATTTATTTTGCGTTAAATTAAGGTTATTATTCACTTGTAAATCCCAGTATTTGTAAAAATGTTAACATTTTAATAAAAAAAGGCGATCCTATAAGTCAAAATAATGACTTTAAGGTCGCCTTTTTATTGTACTTAATTATTCATTTACTCTTTTTTTCCAAATTCCAAGCATGATCGCTGTGATAATCGAGCCAATTAAGATAGCTAGTAAATACAATACTGGTTTATTTACTAACGGAATTACAAAAGCTCCACCGTGTGGCGCAGGTAATGTAATACCAAATGCCATTGCAAGTCCACCAGCGATTGAAGAACCTACAACAGAACTGACAATTACCCTTACTGGGTCTGCCGCAGCGAATGGTATCGCTCCTTCTGTTATAAAAGAAATCCCCATAATATAGTTTGTAATACCTGATTTACGTTCCATTTCAGTAAACTTTGATTTGAAAAGTGTAGTAGCTAAAGCAATACCTAATGGAGGTACCATACCACCTGCCATTACAGCAGCATGTGGTGCAAAGTTATTTGCTGCAATTGCAGCGATACCAAATGTGAATGCAGCTTTATTTATAGGGCCACCCATATCTACTGCCATCATTCCACCTAAAATTAATCCTAACAATACAGCGTTTCCACCATTTAAACTACTTAACCAATGTGTTAAAGCTGAATTTAAATATGTTACAGGAGGATTTACAACTAATTCCATTAAAATACCCGTAATTAATAATCCAAATACTGGATATAATAGAACCGGCTTAATACCTTCTAATGATTTAGGTAACTTAGAAAATATTTTCTTTAGTCCAAGTACAACATAACCTGCTAAGAAACCAGCTATTAAACCACCTAAGAATCCTGCGCCAGCACTTGAAGCTAAAAATCCACCAACAACCCCTGGTACAAATCCAGGTCGATCGGCAATCGAACTTGCTATGAAACCGGCTAAAATAGGAACCAAATAACTAAAAGCACCAGTTCCTCCAATTTTCATTAGTAATTCAGCAACTGGACCTTTTGTATGAATTCCTCCAAAAGCAAATGCTAACGCAATTAGAATTCCTCCACCAACTACAAAAGGTAACATATTACTTACACCATTCATTAAGTGCTTGTATATTCCCGAACCTTGATTTGTTGAAGAACTGCCACCACCATTTTGATTAGCATGAAAAATTGGTGCATCTTGTTTAACAGCTCTTTCAAGCAATTCCTTTGACTTACGAATACCATCTGCTACTGGAACTTGGATGACATGCTTTCCATCAAAGCGATTTACTTCAACTTGTTTATCCGCTGCTACGATTATAGCTGCTGCTCTATTAATCTCGTCTTTTGTTAATTCATTTTTTATTCCTGTTGATCCATTCGTTTCAACTTTTAAATCAATATTTAATTCCTTTGCTTTTGCCTTTAAAGCATCAGCCGCCATATAAGTGTGAGCAATACCTGTTGGACAGGCAGTTACTGCAAGGACTAGTGGACGTGAAGAATCTTCTATAACTGGTTCTACATTCTCATCATTTAACGATTTTTCTTTTAGATCGATTAATTGAATAATTTCATTTGCATCTTTTGCACTTAATAATGAGCCTCGAAATTCTTCATCCATCAATAGTGAAGATAATCTAGATAATGTTTCTAAATGCGCATTATTTGCTCCTTCACTAGCTGCAATCATAAAAAATAAATGAGCTGGTTGACCATCAAGTGATTCATAATCAATCCCATTTTTTGATCGACCAAATGCAATTGCAGGAGTCTTAACCGCCGCAGTCTTAGCATGTGGAATTGCAATACCTTCTCCAATTCCTGTAGTACTTTGACCCTCACGTGTTAAAATCGCTTCTTTAAACTGTTGTTGATCGCTTAATTTCCCTGCAACATCTAAAACATGTATTAATTCATCAATTACTGACATTTTTGATGATGAATTCAAATCAATGAGAACTGTATCTATTTTTAATAATTCTGTGATTCTCATATTTCGTCCCCCCTAATCTTTTTCAATCTTTACTTGATTAAGTAATTCTTCAATTTTCTCTCTTTTTGTTAAATCCTCTGAAAAAGCGGTCGCACTACCTGATGCAACACCTACTTTAAATGCCGTTTCAATATTATTTGTTTTTACATAAGTACCAACAAAACCAGCCACAAGTGAATCACCTGCACCAACTGAATTAATTACTTCTCCCTTTGGAACATTTGAAACATAAACGGAAGACTCTGTAATTAGAATCGCTCCATCACCTGCAAACGATATTCCTACATTTTGAGCACCTAATTTAACTAACTTTTTACCGTACGGGATTGCTTGTTCAATTGAAGTAATTTTGACATCAAATAGGTCACCTAATTCATGATGATTTGGCTTGATAAAAAATGGACGATGTTTAACTACATCTAAAAGTACTTTTCCACTTGCATCAACAATGATATGAATCCCATTTTCTTGTCCCCACAAAGTCAATTGTTCATATAAATCAGATGGTAATGTATTAGGGATACTACCAGCTAATACAACATAATCACCTTTTTTAATTTGTTTTAGTTTATAAAAAAATTGATCTAATTTTTCCTCGGAAATTGCAGGTCCTTGTCCGTTAATTTCAGTTTCTAATTGAGATTTTAATTTTATATTAATTCTAGAATCGCCTTCCACTTGAACAAAGTCAGACGTAACTCTTTCATTTTCCAACACATTTTTAATAAAATCTCCTGTAAAACCTCCAACGAAACCAAGTGCTATGCTTTCGACATCTAATCTTTTCAAAACTCTTGAAACATTAATTCCTTTACCACCAGGAAATTTATTTTCCCTTTTCATCCGATTAATTTTTCCTAACCCGATATCGTCAACTTCAACGATGTAATCAATTGAAGGATTAAGTGTTACTGTATAAATCATGATTTCACTACCTTTATCAAAGATGTTTTTTCCTCTAATTGTTTAGCTAGTACATCATCTATTTCGTCCGTTAAAATAATCGCTTCTTCAATTTCACCAATCTTTGCAAAACTTGTTTCGCCAAATTTACTATAATCAGCTATTATAAATACTTTCTCTGAAATAGAGATGGCTGTTTTCTTAACAAACGCCTCTTCAGGATCTGGCGTAGTATAACCAAACTCGGGATGGATACCGTTCGCCCCAATAAAACATTTATCAAACCGATAATTCTTTAGACTTTCAGAAGCCATACTCCCAATCAATGCTTTTGTATGCCCTTTCATTTTTCCACCTATAAGATATGCAGACACTTCATTTTCAAAAAGTGCTTCAACATGCATTAATCCATTCGTAACGACTGTTACATCTAACCCCTTTAATAAAGGAATCATTTCAAATGTCGTACTTCCAGCATCTAAATATATACAATCGCCTTCATTAATTTGAGTTACTGCAAGCCCGGCGATTAATTTTTTACTTTGAACGTTTTTGGATGTTTTTTCAGTCATACTCAACTCAGTGGCTTTGCTATTGATTGAAGCTGCACCACCATGAACTCTTTTTAAGAGATTAAGAGACTCAAGCTCAACTAAATCACGTCGTATTGTCGACTCAGAAGTATTTGTAGCCTCTACGATATCCCTCAATTTCACAATACCCATTCTCTTTATCATCTCTATAATGAATTGTTGTCTTTCCGGAGTTAACATAAAATTCATCCTTTCATAAAACCAAGTATAAGACACCAAAAATAAAAAATCAATCATTTTCTTCCAAAAACATTCAATAACAATCTAAATCATTCAAACTCATTCAAAACCGTTCAAATTTGTAAAAATTTACAAGCTACATTAAATTAAAAATAAGAATTACTATTTGTTTTTTATATTATTTCTTATGATTACTCATAATATTTATCTAAATAAGTAATACTCAAATTTTAGATTCATAGAGTCTTGTAAAAAATTTTGGTTTACAATTATTAAAATAGAAATGGGGAATATCTTTTGAAGGAAAATATCCAAATTCGTGAAGAACTGATGGAAGTTATTGAACATTTATCAGATGAACAGTTAAATAAGAAGGTAAATAATGAAAAATGGTCCATTATGCAAGTTCTTGACCATTTATACTTAATGGAATCTAAATTAGTAAAGCTAATGACACGAACATTTAATGAAGCACCTAGTGAAGTTATTCCAGATAAGCCAATTCACCTAGTAACTGATCGTACTAAAAAAATAACCTCTCCACCTCATTTTGAACCAATTGATCAATTCATTACTAAAATGGAAATGACTGAGAAATTGAACCAATCTAGAAAATCACTACATGAATTTGTTGAACTAACTAAAGATCATAAATTGGATGATAAAGGCATACCGCATCCCATCTTTGGACAAATCAATTTAAAACAATGGATTCCTTTTATAGGTGTTCATGAAAAACGTCATATTGAACAAATTAGAGAGTTAAAAAACGAATTATTCATTAAATAAACATATTATAGATACAAGGAAGTTGATCTAGGCAAGTTCTACTAAAAAAATCTCAACAATATAAAAAAGAGCTTACAACAACGCGTAAGCTCTTTTTAAATTGAAGATAATCCCTCTAATTCTTTTTGGTAAAGACTAAGTATTTGATCTTTATGTACTTCTAACTGGTTAGACACTTGAGAAATTGAATACCCGATAAATAATGGTGAAACAACAAATCTAGGAATAATTTTACAAATAATTTTCCCTTTCCATTTATAAAAGAATAAATTATAGCTTTGAAGTCCTTTATAAAAATGGTTAAGTAAATAATGTGTAACCGTTTGTAAGTAGACGGCCATTTGTGGAATAAATTTCTGATCATCAATTAGTATATTGAATTCTCTAAATCCCATAATTGGATGAGTAGAAATGTTTAATTCATATCCATTATCCGACGAAATGGTAATCCCTTCGAAATACACATCTGTTACCTTTTTGTTGTAATCAATATTTTTCAAGCCAACAATTTGCATATGTGGATGAGTTAGTGTACCCCCAGATAATGGGCCATGATTTTTATATAAAATAACAGATTTGTATTCTCCTGTCGATTCCATATCACCCCATTTATCAATTGCAAAGACTAATAATTCTGTCAAATGTGTTAACGAATATTTCGAAGGATCTCCTTCACAATCATCGCTTTCAATAATAACAGTTTGAAAAGTATCTTCTAATGTTGGAAATTTATTTTTTAAAAAAATGATTGAGCCAGAAGTATCGATAATATCCGTTAAGTTTTCACGATCACAAAATGGGCATTTAACTTCTTTATTTTTAATACTATCAGGTTTTTTAACACCTATATCCATTTTAAATTGTAAGACCTCATTTTGAATATCCATCCCGGTTTCCCCTTTGAATAAATTGAAAAAAATATTTCTAAATTTAAATAATCTCCTCTTTGAAAATACATCATTGTTTTAGTTAATACATTAGTGTTTAATTCTAATTGAAAATTGCCTTCATCTTTCAGCAACTTAACAAAATGTTTTTTTCTATTACTTAAAATAATAATAAACGATACGATGGATAATCAATTAAAACGCTCATTAATTACCATTAAATTTTAGATTTAACAATTTTCTTAAATGAAATTCTATTTTCACCTAAAAATATGAAGTTAATTTATATTCTTAATTTCAATATCTCATCTTAAATTAGATCTAAATAATTTTAGTGTTTTAAAATAGTATCTTTTTCAACTAATTTTCAAATACTAACAACGATATTCAATTGAATATCAAAGATATCCTAAATTATCTTAGAGGTGAATCAAACATGACATTAAAAAATCATTTAGATCCTCATTCTCAGAAATTTTACCACAATTGGACTAGACCTAAACATGCTAAATCACAAGTCAATGGACATACTATGGAGTCTCAGAACACGATCATTTTAAGAAGCAACGCTAAGGCACATAGATGGTAAAAAAGGATAATTAAGGAGTAGGAAGACATTTAGATGTCTTCCTTTCTTTTAACAAAATAAAACTAGCCATGTTAATTACCACGGCTAGTAAAACATTTATTATTTATTTGTTCCATGTTGCTTAGTAGGTAATTTTTCATTTGGTGTTCCATTACCTTGGTGTTCTTTATTTTTTTGGTCTTTTCTTTGTTTTTCATGTAATTTTTCGACAAATTCATGTGTATCTTCCATTTTTTAATCCTCCTTAGTAAAGAATCTAAATGTTACTTTAACCAATCAGGTAGAAAAAAATTCATTAGCTTGATAAAGAAGTTATATAAGAATTTTTATCAAAAATAAAACAGACCTTACAATCAACATTGTTTGAGCAATTCCAAATAAGAATCCTGTTATGAAACGTAAGGAATTATTACTTTCTCTCCATTTCCATTTCTGTGTATACCCATCAATCAATAACGGAGTCATTAAAATAGGAATGTACCACCAAAGTATAAAGGAAGAAATCATAAATAGAAAAGGAAGAAACAAATAACCTAGAAGTATGGCAGTACACCTTGCACAAAGTGGAAAAGTATAAGAGCCTATATGAAATGACCTTTCTTTTTTACGATGACATGGTATCCAATTCAAAATCAAAAATAATCCCCCTATTAGCTTGGACAATCTGGGCTACAATCACAATCAGGTGCACAATCCGGTGTGCAATCAGGCATGTGATGATGACAATCAGGCAAGTCACAATCTGGTATATAACCAAAATCACCGCAATCACACCAATCGAATCTCCTATTCTGTCTTCTCCGTTCATAGTAAATAATCATAATAATTCCAAAAACGATACTTATACTAATCAATATTAGTCCTTTTACTAAAAAACCCTTTATTATTAAAACGATTCCTAGAATAAGAAGAATGAAAAAACCACTGATTAAGAAAAAGACCAACTTTATCACTCTTTCTTAAAAATAATGAAAGACTAACCTGACGTTAGTCTTGTTCTTAGTTACCAATTATATCTTACTTATAAATCACTCTATTTTGAACGTTGAGTCGCTGCACCAATTAAAATAAAAATGGCTGATAGAATATGCAAAATCATACCTAATATCGGAATCCATGCAAGACAAGAAGTTATGATCCCAAAAATATTTCCAATCGCAGAGACGCCAGCCTTTTTCGCTAAAACGAGTGTAATAATGTGGAGGATTAAAGCTATAAATAATGGCGTATAACCAAAACCAAAAACGATCCAGCCACCTAAAACAGGTATCCCGAGTAATGCTTCAAAACCACCTGAAATCCATTTCATATTTTTAACGTTAGACTTCATAAAATCTCCTTTTCAACATAAAAATGTTAATTTTTTCTAATAAATACTATTGTATTCTATAAATTCTTTTACGGATAGTTTTTATTAAAAATTCCATTTAAATTCAGTCTAAAGAATGAGAATTTATGATAATGTAAAAATTTAAAAGCAAGAGACAAAAACTCTATTTTACTTTTTTATCAATTATATTGTTGTAAAAACGCCCTAACCGAATTTGCAACTGATTGTACATCTTTAAGTTGCTCATTTTTAAAACTAAGAGATGTTTTCTTTTCATCTAACCCGAATGACTCTTGTAGTAAGCCTGTTAAACCACGATATGAACCAGCTTTATCTACTGCTATCATCATAAACAGTCCATCTTTATTCGGTTCGATCATACATTCAATTTCATCAAATCGCCATTCTCTTTTAGAGTTAGGAACAAACTCCCACTCTTGATAGAATCGACCTTTTTGAGACTCCACCTCGACCTGACGTAAACGGAAGCCAAGAATTTTAAATGCTTCTACAAAGTTTGCTAATTCTTCATGTGCAAGAACCTTTAAGAAATCAGTATCTGTTGGGTCAATACTTAAATCGATATCTAAATCAGTTTCAATCCAAACCTGGCCATGCCTTATTGTAATCGGTGTGTAAAATGGCAATTGGAACGAAAAAGGAATTACTTTTTCTTCATTCGCTTCAATTTTCATTTTTCCAGATACACGTTCTTCATGCAATTGAATTTTAACGTTTACCTCATCGTCTCCACTTTTCTTTTTAGCATATGATTTTAACTTAAGCCCAATATGATTAATTTCTTGTGCAACTGAACCACCCTTAACTTCAACTACACCTTCAACATTTTTTCCTGGAAATAAATCTCTTGTATGAATAATTGTATTTACCGAAGCTGCTCCAATTCCTAGTCTAGCTAGTACTTTTTTAAACATCAAATCCCCTCCAAAAAAATTACTATATTTCCATTATATAGTAGATTACCATTCTTGAATAATCCAAATTTAGTAATGAATCCCTTCTATACATTATGAAAAATAGAAATAATTATGTAAATTATGAATGTAGAATTAGTAGACAAGTTATTAATAGGATAAGCATATTTTATAATATGAAATTAATTTTGGAGGTGTCTTATGCACTTTATTTTTATTAAGAAAAAATGGTTATTAATTTGCTTTCTCCTTGTAGTAATTGGATTAAGTGGTTGGTATTACTTAACACCAAATTCAGTTCAGACTGCAGTAGAGCAGCAACACGTAAAAACAATAGACATCGATATGATTACAGCCGAATTCAGTACAAAGCTAGATGATGGAACGGAAATTGAAGCTTATAGATGGGATCCAGGTACGATCGTTGTTGAAAAAAACCAAAAAGTAAATCTAAAAATTCATGGAATAAATGGAAAAGAACATAGTTTCCATATCGAAGGAACAAATATCACCGGTGTAGTTGTTAAAGGTAAAACGACTGAAGTACCTTTATTCTTTAAAAAAGAAGGTACATACCGATTAATTTGTGATACTCACTCTCATGATGGAACACCAATGATTGGTTATATTGTTGTAGATTAATTATTTAATAATAGAAGCAGGTAACAATCTGGCATTCAAAAAAAGATAGTAAAAATAGTCTAGTTTACTAAATTTACTATCTTTTTCTTATTTTTCTTTATTTAAATGTTACTTTACGTTCATTTTTACCCTTTTTTAAGATAATTTGTTTACTCCAAGTACCTTCCATCGGCAGTTCCAAGCTCACTTCATATATACCTGTATTTATTTTCTTCATACTCGCTTCAACATGATGATTCATACTTTTCATTTCCATTTTAAAATTAATCGAATCTACATCTACTTCTTTACCATCTGAATCTACTAAATTTACTTGATACACATGAGTATGTTTTTTATTTGTTAATTTTTTTTCGTTAATTGAAAATTGAATATGATCTAAAAAAGGGCTCGATTTAATTTCAGCCTTTTTTCCACAGCCAGAACAAACTAGTAAAATAAATAACATAGTTATGAATATGTAAAAGAATTTCTTCATTAACATCACTCCTTTTTAAATAAAATCCTCACCCTTACTTTACTTAAAACGGTTAATTAAATTTGTGATATAAATGTAAAAGCATAAATAAAATTATTGAAATCTCATTCATACAATTAAGCTTTTTCAACATATAATTGAACGTTATAACTCAAACAACTAAGAATCCTACATAGGGAGGAGTTTAACTTAATGTTCTTAGAATGGGCTAGCATTGTCTTAACTGTACTACTTTCATCATATGTCATCTTAATCGCAAATAGAAAAAAAGAAAAACTTTCTTGTACAGCCGGAAAAATGATCAGTATGACGAATTCAATGATGACAAGTGTTACAATTGGTACAATCTTTGGTATTATTTTTCGGAATACAGATTTGACCATTCCTACAATTATTTCAATGACTGCAGGCATATTAATAGGATACTTAACAGGTAAACCATTATCATTAATGGCTGTACTAGAAGGTATAACTGCGGGAATTATGGGTGGTATGATGGGAGCAATGCTTGGCATTATGCTACAGGAAACTTATTTAAACTTATTAATCTATTTTATAGACGTTATTTTTGTATTCGTTACAATCCTATTAATTAAGGTGATTGATCAAGAAGTTAACAAATTCAATAAAAATGAAAAATCTTTCCAATCAATTTAATCATTAAAATAGCCTACCTATATTTTAAATTAGGTAGGCTAACATATTTTAGTAAAAACATTAAATACGATCTAAATGAGTTGTATCGCAAAGTACTTTAAATTCCAACTCTTTATCTTCATCAAAATTAATAACCGTTAAACTTGTTCCATGGACATAAGGTAGATCCCATAATTTTTCATTTGGTGATTGCTTTAAATGAGCTACAATTGTCGCCAATACAACTGCATGTGTAACAATTAATATATTTCCTTCTTCATTTGAATTTAAAATATTTTGGATAACATTACCTACTCTTGCTCTTAAGTCTAGTAAACTCTCACCTTGATGTGGACTATGATCGTATAAATGTGGTGTTTTCCATAGCGATTCGAATTCATTTTCAAAGCCCGCATTAATTTCTTGTTTCGTTTTCCCTTCCCAATCACCAAAATTAATCTCTTTTAAATCATCTTCTTCAATAATTGGAATTGTGGGATTGTTTTTTAAAATATTTGCAGTTGTTACTGCACGTTTACTCGAACTAGTATATATTTTTCTAAAATTCACTTTTGCTAATTTTTCACTTAATAATTTAGCATCACTAATCCCACTAGCAGTAAGTTCGGAATCTTTTGAGCCTTGTAATCGATTTTCGATATTCCACACCGTTTCACCATGTCTTGTTAAATAAATGGTTAACAACTTTAGTCCTCCAGCTTTTGTAAATTATTCATTAACTTGTTTTTCTTCTCTTCGTTCATATAATATACCTGCGATTAAGGCTAATAAAACATTTGTTATTAATAATGGGCTAAATCCAGAACCACAGACTAATGATAGAACTAACGCAATAATAGCGAAAAGGATTGGTAAATTCATTTTGTATGCTCCTTAAATATGAAGTTAATTATTTTCAAATACAAATATTAATAATTTATATTAAAAATATTTTACCATGAATTAACCTTTTTTTAACAATTCAAAAAAATAAAAAACGATTCATTTGAATCGCTTTGGAATCATGATTGGGCTGATTATTAACTAAAATTTCTGTATTCCTTAATTTAGTTAATAATCTTCTGTCGCTTCCCCATTCCTATACCTACTTGCTTAATTTAACTAGGGTATAATGAGGTTGAAAGAAATCATTAAATTGCTATATATTATTTGTACTTATTTTGACTTCATTTAAACATTCTTTCAACTTCTTACAGTCGATTTTTTAATAAATTGTTTTACTACCTTAAAAAATAATTCCTTCTCTTCTAAAAATGGATAATGATTACTTTCATTAAAAATGACTAATTTCGAATTTTCAATTCCTTCAGCCATTTCTTCTGAATATTCGATTGGGCATTGTACATCATGTTTGCCACAAATGATTAAAGTTGGACAGCTTATTAATGCTAACTTTTTTGTTACATCGTATATTTGATATTCCCGATTAAAATAATTAAGTCGAATTGCTGACATTTTTTTAGAGATTGGTAAATTAAAATAGTCATAATATCGTTCAGGCTTATGTAAAGAAAGCTTTGTCCGCTCAATTGATAGCGCTTTTCTTTCTTCATTAGATAATTGGTTACTTTTTAGTCTTTCAATTAATTCTTGCATATTATTATATTGCGGATGAGCCCTGTTATAAATACAGTTTTCTGAAAATGTTGCATAGTCTCTTGCTGCAGCCCCAACAATAATATTATGATTTAAAGAATTTGAAAAATAGATCCCATAAATAATTCCAAGCATTCCACCGGTAGAATGTCCAGCAAAACTCCAGGACGAATAACCTAACGCTTTCCTAATTTCTTCTAAATCAAAAATCGTTTCTAACATACTTAATTCATAAGGAAAATGTGCTTTTTCAGAATTACCCGTTTCTCTTAAATTTATTAAAAATACTTTAAATAATTTTGTAAATGAATTTGCAAAATAATCTCCAATATCATTGAATTCAGAGTAATTATGTGTGACACATAAAGGCTCTCCCTCACCTTTGCAAAATACTTCAAATGTACCTCGTTTCGTATTAATTAGTCTTCGTTCCCATTTCTCCATAACGTGAAAATCCCTACTTTTTGACATACCCTACTATTTCTTGAAAATAGCTACTAATTCCTATCATTTAAAAAATTGTTCACATATTATTCAAAATTAATCATACGTAAAATTCAGTTATCTCTGAACAATGTAATACCAAACTGCTTCTTCTCCAAAGTAGTCACCAGTCGGATTAAATCCGGATTGCTTATATAAATTCATAGCTAATTTATTATCTTTATGAACTGTTAAGCGAATCTCATTGCATTGCTGAAATTTATTCACAATCCATTTAATCATTTCAGCAAATGCTAATTTACCATAACCTTTACCCTGAAACTGTTTATCAACTAAAAAACCATTTATCCAATAACTATTTGTTGTATGTTCTTCATAAGCATGCATAATAAATCCGACCATTTTCTGATCATCATAAATGGCAAATGGGATATATTCCACTTTTTCACCATCTGGCTTTATATATACTTTTGCAATGGATACTGCAACCGAAGGAACAAAATTCAATTGTTCTCTATCTACTTCAAGTTTTAAAGCTTCTTCCCAATTTTCTCTTGTTACGATTTCTAAATGAATAGTCATCGATAGCCTCCATTCAAATTTAAAATTGAATTCCCTTATATCATATCACTTTCTTTACTGAATTCAGAAATTTCCGAAATTACGGTAAATGAAATTTTCATTATTAGGCGAATATTTTCTAGACTTTAGGTAATAACAACCTTGAAAAGCAATTTTTCATATTTACTACCTAATTTTTATTTAGCTAGTACATTTAATAAATATGAAAGGAAATTATTATGAAAAAAATTGTTATTATCCTCTCTATCTTATTTGCATTTGCATTTGGTTCATTGGCTGGCATTGGTTTTAGTAAAGCTGAATTGGCAAGAAGCACACAAGAACATAATGTTATGTCTACTAATTGGTTTCAATCCTCTGCGGAAAACAAGGCTTTGCAAATTCAAATTTATAATCAGGCAAAAGAAGAGCTTGCAGAAACAATGATTAAAAAGAAAGCAAGTGATAAATTAAATAAAAACGCAAAACCAGCCGCAGTTGTTTTAGACATTGATGAAACAATCCTTGATAATTCCCCAGATACTGCTTGGTCCATTAAAAATAATACTTCTTACCCACAAGGCTGGGATGAATGGATCCATATGGCAAAAGCTGAATTAATCCCTGGTGCAAAAGATTTCCTGCTCGCAGCGAAAAAAATGAATGTAGATGTTTTTTATATTACAAATCGTCCTGAAAAAACACGAGATGACACAATAAAAAATTTGAATCTACATGGATTACCAAATGTTGACTCAAAACATTTATTTTTAAAAACAAATACTGCTCAAAAAGGTCCGAGACAAGCAGAGATTGCAAAAACCCATGAAATTGTTATGTTAGTAGGCGATAATACAAACGATTTATCAGATATCTTTTATAAAGCGGATTTGAAAACTCGAAAAGATAATGTCGATAAAATTGCAAAGGACCTAGGTATAAAGTATATCCAATTACCAAATCCGATGTATGGAGACTGGGAAGATGCAATCTATCATTACAAAATGTCAAAAACTGCAGATGAAAAAGCAGTCGATCGATATAAGGCTTTACAACCAATGAAATAGATAGCTTAAAAGGTTAGATGAGTTAGTTTTGACTTATCTGACCTTTTTCTTTTATAAGTTGATTTGAAATAATTGACCATCTAATTAGCATCCCTTGAACATATTATTAGCAATATTTAAGTTAAATTTCTACATTGTAAAGGTTTAAATCCTTCCACCCTTCAAATGCATTTCTAAAGATTCTCGATATATTTTCATCTTTACTAATTAATAAATTATAGGACGAGTCCCAAAATACTATTTCAAATAAAGCCTTTGGATGTTGAGTTTTCGGATTTGGTACCCAAAAACTTGGGTTACCATCTGCAAATGGAATGATTTCTAAATTACTTAGTTCAATCTTTTCATTTTTAGGGAAAGCTGAAAATACACCCCAAGATAAACCAAAATACTTATGTTCAGTAATCTTTGAAATGTTTTTATGTGGTATCCAATATATTTCTAAAATGTCATTATCACTATTTTTTATTTGATAGTTCTCAATTGTTTCACTAAATTCTTCAAAATAAAAATCTGTATCAGTTATTAGCCAGTTATATTCATCTTGAAGTGCACTGAGTGCTTGAAAAACTTCATATGGAGAATAAAACACTTCAGTTATTGTATTCATTTATTTACCCCGTATAGTATGTTTAATTAGCTTTTTCCTGTTAGTATTTATGCAAGTTTAAGTCATTAAAACTAAAGATCCGATTTTAGTTAACTTTACTAAATCTACAACATTTTATTTGCGATATTAATGACATATTGTTTATTCTTTTCAGTATTTTCAATATTTGAAACATAAGTAAGTTCATAATAAATACCTTTTTTATTGAAAACAAGCGTATTTTCTTCTGTATCAAAATCTTCTTTATTGTTATCAAGTTTATATGAAATACCTAAAGTTGAATTTCCTGTATAAGTACCAAGTACCCCACCCTTTAATTCAACAATTTCATTCGATTCATTTTCTTCTACCTCAAGTTCAGGTTTATAATTATGAACTATAACAAGTACTATAAATAGGGTTGACTTATCAATATGAGAAAGACTATATTGTACATCTAATTTCTTTCCTTTATGATCGATATCATTTATAGATAATGTTTTAATAGGATCGAATTCAAGTGGAAAATTATTAGGAATCTTCAATTTAAAAGGAAGTGCACTTAAACCTTCTTCGATCGAAGAGGATTTATAAGTAACAGGTAATATTTTTCTTTGTTCTTTTGTAAGTTCTAGTTGTTCAAACTTTTTTAATTTTGAAGTATCTAGCGATGGAATTTTTTCATTTTCACAACCAAATGGTATTAATAATGACGTTAGACCAATAAATAGTGATTTTTTCATTTCATGCTCCATTAGATAATTTAATAGGATAATATTTTCATATTATAAAATTATATCATTTCTATTTTTATTTAACTTAAACTTCTCCCCCTCACTATCAATACGATGGGTTTTCAACACATGAAAATCGACAAAACTCCCGAATTACCACAAATTAAATACCCTAAAATTTATTTCGAAATTTTCTTTAAACATTAGTCTGATAGGCATTGATTTAAGCAGGAAAATAACATCACAATGAGGAATTTAATCTAAAAACAAATTTTTTATCTACAGGTATTTTAGCATTGAATCAAAAAATCCAAATTTCAGTTTTTTCTTTTCTACAAAAATGATTTGCGAAATTTATTCAAATCAATGTGCTCACCAATTTTTCCTAGGATTTGTATTAGTGAAATAGACAAGGAGATGTGACAAAATGTTAGAAGTAGGCAATTTAAAGGAAACTGAACAAACCATTTTTAATCACACTGGTCCGTTTATCCAAACAATTGATCGCGAGATTGAGATTCATACTCGGAAAGAAGAACCATTAGTTGTCTTACTTAATAATGTTTTAAGTGATGAAGAGTGTGATGAGCTAATCAACCATGCGAAATTGCGCATGAAACGCTCAAAAATAGGGTTATCTCATGAAGAAAATGAGATGCGAACAAGTAGTGGCATGTTTTTTGAGGAAAGTGAAACGGAACTTATTAAACGTATTGAAAATCGAATCGAAACGATCATGAATATTCCAATCGAACATGCAGAACCATTACAAGTTCTTCATTACGAACCAGGGCAACAGTATAAACCACATTTCGATTACTTTTCTAATCATAGGACAAAAAATAATAGGATTAGTACACTCATTCTCTATTTAAATGATGTAGAAGAAGGCGGAGAAACGATTTTTCCTGCACTTAATTATTCTGTCGCCGCTAAAAAAGGCACTGCTTTATACTTTGAATATTTTTATCAGGACGAAGCAATCAATGAACTAACGATTCATGCAGGTAGCCCTGTTAATAGTGGAGAAAAATGGGTTGCGACTCAGTGGATGAGGCGACAACGTATTCGCTAGTTATAACGAAATAAATAGATAGTTTAATAGAAAATTTTGCATATTTAGGACCTGATATTTCAGATAATTCTAATAATATTTGGTCCTATTTTATGTATGGTGTTTTCCTTTTTGCTTTTTCAGTAACTCATGAGCATCTTATGAGTTACTACAAATCTATTTTTTCCTTTTTAACATACTCATGAACCCCTTGTGAATTACTACAAATCTCTTTTTTCCTTTTTACCTTACTCATGAACCCTCTATGAGTTACTAAAAATCTCTTTTTTCCTTTTTAACTTACTCATGACCCTCTATGAGTTACTTCAAATCTATTTTTTCATTTCTAACTTACTCATGAACCCTCTATGGGTTACTATAAATAAATTTTTTTCCTTTTTACATACTCATGAACTCTCTATGAGTTACTATAAATCAATTTTTCTCCTTTTTACTTACTCATGAACATCCTATAATTTACTAAAACTCATATTCCCCCTAATTCCCCGCCTCATACCCTCAACGAAATCCACCATCAAAAAAAACGCAAGGTAACAACCTTGCGCTTCACAATTTAATTGTTTATTCAACTTCCTTCAAAAAGCCTTCAACTACTCGAATATACTCTTCTGGTTCTTCAATGTAAGGCATATGTGCACTTTGCTCAAATACGTGGAATTTTCCATTTGGCGTTAACTCGCTGAAATATTCTGTTGATTTAGGTGTTGCTTCGTCGTATCTCCCACAAGTATACATTGTTGGGACTTGAATATTTTTTAATTTCGAAGTACAGTCAAAATCCTTTAAGTTTCCAGTAACGTGAAACTCTGATGGACCCCACATTATATTGTAAACTTCAGGATTTCTGTAGTGTTTTCCTTTTTTCAGAAATTCTGGATATGGGTCTAATCTGCAAACAAAATGCTTGTTAAATACAGCATTAGCATTTTTGTATTCTTCTGAATCTGTTGTTCCATTTTCCTCGCACTTTATTAATGTTTCTTGTACATCAAGCGGGAGTAGTTTTCGATTATGGTCCTGGTCCTCAGCCCATAACGGGGCACTTAAACAAGGGCTAGAAAAAATTATACTTTTCACTCCAACTGGTCTTGATAAATAATAAGCTGCAGCAAGTGTTGTTCCCCATGAATGACCGAGGATATGAAACTCATCAAGCGAAAACGCTTCTCGGATTTGCGCTAATTCTTCAACGAATCTATCAATATTCCATAAGGAAGTATCTGTTGGACGGTCAGACTTTCCACAACCTAACTGATCATAAAAAATAACTGGGCGATCTTCTGCTAATACGTTTAGACCTTGCATCGAATAATGCGAAGATCCAGGCCCTCCATGTATAACAACAACAGGGATTTTAGATGAATGCTTATTATGATACTGATACCATACCTTCCCGCCTGTTACTTCAATAAAACCCTCAATCACATTCATTTATTTCTCTCCTTTACATTCAAATCAGAATATTAAACCCATCTCAAACATTGTTTTTTTTAATAATATAAGCAAGTACCAATGGAATCAATGGAAGAAATACAACCATCCTAAACCAATTCTCTGCGCCACCAAAATATAGTGTTGGTAGTATTAAAGCAACTCCGCTCACTATTAATGTTTTCCAGGATTTTTTCCATAATCCCAAAAATAAAAGAATGAATCCAGAACTAATTAACAACCAAAAGATTAAACCTATCCAATAGAATCCAGCATGTTCCATTTAAATCACACCCTAGTCAGTTTTATGTATTACAGGAAATTTTTTTTAAGGATCATTCCAATAAAAAATAAACGATAGGTATTATTTCATAATGTATGCTTGGATAATTTCTATATTTATCTGAATTTTACCACATTTTTATTTTAAATAGAAAAACATTATGTAATTACAAATTAATCCTTATGTATACAATTTCATAACATGAATGTAATAAAGTGATTTAAAACGTTATTTTTAATTAAACTGTCTTATTCAAAGAAATTGTGAATAGTCATGAATTATTATGAGATGAAATAATATAGGAAAGTAAGACATTTAAAAGCCAATGGGGGCGATTAAATTGGCATATGTAGAACTTGATTCTCATACAAAGCTCTATTATGAAGATCATGGAGAAGGTCAAACTGTTATTTTTGTTCATGGAGTTATGATGAGTAGTAAGTTTTTTCATAAACAAGTACCGTATTTTAGTAAAAATTATCGCGTCATTACTTTAGACTTACGTGCACATGGGAAGTCCTCAAAAGTTCAATATGGGCATACAGTTGCACAGTACGCTCGTGATTTAAAATGCTTTATCGAAAAACTAGATTTAAAGGATATAATTTTAGTTGGTTGGTCAATGGGAGCTTTTGTATTGTGGGATTATGTTAATCAATTTGGGTGTAAAAATATTAAGGCGCTAACAGTTGTTGATCAATCTGCATCCGATTATATATGGCCAGATTGGGAGTTTGGAGCATTTGATTTTACGATTTTAAAAAATGTAATGCAATCGATCCAAGAAGACCAAAACAAGTTTAATAGTGATTTCATATATGGGATGTATAAGGATCAACCTGATCCAAAAGAATATAAATGGATACTAAAAGAAATGAATAAATTACCTGCAGCAATTGCAAGTACAATCGTATTTAATCAAACGGCTGTAGATTATCGGGATACTCTTTGTAATGTTGATATTCCAACATTAATATGTTTTGGTAGTCATGGATTTTTCCCATTAGCCGCTGGTGAGTTTATTCAAAAAAATATAAATGGTTCAAAATTTGTTCCTTTTTATAATAGTAGTCATCTATTATTTTTGGAAGAAACAGATAAGTTCAACCAGGAGCTAGACGAATTTTTTAAGGAAGTACACAAATCTGGAAAACGAAAAACAAAATCTAGAAAAAAAGAAAAAAGAAAAGCAGGAAACTAAATGGTGAACAAGGAATGCAGGATTTAGGCGTTAAAGGATTGAAAAATTTTGTTTTCAATTCTTTCCCTACTTGCTTTTCTTGTTTTTTATTCTTCCTGCCATTAACTTCACTTAAACCAACCTTTTTCTTTTGATTGTTTTATAGCTTCGATTCTATTTTTAACTTCTAATTTATCCAAAATCATAGATATATAATTTCTAACTGTTCCTGTTTTTAGACTCAATTCATCCGCAATTTCTTGTGTGTTCTTACCATCGGCTACTAGTTCTAAAACTTCTTTTTCTCGGTCAGTTAACGGATTTTCCTCGGCGTATACATCATCCATTAGTTCCGGAGCATAGATTCTCTTCCCGGAAATTATACTTCTTATTGAGCTTGCTAACTCTTCACTTGGACTATCCTTTAATAAATAGCCCTTTACACCCGCTTTTAATGCTCTTTGAAAATAACCAGATCTAGCAAAAGTTGTTAATATAATCACTTTACAATTTAAAGGTTTTAATTCTTCTGCGGCCTCAAGTCCAGTTTTACCAGGCATTTCAATATCCATTATGCAAACGTCAGGTTGTAATTGCTTGACTAGTTTAACTGCTTCTTCTCCGTTTGATGCTTGACCAACAACTTCCATATCATCTTCTAGATTAAGTAAAGAACCAAGAGCACCTAATAGCATTCGTTGGTCTTCAGCAATTACGATCCTAATCATACTAGTTCCTCCACTTCAATTTGTTTAACATCGATTGGAACTGTCATAATTAAAGTCATTCCGTTTTCACAGCTTATCTCTAATGTCCCATTCACAAATTCGAGTCGTTCCT
The DNA here is from genome assembly GCF_900112535.1 of Bacillus sp. UNCCL81. Lineage (NCBI taxonomy): Bacteria > Bacillati > Bacillota > Bacilli > Caryophanales > Bacillaceae > Bacillus > Bacillus sp. UNCCL81. The sequence continues at coordinate 408,767 of NZ_FOMF01000002.1, read as the reverse complement.
TCATTCCAATTAACCCATAACCGGTTGTAAACTTATCCGATTTACAACCAACTCCATTATCTATTACCGAAAAAATTATTTCATTTTTCATTTGTTTAATAGATATTTTACATAAAGTGGCATTACTATGTTTTACTACATTTGTTACGGCTTCCTTTAAGCACATACTAACAATATTTTCTGTAAGTAAGGAAACATTTGAAAGTTGAAAGTTTTCGTTACATTCAACTGTAATTTCAGCCGCATGTAGAATTTGCTTAATCCTTATTAGTTCATCTTTAATTCGAATTCCTCTCATTTGAGAAACGATTTTTCGAACCTCATTTAAAGCTGTTCTGGCCGTTTGTTGTACATCTTTTAATTCATTTTGAGCTAAATCCGGATCCTTTGTAATTAATTTTCTAGCTAAGTCACTTTTTAAGCCAATCAGTGAAAGTTTTTGACCTAGTGTATCATGTAAATCACGAGCAATTCTTTGACGTTCTTCTAGTTTTACTAGATCTGATATACGTTTATTAGCATCTACTAGCTTTTCTTCCAATTGCCCTCTTTCATTTCGACTGTAGAGACTAAATGGTAATAAAATAACGCTAATCCAAGTGATGATAATAAAAGGAAGCTGCCTAATTATTAATTCTTCTTGAAGGATAATCGTGATGTTGATTGATATTGTAGTGATGACTAAATGAAGGATATATAAAGTTAAAAATGTAGCTCGATTTTTTCTCTTTCCAATCATATAAGCTATAAAAAATGCAAAATATACATAACTAAAAAGTATATTCATTGAAGTGGAAATGATGATTAAGATTGATGACCACAGAAAAATTGACCACCCTTTAGATATGTACGCCAATCGATAGATTATAAAAAATGATATTGTTAGTAAAATTCCTATTATGATTCTTAAAGTGGAATGAGCAGAAAGAAAAATAAAATAAAATGGCGAGATTCCTAAAACTGTCCAAATATATGGTGAGATTCCGGTACTTCTTAGGAAGCCTAAATATCTTTTAAACATAAATTTACCTCATTATTCAAACATTTTGTGACCTTCTTTAACAATCTTATCATATTTTAGCAAAGTTATTCTTTATAAAATACATCGAAAGTTCAGACAGTGTCTGAACTTTCGCGATTTACTTTATAGATTGATTTTATATCTTTAAATCCTACAAATTGCTTTGTTTCTTCATCCCATAATTTGAATTTCAAAGATGTTAAACTTGTTTTTAGTGTAATCGTCGGTACATTTTGTAATGGAAGCGTATTATTATGAACTGACTCTAAATTATAATTTGGTACCCTTGGACTTAAATGATGAACATGGTGGTATCCAATATTACCAGTAATCCATTGCAATAATTTTGGAAGTTTATAAAAAGAGCTTCCTTCAACTGCTGCTTTTACATATTCCCAATTCGTATCTTCTTCAAAATAAGTGTCTTCAAATTGGTGCTGTACATAGAAAAGCCAAATTCCTAATACTGCAGAAATGAAAAAGATCGGACCTTCCACTAATAAATAATTTTCCCAACCTATTGTATAGCAAAATAACGCTGATACCCCAACAATTAAAATATTAGTTAAATAAGTGTTTAGTCTTTCTTTTAATTTTGCATCTTTTGTATTGAATCGATTTGAAATTAATACGATATAAATTGGTCCTAAACCAAACATGATTAATGGATTACGGTATAGACGATATTGTATTTTTGTCCAGGATGATGCTGCAACGTACTCTTCAACAGTTAAAACCCACATATCTCCAATTCCGCGCTTATCTAAGTTACCACTTGTCGCATGATGAATCGAATGACTATGCTTCCACTGGCTGAAAGGAAATAAGGTCACAACGCCTGTAATTGTGCCTAGAACTTTATTTGCTGTTTTATTCTTAAAAAATGATTGATGACAACAATCATGGAAGATAATAAATATCCTGATTAGGAATAGTGCAGCAACAATATCAATAAAAATTGTTAATACTACTGAAATAGAAATACTTTTATAAGCAAGATACCATAAAAAGATAAATGGAATAAAAGTATTAATCATTTGCCAAATACTAGCTTTTAAATTTGATTTTTCATAAGGAATAATTTGTTTTCGTAAACTCTTTTGATTTTCTTTTGACATTTAGAAGTTCCTTCCTAATGTTGTAACTTTTCATTATTATTTTATCCTAATTATATAAGTTATTTTTCCAAGTGGTAGTAGCAGGCGTCATATGAAAAAGATGACAAATGTCATATTAAATTAAACGCTTACTTTCAATCTTGGCTCTATAAAAACACATTAATTAGAATGTTACATTTTTTGGTAAATATGATAGTTTTTTCATAAAAAAAAAGTAATACTCAAATAGTATTACTTCTTCAGAATGTTTAAAATATAAAATGGTCAATTAGGAAAACAGATAATAAATTGAACTTATTTATGAAAAATCAATTTTTAGATGATTTATTATGGTTTTAAATGTAAATATTTTGAGCAATTTTATGATTCTAATAATCACTAGTAATTATTTTTTTCAGAAGTTAAAAATATTAAATGCAAATTTTTAGAAATCAAATTCCGTTGATTACTTTAATTAAAGTTCGACATTAGTTGACCTACAAGATTTTTATTACACTCTATTAAGGTTATTTTAAGTAAAGGCTATTTGATTAGAGTTTATTGCAGACTTTTTTTCGATGAATAAGTTGATTGGAATGGAGGGGTGCTCGACTCCTATGGGATTAGCGGGAAGGCTGAGACCCCGCAGGCTTGCCGAGGAGGCTCAGGTCTCGCCCCATGGAAAGCGAGGATCCTGTAATGGAAATCAACATCACTCTACTCCTTTTACGAAAATTTGGTAATTTAATTGACAAGGTTGTTTTTCAACAGCGTGAAAAAGTGATACTCAAATAGTATTACTTCTTAATCAGTTAGAAATTTATAAAAAATAATTTTTATTGTGTTGCCACTTTTTTATTTTTTTTAATTTTACCAAAAGGTTTAAAATACGTAATGAATGTCATGAATGCTAAGCAAGTTAAGTTAAAGATTCCAGTTATTATAATTGATAGCCAGGTTGATTCAAATTTATTTTGATTAAGTGCACTCGCCCCTAATCCTTCTGCGGTTTTTACTAAATATACGAACCAATCATTAATCAAAAAGATGCCAATCAGAATAATTAAGAAAGTTAAAACGAGTTTTATAACAACCCAATAATGCTTTACTAATCCCCACTGTGTCCAAACAGAAAGTAAAATGCCAGTAACTAAAGTTGCAAGTGCAGGATATTTTAATAAATTTTCATCAATGATCTGCATACTCGATAATGTATAAATAAGCTGATCTGAGTTTTGCGCATTTTTTAAATAGAAACCTAATATTATTAAACTTAATGTACCTCCAAACCAAGCACAAACTGCTAAAACATGTACACTAACTAATATATTTTTTTTCGTTAAATTTAATTTCTTTTTAGCCACTACTCTGTTCCCTCCGTTTTCATTAATTTTATACTTTTCATCATAGTGGCTAGATATAAACTTACTATTATCAATTCCTTAAATATTTCTTAAATCATTTCTTCAACGAAACTGCATTTTGATTGGCGATGGTTTACAAATAGGGAAAGGACTTATAAGGGTATGAGGACAACTAATAAATTTGTATTTTTGGGGTAACGTTGTAATTTACTTAAATAACTTTAAAGAGCACAAACAAAACTCACAAATAAGACTTGTAAATAACGAATAACACCTATGTAAGTAAATAAAAAAGAGTCATCCCTTAAGTCAGCACTACTAACTCACCAGATAACCCTTAAATTGATAAATATTTAAATTTAATCTTTAAACCGATATCCCGCTCCCCATATCGTCTCAATATAATTCGGGTTGGATGGGTCAACTTCTATTTTTTCTCGGATTTTTCGGATATGAACAGTTACAGTAGAAATATCTCCGACCGTTTCAAATCCCCAAATTCGATCAAATAGTAATTCTTTACTAAATACTTTATTTGGATTTGAAGCAAGAAAGATAAGTAGGTTAAACTCCTTTGTTGTAAATATTTTTTCTTCTCCATTAACAAGAACTTTTCTAGAATCTTTTTGAATTGTAAGTCCCCTTACTTGAAGTTCTTCTTCATTCATTTGACCTTTATTTGCTAAACGTTGATACCTTGAAAGATGAGCTTTAACTCTGGCTATTAATTCACTTGGACTAAATGGTTTCACGATAAAATCATCGGCCCCTAGACCAAATCCTCTAATTTTATCAATATCTTCTGTTTTTGCTGAAACAATTAAGATCGGGATGTCTTTACTTTCTCGGATTTTTTTACATATTTCAAAGCCATTTAATTCTGGTAACATTAAGTCAAGTATGATTAAATCATATTCCTTCGATAAAGCTTTTTGAAGTCCGCTTTTACCATTTGATTCTATTTCAACTTCAAAATCATTTATTTCTAAATAATCTCTTTGTAATAATGCGATACTTTGATCATCTTCAATAATTAAAATCTTTTTCATTTTGTCACCTTTTAGTTTGATTTCTTATTTAATGAAAGATAAATGTTTGTATATTCACCAATTTGACTTTCTGCCCATACTTCTCCACCGTGCTCTTCTATGATTCTTTTTGCAATGGCCAGCCCGAGTCCCGTCCCACCAGTTGATAGATTTCTTGATGGATCGGCTCGATAAAAACGATCAAAAATAAACGGAAGTGCCTCTTTCGAAATCCCCTTACCGTTATCATGAAATGTTATCGTTATTTTTTCTTTGTCATCTATTAATTTTATAATAATTTGTTTTTCATCTTTATCCATGTATTTCAAACTATTTTGAATGATATTTGTCATTACACGTTTGAATTGTTCTCGATCTATTAGTACTATACTATTTTCTCGATCCACATTCTTACGATAAGTAATACTTACATTTATCGGTTCTAAATCAAATTTCAATTCCTCGATCCGATCCACTAAATAATCATGAATATTTACTTCTTCAAAATGAAAGGGTACTCGTTTTAAATCTAACTTCGAATAAAGGAATAGCTCATTAATCAATTGATCCATATCCAAAGTTTTCATATAAATTGTTTCAATATATCTTTCCATTTTTTCTGGTGTGTTCGCTACGCCATCTTTAATTCCTTCAATATATCCCTTTATTGATGTAATTGGCGTTTTTAGATCATGTGAAATATTAGCAATTAATTCTTTTCGATTTTCTTCGTATTTTTTCTGTATTTCAGCTGACTCTTTTAGATTTCTTCTCATTAATTCAAAGCTAATAGCTAATTGACCGAGTTCATCATTACTAAGTGGTTTAACTTCAAAATTTAAATTTCCTTCACTAATTTGTTTAGCAGCATTAGTAAGATTTTTTACTGGTCTTAGTATAGTTCTTGAAACTAAATATGATAGCACTCCATTTGTAATTGCAAAAATAGGGACAATGATTCCGAATCGAAAAAAATAAAACGAATGTGGTGGATGATCATTAAATTTAGGCACAAAAACTTTATAGTAAAACAGACCGAGTAAAATCTCGATGAGGATAAAAGAAATGATTGGAATAACAATCATAGCAATATTAGATAAGATTAACCGTTTTCGAATCGACAATATATATTCCAACTTTCAGGCGAGTGATGAACTATTATAATATTTCATTTTTGTTACTTATTTTGGCATAGTATAATTTAGAAAAATTAATTGCCTATTATTAAATTCTTAAATAATTCTTAAATTTTATACTACCATTCGCCAGAAAACTAAATTTAGGTAAATATTAAAAAAGGTGTGACACAAGCATAAGCGTCACACTGTTCATTAAAGTAATGATGTTTTACATTTCTACAGGCTACCAATAAAATTCATTTTATCTACTTCCATCAAGTCGTAAGCACCATCAATTAGTTTTCGAACATCTTGTAAAGTATTTTGCAAATTAACAGATGCTCCTTTTGTACCTGTGAATTCTTCTGCTACGAAAAATGGTTGAGTTAAATAGGCTTCTAATAATTCACCCCGTTTATATGTTAATTTTTCATTTTCGGCTAATGAATCTAATCCATGTACTGCAACAAACGATCTCAACTCACGATATCGACGTAGTAATTTCTGAGCTGCTTTTTGCACTTGGTTGTGGGTATGGTCTGGTTGATTATCTTCTAAAACTGTAGATGTCGAATGAATAGGATTAATTGCAGGGTATTTATGTCTGAAAGCTAAGTCTGCATCAAACTGCCATAATGTTTCTAAGGGTCCGTAAGGGAAATCTTCATCCACCGCTTCCCCTTTTAAATCAACTAAAAAAGTAGTTACATCTTCAATACCGATATCTGCTAATTTTTGTTGGAGACGGTTTATATCACCAGTAATGACGTTTGAACGATCGGCTGCGAAAGCAAACTCAACATTTTTTCCCGCTTTTGCAATCGCTTCATAAACCTCATCAATTGAATAACATACTAAATTTACATCTGCTAAAATATCGTCAATTTCAGGATGCTCACCTTCTGGTTTTAGTAAAATCGTAAAATATGAATCATTCTTTAATTTATATAACATTTCAGCTAATACAACTAATTGACCCATGCCTGGTCTTGCAACTAACCCGACTGTACCACCTTTTACTAATGGAGCAAATAAATCAAGCGTTTTTATACCCGTTTCAATCATCTCAATCTTCTCCCCTCTAATAATCAGTTCATCCAATGTACATTCTGCTAAAGCGGCTAATGCGACTAGTGTTCTTACTTCTGAGCGACCAATTGGAATTTTACCAGTACATAAATTTGAAACAGTTGCTGGTCGAAGTCCAACAGATTTCGCAGAAGTAGTCAAATTCGGTACTCTACGGCGTAATAATGCGACATTCAAGCGTAAATTTTCCATTTTTCTCCTCCTTTAAGTTTAATTTATTCGAATTTACAGAATTATGCAAGTGTTTTTTACTTTATAGAGTAATTTTTTTACTTTTAAAAGTAAAAATAGGTGTTATTAACTAAAAGCGCTTTATATTTTAGAAAATAATTGGTTTACAGTAGAACTAAGAATTTCCTATCTATGAACATTAAAAAAGAGAAGTGGATCAGTCTTCTCTTTGATGTGTTTCTATATGAAATGATCATTCTATAAACCTTCATAATAATAATCTTCTTTCTATAATACCAACATCGCTAATTAAAATGGATATTTAACTATCAGCCCAAACAAATAACATTAATTTTCATACTTTAATAAGGATTAAACTAAAAAAGGAGTTGATAAAATGAACTTTTTCCCTCAATATCGGACATTTCCAGGATTTCCAGGACAACCGGGCGGATTCCCAGGGCAACCAGGTGGATTCCCAGGGCAACCGGGTGGATTTCCGGGACAACCGGGTGGCGGAGGTCAAGGCACGGCTCAAGGTCAACCGACTGCACCACCGCCTTCATTCACTCCACAAATGTCTCAAGCTACAGCATTCGCAATAGATCCAGGTGCAATTGCTGGTTGTCGATTTAGAAATACTTATGTTTGGTTGAATAATGGAGAACAATTTTGGTACTTTCCAACCTTCGTGGGCAGACAATCAGTTGCAGGCTGGAGATGGATTGGCTGGAGATGGGTTTTCTTTGGAATTGATACAAGACGAATTAGATCGTTTACGTGCTTCTAAAAACTATCGCTACTATAGCAAAAAGCCTTGTGATTAATTATCACAAGGCTTTTTAACGAAAGTCATTTCTAACTTACTAGAATATACGTTTACTTGATTTCTACCATTCATTTTAGCCAAGTACAGAGCTTTGTCGGCAAAATTCTATTATAGAAGATTAATTTTCAGTACTATTTAAGAAATAAGCCCATCATTAAAGTATTACAATACTTTCCGTTTAGATAAGTATCTTCTTTCATTACCCCTTCAATTTCAAATCCTAATTTTTTATACAATTCAATGGCTTTAAGATTATCTTCATTCGTAACTAATTGAATTTTTCGAGTTAGATCATTTTGTTTAGCCCAATCAATTAAAGATTGCATTAATAATTTCCCAATACTTAATCCCCAATATTCTTTTTTAACTACTATACCTAGCGTACCAACATGCTTTGTACGTTCCTTTTGACTGGAATTGATGGAACCGATACTTATTATTTGATCATTGTTGGTAACTAATAAAATAATTGAATTTTTTTCTTCGAATGTATCTTCTAAATATGTCTTATATTCAGCTTCATTTCTTTTAAACTCGTTTCCTCCGAATGATAAAAAATTCGTTTCTCCACCTACGATGTTATAAAATTCTATCATTGATTTAGCATCAGTTCCTGTTGCTTGACGTACTTTTACTAGATCTCCATTTTTTAAGTTTAATTCAAACATACTATTTTACCCCTTTACAAATTAAAAAATAGCTGCATAAGCAGCCATCTTTAACATTTACATTTTATTAAACTAAGATTCTAAATACAGTTTATCATATACCATTTAAAAATCCATTTTATTCTCAACTATCTTTCTTTTCTCACTAGTAAGAACAACTAATAGCGCTCCACCTAGAACAATAGTCCCACCTATTATTTGCAGTAAACTCATATTTTCATGGAATAGAATGGTTGAAAATGTGATTGTTACTACTGGTTCAACCATACTTAATACTGCTCCTTTTGTCGGTCCTATTCGTTTTACACCAGCAAAAAATGTCCCCATTGAGATAACACTTGATATAATCGAAATACCTAAAATTGATAGCCAACCAATCAATTTAAAGTGAATATGTATTGTGCTTGTCGATACGCCTACTAGTAAAAATGAAATGCTTGCAAATAAGGAAATATATGCACTTGTTACTAATGGAGGTACATGCATCGAGATCCTCCCACCAACAATTATGTATATTGAGTAAACAATTGCTGCAGCTAATGCTAATATGATACCGAATGGATTTATATTTTGCGCTGGAGCTCCCAACACTAGTACAATTCCAGCCAACGATAGTAAAATCGATATCATTATATTTTTTGTTAATTGCTCTTTGTTTACTAAAAATGATAGAATTGCTACAAAAATGGGATATAAATAGAGAATTAATGCTGCTAATGAAGCAGGAATATATTTTACTGAACTAAAATAAAAACTTGATTGAAGCATATACAATACTCCACCTAGTAAAACAAACAATCCTAATTGTTTTTTCGTAATTTTAACTAATTTTTTTCGAACTACTAAGTAACTAAAAAACATAATTGTCGCAAATGTAAACCTTAAAAATAATAATGTATTCACACTTACATTTTGATCATAAGCATAAAGCGCAAAAATAGGCATTAATCCAAAAGCTATTGCAGATATTAAAATTAATAAATAACCGAAATACAAAGTATTTTCCCCTTTCTGTATCATTTATCTGAATATTATAATTAATAGATATCAGTTTAACATAAATCGCTATTTCAATCTCTAGCCATTTACACTATGTACATAAAAATTATGCAAGTCATAATTTAATGATAAATTTTAAGGGAGTGATGAAAGTGGAATTATTGGGAATTCATCATGTTTCACTACTTACTACAAAGGCTGAAAAAAATTACGAGTTTTACACTAAAGTTTTAGGGATGAGGCTTGTTAAGAAAACAGTAAATCAAGATAATACTTCTAGTTATCACTTATTTTACGGTGATGCAAAAGCAAATCCCGGGACAGAAATAACCTTTTTTGATATCCCTCATCTAGGAACTACATATCCAGGTCACTCGATCGTATCTTCAACTTCATTAAGAGTTGCCACAACTGAGTCACTTCATTATTGGAAAAATCGCTTTGAAGAGCTTAATATTTCACATGATAAAATAATTAAAAGAGCAAATCGAGATACACTCGCATTTCAAGATTATGAAGGTACCAGATTAATTTTAGTAGCAGATAATGGTGAAAAAGGTGTTGCGCCAGGTACTCCTTGGAATAAATCAAATATCCCAACCGAGCATGGAATACTTGGCTTAGGTCCAGTGACACTTACCGTAAAAGATTCGATTCCTACAAGTAAAACTTTAACGGATGTTTTAGGTTTTAGACTAGTTGGCACTTATCCTTCTATTGAAGAGAATTTTGCAAGTATAGAAGTTTACGAAACCGGACTAGGTGGTGCTGGAGCAGAAGTTCACTTGGAAGTAAGACCAGACTTACCGAGAGCTAGACCTGGACGAGGTAGTGTTCATCATGTAGCTTTTAGAGTACCGAACGAAGAAGAATATAATAAATGGGCTGATAAATTAAATTCACTAGGGATTACGAATTCTGGAAAAGTAGAACGCTACTATTTTAAAGCGCTCTATTTCAGAGAACCAAATCATATTTTATTCGAATTATCAACGGATACCCCTGGATTTGATGTAGATGAAAATATTGATGCTTTAGGTGAACGGTTAGCATTGCCTCCATTTCTAGAGCCTAAACGCACTGAGATCGAAGCTAGTTTACGGCCATTAGATTTTAATGAACATTAATTTGAGACATGGGCAACTGATTTTAATATGATTTTACTTTTAATTTCAAAAGTCATTTAGCATGCTAGACTAATTTGCAAGTAAGTTGCAACTAAAAATCAATCATCTAAATTCGCAGAGTCCCATAACAAAAAAGCGCTCAACACGAAGGTTGAGCGCTACTATTCATGACTTGTTCGGTTTTCCCATCTTTAAGTGATGCTTACAGTTTTGCGGATCGGATGACTGACCACCCACTGTATACTTTTTTCGTTCCCACTAATTTGTAAGCCCTCACCTTGTAGTAATACGTAGACCCTCTTTTTAAATTCGAGTTCGTCACTTGAACAGATGTTGTTGATTTAATTAGCGTATAGGAGCCACTACTTTTGGTTGCTCGATAGAGTTCGTATCCCGAAGTGCCTGTTACCTGACTCCAAACGATTTTGAGACTGGTTGAACTGGATTTTGTCACCACGATACTTTTTGGTGTAGGTGGTGTCGTGACTGTCCATTTCGCATAAAGCATCGTATTCGTTGTGACTTTATTACTTGAAAAATTCCACGGTGTTTTCAAGCTTGCCTCTTTGTACCACCCACCAAACGTGTAACCTGTTCGTTTGGGTGCTGTTGGCGCTGTGATCGTGGTGTTGTAGTCTGTTGTTTTCGCACTAACTTTACTTCCACCATTACTATTAAAATTCACTGTGTACTGATTAACTGTCCATTTCGCATAGAGCGTTGTATTTGCTGTGACTTTATCACTTGTAAAGATCCACGGTGTTTTCCCACTTGAATCTTTGAACCACCCACTAAATGTATAACCTGTTCGTTTTGGTGCTGTTGGAGCGTTAATGATTGTGTTATAGTTTGTTGTCATCGAATTAACTTGACTTCCACCAGTGCTGTTAAAGCTCACTGTGTATCGATTCAACGTCCATTTGGCATACAATATTGTATTCGCTGTGATTTTATCACTTGAAAAAACCCACGGTGTTGTCCCGTTCAATTTATACCACCCTGCAAATGTATAACCTGTTCGTCTAGGTGGTGTAGGCGCCGTTATGGTCGTGTTTTCGTAAGCAGTGGTCGGACTTACTAGACTTCCACCCGTACTATTAAAGTCCACTCTGTACGATCGAATGTTCCACTTCGCATACAGTGTCGTATCTGATTCGACTCGATCACTAGATTCGTACCATGGTTTTGTAAGATTTTCATCCTTATACCATCCACCAAATACATACCCAGTCTTCGTCGGCTGCGGTATATCTAGTCGATCAAAAAGACTGCCTTCTTCATAATATCTGTCCGAAACGAACGAACCTCCATTGCTATTGAAACTCACTTTATGATACGGAAGAGATACGATAACGAGTACTCTTGCTTTGTACTCACCAACCTCTGAGGTCGCTGTAACTGCAACCTTTCCTCTTTGAATAGCTGTTACATTCCCATTTGAATCAACGGTTGCAACCGACGGATTACTCGATGACCAATGGATGGTTTGATTAGACGCATCAACTGGTGTCACCTCTGCTGTTAGTTTCCCTGTTGTACCGATTGTCAAATACAGTGGGTCCTCAGGCAGTGTGACTTTGACATAATCGTTCACGACGATTGGAATTGTCAGTTTCTCTTCATTATTTTTCGTGGATACCCCTTCTAATACCGCTGAACCGGGACCTATCACACTAACTCCCCCGTTATAATAGGAATAGACTATTGACTGATTCGAACTGGTCCAATGAAAGGTTTCACTTGCATCCGCCGGATTAACGGTAACTAACTGGAAATCCGTACCGTAATCGACTGTTAGTTGTTGAATTTGATTAAGTGGACGAAGATCAAGTATGATGGCATAATCATCAGAAGCAGCAGAACCGACCGCTAGAATTCCGTGTTCATTTGTTGTGACACCGTTAAATTCATCATAAACCGAGCCACCAATGGTTTTTTTCCACACAACGTTACCATCACGGTCATATTGAACGAGTAATGCATCTTCTCCATCCGTATTGAGATGGTCCAAATCACCATCATTCGAGAACGCACCACCCGCAGCTAGAAACCCATCACTTGTTGGTGTGACTGCGTTAAAACCATCTGATCCACTCCCCCCGAACGTTTTCTTCCATACAACGTTTCCGTTTACATCATATTTTATAATTAATGCATCAGACGAAGCTTTTCCTGCGATGATAACTCCATCATCTGTTGTTATGATGCTATTGTACGAAGAAAAAAGGCGACCACCATATGCTTTTTTCCAAATGACATTCCCTTCTACGTCGTATTTCACGATGAATCCAGTCGGAAATCCTTCGGTCAGACCTGTTACATCTCCATCTTCTGAGCTTGTTTCTCCTACCGCGATATAGCCATCACTTGTTGTGATAACTGAGTGAAACATATCAGATTCACTACCACCAAATTTTTTAAGCCAAATTTGGTTCCCATTGTTATCATATTTGACGATAACCGCATCGCCATTCAAATAACCAGCAGTGATAAACCCATCACTTGTTGCAGTGACGGAGTTAAATGAATTTTTACTATTGACACTTCCTAGTTCATTTTTCCACTCAACGTTCCCATCACGGTCATATTTCACGATGATGGCATTTATATAACCCTCTTTTAGGGTTAAATCACCATCATTCGAAGCGGCATAGCCAACTGCTACTGTACTATCACCTGCTGTTGTAACTGCATTAAATGCATCACCGCTACTACCACCAAACGTTTTTGTCCACTTGATGTTCCCATTCGGACCATATTTCACGATGATGGCATCTTCGTACCCTTTATTAAGGCCCAATAATTCACCTTCTGTTGAGTCCGAATAACCTACTGCCACATGATCATCGCCCGTTACGGTAACAGAGTTGAAATGGTCACGCTCACTATGACCATCACCAAACATATCTAGTTTGCCGAGCATTCTTGACGGTTCATTCGCTGCTTTAACAGTTTGAATGAAGGAAGTTAAGTTACTAGTTGAAAAAAACAATAAGCAGATAAGGACAATTTTAAAAGTAGTCTTCATCATTCACACACCCTTCTAGATCGACCAACGATGTCATCGAACTTCTATTAGACAATTATATAATTGTTCAGACTATCTTGATAGAGTTTTTCTACCAATTCCTTCCTTTGATTTTTTCGAGTCTTTAAAGTTGAAACTTAGGGGTGAAACAATGCAGTTAGATGAAGAAATGCTAGAAAAGAAGATTGGACTGCAATTAAAATCCGAAAATAGCAAATAAAAATTGCAAATCTGCAATTAAAACTTGAAAACCGCAAATAAAATTAGCAAATCTGCAATTAAAAATCAAGAATCGCAAATAAACTGAATAATTACCTATGCCAGTAAGGGTATTACGAGTTAATAATTTTACAATACTAGCAACTTTGAATTGGCAAACTACCAAATATGCTCTAACACATACAAAATAGTATAAAATTCTTCTAATAACCAAAATAAAGTACGATTTTATTAACTATAGATGAAAATTATTATGAAATACCCCCACTACTTTAGATCACCAAAGCTCTGGTAATAATATCTGATGTTCTAAAAAGCGTTCTTATAAATATTGAAAAAAGAGGCGCCTTTCGTGTCAGTTAACCTGACTTTTGAGACAGCCTCTTCCTTTATTCTTAAATAAAAATATCTAATACTAATGTAAGTCCAAACGCTACAAACGAAAGAAGTGTTTCCATTACTGTCCATGTTTTGAATGTTTCTTTGACAGTTAATCCTAAGTATTCTTTTACTAACCAAAAACCTGCATCATTTACATGTGAAAACATTAGTGAACCGGCGCCAGTTGCAATAACAAGTAATTCTAAGTTTACACCTGTCATATGTGCTACTACTGGTGAAACAATTCCAGCAGCTGTTGTTAAAGCAACCGTAGCAGAACCAGTTGCTATTCTTATTAAACCTGCTACCAAGAATGCAAGTACGATTGGTGATAGTGACATTTGTTCAGCCATAGTTGCAATGGCAGTACCAACACCGCTTTCAATAAGAATTTGTTTAAATGCTCCACCTGCACCGATGATTAAGATAATTGAAGCTAAAGGTGTTAAACATTCATCCGTTAATTTTTTGATTAAAGTTTTGTCCATTCCTTGGCGATACCCTAATAAGTAATATGCTGCAAAACAAGAGATTAATAGAGCAATTACAGGGCTACCAATTAAAATGAAGAATTTAGCGATTGCACTAGGTAGGGATAAGTATGGTGTAATTACCGTTAACACCATTAGTAAAACTGGAAGTAAAATAATGAAAAATGATACTCCTGTACTTGGTAAAGCATTCGACTTCGTTTCAACTCGAATTAATTCTGGTTCACCAATTGGCGTTACACGTTTGTGAATCCATTTTGAAAAGATAGGACCTGCAATAATTGCAGTTGGAAAAGCAATGATTAATGAATAAAGTAGGACGCGTCCTAAGTCTGCATTATAAATACCAATCGCTGTCATCGCACCAGGATGTGGTGGCACTAAACCATGTACGATTGATAAACCAGCAAGTACTGGGATACCAATTAATAGAATATTTGAATTGGTAGATTTACGAATTGATATAACAAGAGGTAACAAGATTACTAGACCTACCTCAAAAAATACTGGAATTCCAATAATAAATCCTGAAAGCAACATTGCCCATGGAAGGTTTTTTACGCCGAATTTTTTGATAAAGAAATCAGCTACTTGCATTCCTGCTCCAGAATCTGACATCATTTTTCCTAAAATCGTACCTAAAGCTAAAATCCCAACAAGATGGCCGAGAACAGCGCCTACTCCTGTTTCATAAGCAGTTACAATTTTATCCATTGATACGCCAGAAAAAACGGCTAGGAAAAGGCCAGCTACTGATAAACTAATAAATGCATGCCATTTCCACCACGATACTCCTAATATAACTATAACGATTGCTACTAATGTAATTCCTATTAAATATAAATCCATTATTTCACACTCTCCCTTAGTAATCGCTTACATTTTATATAATGAAGATACATTACTGCGTTGAATCATTGTAAGTTACAACGTAATTTTGTTTGGCCGTATTATAGTACCCTTCACTGATTTCTAAAACATTTCCATCTTCATCACTAGAACGACGTATTCTTTTTAATGTGGTTGTGCCTTTTTCTAAATTTAGAATCTCACAAACATGATCCGGAGCGACCGCTACTGCAAATTCATCTCGGAAAGATTCTAATCGAATATTATTTTCTTCTAAGAAACGATATAAGGAACTGATCTGTATGTCTTCTATTTCTTCTTCTGTGACATCAATTGAAATATAGTGTGTAAAGTGAATATATGGTTCATTTTCCAGTAAATAAATCCGCTCAATTTGGACATATTTATCACCAAATACAGAATAAGGAATAGAATCCGCTGTTATTTCCGGCTTTTTTATACTCAGTACTTTTTTAGTAATATGATGTCCTTCCTCTACTAGAATTTCTGTAAAACGTTTCCCTTTTGAAAGTTTTGCGCTCGTTACATTCGCAATAACCTTTGTTCCTTTACCACTTTTCTTTTCTAAGTATCCTTCTTGAACAAGTTCTTTTATAGCATTTCTAATCGTAATTTTACTAACACTAAACTCTTCTTCTAACTGAGGTTCAGAGGGAATATTTGTGTGAATTGGATAAACTCCGTGTAAAATTCGATCCTTTATCATCTCTTTAATTTGTAAATATAACGGTCCTTTTCTACGATTCACACTCATTCCCTTACCTCTCCTTTTTTAGCGCTTAATATCATCAATTGTCCCAGCCATAGCTGATAAAATTTCTGCTTCAGTTGACATTGGAGTATCTCCAACAATCGTACATGCTAACATACCCGCTGTTTGAGCAAATTGAACGGTTTTTTCTGGTGAAAACTCAGTTAACACACCATGTAGTATACCGCTAGTATAAGCATCTCCAGCACCAATTCGATCGTATACGGAAAATGAAGTATTTTCCGAGAAGTGAAACTCTCCATTCGTGTAAATATATCCACGTAATGAATGTGAATTATCACTATTAATTGCTCGGTGCGTTCCAGCAATAGTTTGTATGTTATATTGTTTTGCAACTTTAGGAATAAGGTCTTTCAGTTGTGTTTCCCGGGAAGTACCTTCTGTCTCCATTCCTAAAACATACATCGCATCTTTCTCATTCATCATCACGATATCAGCTAAAGCTAGCATTTCTTCATAATGAGGTTTTGCTTTACTATATCCTCCATCCCATAAAGAAGGTCTGTAATTACAATCGAAACAAACTAATCCGCCATTTTCTTTTACTTTTTTCGCGAGCATTTTCATTGTTTCTCTGACATCATCTGTCATCGCTAGTGTAATACCACAAAAATGGATCACATCTGCTTGTTTTGCAATTAGATCAAGATCATAATCGATATAAGATGCAGTATTAAAGCTACTTTCTAACCGATTAGTATAAGTCACACGACTGGAGCGCTGTCCGAAACCATTTTCTAAAAAATACAGTCCAAGATATTTACCGCCTCTAGTTATATAATTTCGATTAATTCCTAATCGCTGTAAGAAAGCAACCGCAGCATCTCCTAATGGATTGTTTGGCAATTTTGTTACCAAATAGCCTTCATGACCAAGTTTAGTCAACGCAGAAGCAACATTTACACCAGTTCCCGAGAAAGAATATTGTAATGCGTTTGCTTGTGCCAGTAGTTCATACCCTGGCACTTGCAATCGCATCATTACTTCTCCGAAAGCAACAATTTGTTTACGCATATTTTTCAACCAAACTTTTAGTGATTGCTAATAATTTTCTTACATCTTCAGGATTAGTTTTTCCAGTTTCTTCATTAATAATTGAAGAATATACATGTGGGATAATTTTAGGTACTTTTTCTTCCAATGCAATTTCTAAAATCTCTTCAAAATTCTCTAAATCAATACCACCTGTAGGCTCTAGGGCAAAACCTTCTTCACCACATGCTTTTGCTACAGCACGGAACTCTTCTACGTGTTTTAAACCTTTCATTGGGAAGTATTTTAATGCATTTCCACCCATGTCACGAACTAAGGCAATCGCAGATTTGATTGGTACAATCGCTGTTTCGCTAGCAGCACTTACAGGTCCAGTAGAAATATTTACATAGCCTACTTTTCCAGTTGGAGATACAAGGGAATTGATCCAGCTATCTTTTTCACCTAAGTTAGCGCGAGTTGCTCCTACTGCAGGAAATACTTGATTAATATGACTTCCTGGATAATGTTTAGCGATTTCTGCAACAACTGCTGCTTGTTTGTTATCACCAGCACCAAGTCCAATCGATACTGCTTCATCAATTGCTGCACCGTATTCTTTCATTGCTGTAACTGCAGCCTCTACAGTTGGGTAATCTTTAGAAAGAACACCTACTAATACATGACCTTCTGCAGCTTCAAAAACTTCAACTGCATTTTCAATACTATTAGCTAAAACATTTAATGCTACTCGGTTGTTATAAAAACGTTTTTCAATTTTTGTCATTGTTCAGTTCCTCCTAATATTGCTCTAAGTTGTGCTTCTATTACGTAAATATCATCTGATTGTAGTGGTCGTGGATCAATATCAAAAAATCCTTGACGAACTCCGTAATCACGAGTGTAAATCGCGATACTACCATTCTTTAATTGATCATTTACATCCTTTGCTGTAGTTTTCGTTACAACAGGATCAATTTGGATTCGAGCTCTAAAAATAGCTCGTCCCGCTTCATCTTGTACAATCGTGACTTTTAAACCATCGATCGATTCTAGTGATTTTAAAACTTCTAAACTAGCTTTTTCATTTTCACTATTATCTTTTTTGACAAAATATTCATCCAAAGCCTGCAGCAGACCAAAAGTGGTTTCTTTACCAACTTTCATACTTCTACCGATACAATATAATTGTACTTTTAACCATTCGATATATTTTTCCTTACCAGCAACAATACCTGAAGTAGGTCCTTCAATCGCTTTCGAACCACTATATATTGCTAAATCAGAAAATTTGACATATTTTTGCAAATCTTCTTCAGCAGCAGCATCTATAATGAAAGGTACATTATTTGCCCGCGCTACTTCCCAAGCTTCTTCAACTGAAATCATATTTTTTTGAACAGCATGATGAGATTTCACATATAAAATTGCAGCTGTTTTTTCATTAATAGCATCTGCAATATGCTCAACTTTCCCTTCATTTGCATAACCGACTTCTACTAATTTACCTCCACCAAGGAAAATCATTGTTTCAACTGGAGCACCATACTGTACGTTGTGCCCCTTTAACATAATGATTTCATTTTTATGAATTGGTTCTTGGTGTAATCTTTCGCTTTTACGTCTGTTTCCTTCAGTTACAATGGCCGCTACTGAAAGTGCAATTCCACTTGAAGCAGAGTTAACAACAACAGCTGACTCTGATTTAAGAAGACCTGCAATATGAATTCCAGCCTTATCAACTAAGTCCGAAATTTCAACGTAATTTTGACCACCTATTTTCATCGCTTCCATTACAGTGTCCGTAGGAGCAGAAACACCTAATATACTCATCCTACCGCTTGCATTAATTACCCTTTTCAAACCATATTTAACATTCAACGTGTTCTCCATTAATAACCACTCCTTTTACTACGATTTTTTGTTCAGCTTTACGCTTGTCTCCTTCAGAATCAAGTAAGGTTATCACTTCATCTTCAATAGTAAATAAAGTGAGGTTCGCAATATCTCCTACTGAAATTCTTCCAAGTTCCGGTTTATTAAGCCACTTAGCCGCATTAACGGTAACAGCATCAATAATCTCTTCTAGTGAATAACCTAAGTATAAAAATTTTGATAAAACATGTGACATACTATAGACTGGTCCATTCAATCGATTTTTCCGATAAATATCAGTACTAATCGTATCGAATTTAATTCCATGTTCTTTAGCTTGCAAAGCCGTTTTAAACGAAAAACTTGCATTGCCATGCCCAACATCCAAATGAACACCTCGATTAATTGCATCTAGAAAATTTGGAAGAGGTCTTCCCATTTCATCAAATAAATTATTTGCTTTCCCATTTAAGTAGTGAGTAATAATATCTTTATTTTCAAGTAGGTTTAGAACATCATTAATATCTGGAGGTCCTGAACCTATATGAACCATAAGTGGTAAATCTGTTTCGTTAGAAAACTTACGCGCTATTTTTAAAGGTTCGACACCATTTTCACCTACTACACTTTTGCTAATCCTTGCCTTCAGTCCGATAATAAAATCTTTATGCTCTGCAATCGTATTTTTGAGTTGATCCTCATCTAACCAAGACAAATCAGATAACTCATCAATTCGTTTTAAGCCAATTCGCGAAATATTTAAAAATGCGAAAACATTTGTTTTTGACTTTTTACAGCTACTAACCAATTCGGACAAATTATCAGCACCAGTGCTACCCGCATCAACAATTGTAGTAACACCTGTTTTATAACCGATCTCGTCGACATCATCACCATATGGCTCAAATTCTGCATATGCATGGACATGCAGATCAATCCAACCACTAGAAACAAATACATTATGCTTGTAATCTACTATTTTCTCACCATTACCAGTTCCAGCAGCTACAATGTCTATAATCTTTTTATTTTCTACTATGATATCTACAGAACTTCCGTCTATCATTTTTACATTCTGTAGTACGAAATGATCCTTCATTTCCCCTCATCCTTTTCAGTAAACAAAACTAAATTGATTAATGTATTCGTTTACATCAATCTTGTTTATTATTCCAATGTAGAATAACATCTAAATTCGAGTTAGTCAATATAACGTTATAATGTTTAAATATTTTTTTATCCTTTTACTTAAAACCAATCACGAATAACATGTGTCATCAGATGCTCTATTCATCACTTTCATCCTGCTTACTATTTGCTATTAAAATTTTTTTATTATACAAAAAAAGCTTGTAAACATGGAGGAAACTCCAATTGTTTACAAGCTTAAGCGAAGTGAATTTACCAAATTCGTTTTCATAATCAGTAATATGATACTTTTAGTATACAATTAATTCTTTTTTAAATACTTTTTGCGATTTTGTATTTTTAAACCCAATCTTTTCATAAAAAATAAGTGTCTCTAATCTAGTTTCATTTGTCCGTACTCGTATTTCTTTAAATCCCGATAATTTTGACCATTCTTCGCATCTTTCCACTAGTAACTTACCAATTTTTTGACCCCTATATGTACTGTCAACAATCAAACCATCAATTTCAACATATGGTGGAGACTCAATCAAATATCGTCCGTGAGCATGAATCCATCCAATAAGTTGACCTTCAATTTCTGCTACAATGACAACATGATCATTCTGACCTAATATTTTATTTAATCTTTCAATGACTTCATCTTTTTCAACATTGTAACCCAATTGACCTGATAATCTAGCAATTTCTGAACTATCATTTGTTGAGGCAATTCTATATTTAATTTCCATACTCCACCTCGCATTTTATTTTGTATTTACAAATTGTTTTTTATTTAATACTTGTACTTCTCTAACTAAGACTTTGTTATTTGAATCATAATACAAAATGTTAGAGCATAAAAGCTAAAGGAGAAACATTCTGAATTTTCGTCTTTTTCTATCGAATTAAAATTGTTTCAGATTCCATTAACATTTTTATTTAATCAATCAAGAATATCAACAATCTAAAAAACCTATCCAATTCGGATAGGTTCAAAACCTAATTGATTCCTAAAGACTTCTTAATCGAATCAATTGTTTTTCCATTATACTCCTTAACACCAGTAGGAGTATCTAATACATAATCATTCTCTTTTAAATAATTTGGTTCAAGTAACTTGAAATCCAATGAGTCAACTTTACCATCAAAATTAATATCAGCATTACGGTTATTCGAACCCCAATTTTGTTCGAGTAGTATTACATCATAAATATCAACTACATTATCTTTATTAAGATCCCCAGTATTTTCTCTTACAGTAGGATAAGAGATACTTTCACCAATAAAAATATCACGATCTTTTCGACCAATTTCCATAGGTGTGTAAGTAGTAAAATGACCTGGGACATCTATGATGACTGTATATAATTGTTGCGTAATTGGAAGTTTACTGAATACTATGTTTCCATTCTTTTGAATTTCACCAGTATAATATTGACCATTGGAGTCTCTTGCTTTTGCTTGTGCACCGATAGTAGTGTAATCAATTGCAAAGTTAAAACTGCCATTTGCATTTAACAATCCTGCTGCGTTGATTTTTGCAGTAGCATCTGAATAAGCTGAGTAGCTTGGTAAATATCCAACTTGAGTATACGGGTTTACTGTTTTACCATTTAGATCTTTATACGAAGATGAAGTGATATAGAAAAAAGTAGTATTAACGTTTACAAAAGTATCTCGGTTCGTCTCTACTTGCATATCAAACAATGGCGTATCACCAGTTATACCATCACCTGGTGCCTTTATATTAATTGTATTTGATTTGCTGGTAGTTCCTGTTGAAGTAACTGTAAATTGAGTATCATCAGATAAAGCCTTATTTTTATTAAATCCGACTGAGTTAAAAAATCTTGAAGTGTAATCGAATTTAAGTGTTAGATCTTTTGCATTTTGCAAACCGTGAGCATAGAACGTATAAGTTAATTGATCACCCATTGTAAAGGATTCTTTATTTGGTTTGGCATAGATATATTGTGTTCCTGGTTTCATATAGTAAACTACTTTCGCCATCGTTGAATTACCCGCTCTGTCCGACGCTACAAATTGGAGCATATTGACTGGATTTGGAGAATCCACAGATATTTCTTTGGAAAACTTACCATTTGCATCAGTAGCAATACCAATGGCCGGAGCGTTTGGTCCATACCAAGCTTTATTAGTTGCTTGTGTAACATTCATACCGCTATTTTCCATTTCCGTTGCTTCATTATCTATAATATTTCCAGATAAAGTAACTTTTTTTTGGCCAGGTGCTAATTCAACAAATGGAAGATCACCTTTAGGTAGTGCATTTGTATCATCTAATGTGAATGTTGGACGGTTATTATCGATATATACTTGGTCTGTTTTGGTGTACTGTTTTCCGTCTAAATTTGTACCAATTACTTTCATTTTATATATTCCTTGTGTTGCTTGAATCGATGTGTAGCCAACTGGTTTCTTAGCATTACCTGTAAATGGAAAATATCGACCAGTAAAGGCTTTTTGAATATAGAGATCCTTATCAACTCCTGCACTTGACACATTAATTGTACCAATTATTCCTAAATCTTTATTAGTTTTTGGATCTACTAAAATAAAATCTAATGTTTTCATCGGTGAATTTAATTTAAAATCTAAATCAGACGCCTTAAAGCTATATGGTGCATTATCACGAGTTGTAGAGATGCTTGGCGAATGAACTTTGAAATATTCAAAGCCTTCTTCTACTAAACGGAATCCAAATGGAATTTGATAATGATCGTCTGGATCTTTTTCATTCACAACATGAATATAGCCCTCATATGTTCCTTTACTAGCAGTTGTTGGGATCGTAAGTGTTGCAGGAATCATCTCCTGGCTATTTTTCTTCATTTTAAGATCTTTAGGTAATGTTACACTTACCCCGTTTGATTTAGCATCCAAAGATCCACGTGTACCGATGTTATATTCTACCGAAATATTATATTTTTGCATTTTATCAGTATGATTTGTGATTAATATATTTGTAGTTTTGGAAATAGCCTTATTATCTACAGGAATAAAACCATAACTAATACCACCAGTTTGCTCATCAATATTTACTTTTTCATTATTTTTAATAAATGGCGTTGTATCTTGAACGCCTAGTTCGATACGTGAATAAATCGCTTCATAAGGATCTACTCTTCCTGCCCCAACTTCAAACACGCTGTATTTACTTCTTAAAGGATCCGCTGTATTCATCAAGACGGTTTTAATATCAGCAGGTGTATAATCCGGATGAGCTTGTAATAATAATGCAGCTATACCAGTAACATGTGGAGTTGCCATTGACGTACCAGACATTCGCATATATGCAGAAGAATAATCTGTTGAATCATTTTTGTTATTGATATATGCAGGAACAGTCGATAATACATCTACACCTGGTGCTGTAACTTCGGGTTTAATATCATATAAAGTTCCTGATGGCCCCCTAGAACTAAAGCTAGCTAAATCATCACCAGGAATTACATCTTCACCAATATTACCTAATGTAACTGATGGTGTACCATTACTAAATAAATCGCTAACCGCTAAGCCATCTTTATTTGTCATTGAAAATACCGGGATATTATCATTGCTTTCTCCCAAATAATACGGGATCTGTCCCTCAGTGGCATTATTGTTGTATATAATTACCCCTACAGCTCCATTTTGCTTTGCATAGTTCATTTTATCAACAAGTGCATACGTCCCTCGAGCAACAAATGCAATCTTACCTTGAACATTTTTTCCTGTGTAATCTGTTGGACCACCTTCTCCAACATTTACAATTTCAAATGTTTTTCCAGACATTTTAGTAAAATCATCTGTCCATTTTTTTGTCATTAATCGAAGAGTACTATCCGTATCTTGACCGTTTACTAAAAATTTACTTGCGAATGTAGTAACTGCAGTTGGTACAGAACTCGCACCTACCGTTAATGCAAGTGCTGCTGCACCTGGAGAGCCTAGTGTGTACATACTATCTCCAGCGTTTCCTGCTGCAACGACAGCTGTAACACCATTTAAAACGGCATTATCAATCGCTAAGCTTGTTGCTTCTAATGGATCGTTTATGGAGGCTCCAAGCGAAAGATTAATTACATTCATCCCATCGGCTACCGAACGGTCAATTCCTGCAATTACTGCAGAATTAGAACCTGAACCATAAGGTCCCAATACGCGGTATACATATAAGTCTGAATCAGGCGCTACTCCGGTTACTTTATAATCAGAATTATTTTTCCCTCTTCCAGCAATCGTTCCGGAAACATGCGTACCGTGATCAGTATAATATGAGCTGCCATTAACAAATTCAGCTTTTTTAGAAGCTTTCCATTGATCGTATGTTGCTTCCATTGGATCATTATCATTATCTACGAAATCATAACCACCTTTGTATGCATCTTTTAAATCAGGATGGTTATAGTCAATACCCGTATCGATAACACCAATCTTAATATTTTTACCTGTAAAACCTTCCGCATGCAATTTATCAATCTTTAAAAATGGTAAACTATCAACCTTTGTTTGGTCCTTTTCGACTGGTTCAACCGGTGGCTTAATTTGTATTGTTGAATCACTATAAACAGCTTTAACTGTATCCAAATCTAGTAAATCCTTAATTTGATTTGCTGGAAGAGTCAATGAAACGCCGTTAAACGCATTCTGATATGTATATTTAATTTGAATTCCTTCATTAGTTGCTTTCTCTTTATTTCCTAATTTTTCTTGTAATTCTTGTTTAAAGTGAGCATGCGACTTAGTTACATTTTCCTTCGCCTTTTCTAATGAAATTGACTCCCCTTCAACAGCCTTCTCTAACTGTGCTACTTTAGCCGGAAGTTCTTTAAATTCAACAATTACAGAAACATCTTTATCACTTGATAGGTCGATATCATCTGATAATTGCAAACCTGTTTTTGAATCAGCAAGATCTAACTGATTCAAAGCCTCTCTTTGTTCTGGTGTAAGTGATTGTAGAATGCTTTCTGCTTCACTTGAGTTCGCATATGCTGGCTTTTTACTAATCATAGTCGATCCCAAAATTGTACTGCTAGCTAAAACTAGTACTGATGTGGTTTGAAAAAATTTACTACTTAACCCCTTCATTTAATAACCTCCAACTTTTTCTTAATTAAAAGATTCTAAAATAAGAAAGAATATATGTGATTTTTCAGAAAAATCACTTAACTTAGATTATAGCTAGAGTTTTTCTTGAAAAGTATTGGGGGAATTTTCATGAATGAAGGAAATTATAAAATAAATTAACTGTCGATATTAGTAAAATTTAGTAAAAAAATAAAGTATTACATTTACTTAAATGTAGATTTGTGTAATTTAATGTAAAATTCCATTAAAAAACTTGGGGGAAATTCACTAATAACGACTTATATTATTGTCTTACTAAATTTTAAATTAAAAATTTTTAACTATTAGTACAATATAAAAATGATCAGAGCAAGGGTGTAAGTGAGTGGCATCTTAAATACATTGTCATCAATTGTTTTTATAAGGAAATAATCAAAGTAGGATTTAGTCGTTTATTATATAAAAACAAAAAAGAGTTTCCCCAAAAAAACTTTTGAGACAACTCTTTATCTTTTTTTAATTTTTCACCAATATTTTTCCATTAAAGCCTTTGACCATTCTGCTTGTTTGATCTCTCCTTTTGGAAGAAATTCTTTCATAATTGGTTTGATATCAATGATTGGCGTTCCATCGATCGCATCTAATCCTTTTACTGTAAGAATGCGGCCACTGTGTTTTAAAAGTTCTACTGTTGTTAGCCCTAATTTATTTGGTCTGTTTTTACCCCTTTGAGCAAAAATTCCAACCTTTGGATAATGAATATTATTTCTAGGATGTCTAGCATTATATTGAATCATTTCATCAGTTACTTTATCGAAATAAAAAATTATCTCTAAATGTGAAAAATCACTTATTCCACTTAATGCTTCTTCATTAAACTCCTCGACTAACTCAATTTCAGAAATAATTGAACCCCAGTGATCGTCTTTAATTTCTTTTCTTGAATTTTTAATAAACGCAATTGGATTAATGGTAAATGTCATCAATTCATCTCCTAACTTATTATATTTCGTCTATATTATACTGAATTTTTCGTTAATAATTTATAAAAGAAAAAGTATGCATTCTATCCACATACTTTTTCTTGAATCGGTTTTAACTTCTACCTCTCATTTTTAATGGTGCATTGATCATCATTGGAAATGTTAATAATTGAAGCACTATTCCTACTAATCCAATTAAAGTAAACAAATTGAGCGGATTAATATTAAAAATCATAGAATAAAAGTCTGAACTTATTCCATTGATTGATAAAAAGGTCATTAAAATACTAACTAAAACTAGTGTTAGTAGAAAATAGAGGATCCCCAATCTTCTAACTAATACAGCAATAAAAGAAGAAAGCCCTAGTATAATAAAACCAACCATTAGGTCGACCCAATAATACGTAAAGAAATGATATTCTGAGGAAACTAAATCTGCAGGATGGTAAAAGTGAAAACTATTTATTCCTTTGTCTAATAATATTTTCATAATGTAATACATTATATTTAAATAAGTAATACTTGAAATAACCATTAATACTGACATTACATTATAAGATTTTAGAAACTGTCTTCTTGTACTACCTAATCCAATTGCAACTTGGAAAGGAATGACCAATCCTGCAACCGCGAATGTACTAATCCCCCCATAAATCGGTCCAAACAAAGCTGCACCACTTTGTAAAGGGATTTTAAAAATTAAACTAACGAGTACGTAAACAACTGATAATAACAAAGTAATTAAAGAAAATATTTTAAAATACCATTTCAATTCATCGAAAACTAGTTGATAAGTGCCTCTTATCGAGTTCATCTTTTCACCTCTTTGTTTTTTGTTTTATTTATTAAATAGTCTTGTAGAGTTGCTTTTTCAATTTTAAGATGATGATCTTCAGCGATTTTTTTCCATTCATTTGTAAATAACTCATCGATCATTACTTTTTTAGTCGAACTGATTTTTGAGGATTCAAGTATAGAAATATTTTTCGTTACATGTTCTATTGAATCTATATTGCCAGAAAGAATAATACCTTTCTCCCGCATAACATCCATTTGTTCATGAAATAGTACTTTTCCATCATTTACTACAACGATCGTTTCACATAATGGTTGAATTTCTTCGATATGATGTGTTGATAGTAATATGAGTCTTGGATTTTCTTCATAGCTTTCCAATAATGCATCATAAAATAGTTTTCTTTTCACTGCATCTAGTCCATTAGTTGGCTCATCGAGAACTGTTATTTTTGCGTTACTAGCTAATCCTAAAATGATTTGCACTGCCGTTTTCATTCCTTTTGAAAACTTAGTGATTTTTTTATTCATTGGTAACTCAAAAACTTGCACTAAATGTTCAGCAAATTCTTGATCCCATTCAGGATGAAAGTACCTTCCGTATTTTAATAAATCGTCTATTCTCCAATTATGACCAAATGGATGATTTTCTTGGATATAACAAATATTCTCAAGAACATTTAAATTATTATAAGGTTCTTCCCCTAAGACTTTTATTGAACCTTCGTTTGGTTTATAATGGCCAGCGACTAAACTCATCAAAGTTGTTTTTCCTGTACCATTTCTTCCCCATAATGCAATAATACTCGGTTCTGTTTCAATTAAATTGAAATTCGTTAAAACTGGTGTATGCTTATAGCCATATGTCAAATTTTTAATTTCGATCAATTTTTACCCCTCCTAATTCGAGTCGTTTTTTCTCTTTATTAATTCAATTACCATTTCTTCATTTAAATGAATTCTCTTGGCTTCTTTAAGTAAAGGTGCAACATAATCTTCATAAAACTGCTGTTTTCGCTCTAAAAGTAACTTTTCTTTTGCTCCAGTAGAAACAAACATACCTACACCTCTTTGTTTAAAAATTATCTCCTTATCAACTAATGCTTGAAGTCCTTTCCTTGCAGTTGCAGGATTAATATTAAAAAAGCGAGATAATTCATTTGTTGAAGGCACTTGTTCACCCTCTTTAATTCTTCCGTCTATAATTTCGTCCATAATCATCACCGCAATTTGTTGAAATATTGGTTGTGATTCATCTAATGTCGGTTTCATTAGCACCTTCCTTTCTGGTTAGTTATTTAGTTAGTTACTCATGTAACTAACCATACTACTCCTTAAATCATATGTAAAGTGTTTTATTTAAGTACGCCTATTTTTTAGGAAATAAAAAAAAGCTTAATGCGATTATGCAATAAGCTTATGTTTAAATACTATGTGTTTATTATTTTTCAATAATTTTACCAGTTATACAATATTTTCCTTCTAAATAAATTGGAGATTGACCTGAGTGTAGTATGGTCACAGTTTTTATATATTGACTAGTATAGCTACTCGTATTACCTGGTAACACGGAAATTATATGACAGATATTGCTACTTACTTCGATTGTAATCGGTCCAGTACTGCCTTCGCTATTATAGACTGAAATCGTTGCTAAAGCAGTTAAATTTCCACCTAAACTCCACAGTTCAACTGGTTTATCAAGATTATCTTGAATCATAATATTGCCAAATAGATCAATTGGAATACATGGATCACATTTTGTTGGCGGAGGTATTGGTGTTGGGGGGGTAGGTGGTGTTGGTGGAGGTACAGGTGGTAATAGAGTTGGAGAAGAAACTGGTAATTTAATACTAGGTAAGTTTGGTATATCTGGTCTTTTTTGTTTCAATTTTTATCCCTCACTTATTATAGTTAATATCCTATGTATCTAAAATACTGAAAAGCCATTATTTTTAGTATTAAATAAAACATAAAAAGAAAAGTGACCACTATTAATCTTACTCATATAACTTGTAGTCACTTGTTGAATTAAAATAATATTTATTAACCTACTCTAACAATGGAAATTGTCGCAGCGGTCGTACCAGCTGCTAACGATACTGTAGCGGCTAAAGTAGCAGACACCATTACTTGCATCGTATCACCTGCATTTATATTAATAATCACTTGATTACTGACTAAACTTAATCCAACTGCAGCAGAAATATTTGTACCTGCAACTCCAGTCCCATTTCGAAATAACTGAAAAGTCGTTAATAAAGATAATGTAGGATACACTTGATAAGTTATTAGATATCTACCACTTGTGTTAATCGTAAAAATGGTAGCTGTTGGGTTGTTCACTGTTATATCTGCTGATAAATTTTGCGCGTTCGGAAACGGTATCGGTGAAGGGCCTAAAAGTGTAATCGCAATTGTTGCTCCAGAGGTATTTGCTGCCGATCCAGAAGTATTAAAACTTGATCCGGTTGATCCTGTTGCCCCAGTTGCGCCTGTTGAACCGGTTGGACCTCTATCTCCGACACCAGTTACTCCGGTTGAGCCGGTTACTCCCGTCGCACCCGTTATTCCAGTTGGGCCGGTTACTCCAGTCGTTCCCGTTATTCCCGTTATTCCCGTTACTCCAGTTACTCCAGTCGTTCCCGTTATTCCCGTTTCTCCAGTTACTCCCGTCGTTCCCGTTGTTCCGGTTACTCCAGTCGTTCCCGTAATTCCGGTTGACCCAGTTGGCCCGGTTACTCCGGTTGATCCTGTAAATCCCGTTGATCCGGTTGCTCCTGTCACTCCAGTTGAGCCCGTTGATCCTGTTACTCCGGTTTGGCCAGTTGATCCTGCTGTTCCCGTTATTCCGGTTAGACCGGTTGGCCCCGTTGCTCCGGTGGGGCCGGTTGATCCCGTCACCCCAGTTAAGCCAGTTACTCCGGTTACTCCCGTTATTCCGGTTGGGCCGGTTACTCCTGTCGCTCCCATTATTCCACTTGGCCCGGTTGCTCCTGTTAATCCTGTCACTCCAGTTGAGCCCGTTGATCCTGTCACCCCAGTTGAGCCCGTTTCTCCTGTTTCTCCGGTTGATCCTGTCGTTCCCGTTATTCCCGTTGACCCGGTTAATCCTGTTATTCCGGTTGGACCGGTTAATCCAGTTGCTCCTGTTTCTCCTGTCGTTCCCGTTATTCCACTTGGCCCGGATACTCCTGTCACCCCAGTTACTCCTGTTGGACCAACTTTTTTAATCCCATTACATGAAAAACTATTACAACAACTACATTTATTCGAATTGGAATTGAATCCTTTTACGAAAGAAATTGCATTACCATTCTCATCTTTATTATTCATAAAAGAATACATTAATTATCGTTCCTCATTTCATTACATAGGACTGTTCAAAAAATTATTCTGAACAATACTATTTAGATAAAATGAACTATTACATTGAATATCTAACCGTTAAACAAAACTCACCCTCTACTACCCCGGTTAAACCTGTAGTATCAATTTGAATTTCATCGAATAGCTTTTCTGAGAAAGCTACACTACTTTGAGGTGGGACAGTAAGGGTATCAATTACATTTCCTCCTCTTAAAAAGTTAACAACGATATTATCTGTTCCTGTATCATTTTTTACATAGCCTGTTGCGGAAATAATTGGAGCGATATTATTTGTAAAGATTGTGATAATACCGGGTGTATTCACTTGCCAAGTTATACAAACTTTGTCTTGAAAAATATTTTTAGTTGAGCAACAACTTAATCCATTACACATTTGCTTTTCTCCTCATTTTCTTCAATTAAACAGAATATCGTGTTGTTATACAAAACTCACCTTGAAATAGTATACCTGCTCCAATGGGAATAACGGCTTGTATTACATCAAATCTTCTAATTGTAAATGCCAAACTAGAACCTAATGTTACAACTTCAGAATTAATCGTGCCTCCAGCAGAGTTTAAAAATAAAATCTGTATTGGTGTTGCAACAGAACCTACCTCATACTTCACAAAACCAGTTCCTATAATATTTTGGTTAAAATTATTTTTAAAAAGTGGAATTGTTACGGTTGTTGCATCTCCTACTGCTTGCCATGGTGTACATACCTGGTCTTGAACAAAAACCTTTTCAGGACAGCAAGTTAATGTTGATGTTGAACAATTACATGATGATGCCATTTATGGTTACTTCCTTTCTTTCATTAAAATGAATCATTATCATATAGTAATCAAAGTGTCCTGAACATGCTTGTACATTTGTCATAAAAAAAGGAATCTATCACCCATAACTAGGAGATAGATTTAGCATTTAAAAGATTGATAAAAAAATGAATGTTATATGAAAAATTACAAAATAAAACGAAAAAAGAAAATTCTTATTTCATAACTTGGAAATACTTTGTATATAACTTAGTTACTAAATGTTTCATCAAACGCTGAATTCTAGTATAATAGATAAGATGTAAAAATTTGTTTATGATCTTTGATTTAGAAAGGACTTTATAATAGATGGCAAATAAAGAATTAATCACTCAAGTTGCTAAACGCCGTATTTTTGGGATCATCTCTCACCCTGATGCTGGTAAAACAACTTTAACTGAAAAATTACTACTTCATGGTGGAGCTATTCGTGAAGCTGGTACTGTAAAAGCTCAAAAAAATTCAAAATATGCAAAATCTGACTGGATGGAAATCGAAAAACAACGTGGAATTTCTGTAACTTCCTCTGTTATGCAGTTTGAATACGATGAAAAAATGGTATCAATTATGGATACTCCTGGTCATAATGATTTTGGTGAAGATACATATCGTGTGCTAACTTCTGTTGACTCTGCAGTCATGGTAATTGATGCTGCAAAAGGTATTGAAGCACAAACTAAGAAACTTTTCCAAGTTTGTCGTTTACGTGGTATTCCTATTTTTACCTTTATGAATAAATTAGATCGCCAAGCTAAAGATCCATTAGAATTAATGGAAGAATTAGAAGAAGTTCTAGGTATGCCTTCTGTTGCAGTTACTTGGCCAATCGGTAGTGGAATGCAATTTGAAGGGGTTTATGATCGATTAGAAAATGAAGTTCATCTTTTCCGTAAAGATGAAGTTATTAAACTTGGTCAAGATGGCGTTCATGGTCCTGAATTAGAAGCACATTTAGAGCCTTCAAATTTAGAAAATTTACGAGATGAAGTTGATCTTTTAGAAGGTGCAGGAAATGAATTCAATTTAGACTTAGTTCGAGCTGGGGAACTTACTCCTGTTTTCTTCGGTACAGCATTAGTCGATTTTGGTGTAACACCATTTTTAAATCATTTCTTAGATATGTCACCTGCACCAGGACCTCGTAAAACAATTAATGGTGAAGTTAATCCAACAGATGAAGTATTTAGTGGTTTTATATTTAAGATTCAAGCTAATATGAATCCTGCTCACCGTGACCGTATTGCATTTCTACGAATTTGTTCTGGTGTATTTGAACGAGGAATGAACGTAATGCTTTCTCGTACAGGAAAACAAATTAAATTAAGTCAATCAACTCAATTGATGGCTAATGACCGTGAAACGATTGACAGAGCATATGCTGGTGACGTAATTGGTATTTACGATTCAGGTACTTATCAAATCGGAGATACAATCACATCTAGTAAGCAAAAATTATTCTTTGAGCCATTACCAACTTTCCCACCTGAGTTATTCTTACGAGTTAGCCCAGTTAATTCATTAAAATCTAAGCACTTCCATAAAGGTGTTGAGCAATTAGCTCAAGAAGGTGCAATTCAAGTTTATAAAAATGAATTTAATGAGGTTATTTTAGGTGCCGTAGGTCAACTTCAATTTGAAGTATTTGAATACCGCTTAAAAAATGAATATGGATCTGATATCCGTAAGGACCATGTTGATTACAATATTGCTCGATGGGTTAAAACTGATGACGTAAAAGGACTTAAGAAATATCAAGACATGCGTAACATGCTAGTATATGACCGTTTCGAACGTCCTCTATTCTTATTCGCAAACGAATTTACGTTCAATCGTTTTAAAGAACGTCATGAGGAATTAGAATTAGTTGAAGCTCTTGATGTTAACAATGAAATACAAGTTGATTAATTGACGTAGAAGACCGATTTTTTCGGTCTTTTTTTGTTGGTTTTTGACGAGGTTCTTCTTACTTATTTTATAAGTGCGCTTTTCTTCGTTTAAAGGATAATTGATGAACTAGTCGAATAGTATTGGGATATATGGAAAATATTAGGAGGTTTAAGATGAAAAGAACGATTAGAGGTATCTACTTAGGGACCGCAATCGCTACCGGATTAATTGTCTTTAGTGGCTGCTCGAATTCAACTGAATCGCATGAAGCTACAGGTAAAGCCGTTATCATAACGAAGGCAGAGTTCGATAAGATTCAAAACGGTATGACATCGAAGCAAGTATTCGAAATTATTGGCGGTAAAGGCGAGGTAATGAGCGAAGCTGGCGAGAAAGATAAGCCAGGATATACGATTCTTTATACATATAACGGTAAAGGTTCAACGGGAGCTAACGCTAACTTTACGTTCCAAGACGATAAGTTAATGGCGAAGGCTCAATTCGGATTAAAATAACAAGTGAATTGCGCCTTAATTAGCGTCTTTTTTATGAAGGCGTATCATTGACAATAAAGATGATTTACACTTTATTTCGCGTTTATCCATAATTTGGCTATAACTAAATAAATTAACCCTCGGGATTTCGCCAGGGTTTTATTAAAAAAAACAATTACACCGTATGCCATACCAAGAAACGCTTTATCTTTATCATTTTGTTGTTGTGAATTTGCTACTTGCTCAATTATAAGCTTATATAATTCTTTTCTTTGTTCAGTTGTGAAATCATTATACTTTAACTCTTCCTCATAAATTGAGAAAGTTTTTAATAATGTCGTTAACATTTTGACTAGAAGAACTAGAGGTTTTAGTAGCATTAATAAACATTTCTTTAATATACATGTTTGTTCTCGTGCAAATTATACTAATATCTCGGATCGTTATCATTATCAACATTTACCTTTATCTGAACCAGAATCTTAATTAAAAAAAGCCGACCCCACTATTATTTCAATAGTTAGTCGGCATTTTCAAATAACCTATTATTCTATTAAATTACATGTTTTTCTGTATCAACATTAGCTTCCTTGTTTCTTGAAAATAAATTAGCCAATGCTTCTGGCAATGCGATCATTGCTGGTAAAAAGATCGGTAATAATATAAAGCAAAGGACTATTAGACCTGTTATTACCGCTATTGCTAATTCAAACAATAAAAGGATTCCAGATGGCATAAGTGTAGCAAATGTACCTCCAAGTATGATTACCGCTGAGATAATTACTCCACCAGTATGCTTAGATGCTAATACGATTGCCTCTTTCGGTGACAAATGAGTATATTCCTTAAATCTCATCATTAGGAAGATACTATAATCCACACCTAAAGCTACTATAATTATGAAAGAGAAGAACGGAACAAAAGATGATATTCCTTCATATCCTAGCAAATCTATGAAAATATAATTGATCATAAACATAGCACTGTAGTATGCTCCTAAAAGTGATGCGGTGATAAATACTGGTGTCCAGAATGATTTTATCACTAGGAATAATACAAGTAATACCCCAATTATAACAATAGTTGTTGTTTTATTTAGGTCACTACTCAAAATATTGTTCATATCATTTGTTGTTGCACTCGGACCTGAAACACCTGACTTAGCATTTGAAAGTTCTGTGCCTTTAAGTCCACTTTTAACAGCTGAATTTATTTTATTGATCGTATTTAAAGATTCTTTTGAATATGGATCGTTTTCCAAAACAATCGTTAGCTTTGTAATCTTTTTATCTTTTGACATAAACATGTCGATTGATTTTTTAAAGTTCTCGTCAGCCAATGCTTCTTTTGGAATAAAGAAAGTTTTATTCGAATTATACTGAGTTAAGAAATCATTTGTCTTTCCTAATCCGTCAGATATTTTTTCTAACCCACCGTTTACATCTGATAGTTTTTCCCCGAATATACTAAATCCATTGATGCCAGATACTAGCTGTTGCTGACCTGATTTCATTTGACCAAGTCCATTTGATACTTTATTCATATTTGTGACAATTTTTCCGATTCCAGATGATGCATCACTTAAGCCACTTTCAAGTTTTTTCAAACCATCAGCCATTTGAGTTAAGCCATTACTCATACTAGAAAGATTACTGTTTGCGGTAGCAAAACCTGCAGTTACAGCATTATAATTATCATTTAATGCTTTGATTCCTTCTGGTGTAATTTGATTTAATGAAGCAACTGTTTGATCAATTGTTTGCTTTAATGATTGGTAATTTACATCATCTTTTGAATTCGAATAACTACTACCAAGTGCTGTCACCATTGATTGCATTTGAGAAATTGCGCCTTTTAGACCAAGCAGTGCTTGTGCTGATTCTTGGTAATGACTTCCTAATTCTTTATAACCTGATTGCATTTTCTCATAATTTTTTGCTAATAATGATACGCCACTACTCATTTTTCTTAGATTTATTTCGAGTGTTGCTATACCACTAGAGATTGTTTGAGAATTACCAGAACCATCGCCAATCCCTGCTTGAATTTGTTTTAATCCCCCACTTAAAGCTGTCACACCATTTTGTAGTTCCGTTGTTCCATCTACCATTTGGTTAACCTTTGAAAAATCCGCTGATCCTAGTTTATCTTGAGCTAAAATTAATCCGTCATGTATTTCGTTAACTCCATCTTTTGTTTTTGAAATACCATCAGTCACCGTACCCATTTGGCTATCAACATAAAAACTATCAATTTGTTTGCTTTCAGGTTGTGTTACTGAAGATACTTGCTTAACACCTTTTATGTTCTTAAGTCTTTCAGTAACATTATCAATTACTGCAAGTGATTGATTATTATCAAGCGCTTTGTTGTTTTCAATCACGACTGTTGCAGGCATTGCCTGACCTTTACCAAAATGATCTGAAACGATATTAAATCCTTTTGATGAAGGATATTTATTTCCTAGTTCTCCAATTGTATCAAAGTTTAGCTTTTCTTTATGGAAATAGACCATTGGAGATAAAATCAATAATATGACTACTATTGTTATAATCGGTTTCTTTATAGCAAAAGCAGACGAATTACCAAAAAATTTGTTTTCTTTATGTCCACTAACATTTTTAGATGGCCAGAAAAGTTTTTTTCCTAATACTTTCATAATAAATGGTGTTAACGTTAAAATTTCTAGTAATAATATGCATACACCTATTACAACTACTACACCTGATTTATAAATTGGAGATTCTGCGAATACAAGTGCAAGGAACGCAATAAACACAGTTAAAATACTATAGGCAATTGTTTTACCAGCCGTTTTATATGTGTTTACAATTGATTCATCAACTGAATGTCCAAGTGAGAGTTCTTCTTTGAAACGATTAAAAAGGAGTATGTTGTAATCAGTACCAACCCCAAAAAGAATAAGTACTAGCAGCATTTGAGTAAGACTAGTAATTGGAAATCCAGCTTTATCGATTAATTGGGCAGCTATTCCCATTGAACATAGGTAAGAAAATGCAACCGCAATCAAAGATACAAATGGTGTAACGATCGATCTAAACGCAAGAATAAGTACTACTAAAATAAAAATAACTGTTAGAGCAGCACTTTTTTCTACTCCCGCTTGTGAAGCTTTTAAATAATCATTATTGATAAAATCTTCACCACTTAGATAATATTCGACTGGTACTTTACTTAATTTATTATCTATTTCCTTTTTAATATCATCTATTTCTCTTCCGTTCTTATCTAGCTTATAGCTCACCATTAGTGTGGTGCCATCTTTTGAGACTAATGAACTTTTTGCATTTGGAATACTAAAAGGATCAATAATTTCCGAAATTCTAAGTTCTTTACTACTATCACGTATTCCTTTAACAGCATCTCCGATTTTTTCCATTTCGTCATTCGAAATTTTATTTTTATCATAAAAAACAATCAGATTATTCGTTCCTTTTGAAGTATCCATTTTTTTGAGGATATGATCTGCCATAACAGAAGGTGAATTACTATTCGCTCCTTCTTGCCCCTTATTCCGTAGAATTGCATTTATATCAGGCTGAAGAACTGTTAACAATACTGTTGCAATTAACCAAATTGAAAAAATGATCCAACGACCCTTTATGATTTTGTTCACACGGTCCCCTCCTTCATTAATTTATTTCTCTTTTTTTTCTTTTTCCTCATCAAGAAAGTACAATACATCAAAGAATTCATAATTATCCATTCCATCTGTCTCCATCTTTTTCTTAACAGCTGTAACTAATAATTTCATTCCTTTCTCTACAATCTCTTGTTCATCAGAGTCTAGAAGACTTAGTGCACTATTTAAGGACTTATTTGCAATTTCAGTAATGCTATCATGTATTTCTTCTGCAATATTTTCAGGTAAAGAAATCTCCACGAAACGTTTATCTTTTGGATTGGGTGTTTTCAATAATAGGCCTTTTGTAGTCAGACGCTCAACGATATCAGATACAGTACTTTGCGTCATTTTTAGATTTTTAGAAAGTTGTTTAATGCTCATTGTTTTATGAGCATACACTTCGCCAATAACTCTTGCTTGTGGAATTGTAACTCCATGTTCCTCCGAATGCTTTTGAAGGCTTTTCATTAAAAAACGCTGTAAAAAATCGATTGATTCACGAATAAATTCTGGTCGTTCTACCATTTAATCACTCCAACATAATTCTTCTAATTAAAATACATCTTATACGATGTATCGCACAAGATTTATATTATTTGTCCTAACTGCATTTGTCAATTTAAATACATATAACAGTCTGTATTCAAAAATTCATTCCATCTAATCTTAAAATTCGTATATCTATGTAAATTAGCCAATAAAAAAAGCAGTCGAATAGTTCAACTACTTTTAAATGTTTCACGCTTTTTTAGAGTTATATTGAAGGTTCGTTTTCTGATTAGGTTCTTTAATCGATAAATACACAGCTACAACAATTAGAATACTTCCAATGAAGAAAGAAGGACTAATTTCTTCATTTAATAAAAAATATCCAAATATCGTACCAATTAATGGTTGTAAAAAGAAAAATAATGATCCAGTTGAAGTATCAATATATTCAAATCCTTTGTTCCAAAGATAAAAGGCACCTGCTGTTGAGATTGTTCCTAAAAATATGACCCCCATCCAAATCCAACCATTTGTTGGTAAATGAGTTATGTGTTTACTTTGTTCAAGAAACGTAAATGGTAATGTAAAAATTACGCCAAATACTGTCGCCCAAGTTGTTACGGTTAATGATGAATATTTACTAGTCTGAACTTTACTTAGAACTGTATATAGCGCCCATGTAATTGCTGCACCTACTAGTATGAGATTTCCAAAATATGCGCCTAAATTTGACCCACCTTTTGGTAATCCGATTACAACGATTACTCCAATCGTTGCTAAAATTAACGATACAATCTTACGGCTATTAATTTTTTCTTTTAAAATAAAAAATGCAAATAATGATATTAATGCAGGTGAAGCTGAAGTAATTAAAGAGCCCATTGCTGCGCCTGAAAGCTTTGTACCAACAAATTGAAAACCAATTGAGCCAGTATACCCGACTAAAGCAATAACTGCGAGAGGAACCAAATCTTTTTTATTAATTTTCCAGCTTTTTTGGAAAAGACTGATTATCCCTAATGTTAATAAAGCTAAAAGAAATCTCATTTCTAGTAATAACCATGGAGAAATGCTATCTAATACTACTTTACTGACAACATAAGTCATACCCCAAATACTTGCGGCCAATGATAAATACAATGCTCCTTTAAAGAAATTCACTTATTTCCCAACTCCTACCTTTTATTCCAATCATTTTTCGAAAGTCCAAACATAAATTCAGTTACATATTGGCCTTTAAAAAAAGAATTTTCTATTATGTTCATTTCATGAAATCCTAATTTTTTTAGTAATTTAATTGAAGATGAATTTTGTTCTACTGCTATTGCGTTAATTTTTTCTTTATTTAATTCGTTAAATAAATAATCAAGAATCCCTTGTAATGCTTCAAAGGCATATCCCTTATTCTGGTACACTGGCTCTAATGTAAAACCGACTTCAACTTGATTTTTAGGATTTGATAAAGTGTGTACTCCAATATCCCCTATTAGTTGACCATCCATTTTATTTTCAATCGCTACTTGAACCCATGAGTTAGGAATATTCATTACAGCTGACTTTTGCTTTTCGATAAAATTAATCGATTGTTCGTATGTATAATTTTCCCAGCCTTGATAAATCGCCACAGCTGGATTTGAACGATATTTATAAAAATTGCTAACATCTTCATCTTTAAACCTTCTAAGCTTTAATCGACTAGTCTCTATTTCAAAAAATTCTAGTTTGCTCATATTCCACCTCTAAAAATTCTCATTCTATTTTAATTGTACTTTCTATTATACTTAGAAATTTCAAAATAAACTAACTTTTTACACTTTACTTTTTTAATTCTATCTATCGTAATTCCTATAATTCGTTGTAGAAATCTTTTTTATAGTAATAAAACATCTATATATAATAAAGTTTATTTTTGTAATTCAAACAAGTATAAAACACACTCCATCATTTAAACTCAAAATATAGTTGACATATTTAACTGTAAACAATAAAATTACAGTATACTCATATCAATTGAGTAAGAAAAAACCTAATTTGTTTTATTCGATAGTACATTTTTAACTATTTTTTTATTTCAACTGTAATTTTTTTTATTACATTTTATAAGGAGTGTGTAATAGAATGGTGAATCTATATGTAACACCAAGTTGTACATCCTGTCGTAAAGCAAAAGCTTGGCTAGATGAACATGATATTGAATATAGTGTGAAAAATATTATGAATGAATCACTTACACTTGAGGAGATTAAATCGATTCTTCGCATGACAGAAACTGGTACTGAAGAAATTATTTCAAATAAATCAAAAACGTTTCAAGAATTAAATATAAATATTGAATCGCTGCCACTTAATGAATTATATAATTTAATCATAAATAATCCAAAAATGTTGCGCATGCCAATAATCCTAGATGAAAAGAGATTGCAGGTTGGTTATAATGAAGATGAAATTCGTAGTTTTCTTCCGCGTAAACTACGAACATTCTCATACATTAAGTCACAAAAAGTAGCTAATTAATATTTTATTATTTAAACTGTCAGTTCGCTAACACATTTTATTACCGAACTAAATGTAAACACGAAAAATAGAAAGAAATTAACGATTTTAGGAGGCAGACCATGAATAGTGACTTCACTCTTGCCATTCATAGTTTAACGTATCTTGTGCTGCAGCCGGATCGGATGTCTACTAGTGATGCAATATCAGAGAGTGCCTGTGTCCATCCAGTTCGAATTCGAAAAGTGCTTAGTTTGTTAAAAAAGCATGGATTTATAAAATCGAAGGAAGGATCGGGCGGTGGATTTATTTTCGCGGTAGATTTAAAAGAAGTTAATCTATGGGACATTTATCTAATCACCTCTGAGGGGGCACTGCAACCTAAGTGCCCTGAATCAAATGATAAGTGTGTTGTTGGGGCAAATATGCAAAATGTTCTTTTTACTATTTTCTTAGGTGCAGAAAAACATCTTGGGGGATATTTAAAGCAATACACTATTGGGGACATAGTCGATCATATCAAAAGTGATAAGTGAGCAGCTAAATAAAAAGAAGGCTCTGCCTTCTTTTATCCAAAGTGTAATAAAAATAATTACAGTTCGTTTTAAGGGCTGTAATGATCACTAGTTTTTTAACTAGTAACTCTAAATAAGAAGGTGGAAAAAAATGAATTTAAATAATGATTCTATTTTAAAAATAGGTGACTGGGTTAAAGGTATATCATTGCATGGAGAATTAGTAATAGGTTATGTTGATTCACTTACTATTCTTGATGAAGTAGTAAAGGTAAATGTCATAACTTCAGATAATAAAACGACTGTTGGAAAGACCATTCAAATGCTAAATAGAAACGTAAAGAAAATGCCTGATTCGAAAGTGACAAACAAAGAACAGATTCACTTTCTAATTGACTTGGCCCTCTCAACGGGAGATGAGGATTGGTTTAATGAGCTATCTTCACAATTAAACTCAATGAGGCAACTTGTTAATAGCGTAAAATAAAGCTTATAAAACAGTAGTAATAAAAGTTCCTAAAGGTTGTCTATTTAGACAGCCTTTTTTAGTTCAAAAATCCTTTCAGATACCCTCCTTCTCTCGAACGATAAACAAGACGGTCCTCTTTAAAATTAATCATCATGACTCCTGCGAGTAAAGTTTGAAACGTAAAAAAACTGATCAAATCATTGACCAGTTTCAGGATCATATTAATATTGCGTTAATTTATTCAATGGTGTTTGAATAATTAGTGGTTTTTTTGCCGGATCTAACCATTTTAAAATGGATACTACATTTGTTTTAGATGTAGCTGTACAGCCTGCCGTATACCCTGAAGTACCAGCTACGTGAAAAAAGATTGCACTACCTTTTCCTGGGGTTCTCGCAGTATTGTAGTTAATAACAAAACCATAATCATATTGAGAAATATTCATCTTTTCGGCCGTTTTCCATCTACCGTTATTTTCTGATGCCAATTGCCAAGTATTATATAATTTACTATTTGAATCATCTACATATACATCATTT
This sequence comes from Bacillus sp. UNCCL81, assembly GCF_900112535.1. Lineage (NCBI taxonomy): Bacteria > Bacillati > Bacillota > Bacilli > Caryophanales > Bacillaceae > Bacillus > Bacillus sp. UNCCL81. The sequence continues at coordinate 366,943 of NZ_FOMF01000002.1, read as the reverse complement.
GAAGTAATTTTACGGTATGTCATTTTTGTACCTGGATTTGAATATCTACCGAATGCTGTTGTAATTGTATATTTCCCTTCAGGTGTTTCATAATCACCCTCATGCTTACTACTAATCATGCCGTTTTTCCCGATTACACCTGAATATGTATGTAATTTTTTCCAACTAGTACCGCTTTTTTCAAATGTTTCAATTAATGCATTTCTTGTACTTTCATTTGCAGCTGACACAATGATTAATTGCTTTGAAGTACCTAAAGTTTTCATTTTATTTACGGTTGTGGCAGAAACTGTCGTTGGGGCTTTTTTAATATATTTACTTGAAACCCATCCAGTTTTTGTTCCACTTGTTATTTTATACCAAGATCCACTTGTGCTTGTTATCGTAACTTTCGCACCCTTTTTAAGTGTGCTAATTACTTTATAACTAGTACTAGGACCGCTTCTTACATTTAAAACTGATGCAGTTACTGTACCGCTTATCGTAGCAGCTTCCACGGTCTTAATTGAACTCGGAGTACTATTTCCATAGAATAAACCTCCAGTTAAAATTGATAGTGCTAAAGTTGTTTTGCAAATACTTTTAATCATTAAATCAGCTCCATTGTAAAGTAAATCGATATTCGAGCTTTAATTATACATAACTAACCTTACATAATAAGGACATTTTTATTACAATTCAATTAGTTTTATAACAGTTCTCTTAAAATTGTAGAAATTATAAAAATTCTTTCGATACTATTTAAATTATAATCAAAAATGACAAAAAAAGAAGCCAATTTTTTAATATTGGCTTCTTTTATATATATTAATGTCCTACCATCATTGAAGATTTTGACTCGTCAAGATCTGCTTTTGCCGCATCTGTATCTTGCACTTTTGGTTTACGTAAAATAATTGCTAATAACGCTCCTACTAATGCGATACCTGCTGCTAGTAAGAATGTATCACCAAATGCTGAAATCATTGCATTTAGTGGATTCGTTGTTTTTGTCATATAATCCTTTGTACTAGAAGTTAAAAATCCAGCCATACCTGCTACTGCAAATGATACCATTACTTGCTGAGCTGCTGCAGTTAAAGGCGTTACACGACTTACTAAATGTCTTGGTGCAGATTGTAATACGTGTGTATTAATTGGCATCATTGATAATCCCATTCCAGCACCCATCATAGCAAGTGTTAACATAATAAATGTATTTGATGAGTCCACTGAAATTTTAGAGAAAATGAATAGTGCAGATGTGATAATTGTTAAACCAACTAACGCCATCGGTCTAGCACCAACTTTATCATACATTTTACCACCAATTGGCATCATTAAAGCAGATGCTAAAGCTTGAGGTAACATAATTAAGCCCGTTTCAAATGCCCCATATTGTTTAACTGTTTGTAAAAATAATGGAACAATTAAGAAAGAACCGAATAAAGCAATTTGCATAATCCACGTAATTAAAATACTTCTAACAAAATCAGACGATTTAAATACACGTAATTCAAGTAAAGGTTGTTTTAGGCGAAGCTCAACAAAGATAAATAGTAATAAAGCAACTCCACCAACAATTAAACCTGTTAATGTTCCTTTTGATGTCCAACTTGTTGAACTTTGACTAACTCCGTATGCTAACATTGAAAAAGCGATTGGAGCAATGATGATTCCTAATCCGTCTAAAGCAGGTACTGATTTAGATTCAAAATTAGGTAAGAATTTAGCTCCAATTATTAAAGCGATAATACCGATTGGTAAATTAATTAGGAAAATCCAATGCCAAGTAGAATACTCTACGAACCATCCTGAGATAACCGGACCTAAAGCAGGTGCAAGTAACATCGGTATTCCAAGCATCCCCATAATTGAACCGATCTTTTCTGGAGGAGCTAATCTAAAGATAATTGCCATACCGATTGGAGCAACCATTCCTCCACCGATTCCTTGTATTACTCGAAATAAAATTAACTGTTCAGGTGTTTGTGCTACAGAACAAAGAACTGAACCGATTGTAAAAAACAAAATCGTAAATAAGAAAATTTTCTTAGCTCCAAAACGATCACACATCCAGCCTGCAAGTGGTATAACAGCTGATAATGCCAATGTATATCCAGTAATCGTCCACTGCATTTTTGTTAAATCAGATTTAAAATATTCGGTAATTCCAGGTAATGCTACATTTACTACCGTACTATCTAAAATAACCATGATCATCCCTACGATTACAGCCATCATTGGACCAATAATCGTTTTTACGCTAAACGGCGTGTCAGCCGAGTTTTGCTGATTATTCATATATTATCCCCATTTCTTCTCTTTTTTTGTAAAGCTGTATTGAAATTCGTTCAAATTTTCTATTCTATTTATAAGTGCAAAAAAACATTTTATGATAAAAGCGAAATTTGAACAGAAAGTCTATCATACAAAAAAACAATTAAAATGTAAATAGTAATTGTCCTTAATCCGAAAACAGTACTCACAATAAGTACAGTATAAATTAATCAAATGTCCATTTCAAGTTTAATTTTTAATTATTTTTGTTGATTCTTTGTTAACATACATTGTTGCTTACAAATAAAAAATAGCCCTTATGATTCTATTCACTGGGCTATTTTTTAATCACATTATTTTAATTATTTATTTTTAACATACTTCATCATTAGAGCAGCAATTGTATGTTGCTCTTGTTCATCTGCAACATTCCAGAGGTCTTTTAAAATTTGTTCTTCTGCATTTTTTGGTTCTACTTCATTTGCTAAGTAATTTCCTAAGCGATATGCCATTTCATTAATAGCACCTTCACCTACACCTTTTTCACCTGTTGCTTCTAATCGATCACCTAAAAAATCTTTCCATTGATCCCAGTTATCTAAAATTGACATCGTTTTTCACCTCATAATAATAGTAGTTGAAGATTACATAAATACTATTTACTTTTTTTGAAGAAATTATGTATGAATTAATATCCAGGTGACATTATCAGAAAATTAAAATAAAAAAGCTAATTAATTTTGCATAATTAGCTCTTTTTATCATATTATTTTTTATTTTCGTTCATAAAAAATATTGCTAAAGTACCAGGTCCTGCATGAGCACCTATAGCAGAACCGATTGAATTAATGACAAACTCCTTACATCCAAATGTCTCTGCCATCGCATTTTTAATTTCAATTGCTTTGTCTAAATCGTCACCGTGAGAAATACCAATTAATTGAGTTGATAAATTTGTCCCTCGGGATTCCATAATTTCGAGAATTCTTTTTATCAATTTTTTTGAACCTCTAATTTTTTCAAGTGGAATTAACTTTCCATCTTCAACATGTAAGATCGGTTTAATATTTAATAAATTACCTACAAAACCAGCCACTTTACTTAAGCGACCTCCACGTACCAAATATTGTAGGTCATCAACTGTAAAGATATGTTCAATATGACCGATGCTATGTTTTATATTATTAATAACCTCTTCTTTTGTAGCTCCGTTCATTGCAAGCTTTGCAGCATTAACAGCAATTAGCCCTTGTCCGATTGATGCACTTTTTGTATCAAATATCTCTAAATTAAAATCAGGAAGTTCCTCGTCAAACTCATTTTTTACCATTACTGCTGATTGATATGTACCTGAAAGTTCAGAAGAAAACGCAATATAAATACATGGTGTATTTTCTTTTGCATATTTAGCGAAGGTATTATAAATATACTCATATGACGGAAGAGACGTTTTAAATACCTTTCCATTACGCATTTCATTGAATAAAGTCTTTGAATCCAAAGTTAAACCATCAAAATATTCTTTTTCATCTTCTGAATAAACTCGTAGTGGAATGACATCAATATTATATTGTTCAATGATCTCCTTTGGTAAATCAGCCGCACTATCCGTAATTATTTTTAAATTCATCTAATCATACCTCTGTTTCAAAAAATTGGTTTATTCTATTTAAACCGATAAATTCTATTTTCTCACAAAATGCTTTTACAGAAAAATAAAATGTTTTAATATAATTTTAATAATAATATTTGCTATTAACGAATAGATACCTTCTTTTTTTCGTATTCTTCACAAAAAATTATTATTTTACCATTCGAACTGTTTATTTGGATAATAACCATATCGATAGTCTAACTGTTCTTTTTCATATTCGCTTCTTTTATTGCGAAGTGCATAAATTATTAAAATGGCTCCAAACACTTGAACCCAACTACCGACAAGTAATAAATCATCTCCTAAAATAATTTTATCACGTAGTAATGCAGCATTACCAATACCATCAATTAAAGCACCTAAACCGATTAATTGATTTCCATAAGCCTCAATTTTATCTAGTTGCGTCCCCTCGATCAGTGCTCCAGTTGTTTCTATTTGAGCACCTATTGATTGAATGACGCTTCCAAGTGCATTTAATTTGTGACCTTCCCTTTCCAAACCTTCAATTTCTAAATTTGTTGCAAATGTATTTGTACCGTTTCCGATTGCTTGAATCCAAGCACCAATCATCATTGTTAGTTCAAATTCTTTTTCTTTTTCATTATCATTTTCATTTTTTACTCTCTTATATAATTTTTCTCTTCCAATTGCTTGTATGGAGTTGCCAAATGCTTCAATTGCATTCCCTTTAGCGAATAAACTTCTTCCAAAGTTTTCACTTACGATTTTTTTACTTGATACACCAACAGCAGCCGTTGATGTACCTAATAATAAAAAATACGCACCGATTAGAGGTAAATCATCAACTAAATCCCTCAATTTGGCACCTCCATTCAAACAGTAATTAAATTAGTTTATTCAACTTTAAATTTAATTGACAATTAATATTGTTTTGATTAATATAATAACAATTAATATTTCGACATTTAAAAGCTATGAAGAGAAAAGTAGTAAAGATAAAATTATTTACAGAGAGCTCCTGGTTGCTGAAAAAGGAGTAATAATAAACTTTATGAAAAAAGACTTGGAGCTTCGTATGGAACTAAAGTTCACTTTAGGGATGGTACGCCGGGTTCTCCCGTTATAGAGATAGGGTATAAGCATTCGTGCCGTACCTAAATAAGGTTGGTATGGTAACATAACAATAAACTGGGGTGGTACCACGAAGTTAACAAACTCTCGTCCTCAAGATGATAAATCTTGGGGGTGGGAGTTTTTTTATTTTCAATTAGAAGGTTAAATACAAATAATTTTTGAGGTGAAAACATGCATTGGGCATATAAAATCGCAAATGAATTAATAGAAAAATATCCAAATAAAGAAACTTATGTTTGTGCATCTGGCATAAGCCCATCAGGGTCGGTTCATATCGGAAATTTTCGTGAGATCATTACAACTTATTTTGTTGTGAAAGCTTTAAATAATTTAGGTAAGAAAACAAGATTTATCTTTTCTTGGGATGATTTTGATCGATTTAGGAAGGTCCCTAATAATCTTGATCCAACATATCATGATTTTATAGGGAAAGCTTATTCAAATATCCCTGACCCATCTGGCTCTCACTCAACATTCGCTGAACACTTTGAAAAGGAATTTGAAAATTCCTTATCTGAACTAGGAATTGAGGTTGAGTTTATCTATCAAAGTAAAGAATACAAATCCGGTAGATACAATGTTGACATTATACATGCTATTGAAAAAAGAAAAGAAATTTATGATATTTTAATGAAGTTCAAAACAAGTGTACCAAATGAACAAGAACGAAATAATTTTTACCCAATTACGCTGTACTGTGAAAATTGCGAAAAAGATGATTCTTCAATTACAAAATATAATGATGAGAGCAAAGTTCTTGAGTATACATGTCGTTGTGGATTTTCGAATCAATTATCTGTAGAAGTTGCAAACAATATTAAATTAAACTGGAAAATTGATTGGGCTATGAGGTGGATGAAAGAAGACGTTGTATTTGAACCTGGTGGAAGAGATCATTCATCTGAAACCGGTAGTTACAATGTTTCAAAAGAAATTGCCAAAGCCATATTTGACTATGATGCACCTCATTATACACCTTATGAGTTTATTGGAATAAAAGGACAAAATCAAAAAATGTCTAGCTCTTCTGGTAATTTAATAACTCCAGGTGAGTTATTGCAAGTCTATTTACCCGAAGTGATTCTCTTTATGTTTGCTAAATATAAACCAATAGCAGCATTTAATATTGGTCTAGATGAAGATGTGATTAAAAATTATTCAGAATTTGAACGCTATCAATCAAATTATATTGATCACTCTTTACACGATTTAGATATTTGCCAATCGGTCGAATTTGCACATATCGGGAAAATTGATAAAAAATATCCAAAGTTTAATCATATTGCTAGTATCCTACCTCTCGTTAATTACAATGTAGATCTATTAAAAAACATAATGGCTAATAATGAAGAAACTTACTCATCAATTGAAATAGAGAAAATTAGTCATAAGGCTGAATATTGGATTAAAAAATACAATCCACATAAAAATATAATGATAAATGAAAAGCAAGCTATTGAATTTTATAACTCTTTATCTGAAGAACAGCAATTTTGGTTAAAAAATTTATGTGACTATCTATTAAATAACGAGCCCCAAGATCAAACTGAATTAATGAAAGAATTATATTCGATTTGTTATCATGACGATAAAAAAATCATGAAAGCAAATCAAAAAACTTTTTTCAAAATGATCTATCAGCTTGTTTTAAATAGAACAAGTGGGCCACCAATACCATTGTTGTTTCAAGTAGTGAATAAAAATCAGCTAATCAATTTATTAAACTTAAACGAAAGTTAAAATGAGGTAATTAAAATAAAAATGGACTCAGATTTATAAAATCCGAGTCCCATTTCTTTATCAATTTTTATTGAATACGATTTTTAAATGCTTCTTCTGTCACAATATAATCTTCTTCTCGATCTTCATGTTTACGGTCTTCTGGTGCAACTAGTGATCCTTTTGGATGTGTAGGTTCATGACCTTTTTTCTTATGATTAAAGCTTTTACCTCTTGCCATTATAAAATCCTCCTTAGTTAAATCATCATTAATAATATGAGTATTTGGACTTTAACTTATAGATGGTAGATTATTACAAGAAGAATTTTATTAAGCTGATTTTGATGTTATGATAATGAAAAGGACTTAATTAACAGTTGAGGTAGAAGATGAAAAAAGAATTTGCAATCAATATTTCAAATCAAATTAAAAATTGGATGGTTTCGAATAATTCTTTATTTAATATTGAAGAAATACCAACAACTTTCAATACATTACAAAATTTTCAACAATGGACAAACGGTAAACCAATTGTTTCAGCCTTTCATTTAAGAAAGGTCGAAGAAGAAAGCTATTATTTACTTTTAATCGACTGGCATCGAAATGAAAATTTTTATTTAGTCATCTATGTTGAAAATAAATCTACAACTGCAGCAGAAATAAGAGAAATTCGTGAGCAAGATGGACAATTTTCTTTAATTTGGAAATATAATCCATTGAAACGAGATGGTAAAAACGCTGAACGAAAAGCTTATTTCAAACAAGCATTTGGTTCACTTGAAGTAGAAATACCCATTCCGAGTACTCCTAATGAAGTTGAACGGTTTTTTAATGATCTCTACAAATTATGTAGAAACCGTCAAACTGCAGACAGGATTATAGATCAATATGATTTTTAAATTAAGAATGAGCACTCTAACAAAATAAAAACTCAACAAAAGAAACCTAGTCCATTCCGAACTAGGTTTCTTTTAAAGTAAAAACATAATTGTTTTTTCATCTATGTATTTTAAACATTAACAGAGTTTTGAAATCTTGCACCTTTTTTTAATAATAAAGGAGTGATTATAAAACCAATAATCATACCTGCCAAGTGACCAGTTAAACTTGTCGACGGGATAATTAATGAAGATAGTAAACCAATCCCTAAAAATGTTATGACAAACTTCCGATCATCTGAAAAAAGCATCTTTTTTCTAAATAAGGTAATAAATAAATACATTCCTAAAAAAGCATAGCCTACACCGGATGCCCCTGTCTCGACTGTATTAGGCGTATAGTTAAAATTAATAATAAGTCCTGTAAGGATAACCGATACTAAATAAAATAATAAAAATTTAACTGAACCTAATGCTCTTTCTAATGGTCTACCTAAAATAATCATAAAGGTCATATTCATAAAAAAATGAGCGTAGCTTCCATGCATAAATGCATAAGTAAAAAGTCTCCATATTTCACCTTGTTTTACTAATTCGTGCTCATAACCACCTAAAATGATGATATTTTCAATCGTATACCCACCTAAAAATGTCGTAATGATCGCTAATATAGTACATAAACCAACCATAATTGTTGTGATTGGATATTTCCTAATAAACGTTTTGAAGTCTTCTGTCACCAAAAACATCAATCTTCATCCCTTCTTGGAGCTATTATCAAGTTGTTATTTATATTTACTTATTACTTAATTCGACATTTTTCAAGTAAATTCCTATTCTCAAATAAAAAAATCATACAAAATTTAGAAGCAAATAGAAATTACTGTTTAAAGGGTATTTTAAAAGGATTAAATGAAAAAGTAGCCGTCATTTTGGATAATGAATTCTTAGACTAAGTATCCACCTTTCCTCTCTTTTTTGGCTCTATTCATTTGTTAATATAAAAGGATAATATTTTTGAATGATTTTTAATGGGGTAAAAGTATTGATATATTTTGCACTTGTAAAAATAGCTACGAATTGATTTTTTGGTGAAATAATGATGAATTGACCTCCATAACCCATGGCAAAATAAATCGATGAATCAAGATCCTTTAATAGATTATTTTCAAGCACCCACCAATGATAGGCATATGAGCCAACATGTGGATATGTATGATACTTCGCTTTTGTTGATTTTTCAATCCACTCACTTGAAATAATTTGTTTATGATTCCATTTTCCTTTTTGCATCATTAAAATCCCAAGCTTTAGTAGATCCTCTGTTGTTAAACTTAAACCAAATCCACCGATATTAATTCCTTTTGAATCTTCATGCCAAATAAACTCATTTATGCCTAACGGATCAAATAACATTCGTTTTGCAAAAGTAGATAGTTTTTCATTCGTTACCATCTGAATAATTGCACTTAATACTTGAGATGCTCCCGAATCATAAATCATTTTTTCACCTGGCTTATTAACCATTTCTTTTTCTAGTACATATTCGATCCAGTCTTTACTATTAATCATTGGGAATGGACGCCCACCCCATTCTCCCCACTCTTGCCAATCATATCCAGGTGTCATTGTGAGCAAATTTTCGATCGTAATGTCTCGTTTTTTCGTTTCAATATTTGGAAAAAATTTAGAAATTGGTACATTAACACTTTCTATAAATCCTTTATCAATTACAATCCCTATTAACATCGATAAAACACTTTTCGTAACTGAATTAATTTTGAATAGTTTTGTTTCGCTTTTTAAATTTTTATAAAAATTATATTTAATTTCTCCATTTTGATAAATTAGACACGTAGAAATGCGTTCTTTTTTTAATTCATTTTCGAATGTGACATAGTTCATTAAATTTGTTTTCAAATCATTTCTCCTTTCAATGCCCCTTTAAAACAAAATCGAGCTGCGATAGCAACTCTAAAATGTTTTATTTAACATTATATCTATTTTTAAAATGATCTTTAATCAAAACAAGCTTCTTTATTAGGATTTTGATAATATTCAAACATTAATTCCAATTGAGAAGTAGTATTTCGATTAAAAGAAAGTTCTGGTAAATGTTCTTTATCAAAGAAATCAATATCACTTGTTTCTGTTCCAATTGATGGATTACCACCAACAATTTCACATTGTATAAATAATTTGTAGTAGTGATATGAATGAGGTGGATGGTCGTGCTTTGTCATGTCTAAAACTGCTAGTAGTTTCTTCACTTCAACTTTGTAGCCTGATTCTTCAAAAACTTCTTTTATTACATTTTCTGAAGCTGACAATCCAACGTCACAAAAACCACCCGGTAAAGACCATTTATTTTCTAGCTTTTCTTTTACTAATAATATCTTTCCATTTTTAAAAACAACACCTCTAACATCAAGCTTTGGTGTGGGATACCCCCGTTCATTACGAAACAATCCCTCGATTTCTTCAATTTGTAATTCTGAATAATGATTTAAAATATCAGCACTTATGTGTCTTAGTTCTTCATATCTTTCTTTATCAAAAACATCTTTCGTAAAGGTCAATCCTGCTTGAGAAATTGCTTGGATCCTCTGTGCCCATTCTAACCATTTCATACTCATAGGAATCCACATCCTTTTCTACTTTTAGGTAGGTTTACAAAACAATTATATAATTTGTCCTAACTTTAGTTTACGCACAATTACTTCAAGTTGACTTACTAAATGCCTATATAAAAAAAGAAAGCTCTAAAACCTTAGAGCTTTCGGACTGCCCGCCAAACGCTTGCAATCAGTCTGAAATTCAAATCTTTGTGTCTATTTTTAAATAATCGAGTCTTCTAATGTTAAAACAACGGGACAATGATCACTTCCCATTATGTGAGAGTGTATTTCTGAATTTATTAGTTCGTTTTGAAGTCTATTTGAAATAATAAAATAATCAATACGCCATCCAATATTTCGTTCACGGACTTTTGCCATATAAGACCACCAACTATATGAACCTTCTTTAGTTGGATTTAAAAATCGGAAGCTGTCAGTAAAGCCACTTTCTAATAAAGCTGTCATTTTACCACGTTCTTCTTCCGTAAAGCCAGAATTCGTACGATTTGATTTTGGATTTGCTAAATCGATCTCATTATGTGCGACATTTAAGTCCCCACATAAGATGACTGGTTTATGTTCATCGAGCTTATTTAAATAGTTTTTAAAATCATCTTCCCATTTTAATCTTATTGGTAATCTAGCTAAATCTCGCTGAGAATTGGGCGTATAAACATTTACCATATAAAATTTCTCGAATTCTAATGTTAATACTCTTCCTTCTTGATCCTCTTCTTTACCGTTAAATCCAAAGCTTACATTTAATGGTTTATGTTTCGTAAAAATTGCAGTACCAGAATAACCCTTTCTTACTGCAGAATGCCAATATTGATAATAACCGTCTAATTCCAACGTTATTTGATCTTCTTGGCACTTCGTTTCTTGTATACAAAATAGATCCGCTTTTTGTTCATGAAAATAATCTAAAAATCCTTTTTGCACACATGCTCTTATACCGTTTACATTCCAAGAAATTAATTTCATATTTTTTCTCCAATTTACGTTTAGGTTTCGGTTTTACTAACGATGAACGTAAAAAAAGCAACATCATATGAATGTAAATCATTTTCAAGTTTACTGCGTTCATCTTCAAGTTGTTCAATTTTCCTTGAGAAGCCTTCTTAACCTGTTCTGACTATTCTATAAGCTGTTGGAAGAATTCACATTCGTCTTTATCTCCGTTATACGAGTTCGTAAAGCCTTTTTATTTACATCTATACGATTTAACTTGTCCTCTAGTAGACTAATAGAGTAACCAATCATTTTAATTAAATCGTTTTTCCTATTGTTATGTATTTTATGTAACTCACTTTCACAAAACGGTTTAACAAAAGATTCTAATATCCTTAATTTTCCTTGAACCTTGTTCTTTGGTTACGTCTCCCTTACTAGACATTAGTAGAAAAGCGTTACCAGTATATTTAATTTGACACAACATATCTATAATACCATTAGCCACCAGCGTTTCCCACTTATATTAGGTATCAATTCATTATTTAATGTATTAGCTATCCATGATTTACGTATAAATCGAATACTCTCTTTACCACATTGATTCAGATTGAACTATAGTTATTTCCTTAGTTTCAGTAGAAAATGAATAACCGTATAATCTATTTGATAAGTGTAATTTACCCTCTGCTGCTTTGACACGCAGCTCAAATTTAATCTTATTACTTCTGTCTAAAGATTCATTTTCAAAAAAAGTTGAGTAACATCTGTAACATCATTCTATTGTACCTTAAGTATTAAGACCCACATTCTGATAGTAGATAAAAACCTCTTTATCCCTCAGTGAATCAATTACATCAATAACCCTGGTACTAAGGGTGAAATTGCATGATCATGTTAGTTCCACTCATCTCATCGACATACATTTCGACTAAGTTATAACCTACCAATTACATTCGTTGATTTATATAGACCCGTAGTCAAGGATTACCAATAAAGGAATATAAAGTTTTCACATTTTCTCTACAGTTATAGAATTAAAATTTCAATATAATTAGAGAGTATTTAAGAAATTTTACTACACGACTAGGATGAGATGTTGAGTTTTCATTAGTTAATCCGATGAATTCAGACCTTAAATTATTGATTGTTAAAAACGGTAACGTATTCTATAACTTAGCTAAAAGAGGAGGAATGTTGATGAAAAATAAGGTATTAGACTACTTAGATACAATGCATGTTGTTGAAATGTCGGGTTGGATTTGTATGGCACTAATGGTTTTAGTAGGTATTATAGCTTGGTTAAAGAGCGAACATTAGATTTAAAGGAGAGATAAAACATCTTCACTTAATATCAATATTAATAAATAGCGGTTGGCTTTACTGTGGTCTTGGTAGTGTATCACCTGTAGGGTATTGAGTAGCAAAGATCAATCTATAGCCTACTGCACGACCTAAGCAATGAGCGCCTTTCGTATTAAACGTGGTTACTTCATCACTTCAGCTGGTTTACAAAAGATGTCCTCGCATACACAAATATTACTTTAATTGATGGAAATAAATTGATTAGACAACAAATGCACTCATTAAGAGCTCACTTCAGTGGGCTATTTTTATTTTAGAAGTAATAAATTTTTAAATTAAATAGTTAAAATTCTACTTCAACTCGTAGATGAATAATTTTAATAGACAATCTATTTATTCAAATGAAGAGGTGGGATTCTTTGGTACAAGCAAAAATCTCGATGGATCAGATGGTAAGTATAATACAAAATGGATTAACTAAAACGAATTCTCCAAAACGAGTATTAATTATTGGTGGAGGAATATCAGGGCTATTAAGTGGCTCACTATTAAAAGAAGCTGGACACCAAGTTACAATTATTGAGGCAAATAGAAGAATTGGTGGACGAATTTACACAAGAAGAGAACCTTTTCTTGATTACGATTATGTTGACTTAGGTGCTATGCGTATCCCTTCAATTCATCAGTTGACATTTGCACTAATAAATAAATTTCATTTACAAGTAAATGAATTTATTAATAGTACTCCCAATGATCTAATTTATCTTAATAATGTACTAACAAATCAAAAAACGTATGAATCAAATCCAGATATCTTGAACTATTCTGTTCTCCCACATGAAAAAGGAAAAACGGCAGTAGAGCTACTGTTATCTGCAATAGGCCCAGTGATTGATTTTATAAATCAAGATCCAGATAAAAACTGGGATATCATTATTGACAAATATGATCAATATTCAATGGAAAATTTTTTGAAATACAATCCCGTAGGAAATTCTTTATCAACCGGTGCAATCGATATGATTAAAGCAATTGTTGGTTTGGAAGGTTTTCCAGAACTTGGATTTACAGCTATATTACGAGAAGTTATAATACTTTTAACTCCGAATCTAAAGCTTTATGAAATTACAGGAGGAACTGATCACCTCGTAAGAGCTTTTTTACCACAATTGAGGGACAACATTATATTGAATGAAAGGGTAACCAAAATTATACAAGGAGATTTCAATGTAACAATCCACACAGAAAATGAAATACTGACTAGACAGAATCAGTATGAATGTGACTATGTTATCTCTACAATCCCTTATTCTTTATTAAACTTTGTTGATATTTTCCCATACGAGTCTATATCTGATATAAAATGGAAAATTATAAGAGAATTGCATTATGCAGATTCAACTAAAATTGCTATTCAGTTCAGAACAAAATTTTGGGAAAGGTTTGGCTTGTATGGTGGAAAACTAACAACCGATTTACCTATCAAATTTTCCTATTTTCCTAGCCATGATATGGGTTATAAAACGGGAATTATGTTAGCAAGCTACACCTGGGAAGATGATGCTGCAATTTGGGATCATATGAAAAATAATAAGCGTATTGATAAAGCATTAGCTAATCTGTCAATGATTTTTGGTGATGTAGTTTATAAAGAATTTTTGGCAGGTTATTCTCAAAGTTGGACGCAATTTTCATTTGCAGGTGGAGCATTTGTGATGTATAAACCAAACCAACAAAGAGAACTTGGCCCTTTTATTAGCACACCCGAAGGTAGAATACATTTTGGAGGATCTCATGCCTCCTCTACTCCTGGATGGATACAAGGGGCAATCGAATCAGCAATCCGAACCGCTAATGAAATTAATAATTTATAATTTAAATTCATAACGTACTTTTGAATGGCTTAGACATAGTTAAACACTAACTACTTAAGTAGTCAGTGTTTATTTTTTACCTTGTTTTGTTTCGGTATGTCTAAAAAGTCAATAAGTAGTTAATTGGTCAAATGTATTTTAGAAGATAGAAGAAGGTATTTTCTAAGGCAATTAAAAAAATTTCTATTTTACTTTTAATATTTTGTGAATAATTAAATTTATTAATTTTGTATGTGGTTATTCAGAAATAAATCACAAGCAGAACTTCATAACCATTGCTATTTTTAAAGCAAAATAAAAACTAGACTTATAATTAACATAAAAAAAGTTCCTTTTTATGAAAAGGAACTTTTTATTATTATCCAATTATCGTATTTCAAAACTATATTGAGATTGTTTCTAAGAATGTAAAAGTGACTTTAGGTAATCTAAATGTTCACGGTCCTTATTAAGAATGTTATGAACCAGTTTTAGACTTTCTTCATCTAATTTATCACGTACCAGGTCCTCGGTCATTTTTATCCCGTATTGATTTTCACCTTTAATCGCATGTTTAATAATGTCCTCATCTGTATTGTAATTATTAATTAAATTTCCGATCACACCTTCAACTTTTCCAACCAATCCCTCACTCGTTACAGGTGTTCCACCTAGATTCTGAATTCTCTCTGAAATAATGTTTGCATGATTTTTTTGATCTTTCTGAATTGAAATAACCGAGTCTTTTAATGGGGATTGTTGCAACTTTTTTATAAAGTGTTCATATGCATGAATGCCCATATATTGACCCTGCAAGAATTTGTTGAGTGTCTTAATTGTTTGTTGTTTTTCCAATTGTACCACCTCTTAAGTATAATCTTATTATGCCACTTATAATAAAAATTATTGGTATTTCAACTAGTCGAGTAGAAAGGAGTCTTTTTACTTTACGGGTAAATTGAACTCCATCCCAAAACGTGCTTGCGCTATTAACGCACACGGCTCCTCCAAATTATCTTTCACAGAACTCAGCTGATCTCAATTAGAAATTGCACTAAAAAAGACAGAAAAGGAATTAATCCTAATCTGCCTTTACCCTAGTCCTTTTATTGCTTTTCTTCGGTTTTACTAAAGATGAACGATAATCAAACTGATGAATTTGCCCATGGTAAATTGAAGTTTTCTCATATAACTCTTCAAATGATGAGATTTCATATTCCTTCGTTAAATGCAGAAATATTTTCGCGCAAGCCTCCGCATCCGCTAATGCATGGTGATGATGATCTAATAAAATACTAAATTGCCTTGATAAAGTATCTAATGAATAACGAGATTGTTTTGGTAATACCTTCTTAGCAAGTTGCAATGAACATAGCAAATTATTTGAAACTGAAGGTACACCATATCTTGATAAATTATCTTTTAGTGCATATCCATCAAATGGTAGATTATGTGCAACTAATGTTTTCCCCTCAATTTTATCTTTAATCGTTTCATAAAATTCTGGGAACAGAGGTGCATCTTGTACATCTCTTGGCCTAATTCCGTGCACAGAAATATTCATCGAATAAAATTCTTCTTCAGGATTAATTAGTGAGTAAACTTGGTCAACAATTACTCCTTCTTCAACAAATACAAAACCGGCAGCACAAATGCTATGTCGATTGTAATTTGCCGTTTCAAAATCGAACGCTACAAATGATTTCATATTCTATTACTTCCTCTATTTATATGATAAATCTATTATAATCTTTTTTATAAAAAGATGCATTTTTATAATCTCTAAAAAAGTTCACATTTTCGCCATATTTTATTGTACAATAATAAGATTAATAGTTTATTAGTTAGTAAGAATCAAAGGATGTTGAAAATGAATTTTGTAAAATTAATTGTTCAAATAAGCTTTCTTTACTTATTATTTTTTATTGGAAATATCATTCAGCAGCAATTTCATCTAATTATACCGGGAAGTATTATTGGTATGTTGTTATTATTTTGTTTACTATTTATACCATTCTTTAACGAAAAATGGATTCGATATGGTAGTAATTTTTTAAGTAAGCACTTAACGCTTTTGTTTATTCCAGCTACTGTTGGAATAATGAATTATTCTTCAATTTTAAATTTTCACGGTTTAATTTCGATTATAATAGTATTAGTTAGTACAGCAGTTGTATTTACTATTACTGCAGGCATTAGTTCGTATCTTACTTCAAGAGCCCATAAAAAACAAACAAATGATTTATTAATTGGGAGTGATACGAATGAAGGACTTTAAAAGTTTACTATTTATCCTCTTAACCATTTTGTGTTATATTCTTGCTAAAAAAATGTACGCTAAATTCACATACTCGCTATTGATTCCGATTGTTACCTCTACTTCAGTTATTATCATAATTCTTGTAAATCTTCACATTACGTATGACTCGTATATGCTTGGAGGAAAATGGATTAATTTACTTTTAGGTCCTGCAGTTGTTTCTTTTGCCTATCCATTATACGAGCATCGAGCAACATTAAAGAAACATTGCATTTCGATAATAGTTAGTGTAATGGCTGGTACAATTGTCGGTCTACTTTCAGGTGTATACTTGTCACTATGGCTCGGATTAAAAAAAATCATCCTACTTTCTTTAGCAGCAAAATCAGTTACAACCCCTTTAGCTATGGGCATCACTTCAATGATAGGTGGTATTCCATCTTTAACGGTTGTATATGTAATGATTGCTGGTATTTCAGGATCAATGTTTGGTCCTGCTATTCTATCAAAACTTAAAATCGACCACCCTGTTGCGATTGGCGCTTCGTATGGTATCTCATCACATGGAGTAGGTACAGCAAAAGCAGCAGAATATGGAAAAATTGAACAAGCAATTAGTTCAATTGCAATGACGCTTAGTGCGATATTGGCCTCTATTCTTATTCCATTTTTCATAAAATTAATCTTGAAATAAAACTTCCCACAAGGTACTTATTTTCCTTGTGGGATATTTTTTGAATTAAGATGATTTTCACTGATCAGTATTTTTCCAAACATAAAAAGGTGTCTCAAAAGTACAATGACCTATGAGACACCATATTCAATATTTTTTTAATTTACCAAGGTCTTCCCCAACCCCATGGACGGCCCCAGCCCCATGGACGATAAAATCCCCAAGGTCTTCCCCAGCCCCATGGACGGCCCCAACCCCATGGTCTTCCCCAGCCCCATGGACCAAATGCCGCTGCACCAAATAAAAACGGAAAGAAGAATGGGAAAAATCTTTCGTCCTCTTGTTGCGGTATTCCTGAATATGGATAATATGGTTGCTCAATTTGTTGACGATAATCATACATTATAAATCACCTCCATACTATCTAATGTACGGAGAATTGCTCATTTAGGAGCAAGGCCATGCATATAGGCAAAAGTACAAATTCTTATGCTAAGAATACTGTCACCCTTACCTTCTTATCTTAAATCATTTTGTACATTTCGTATTGAGCTATTTTTTCTTTCTTAAATTCTAGTTTCTGAAGGAAACCTTCAAGGCTATTGTTATTTGGGATTGAGGTTGAGAAAGATTTTAAATTTAGTTCACTTGCCGCAAATTGTAATAAGGTAGTTGCTATTTTTCGATTACGGTAAACTTTATCAATTATTAGGACGCTAATTCTACCATTTTCATTAACTGCTAAAGCACCAACATTTTCATCATTAGCTCTAGCAAGAAAGTAACTAAAATTAGTTAGTTTTTCTAAATAATCAATGTCATTTTGCCAGTTTATATGATAGTCCCATTTTGAAATTGTTTCTTTGAATGGTTTAAATTCAACTTTATTTATTTCTGTACTAGGATCCGATTGTATTTGTTGTAAAATTGTTAAATCTGATTTAGAAAAATAAGAAAGGTCATAAATCTTTTCAAATCCGAGTTTCTTATAAAAATTAATTGCACGATCATTCCCGACAATTACTTCTAGGAATAATTGTTTACATCCGTTTTTCTCTGCTTCTTCTTTGTGCAGTTCAAATAATTTTTGGCTAACACCTAACCCCCTATAATCTGGACTAATAGCTAAAGTTCCACATCGCATTGTTTTAATCGTTTCATACATTTTTATACCGCCTAAAATCACACCTACCGCTTCATTTTCATAAATTGCTACGAAAGAATGCTCAGGTTTGTTACCTTCTGGACCGAAAAACAAATTGACAAACTGTTCCTTAGTATAATTGAATTTAACGATATAATCTGAAAAACCTATTGAAAATGCTTGATATGCTAATTCAACGTCTACTTCACTACATCTAACATAATTTATTTTTTCTAGATCGATATTCTTCTTCAAATTTGTTTCCATCTAAACACGTCCTTTTTTATTTAGAAATGATGAGTTCATTTTCATTTTGTTGAATTTGCTCATAGTTAAAAGCAATTTTTTTCTTAAATAGTAAGTAACTAGTTACGCATAAAATCATAATAATTAGACTACCATGAAACAACCAAACTAGATGTGGCATTGATAAAAATGATAATAATGGTGATGCAGCTACAAAACCGATCGTAAAACCAACTCTATTTAACAAATTTGCGACTCCGAAGATTCTACCTCTTATTGAATTATCGGTTTTTTGAATCATCGTTGAAAAATAAGTACCTGCTGCATTATCAAAAAAGCCTGTAAAAAATGCGAAGAAAAATACAACCCATAAAATTTGATTCGATAAAAATAAAATGAATCCGATTGATGTTAAAACTGAAGTTCCGTAATACATAAATAGATAATGTTTTTTTAACCAAGAGAACTTTGGAATTAACCAAGTCGAAAGGATTCCTCCAATACCCCAATTTCCCCAAATAAGTCCTTGGTAAAATGTTGCATGTTCTGTGCTAATTTTTTCTGCTAATATTGGTACTCCGACATTATGAGAGCTAGCTGAGAATGTTTGAAATAGAAATACAATGAATACAAATACTAATAGTGGTTTGATTAGCACATATGTTTTTACTTCTTTCAAATCAATAAATAGTTGTTTCCAATGATTGTTTACACCTTTTTTAACCGTATTTTCCCATTTATAAAAGATTAGAACAAATGCGGATAAGAAATAGGAAAGAGCATCTATTCCAATGATTACACGATAATCTACAACCGTTGATAAGAATGCTGATCCTAAAAATCCAATAACCATACTAATTGCACCAAGGCGTGAAATAAAAGCATTTATTTTTAAAATATTTTCTTCACCAAATATTTGAGGTAAATCTGCACTAAAACTAACTGAAAAAAAACTTCCTAATGCACCAATGACAAATGCTACAATCGCAAAAATGAAAGGTGAAGGGAAAATACATAAGATAAGAATACTTATTCCTCTAGTAATATCGCTAAATATCATTAGCTTTCTTCGATTATATCGATCCGCAATTACACCAGAAAATAAACTTGTTAATATCCCACCACAAACACGAAGTGCTAGAACCGCAGCCAGCCATGATGTGCTTTTCGTCATCGAGTAGATCACTGCATTCATTATGACCAATTCCATCATACTGCCTATATCCGAGAACGCTTTTGTATATAAAAAATAGACTTTCTTTCCCATTATAATCCCTTCATTCTACCAAAATTAAAAATTCACACCCTTATTAATAAATAGACAAACAAATAATTCTAATTTGGACTGAATTCATTGTAATTCCTCCCTCCTAATTAAAACTGACTATTAAGTTTATTTTATTCTATGAACAGTGTATGTTGTTTGCTTTATTTTTAACATAAAAAATTTTCTGAATTTAAATTTTAGGTAGGAAAGTATTCTCCTTCTCTACCCAAAATTTCAATTTTAAATGACGATATAAGACATAATCATTTCTTCCGCAGCTTTAAATTGTGCTTTGTAAATTTCATCTTCTTCTACAACTGAATAATGTAAGCAAATGCCATCGATATTAGCCCAAAACAAACTAGAAATAATATCAGGATCGATCGTTTTCTTAAATTCACCTGATGCTATTCCTTGTTTAATAATATCACTTAAAAATAAACGATATTGATCTTTGTACCTTTCAATCATAATGGCTTGTAGATTTTCATGCCTAGCTGAATTAATCCAAAACTCCATGTGAACTCTAATCATATTTCGCCATTTTTCTGTTAAAGAAATTTCACTATACATTTGAAATAACTCTATTAACTTATCTTTTGATGAACTAATATTTTGAAATCGTTGATTAATTTTTTCAAATGTTTGGACTGTTCTTTCTTGCATTAAAGTTAAATATAACTCTTCCTTGCTTTTAAAATAATTATAAATTAGACCTTTACTCGTTTTGGAATATGCAACAATATCATCCATTGTTGTCGTATGATATCCTTTTTCTCCAAAACATTTTAAAGCACTTTCAAGAAGACTCTCTCTTTTGCGTTCTTTGTAATCATCTGAGACTTTTGGCATTGAACACTTTCCTTTACTCAATAAATATATTTAAACTGACTGATTAGTTTAGTTTATCAACTAAATTTTGGAATTTCAATAGAATATTCTAAATAATCACGCGATTATTATCAAATCACAAAAAAAAGTGACGATAAGTCGTTAAACCTATCAAGTCACTTTATCAAGTTAAAATTAGTTTTGTTCAAGTTTTGCTTGAACAGAAGCTAACTTACCTTCCATTGTGCTCTTCTTATCGCGACGATCATCAATTCGAATAGTCGTTGCTACTCTTGAAATTCCATTTTCAAATGGTACCTCATGCATTTCTTGTACAACTTTTAATAATAACGGTAAGTCGCCTTCAATAATTGTATTCATCGGTGTAAGCTGGAATTTTACTTCGCCATTATACTTTTCTAAAACTTTATGTATATTTGCTACATACGCACTTACACTAGGTGTTTCAGTGCCAATTGGTACGATTGAAACGTCAATAATTGCCATTTTTTGTATTCTCCTTTTTTATCAACTTGTTACTTGTCTATCCTAACATGTTTACGATAATAATGAAAACTCGACGATTGGCGAGCTTTAAGGCGAGGAAAAAGACGTAGTTGCACTTATACTAAATTCCTTAAATTTGCAACTACGTCGAGTCCCCTTCATAGCTGCAAATTTATAATGTCTTAATGTGAAATGAAAAATTTAACTCTTACTCTCCTGACAATAATCAGGAAAATACTACCAATTCTACATTATATAATTAATATCCCTTTTCGATTTTCACTACATTTCTTAGTTTCTCGTTATTTTCTAATGTTGAAAGTGTATTAACAAAACACTTAACACCATCATTTGGTAAAGTAATTGCCGAAATATGTGGAGTTATTTTTACATTAGGCATTTGCCAAAATTCAGAATCTGCTGGAAGTGGTTCAACAGCAAAAACATCTAAAATAGCTTTTCGTATATACCCATTATTCAAAGCTTCCTTTAAAGAGTCCTCACATACAGTTGCTCCTCTACCAACATTGATAAAACCTACATTATTCAACTGTTTAAATGTATTCATATCTAATATATTTTTCGTTTCATTCGTAGACGGAAGAACACTAATAATCCAATCTGTATGATCTAAAATTGTAGTTGCTTCTTGGAATGGAACTATTTTTTCAAAATATTGTTTTTGATTACCGCTCATAGAAACTCCATATACTTTCATTCCTAAGCTAGATAAAACCTTACCAATATGTCCTCCAATTTCTCCTGTGCCATAAATGACAACTTTTTGGTCTTCTAAAGATTTTGGGATATGAAATTCCCACTTATTTTCATTCTGTAAATTTGAAAATTGCTCATGTAATTGTGAATCCTGGAGTATGTAACTTAAGCAATATTGACTCATTTTTGGACCAAAAACATCAATCGTTCGCGTTAAAAGCACGTCATTTTTCCAGTTAATTTTCATGAAACTATCTACGCCCGCTGCTAATGAATGGACCCACTTTATGTTTCCAAATTCAAAATTTGGTGTTGGACGAAAACCAACAAATGTATCAGCCCACTCATAATCCTCTTTTGTTACTTCATCTTCTGGTAAAAAACGAAACTCTTTTGATAGATTATGAGATTCAATTAGATCTTTAAGCTTATGATGAATTCGGCTAGTCACTAAAATTCTTTGAATTTCCACTGTCCTACACTCCTTTTTTTGTACCTAAATAAATTTTAGCATAATATTCCGAAAAGAATGAAAAGAAAACACTTCGAGTAATAAAATAGGATTCGAGACCTTTTCAACCCAATCTATTGGGGGGTATCTCTACAAAACTTTTCTTTTTAGACGATCTATTGGACCTTTCAATTCATAATGAACAGTTTTTTATCAACATTTAGCGGAATTAGGGTATATTTGCTAGATTTCCATATAAAATAATCTACTTTTGTTCAGTAACCAGCCTATAATACCCTAACAGGTATGGGTAAATTTTAATCTTATTTGCGATTCGTAAGGATTTAATTGCAGTTTTGCTGATTTTAATTGCTGTTTTGACATTTTTAATTGTTATTCTGCCAATTTTATTTGCGATTCACAAAATTTAATTGCAGTTAGTCCTTATTTTGCAACTTTTCATCTTTTATTTGCACAGCTGTACTCCTTATTTGCGATTCCCGAAGAATTACTGAGTACCAAATCTACGTTTTCATAAAAAAAGAGGTTCCCTTAAAAAGTCAGGAAAACCTCATCTGTTTAATATCTGTCTTATAAAACTTTACTTAAGAAACTTTTCGTGCGCTCGTGTTTTGGGAAATCAAATATTTGTACTGGACTGTTTTCTTCTACTATGAAGCCTTGATCCATAAAAATTACGCGATCACCAACTTCACGAGCAAAGCCCATTTCGTGTGTAACAATGACCATTGTCATTCCTTCTTTAGCAAGTTGTTTCATAACCTCTAAAACTTCTCCGACCATTTCGGGATCTAGAGCGGATGTAGGTTCGTCGAATAACATAATTTTTGGTTCCATTGCAAGTGCTCTTGCGATTGCAACACGTTGTTTTTGTCCTCCAGATAGTGAGTCAGGATATACATTTGCTTTATCTGAAAGCCCGACTTTTTTTAATAGTTCAAGTGCTTTCGTTTTAGCAGAATCATTCGCTCGGTTTCTTACTTTTTTAGGCGCTAGAGTAATATTTTCTAAAACTGTTAAATGTGGAAATAGATTAAAATGTTGGAATACCATGCCTACTTCTGTACGAATTTTATTTATATTTGTTTTTTTATCTGTCAGATCGACGTCTTCGATATAAACTTTACCCGCTGTTATTGTTTCTAACATATTTAAACATCGAAGGAAGGTTGATTTACCAGAACCAGAAGGACCGATTACAACGCATACTTCACGTGGTTGAATTGTAATATTGATATCTTTTAATACTTCTAGTGAACCAAATGATTTTTTTAATTTTTCTACTTTAATCATCCTGTAGTCAACCTTCTTTCAATGCGATTTAAAACAAAGCTTAACGTTAATGTTAGGACTAAATAGATTACTGCAGCAGATATGTACGGCTCCCATACTTTATAATATTGCCCCTGCATTGCTCTACTCCAATACATAAGTTCAGGTGCAGCAATAATAGCTGCAATTGAAGATTCCTTAATTAAGACAATAAATTCATTTCCAAGTGGAGGGATCATACGTTTTATAGCTTGAGGTAAAATAACATGTTTCATAGCTTGTACATGTGTCATTCCTAAGGAACGAGAAGCCTCCATTTGCCCTTTATCAATTGATTGAATCCCAGCACGAAAGATTTCAGCAATATATGCTGCTGCATTTAATGATAGTGCAATGATTGCGGCCGCTATTGCGTTTGTCTCTCCTATAAAATACGGTACTACCCCAAAGTGTATTAATAAGATTTGTACAAATAACGGTGTTCCTCTAAAGAAATTGATATACCAAACAAAAGGTAGTGCTAACCATTTATTTGATTGCATTTTACCTAATCCAATAAATAATCCGATGATCGTACCTAAGAATATTCCTGCAAAAGATAAGCCAATTGTTAATCCAGTTCCTTTAAGGAAAAACGGTATGTATTCTTTTATAATGCCAAAATCAAATCCCATTTCTTTTCCCCCATTTAGATAAAATTGCGTAACACAAATACCTGTTACGCAATTTTTAATTTCCTATTTATTTTCTTCTGCTTTTAATGTTTCAAGATCTGGCTCTGATCCAAAATGCTCTTTATAAATTTTTTCATAAGTACCATTGTTTACTACTTCTTTAATTGCTTTATCAAGTTTTCCTTTTAATTTACTTCCATCTTGAAGTAATAGGCCATAGTATTCAGGTTCAAAGCTATTTTTATCATCAATAACAACTAGCTTTTTATCTGGATTATTTTTTGCATATGCTTCGAGAACTCCATTATCCGCAACTACTGCATCAGCTCCTCCACTAAGAAGCTCTAAAATTGCTAAATTGTTATTTTCGAATTTTTTTAGATTTTTATTGTTTTTACCAAACATCTTTTCAACAGCTTCTTGTCCTGTTGTACCATTTTGTACTGCTACAACTTTCCCCTTCAAATCTGCGGCTGATTTAATACTACTACCTTCTGGAACTAGAATTTTATTAATCGACAGAAAATAAGGTGTAGTAAAATCATATGTTTTCTCACGATCTGCATTGATCGAAATAGAAGACATACCAATATCAGCAGTTTTGCCACCAATTTCAGCAAATAATGGGTCCCATCCAGTATTCACAATTTTAATCTTTACCCCAGCTTCTTTCGCAACTGCATTTGTAAAATCAACATCAAATCCTACTATTTTACCATTATCAAGATACTCAAATGGCGCATAAGCAGCATCAGTAACAACTCGTAATGGTTTGTCTGCTGTTCCGCTTGTTTTCGCATCTTTACCACAACCCGATAAAATTAGAGCTGTCGTCACAGCAAATGCAAACGATAGTTTTTTAACCTTTTTCATTTTAATACCCCCAATTATTTATTTTTGATTTATGTAAGTAAATATCTGAGCAGATTAAATATATTGAATATTTTATATATTTAGATTTTTAATTATTATATCTATTCTTGTTTAAATATGCAATACTATGTCATTTTTTGCCAATTCCCTCCATTAAACAGATTAATTGAAAGGATTATTAAAATAAGGTTTTATATTATTAATGTATTTATAGATAAATATATTTCATTCAAAAAATTCTAGTCGAAATCTTTTTAGTAAAAATAAAAAACCGGAAACATTCGCTTAGTTTCCGGCTCTCTTATCTCTTTATTTAATTAAAATTGATAACTCTGAATATCCTTTGTTCGTTTTATGAACTTCAATTACTGCAGGCATTGCATCCTTTACATCTTGCACATGAGAAATAACCCCAATTAAACGACCAGATTTTTGAAGCTGAATAAGTGTATCAATTGCTTTTGATAATAATTCATCATCTAGCGATCCAAATCCCTCATCTATAAACAACGTATCAATTGATACGCCACCCTTATGTGCTTGAATAATATCTGCCATACCTAATGCTAAACAAAGTGATGCATTAAACTGCTCTCCACCAGATAAAGTTTTTACATCCCTAGCCAGACCTGTATAGGAATCATATACTTCCAATCCTAAGCCACTTTGTTTCCTTCCTTTTTCAACTGCATCTTTTCGTTGCAATTGAAATTGGCCATTTGATAAATGATCAAGTCGGATATTTGCCGATTCAATAATTTGTTCAAAGTAATCCAATAAGACATATCGCTCAAACGATATCATTTTATCATTATCGCCTTTTGTAACTTTATATAAATCAGTTAAACCTGCTAATTTTTGTTCAGTTTTTACAAAATCCTCTTGATAGATTTGCAGGTCAATTTTCAATTGACTTAAACGCTTATTTAATTCTTGAATACGAATCATCTCATTTACGATAGCGTCTAAATGCTGAGTAATTTCTTGTACCTTCATTTTAAGTTCACTTACATCAATTTTTTCCATCGATTGGACTTGTTTTTCAAGCAGCTCTTTTTCAGTACTTAATCTTTGACGATTCTCTTCGAACATAGATAAATCATTTCGATATTGCTCTATCATTTGTATATAATCAATTGCACTTATAAACTCAGATTCTCCATTAAACTCGTACTCAGCTATTTTTTCATGATAAAGAATTGTTGTTGTTCGAATTTCTTCATTTAAATTTAAAACTTCTTTCTCAAGATGAGTGCGCGTAGTCTCTTTTACCGTCTTCTGTTCAGTTAGGTTCCTATATTCTTCTTCAATCTTTGAAATTTTAGCTTTTAATATTGCTATATTTTTTTCAATTTCATTTTTTTCCAATTGCCATTTCTCAAGAGTTCTTAAAGATTCAGGTAATTTTGATTCAATTTGTACGATCAGAATTTTTAATTCATTTAATTCAATCGTAAACTTATTCATTGCCTCAGTCTTCTCAGTAACTTTTATGGTTAAATCCTTAACTAATTGTTCTTTTGTTTTTATTACATGATTAATCTTTTCGAAAACAGCTTTTTTCTCAGTCAGATTTTTTAAGTTTGATTCATTTTCATTAAACTCATTAGCAAGAGCTTTAAGACCTTCATTTGTAAAATCAAATTGACCATGCTCTTCAAAAAATGATTGTTCATCAATTTTTAATGAGTTTTCTTTACTTTTAATTTCCCCCTGAATTGTTGCTAGTTCAGTCTGGAATTGATTTACTTGCATTTTCAATTTTTCTGCTTCTTCTTCATTAACAGTCCCATTAAATTTAGCAAGTGATGGGTGATGAGTGCTTCCACAAACTGGACATTGCTGTTGATCTTTTAAATCTTTCGCTAAAAAAGCGGCTTTTTGCTGATGCATTTCATTTTCGATTCTGTCCAATTCTTCTTTTAGCTTAAAATGATCTAAATTTTTTGTTTGATATTCATTTCGTTTTTGCTCTAATTCTTTTTTGGCAAAAAAGATTCGTTTAGCAAACCCACCTTTTAATGAGATTTCCTTGTTTAATAAGGAGAGTTTCGCCCATTGATCATGAACACCATCTAAATCATTTAGTTGCTGTTTTAATTGATTTAATTCTTCGTTCTCTTTCTTTAAACCATCTTGTAATGTTTTTTCTTCATTTTCGATTAATAGAATCTGTTTAGACTTAGTATGAAACGCTACTTTATGATTTTGAAATTGTTCTACATCTTCTTTTAACGCAAATAAATTACTCAATTGGTTTTCTAAGCTACCTAATTTTTTTTGCTCTTCAGGTAATGTAGCGACTTCTGCAGATATTTTTTCAATTTTAATGAGTGTTTCTTTTAAACTTTCTATTTCGATTAATAATTTATCGTTCGTTACTTGCAGTGAATTTTTTAATTTCTCAAGTTCAGTTTTTATAGGCAATACTTTTTCAGCATTTGTTGCCAATTTTATTTTTACTTTTTTATCTTCTATTTCTAACTCTTGACCTTTTAACATTGTTAATAATTCAATTACTTCATGTAATCGATCAATATTTTTATTATGAGCTTCAGCTGAAAAAAGCTTTTGCTGACTAACTTCTAATTGTGATTTTTGTATTTTCTCATTTTCTTCAAGTCTTTTTAAATCCTCAATTATACTTACGATATGTTCAGTCAAAATCTCATTAACAATATGAAGATTAATTTGAGAATCGTCGGCAATTTCAATTCCTTTTTCACTTAGCAATTTTTCAATTACTTCTAATTTAATAACGATTTTCTGCTTTAAATTAGTAAATTTACTTTCGATGTTTTTTCGAGCTAAATTGAGAGTTTCAGTTACTTTTTCAAATAGTTCAGTTCTGAAAATTTTTCGTAAAATTTCTTCCTTTTCTTTAGTATCTGAAACTAATAATTTTCTAAATTCACCTTGAGGAAGTAATACGATTTGTTTGAATTGATCTGCATTAATCCCTAATAATTCTTCTACTTTCTTATTAACGATTGAAGTTTTATTAAATTCCTGACAATAAGGTACTTTTTCCTCATCCTCAATTTTATAAAACTCGATTTTATCGCCAGTAATACCTTTATTTTGTTTCTTTTGATGGCCTTTTTGTCTAAAAATATTATAATGATTTCCTTTTAATTCAAATGTCAATTCAACACTAGTATATAGATCATCATCAGCAAAATGACTTCGAAGCAATGTTTGGTCATTCCTATTTTCACCGCTCGCTTCTCCAAAAAGAGCAAAACAAATTCCATCAAATATTGTTGTTTTACCTGCACCGGTTGGACCAGTTATTGCAAATAGTCCTTTTTCGTTTAGTCGACTAAAGTCAACATGTACCTTATCCTTGTAAGGTCCAAATGCATGAAGTACTACTTTTAATGGCTTCAAATCTATTCCTCCCTTACAAAGATTTCTTGAATAATCTCTTTCATATATTGTTCATCTTCAATTTTCAAATCTTCATTTTTCATCTCTTTATAAAAAGATTGGAACAACTCAAGTTGATTTTTTGATTGTTTTTCCACTAAACTCAGTTGATTTGTTTTATCTGTTTGTAATGTAGTTCGCTTTCGACTAACATGCATTGCATTTGGATAAACTGTTCTAATTTGCTCCATCGGATGTACGACCATATGCTCATCAGTTAATTTTACAAATACATAATCATGATTTACAGAATGCTGTCTAATTTCCTCAATCGTTCCTTCGATCGATCTTAAATCTCGTTTTGGATGAAAATCTTTCTTAACGACTGATAGCTCACCGTTAGCTTTTAAATCAACAATTAAGCAGCCTTTTTTATGGTTTTCTTCAGAAAGTGAGTACTTTAAAGGTGACCCTGAATATCGAATTGATTGATTTCCTACAAAATGTGCCCGATGTAAATGTCCTAGGGCCGTATAGTTAAAATGTTTAAAATTATGATGTGATACGTATTCAGCTCCACCAATAGAGAGTGTTCGTTCACCCTCTGTCTCTTCATCTGAAGGCTCCCCATTATTTGTTACGAATGCATGTCCAACAAATACATTTCGTACTGATGAATCTAATTCTTCATCTCTTATTTTATTTATGATTGCTTTCATTGCGTCATCATGTGAATGAATATCATCGTTTTGTAAAATATAACGTACAATACTTGGTTCTGCATACGGAATTAAATAAAAATGAACTTCACCTTCATCATCATTTAAAATAACTTTCTTAAATGGGGTTTGAAATTTCCCTACTAAATATAAGCCTTCTTTTTCCATAAAACGGCTACCAAATTCAATTCGTTCAGCGCTATCATGATTTCCAGAAATCGCAAGAATGGGCGTATTACATTCAATTACAATTTTATGGAATACTTCATTTAATAGTTCAATCGCCTCAGTTGGAGATATACTTTTATCATATAAATCGCCTGCTATAACAACAGCATCTGGCTTTTCTTCTTTAATTATTGAAATGAATTCATCTAATATAAATCGTTGGTCTTCTGTCATATGTACACCATGTACAATTTTACCAAGGTGCCAATCTGCTGTATGAATAAACTTCATTAAATACACCTCATCATTTTATTTACTTTCATTGTTACTAAATTTATAGAACAACTTTTCTATCTTATATTTTACATCAACATACGAACGTTTGTATGCTTTTTAATCACATTAATTTTAAAAATGAATTATTAAGTTAAAATAATTGAAATACTAATTAATATGATTCAAAATAAACCTATCATAGCTTTAGGAGGCAATTATGGAAAAAATAGAAGATGTAAAAAAATACGAGGAAATAATTAAAAGTGAAAAGCCAATCGTGGTGAAGTTTTATGCAACTTGGTGTCCTGATTGTACACGTTTAGATGCTTTTATCGGAGACGTAATTGAAGAGCACCCATCATTTACTTGGTACACAATGGATCGCGACGAATTTCCAGAAATCGCTAGTGAACAACAAGTAATGGGAATTCCGAGTTTACTTGTATTTAAAGAAGGCGAAAAAATTGGACATTTACATAGCGCAAATGCAAAAACGCCAGAATCAGTTGAAGAATTTTTATCAACTTTTGAATAACATCAAGTAAGTTAATCAGACTGGGATTATCCCTAATATCTAAATAAAATAAATTAAACCACAAGGTGATTGAACCTTGTGGTTTTTCGTATGCATTATTACCCTTTTATGCTGTTCTTTTTTCCTGGCCATTTATTGGCAATTTGGACTTGATTTATAATTTCATTGAAGATGTTGTTCAATTTTCTTAAGTCACAAATCAGAAACAAAAAGAAACACCTATATCATTTCAATTATAGGTGTGATTTTTTCATATTCAATTAAATCTGTTTTCTTTCATGTAAATTAATAAATACATTTTTACAAATACTATACCATGCATATCCTACTAACCAGCCAGCAATAATATCAGAGAAATGGTGTACATGTAGGTAAATTCTACTCATTGATATTAAAAATATCATTAAAAGAACAATAAATTGAATCATTTTTTTATGTTTCATCATTTCAGGTTGGATGACAATTAAAATAAATCCTAATGTTAAAAAGAAGGATGTTGCCATAACTGCATGACCACTCGGGAAACTAAATCCACCTTCCACATAGTACATTGAACTTGGTCGTGGTCTTTCATATAGATCTTTTAAAAATGAAACAACCACTCTAGCTGTTAATAATGTAATAATTAACGATAAACCAGTCCAAATGCGCTTACGGATAATTGAATAAACTAAAACAATAACTGCAAATGTTAAATACATTTTTGAAGAACCAAAATCTCTTAAAAAATAACAAAATGAATCTAGTGCGTCTGTTCGAATAAATTCAAAGAATTTAAACGCTGAATTGTCCAAACTCCGAATCATTTTTGAATCATAGATTAGTCCTAAAATAACAAATAGAAAAATAGAAGTAAAAATTAGTATCCAATTATTTTTTTTCATAAATTCCTCCAAAATAAAATCCAGTTATTGCATCTTAATTGCTTGTACTTTGGATACACAAAAGAAAAACGACGAGAGCTCCCGTCGCCACTTTCATGACTATTCTTCTTCCTCATCAATTTCATCAATCATACATTTTTCCAGTAAGTACTCAAAAGTAATATCCGCTAGTTCCTCAATTTCTTCTTCCTCAGGAACATAACCCCGCTGAATGAGCTGTTGATAGAAAAATTCTGCTATTTCTTCCGTATCAATAACTACCTCAATTTCTTTCACTAGCATCACCCCTTACTAGTTAATATGTGAAAAATGAGAAAATATGAAAAAAACCTTACCAAGCACAAAAAAAATATTAATATGTAACCTTTAGCATAATACAACATTGACAAGCATATATTCAATTAAAACATGTTAAAGGAGCGAGATTCCAATGATAAAAATGGACAAGCTAGCTAATTTAAAAGAAATTATGGTTAATGATGAACTGTTTGAAGAAGCTGTTGAAAAACTGACGACAATTGCATTTTTTATTTTAATAGGGATAGGCATACCTTTTATGATTCATATAATTCTACAATTATTGTAGAATATCCTCTCTCTCAATTTGTTTTCTTCTCTGAGAATTTATTTAAATTTTTAAGCACTAGATCCATCACAATTTTATATTCTTCGTCTTGGAAGATTGAATATAAAACTGCGTAATCATTATATATATCTAATAATCCATCAATTATTTCTTGTTTTGTTGTTTTATTTCTATTTTTATTAAAATCATTCATTGAGCGAAGTTTTTCTAAGTCTAATTTTGTAATGCCATTTTTATCATTTCTTAGTTTTTTCAGAATTGCATTTGCAGTTTGTGCTGATGCAATTAAGGTTAAATCTGTTTCATCGGCTTCTAACCATTCTCCATCAGTAATACGCGCTAATTCGTAAATTGTATCTTCCCATGCGTCATTTTTATATCGCCAAACCTCTGTACGGTACCCCACAATTCGAAATATTTCTTTTTCATAGCCATTGACTTGAACTAGATCTCCGAAAGAAAATGAATAATTTACTTCTATCCATTCTTTTTCAAGTTTTTTCCCATCATATTCGTTGAGAAGCTGAAGAGTATTCTCAACATAAAGTCCGTCATGATTATTGACTTCATAAACAAAAACGCCGTCCATCAGTTTAATATTTATTAACTTTCTATTTTTATTGGCTATTGAGACAAAAAAATACCACTCAAGTTTTAAGTGAGTGGCTTATTAGGTGTTTTTATTTTTATATCCCCGTTTTTTATTTTTAAAGTTAATTTTAGTAATGCTTCTGCAGCAAGTTTTGCATTTAACGTTCCAATTTCTTCATATTTAAACTGACCCATGAAGAAACACCCCTCTATAGACTATTCAAAGGTCTAGTCTATAGTTCACTAAAGTAGGTATTGTAGTCGGATATAAGAAAAATAGATAAGGCATAAAAAAACAACCCTCCTAAATTAAATGAGTTGTTTCAGCGTGAAAACAAAAGACGAAAAACTTGATTTTCAGCCTTTTTATGATTAGCTAATTTCAGTTTTACTTATTTATTAACAGATGTAAACATATTAAAGCTATCCTCAATACGATGGTTAAAGTTTGTTTGTGCTGCTCTTAAAGATTGGAAGTAATGTTCATTTAATGATGACCATACTCGTTCTCTTTCCTTTAAACTCTCTATGTAGTATTTTCCAGTTTGTTCACATTGCTCTTCTACCCTTTCAATTAACTCAACTGAAGCTTTGAACGGAGTAGATAATAACTCACCAAATTTATTTACAGTTTCTTCAAATAGATTAACACTTGATTGAACTGATACATCAGTTTTTGCAAATTTAATTCTTGATGTATTTTCTTTTATATGATTATTAAAGTACTTTATTTCATCAAATAAACCATTAACTGCATTACGATATTCCTCATTAAATTTCCTTGTTTCTTTTAATACTTTTATAAACGAATCTAACCTTTGTACTCTACTGTCTCTTATGTATATCAAACTACTTTCGTATTGATCCCAGAGCGTATTAAAAAAAGGATCCATAAAATATTTTTCTACTTTCTCGTCTTTAATTTTTTGACCTTCTGCCTTTGGTTTTGAAGCTTTCTGTGTCGTCAAACTTCTTCCTCCTCTTTTGGATTCGAATTTTTCTCTATTTTATCCTCTCTTTGAAATGGAGGAATGTAGAGCTCTAGAAAACTAGTATACATTTTGAAAAATTGATCAAGCATTGATTGATAAAGTTCAAGTTGTCTTGCATTACTTGTTAAGTATGCCTTCCCAGCTTCTGTAATTGAATAACAGCGCTTAGCAGGTCCGCTTCCTTTCGTATCCCATTCCGATTGTACAAGATTTTCTTTTTCTAGTTGTCTTAATAATCGATATAAATTTCCTTGGTCAAGTGTTTGAAAACCGAATGCTTGGAGCTTTTGAATTAAATCATAGCCATGAAGTGTCATCCGACTAAGAAGTAGAAGAATAAAAGGCATAATAAAATTTTTCGAAGGAGTAATATTTTTATCTTTCTCATTGTTCATTGGTAACACCTCTATAAAAAATCTAATAGGTGTATTTTACACATATATGAATATAGCGTCAATACAGTAAATATAATTTATTATAAATTTTCAAAAAACTTCAAACATAGCGTTTATTCGTTAAATATTTTAGTAAAAAAATACAAAGGAGTGATAAAGTTGTACGTTATAAAAACCGAAAGTATCAAACTGTATTATGATCGGTTAGGTACTGGAGAACCTCTCGTATTAATTCATGGTCTTGGAGAAGTAAAAGAAAGTTGGTTTAAACAATATGAACTAGCGAATGAGTTCGATTTAATTATTCCTGATTTGCGTGGCCATGGAGAAAATGATTTAACTGAAGGCATCTCAATTAAGAATTTCGCAAAAGATGTACTTGATTTAATGGATGAGTTAGGAATTGAAAGTGCGCATATTTTAGGCCTATCTATGGGTGGGACTGTTGCACAAGAGATGTACCGTCAAGCACCTAAACGATGTCGCTCTTTAATCCTAGTTAGTACATTTCATTTTGCTCCAAGACTACTAGGTTTATGGTTTATTCATTATAAGGAGCTTCGTTCAAAAATTTTCACACCCCTGCAGATAATAGAAATGACAGCAAGAACATGCCTTTTTTCATGGGAAAAAGAGTCATTACAACAATTTAAACAATATTATCGCCCAAACCCAGAAGGATTTGACAGGTCAATGAGAGCATGTTTTAAGGTTGATAATAGAGAATTGTTACCAAATATAAAGGTACCAACGCTTATTATTGGTGGTCAGTATGATCCGATTACGCCAGTATGGCTCCAATTAGTAATGCATAAAAGTATCCCGAATTCAAAATTAGTTATTTTCAAAAATACTGGCCATGTAACCAAAATGGAAGCTGCAGAAAAATTTAATCACACGATCAGCTCTTTTTTAAATAAACATGAACCCGTTAAGATTTAAAATTAATTTCTAACAAACATTAGCAACCTATTTCCAGCTTGTTGATAGAGTTTTTTATAAATACCTAAAAAATAAGCTTAATCAACGTATTGCATCTAAGTGTACTATTCTAAAAAAATCCTCCATATAGTTTAACAAAAACGGGAGGGTACGAATATGTACGAGAATTGGCTAGATACATTATCATCTAATGATTTATTTCTGACCTTTCTATCAATATTAATTGGTGCAATCGGTGGTTATGCCAATATACTATTAGCTAATGAGGGCTACATTAGAAGTTATCGGTTTAAAGATTCTGATGGTAGAGAAAGATATTCACTTGGTTCTAAGCGTGAAATAATTCTTGGAGCAATGGCAGGGTGTATATCATACCTTATTGCTGTACTAACGACAAATGATCAAACTCCTGTATCGATTATCATCTATGCTTTTATTTGTGGAGTTAGTGGCGGTGCTTATTTAGAAAGATTGGTTGATAAAAACGTTAATAACAAAATCATTGATTTTAGTTCAACGCTTGAAGAAATGGAGAAAGAGAAAAATGAGAACAAAAAGACAAGTGCCCCTTCGAATAACACGGGAAATGTGCATCAAACAGATACTGGTGTTGTTGATGCAATAGATCTAAATAATGAAAATGACAATACTAATGAAGAAGTAGATTTTCATTACAATATTTTAATGAAAAGGCTAAAATGTGCAAGAAGTACTAAGGAAGCTGAAAAATATTTTAATGAATTAGTTCGATTGATCAATAACAGATAAATGTTTAAAATTGCATACAAAAAAGTTCAGTTCTATCTTTCGGAGATGAAACTGAACTTTTTTTTAACTTTAAAATTCTCAAAACAGAAAATAGTTGTGCAATGTGAGTTTTCTCGTTTCATGGAATGATCATCGCTGCATTAGAACCATTCTATTTTAATAGTGGCAATTTCCTTACTTCGAGTCGTATCATGACTTGAATCCATATTGCTACTAAAATATATTTTATTAATAAAAGTCTTTAAAAATTGATTACATATTTCAGGATCGATTACTTCTAAATTGTCTAGCGTTTCAATGATTTTCTCTATTTTTTGACTCTCATCTTTTTCATTTCTTACATTCTCTATTTGGATCTGATAGAGTTCAATTTGCTCATTCATTTGATTCATTTGACCAATTAGTTCATTTTTTAGTTCTTCATATTCCTTTTTAGTAATTTCTCTATCCATCCTCATTTCTCTAACGTTATTTTGTCTTTTTTCAATTTTATCCTTTTGTTTGATTAATGAGACGAGTTCAGTCGTTAATCTTTGTTCTAGTTCGATTGTTTTCTGAGAATCTAGCATTTTTAGCGCGTTCTCTAGCTCTAATTTTTTTTCTTTTATACTTTTTAAAACAAATTCTTCAACCAATTGATATTTATAGCCACGATCTTTACACTGATTATTTGATATTTTATTTGAACATGATTTTATAAAATCAATTTTTGAATTATCTTTTTGAATATATCGCTTCCGCCCACAGCAATTGCAGTATATTAAATTTTGTAACCTACGTACCTCTTTTCGGTTTTGAAAATAAACATTTTTATTATTTTCTAATATCGTTTGAACCGCAAAGAATTGCTCCTTTGTTATGATTGCCTCATGTGCATCTTCAATAAAAACCTCATCTATAATTTTATTATGAATACGTCTTCTAGCCTGTATGGCTCCATAATATACAGGATTCGTACGTAATTGGCTAATATGTGATGTAGTAAGGATTTTACCTTGTCTACTCCTCCAATTTAACCTATTTAATTGCCGTGCTATTTCATTGACTGAAACTCGTTCAAACGATTTATCGAATATTAGTCGAATGATCTTTGCTTCCTCTTCGATGATTTCTAATTTTTTTTCCGAATTTTTTCGATATCCAAGTGGGGTTTTATTACTCATTACCCATTTTCCTTGCTCCGCTGCTGCTAATCTCCCTCTTGATAACCGCTTTTTTATCTGCTTATATTCAAAATTAGCCAATACAGCCTGAAACGAAAATAACATTTCATTTGTTTCCTGGGATAAATCTATTTTACCTTGTGGGGTTAATATTTTAATATCATTTAAGATTAATACTTGCTTGATTTGTTCAGCATGTGCATTATCACGTGAAAGACGATCTATATCCATAATGATCAAATAATCAAATTCATGTATTTTCTTAAGCAATAAATTTAATTGCTCACGATCCGTATTTACACCACTCGAAATTTCCTGATAAATGATATAGTTTAAATTATGTTGATTAGCAAGCTTAATCAAAGCGTTTTTATGATTAAGTAAAACTTCATCTACATCTTTTTGCTCTTCATTTCTTGACAGTCTGAGATAGATAGCTGCTAACATATAATCACCTTAGCATTAAGCATTTTACGTAAGTGATGAATTCCCAATAAAAATAGAAAGTTTATATTTGTTATCTTACCGACAGTACCATATAACGTAATCACGACAATATCATCTACGTTATATTTTGGTTGTTTTTTCTTTGTCATACTTCTTACCTCCTTCTCCATACGTCGTGACTAATTCGTTTTTACTGTATACTATGCAACCGATAGATAATTGTCTGTCATTTTCATAGTAAATAAAAAAAGGGATTAGCCTATTTTGTAGGTAAGAATATAATAGCTAGTTTCAAAAATGGTAGAATCAATAAATTAATGGGATATCCTGTAAAAGTGTTCAATAAAAAAAAGATGCAACTTAGTTAAACTAAGCCACATCTTATTGATCTTCTAAATATAAGTTCCATGCTTCATCAAAAACGCTCATCGATTGATGGAAAGTTCCATCAAACTCTAAATACGAGCTAATTTCGTCATAGCTTGAAGAATGTTTTGGAAATGAGTGATCATTAAAAAGATGATCTGCCAATATTCCAATTTCATTAGGAATTTTATAGTTTCTATGCTTCATCATATAATGGTAAAATGACTTTCTCATGATTCTCCCTCAGTTTAATTATTTATTTTGTCTGTTTTTCTAAAAATATTACTACTTTTTGAATATGCTTAATACTATAACAGATTTATTTTATATTTTAAAAATACTCGTTCTATGACGAGAAGTCAAAATAATTTCTTTTTAATAATCTCGGTTGCTTCATTAATTCATCAAATGTAACTGAAACTGGAAGTAATTTTGTTGAAATGAGAAATAACTGATCCTCTATTGATTTGACCATCTCTTCTTTTTGATAGGTAAATTTACACTGATCACAATGAAATGATGGTACTCCTGTAATTGTGATTGCTCGGGAACCATCCGGTAATTCCCAATGTACTACTGCTTTTGTTTCCTGTACATTCTCCTCACCGCACCAATCACATTTTAAAGTATTATTCATCTTTCTTTACACTTCCATCCATTTTTTGAATTTGTGATTGAAACTTTTTCTCTTTTAGTTCATCCCTTTTTTCTCGTTTATTTTTTAATGAACTATGTGTTGGATCTGTTTGATATTGTTCTCTCTTCTTCATTCTTTCTAAATCTGAAGGAATAAGACTTTGCACCTGATCATTCATGATACTAGCAATACCAACCTTAGCTGCCTTCTTTAAATAATCAGGGTAAACTAGTGAAAAATACTCATCAGCGGTATCCTCTTTATAGTTTTCAGGCTCTGGATAAGATGTGATGACACCCTCAAAATTCCTTAGTACGGTTTTTTTACTGCTTTGAGAGACGATATAGTTTGGTTGAAGTGAGATTTTACCTCCTCCGCCTGGTGCATCTACTACAAAAGTAGGTACTGCATAACCAGATGTATGCCCACGTAATCCCTCAATAATCTCCAAGCCTTTAGCAACTGGTGCTCTAAAATGACCAATTCCTTCTGATAAATCACACTGATAAATATAATATGGTCGGACTCTTATTTTTACTAAGTCATGCATTAACTTTTTCATAATCGGTACGCTGTCATTAATCCCTGTTAAAATAACTGATTGGTTCCCAACTGGAACGCCAGCATTTGCAAGCATTTCACATGCTTTTTTTGCTTCTTCGGTTACTTCAATGCTCGTATTGAAATGAGTGTTTAACCAGACAGGATGGTATTTTTTTAATATTTCACATAGGTTTTCAGTAATTCTTTGTGGGAATACTACTGGTGCTCTAGTACCAATTCTAATAATTTCGACATGATCGATTGCTCTTAAATTTTTTAAAATATATTCCAAAATATTGTCATTAATTAATAATCCGTCTCCACCTGAAATAAGTACATCTCTTACTTCTTCATTTTCACGTATATAGGCGATTGCTTCATCTAATTGTTTTTTCGGTACTCCCATTCCAATTTGACCTGAAAATCGACGTCTTGTACAGTAGCGACAATACATTGAGCATTGATTTGTCACTAAAAAAAGCACTCGATCTGGATATCGATGAGTTAATCCAGGAACTGGACTATCATCATCCTCTCCTAGTGGATCTTCCGAATCATATTTTGTTTTATTTAATTCTTTACTAATTGGTACAGACTGCATTCTAATGGGACAACGTGGGTCAGTTGGATTCATTAAAGAAGCATAGTAAGGAGTAATATTTAATGGAATGGTTTTAGTTGATATTCTAACCCCTTCTTCTTCATCCGGAGTTAAATCGATTACTTGTTTCAAATCATCCAATGTTCTGACTGTATTCGTTAATTGCCATAGCCAATCGTTCCATTGTTCATCCGTAACATCTTTCCATAGAGGAATATCTTTCCAATGTCTTTGAGGTTTATAAAGTTGATTTTTCATTTATGGTCCTCCTTGTTTAATAGGACAATTTAAATTTACTAAATTAAGTAAAAATTTCTAGTTATATACCTACTTCTTTATATGCACTAAATAAAAAGTTGGTGAAAAAAGTAAAACTCAAAAAACAGTATGAATACCGTGTAAAAATGAAATAAACCGACTAACTAAATGTTAGTCGGTTTCTGTGGCTGACGCTCAATAGTTTTTAGCAAGTTACAAAAGACGCACCGATGATAATTAATAAAATAAATAACACAACGATTAACGCAAATCCTCCGCCGCATCCAAAGCCACCGCCGCAGCCGCCGTAGTAAGGTGAATATCCCTTCATAGTAGATTGCCTCCTTCACTTAACTTTTAGAAATCACAATAAAGTATATGTCAGGTTCACAATCCTTGTTACATAGGCATTTGACTATATTTCGTGCAAAATTAAATAGATTTTTGGATATAAACATGATCTTATAAATCTAAACTGATTGATATATGAATGAGTAATCAATTTGCGAAAAATCAACTTTAAGAAATAAAAAAGTCTTGAGAAAACTTCTCTCAAGACTCTAATACTTAATATATAAATGATAAGATATATGTCCAAATACAAACAAATGCTAGTAATCCAAAACTATATTTTAAAGTCATCTTTGTTAATGTTGATTCATTACCTGTTTCACCTACTGCAGCTGTTGCGATTGCGATCGACTGAGGTGAAACTAGTTTTGCTATTACCCCACCTGCAGTATTTGCTGATACCAATAACGAAGGATTTGTACCTAAAATATTACCTGCTGAAACTTGAATTGGAGCGAATAAAGTATTGTTGTTTACGACCGAACCAGTCATAAATACCCCAATCCATCCTAATATTGGAGATAAGAATGGAAATGCATCTCCAGTGTGTGCGACTGCTTGACTTAAAGCACTTGTTAATCCTCCATATGTCATCAATTTTGCGATACTAATAATGGCACAAATCATTATGATTGGTATCCAAAATTCTGAGATTGTTTTTTTAAGAAGTGCTAAACCCTTCTTTACATTTATTGATTTAGAAGAGAAAATTGTAACTAATCCTGCTAATAATATTGCTGTACCTGTTGCTCCTATTAAATCAATGCTGACATTTATCGTAGAACCTGGAACAACGAATTTTATTACGGTAGCAGCTAGTGCTCCTCCATCAGCGAATAAACCTTTAAATGATTTTAAGCTCCAAATTAATACAAAGATTGTTAGTAAATAAAATGGTGACCATGCTTTAATCACATCAGCCATTGAATAAGATTCAGTTTTAAACTCTTTTCCATTTAGTAAGAATATATTTTTAGGTTGCCATTTTTTAAGAAATAATGCTAAAACACCCATTGTTAATAATGAAGGAATGATATCTGCTAACTCTGGACCTAAAAAGATTGTCATAATTGCTTGAGAAACTGTATAAGTAATAGACGTTACTAAAATTGCAGGTAAAACTTCTTTAATTCCTTTAATTCCATCGATTAACCAAATTAACAGAAATGGAATCGTAAAATTAATAATCGGTAATGTTAGGGCAGTCATGATTGAAACTTTCATTGACGTTACACCATGTAATCCAAATGTATCAATAATTCCCACAGGTATTCCAATTGCCCCAAAAGCACCAGATGCACCATTTGCAATTAAACATAGCATAGCTGCTTGTAATGGTTTAAAACCGACTGAAACTAATAAAACCGCACAAATAGCAATCGGTACGCCAAAACCCGCTGCTCCTTCAAGAAATGCGTTAAAACAAAATCCAATCAATAAAAACTGGATCCGTTGATCACTCGAAATACCAACTATACTGCTACGTAAAATATCAAACTTCCCAGATTCTACTGTTATTTTGTATAACCACACAGCCATTACAATGATATAACCAATCGGCCATAATCCTTGAATGGTTCCTTGAGCAACACTTCCGATCGATTCCCCTAAAGGTAGTTTAAAGATAGTTAGTACGATTATAAACGTAATTCCAAGGTTTAATAATGCTGCATAAATACCTTTCATTTTTAACACTGTTAAGCATAAAAGAAATAAAAGAATCGGTACAGCCGCAACTAGTGCTGAAATTGCGAGATTATCAAATGGATTAAAACTATCTACTAACATTTGGTTTACTCCCTTGTTTTAGGCTTTTTAGATTTAACCTACAAAATCTATCATCCAACCTAATTATTTTGTTAAATTACTTCACAAACATTATTATTTTTAATATTGCCTTATAAAATAATTAATATTATTTCAAAATCGCCATACAAATTGTGCAACATTTCACAAGTTGTTATAAAAAAACAAATAATTTTTGCTAAATTACTCGGTTTTGTTTGTGAATTATTTAACAATCATAATTGTATACTATGAATTTTTTCATAACAATCAACTATTATTTCCATTTATGGAAAAATAGGGTAATTTTTGTTTTCTTTTTTGTTACGTATTTTCAAAATATTACAGGGGAAATATAAACTAAAATACATAAATAGATCAAATAACAAATAGAAGGAGTAATAGATTCATGTCAAAGTTCTTGCGAATATGCCTTCTTTCTTTTCTTGTTTTCTTACTGACCAGTTGTCAAATTAAACCATCAGATCGTGGCCAAAGCCAATCAACTCCACTAAGTGAGCAAAAAATGAGCTTTAAAAATAAACTTTTAAAAAACTCATTATTTTTCCTTGTTATAGGAGTTGATTCTCGGGGCGAAAAAAATTCACGTTCAGATAGTATTGCAGTAGTTCAATATAATGTTGATGACCGAACTTTAAAAGTTGCCTCAATTTTAAGGGATTCATATGTTAAAATTAAAGGATATAAGTATGGTTACGGAAAAATAAATCAGGCCTATTATTTAGGTGGAGAAAAA
The DNA here is from genome assembly GCF_900112535.1 of Bacillus sp. UNCCL81. Classification (NCBI taxonomy): domain Bacteria; kingdom Bacillati; phylum Bacillota; class Bacilli; order Caryophanales; family Bacillaceae; genus Bacillus; species Bacillus sp. UNCCL81. The sequence goes on along the minus strand of NZ_FOMF01000002.1, from coordinate 324,538 downwards.
TTACTAAAAGAAACAATTTATAATAATCTCGGTATTCCAATTGACCATACAGTTATAATCGACTTTAAAGGATTTGTTGGGATTGTAGATACACTTGTTCCAGAAGGTATAACAGTTAATGTAAGTCAATCAATCATTAATGATATGAACTTAAAAATGAAACCTGGAAATAATAGACTACACGGTGAACAACTCTTAAAATACGTACGTTTTAGACATGATCATGATAATGATTTTGGAAGAGTTCAACGCCAGCAAGAAGTGTTATTAAAAGTCGTAAGTGCAGTCAAAGAAAAGTTAAATACTTTTGGTGGGATCGCTAGAGTACCTCTTTTATTAGACGAAACAACAAAATATGTTTCAACTGACTTAAAACTAGATGAAATACTTTCGCTTGCTTCTATTGCATTTTCTCAACCTATTGAAAAAATTGATCGCTTAAGTATTCCTGTAAATGCTGGTTTTACAAACGAAACTGTTGAACATTCAGGAGCAGTACTAAAATTAGACTTTTCTAAGAACAGACAAACAATTAAGCAATTTTTTAAAGCGCCTGCACCAGTAATAAATAGTAAAGATAGTAATAAAAAGTTAAAAAATAAATGATAAATTGAACTTCACAAAAAAGAGAAGGTTGTAATCCTTCTCTTTTTCAGTGTGTTAAAATTTAAAACTGTATGTGGAACATTATCTAAGTTAAAATTCATTTTTTTATATTTATTAACGATTAACAATTTTATATGTTAAAGTCTTTCAACAATTTATATATTGTAATTGTTTTTTCGGAAATTAAAAATGTTAAGATTAAATTTTATATTTCTCGTTTTAAATGATTAGTTTATAAGTTGATGTTCAAACTCAATTATAAACTGATTAATTTTCCGTTAATGTTACACTAAGAAAAGGCTTTTGATTACGTTTTTATTGTATACTTTTTTTGATGAAAAAGTTGATTGGAACGGAGGGGTGCTCGACTCCTATGGGATTAGCGGGAAGGCTGAGACCCCGCAGGCTTGCCGAGGAGGCTCAGGTCTCGCCCCATGGAAAGCGAGTATCCTGTAGTGGAAATCAACCTCACTCTACTCCTTTTACGAAAATTTGATAATTTATTGACAGGGTGTTTTTCAACTGCATGAAAAAAGAGAAGGTTGTAATCCTTCTCTTTTTGTTATCTCGTTTATCTTTTGCTTTTATCTTTTTACAAGCTCTAAAATTGTTTTATTTCTTGATATTATTGATTAAAAGAAATCACCCTATAAGTATCAGATGAGTACTCCAAGATTGTGATACTAGCGTTTTTTATTTCTAATTCAATATTAAATTCCTCTGAAAACTTTTTTACTATATTACGAATCGTATTTCCATGAGTGACAATTAATACATTCTCATCGTTTTTATTATTTTCGATAATTAATTCATTTAGCCCCTTTTCAATTCGATCCCATAGTTCGGAGTAACTCTCGGCATGATGGTATGGATCAGATTCTTTTATAAAATTTGTAATATCTTCTAGGGACCGATTTCTTAATAATTCTCTAAAGGAAGTATAACCGTGATCATTTGCAACTTTACCTAGGGCAACTGCTGAAAATTCTCCTTCAAAACTACCAAAAAAGGACTCTCGGAAGGCTTTTGTTTTTCTAATTACAGGAATTTCGTAACTGTTTTGCTGTAAAATTAGTTCAGCCGTTTCAACAGTTCTACCAGAATCGCTAGTAAATACACGGTCAAATTGGATATCTGACAATCTATTGCCACATTCAATCGCTACTAGTTTTCCTTCTTCTGTTAACGGACTGTCGGCCCATCCTTGCATTCTTTTATAACGATTTAAATAAGTTTCACCATGTCTAATTAAATATAAATGAATTCTATTCTTCATCTAATCACCCGCAATGTGAATTTTAAAATTCCTTATTTGCATTTGCCAAAACCTTACCTAAATAGATCCCACTAGCCGCTGCTTGGGATAATGAGTGGGTTACTCCAGAGCAATCTCCAATTACAAATAATCCTTCTAAACTCGTTTGAAAGTTTGAATTGGTTTCTATAATCGGTGAATAAAACTTCCCATCCATTCCGTAAAGTAGTGTATCCTCATCAATTGTCTCTCCAATAAATTCTTCCAATTGTTTCAAAAAACCTTGTAAAATTGTCAAATATAAATTAGGAACTTCATTTTTAAGGTCACCACAATCGGCATCTAATGTTGGCTTTATACTGTTTTTTTCCATTTTCACATTAGTTGTAGACTCACCTTTAAGTAAATCACCTAATCGTTGTACGACGATACGATCTATACCATTATTTATTTTACCTATAATTTTATTTGCGTAAAAATTTGCTTCTTTCAGTGTTGGAAAATATTTAGGTGTGAATAAAGTAAAATTTAAATTCGTTGTTCCTGATTCTTTTTCCTTAAAATTTTGTCCGTCAGGCATAACTAATCCTTCTTGAAACTTTCGGACGATTCTACCTTTTGGGTTCATACAATATGTAGTTGAAATCAATTCATCATATTCAAAAGCAAGTTTCGTTTCGAATGTGTCTTGTAAAATTGAGCGAAGCTGTTGTTCTTTCATTTCGACTCTAATTCCTAAATCTAAACGAGTTCTACCTTGTTTAACTCCAAGTGAAGCACACTGTTCATTTAACCATGCTGTTCCGGATCTGCCAGTTGCAAATACTACATTTTTAGATTCGAATTTTCCTAAGTTAGTATCTAAATAGAATAAATTATTCTCCTTTTTAATATCTAGAATATCAACTTCAAAGCAAATATTAATCCTACTAGATAATTCGTTATATAATCGTTCGAATATTTCTGTAGATAGACGCGTACCGAGATGTCTAACTTCAGTAGTTAACATATGTAACTTGCAATCCTCGGCTTTTTTAGCCAAATTTTCATTTACAGTCGAATATTTTTCTACAGAACTGCCCCCAAAAAGGCATAGTAGATCGTCAACCTCTCTCATTAATTGTTCAAGATTTTTTCTGCCTACCTTTTGAGCTAATTCACCCCCAAAATCACATGAATAGTTAAATTTCCCTTCAGATTTACCAAGCCCTGCAAAACCATAAAATTTACCACAAACGTCACAATCGCATATTCCACCTTTGTCTATAGCACAGGTCCTTTCCTCTAAAGTCTTTCCTTTTTCAAGTATTAATACTTTTTGATTTGATTGTAATAATGTATATGCTAAAAAAATGCTACTTACACCTGAACCGATAATTGTAATATCATACATCTTTTTTCACCTTCTAGATTTTTTTCACTTATTCTAATTGTACAATAGTTATAATACTTAAGTGAAATCCCCAAATATTGTTGGACAAAATTTATCTAAAAAAAACACGCCTTATTTAGCGTGTTCAAGAATTTTTATTCTTATCCTTATCTTTAAACTCTAAAATGGCGATCACAAACATACCAAAGCTAATCATTAGTGATAAAACTTCGAAAGTAATAATATAAACCGCCTCCTTACTTTTAAGCCTTCCCGGAACCAAGTTTGTCCTATACATTCAATTATTGTTTATTTTTTAAATTTTGAAATCTCTATTAAAAAAAAGGAGCATCTAGCAAGATTACTCATTGAGCTATTAATCCAATTTCTTCCACTATCCTTTTAAGGTCTATTTTTTGTAAAAAATTGGAACAATATCACTATAGGAGGAATGTAAATGGAGCATTTCGAAGCATTTTTGAATAGTAAGAATTGGATTGATAATGATTTAGATGCAAGGTATATAAATATAAACCATCCTTATGCGATTTTAATTTCTGGAGAAGAAGGCCAAATTACTCTTAGGGGAAACACCGGTATAGATAATGGTCAAAACGGAGAAGAAATTTACTCCTTTACATCATTAAGAGAGCTTCAAGAGTGGTTTGAAGAAAATATTGGGGAATGAATTAGTGCAAAATGAGATAAGTTATCCTACTCATGCCATAATTTTAGATTATTGGCTGAGTTTTTTTATTGCATTGCAATAAGCTTAAAAAAATTCTATTAATCTAATAGAATGTAAAAATTAACTTTATTGGAATTAAAAAAGCAATATACATAAAGGAAATTGAAGCATTTGCAACGAATAATTTTCTTTGGAGGTGTTAGATATGAGCAGTAAAAATAATGAATTGAATTGTAATAAGGAAGATTTGTATCTAGAGGTAATCAACGAAATGAAGGGAATACAAATTCATTTGTTAGAAGAGATCACTCGTTTAAGCAGCGAGGTTAATTTTCTTATTTCAGTTGTTTTACCAAATATAGATCGAGATAATTTAAATAATCATCAATTGGCCATGTTCGGTGAAATCGTATTGAATAAAAGAAGTTAAAGACAATTACGAAAAATTGATAAGTCTATGAGGCAATCAAACCAATTATGTTACGCAAATTACTTCTCTTTTACCTCTTATAACCACTTAAAATCGATTGTTGGATTGATGAACATGAATCCATGGAAGTAAAAATAGTTAAAGTAAAAATAGAAAATATCTTTTTTCTTTATTTAGTTTTACTCTTCAATCTTTTTTAGAGAAAACTTTACCATTATTTAATTGACACCAGTCCAATTCTGTTGTATCACTATATTTTGCGTTAAATTCATCGATCGAAAGGAAAACTTCAATATTACCTTTTTCCAGCTCTAAAAGAAGCGTATATGGAGTTAATCCGTAAACATTCGAAACAGCAATTAATTCACCTATATGTATTTTTTCTGAAAAATCAATTTTATCTTCCATTTCACTCTCACCTTACCATTTAGAATTTAAAGTCTACTATATACTTTTATATACTGCCCTTAATTCAAGTATATCTTCAATAATTCTTCAATCTAAAATTTTGTAGATTTTGATTAATTAACTAAAAGTACGAGAACAATCTTCATTACAAATTGAAAAAAGGTAAAAATGACTCAAGTATTTTTCTTGAGTCATTTTATTGTCATTTACTTACCGAAACATTTGTTTAGAAGTATTTTTTTATGGTTAATTAATTATTAATCTGATTAATAAAAGATCTTAATTTGTGATTTACATCACAAATTGAGATCGATATTTTTGGTATTCTTTTTTTAGAAAAACAAAGTATCAAAAATATTATGGAGGTATTAAAATGAATCAACCATTTAATGAGTTCTCTAAAATTAGTGAGATTGTTACTGAATTCCCAAAGGCAAGTGACCTATTTAAAACATATCGAATTGACTTTTGCTGTGGTGGAAATAGACCTCTAATTGAAGCGATTGAAGAAAAAAACCTTTCAAAAGATGAAATACTATCAAAACTAAATAAACTGTATCAAGAAAAAAAATTATCAAACGAAGTAGTAGTTGATTTTAAAGAAGCTTCTAGTAGTGATTTAATCGAACATATAGAGAACAATCATCATCGTTTTTTAAATGAGGAATTACCTCTATTAAGTCCATATGTAACTAAAGTAATGCGAGTTCACGGAGAAACTCAACCTCATTTAGTAAGATTACACAAGTTGTTCTTTGATTTAAAAACAGAATTAGAGGAACATACATGGAAGGAAGAAACAACAGATTTTAAATTGATTTTAGAATATGAACAAAACCCAACTAATGAAAATTACCTGAAATTAAAAAATATCGTTAGCGAACTAGAAAATGAGCACAGTTCTGCAGGGGATATTTTAAAAGAATTACGTGAAATTACAAATGACTATACCCCACCAAAAGAGGCTTGTGGTACTTATCGCCTTGTTTATCAAAGACTTGAAGCTCTAGAGGCTGATACATTCCAACATATCCATTTAGAAAATAATATATTGTTTAAACGAGCAATTATTAGGAATTAACTATTAGGCCTAGTATATATAAAATGGTCAATAAGGAAAACGGACATTAAATGAACATTTATTTAAAATGAAATTATCATTTTTTGGAAGATCTCTTAATGGTTTTAAATGCTAATCTGTTTGAGCAATGTTATGATTCCAATAACACTACTAATGATTTTTTTCAGAAGTTAAAAATATATGAGCTAATTTTTAGAAAAACAAAATCAATTGTTTAATGAAAGTTCGATATTAATTGACCTACAAGTTGTTTAATATACAAGTAGGTTAATCTAAGTAAAGGCTATTTGATTAGGATTTATTGCAGACTTTTTTTGATGGATAAGTTGATTGGAATGGAGGGATGCTCGACTCCTATGGGATAAGCGGGAAGGCTGAGACCCCGCAGGCTTGTCTCGCCCCATGGAAAGCGAGCATCCTGTAATGGAAATCAACATCACTCTACTCCTTTTACGAAAATTTGGTAATTTAATTGACAAGGTTGTTTTTCAACAGCGTGAAGGAGCATGACAATCTCATGCTCCTTCTTTAGTAAACTTCCGCTTGCAATTCTTCTATTTTTACGACTAAAAAGCCTTCTGAATCAATCGTAATTAATTCTTTTTTTCTTAATTGATTTATCGTACGATTTACTGTCTCTCTTGATGAACCAATCATATTAGCAAGTTCGCGATTTGTAAAATGTGTTGTTATTTTATATTGATTTTTATCTAAAGATACCCCATTTGTTTTACAAAGTCGTAATAATAACATGATTACTTGATCATATGTATTATGAAGTGTTTGTTCAACTAATCTAGCTTGTAGATCGATAATTTTTTCTCCAAGAAACTTTAATAACTTTATACATAGTTCAGGATATTTAATCAGAATTTGCTCAAAGTCAGCGACTGGTGTGATAATTAACTCTGCTGTTTTAAGCACTTCAGCATGTGCTGGGAAGGTTCCTTTTCGAAATAAACCAACATGTGGAAACATTTCACCAGTTCGTGGTACCGAAACAATTTGTTCTCTACCCGATAGATCAGTTATATGTATTTTTATCTTTCCGGAGTGTATAAAAAACACGCGATCAAGTTTGTCACCTTGCAAAAAGACAAATGATTTTGCTTTATATAATCTCATATGTGAAATATCCACTATCGATTGAAGCTCTTCATCCGAGAGATTTTTAAAAAGTGGTACTCTTTTAAAATGATTAAAAATCACATCTGACATTCAAAATACTCCTCTATGAAAAATTCCTTCTACTCTTAAATACAAGTATTTACCTTTCTCCCTTATATCATTAAATAGAAAAAGACTCCTTAGCTAGGAGTCTTCATTTTCTGATATTTATTCTCCAGGAAAAACTGGAATAAATTTAAATTCATTTACATTAAATAAACCTTTAGTCGTTAGTTTTATACTCGGAATAACTGGCAGTGCTAGAAATGATAATGTTAAAAAAGCGTTAAATGTATTGTTTGGTCTAATTTGAAGTAATGATTTTTCAATTTGATATAAACCTGCTTCGACTTCTTCGGCAGATTGATTACTCATTAAACCACCAATCGGTAATGATAATTTGGCAATAACTTTTCCAGATGCTACCACTACTATTCCACCGTTCATTTCTTCAATTGTTTTAATTGCAAGATACATATCATTATCATTCATACCGGCAACGATTAATTGGTGCGAATCATGAGCAATCGTTGTAGCGATTGCTCCTTCAATTAAATTTAAACCTTTTACTATCCCAAGACCAATCTCTTTTTCAGAATGATAGCGATCTATTACTGCAACTTTACATAAGTTTTCTGCGACATTTGGAACAAAATGAGTATATTCATTTGATAATTTTTCAATTAAATGATTTGTTACGATACTATTCGGATTAATTTCAATTATATTTGCATGCGTGTTAAAGTTTGTTTTTAATTCAAGATCTTCAATCTTTAGATCACCTATGCTTACTTTTGAATCAATCAAATTTGACTCTTCATTCTTTATTTGTTTACAATTTTGTTTGTTTTTAACGATAAACTCATTTTTACACCAAACGTCCGTCACTTCTACTAATTCTAAATCGTTTAAAAATACAAAGCTTGCTTCATATCCAGGAGCAATTGCACCTTTTTGTTTTAAACCATAGCATGTTGCCGGATTTAATGTTGCCATTGAATAAGCAGTCACTGGGTCAATTCCATATTTGATTGCTGTTCGAATACAAAAATCAATCGAACCTTCTTTTATAATATCGTCTAAATGTTTATCATCTGTACAATACATAATTCGCTGTGCATTTCGATCATTTACTGCAGGTAATAAATCCTTTAGATTTCTTGCAGCCGAACCTTCTCTAAATGCTACAAATAACCCTGCTCGCAGTCTTTCCATTACTTCTTGTACATTTGTACATTCATGATCAGTTGAAATACCTGCATAAGAATAGGTGTTTATTTCATTTTTAGTTAGTCCAGCTAAATGACCATCGATCGGTTTTTGATAAGCATGTGCTAACTTTAATTTATCAATCATTTGTTTTTCCATCGACATTACCGCAGGATAATCCATTACTTCAGCTAATCCAAGTACTCTCGGATGTGTCATAAAGGGTTCTAAATGTTCTGCATAAAGTACGGCTCCTCCACGCTCTAATGAGGTAGCAGGTACACAGGACGGTAGCATAATTCTAACGTCTAACGGGATATTTTCTGATGCGTCTAACATCATTTTAATTCCATCTACCCCAGAAACATTTGCAATTTCATGTGGATCGCAAATAACAGTTGTTACTCCATGTGGTAGAACAGTTCTTGCATATTCACTTGGTAAAACCATTGATGATTCAATATGGACGTGGGAATCAATAAAGCCAGGTGATATATATTTCCCTTCAGCATCAATTACTACATTAGCTTCATAATCACCTATTCCAACTATTATTCCATTTGTAATTGCAATCGAATCTTCTATTATTTCTTTCGTAAAAACATTTACTATTTTCCCATTTATAATTAAAAAATCAGCCTTTTCAGCTTTTGTTGACGTTTTCATTTCATGTAAGTTCATGTTTGTTTCCTCCTAAATATTTAGGAGAGAATATGCTATGTCATATCTCTCGTAGTCAAACTATATCGGCAGCTTGGTAGATACTTTTGGACCGGTTATTTCCAAAATTATACGAGCGTATTAAGAATCTCTTCAATTTATAGTGACCCAGACTAAAAAAACAAGTTTTAGGACTTTGTCTTCTAACTGAATCTTTTAATTTAAAATGAATAAACTTAATTAGCTAATATTTAATTGTAAAAAACTATATTGATAGTATTCTATAAAATTTTCAGCCTAAAAAGCAATAACTATTTTAAGAGTTTTAAATATAAAATAATTCATAATTTTCTCGTTAATGAATACTATTTTAAATGGGATCGTAGGATGGTAATCATAGGAGGTATGTAGTTTGAAGAAAGTGGTAGAAAAAAAACGAATAAACCCGAATATTTTTAATCATTTTTCATCCTATTCAAAAAAAGAGGACAATTTGTTCCCCGTTAATTATAATCGATTTGATTCGTTCCAAAAGCTAATAAAAAATAATTCACCAATAATTTATAAACAGGATAATATAGTAAAACAAAATTTAGCTTTTATAAGACTCGTTAATGTTTTGCCTAAAAAAATAAGCTTAGACATATATGTTAATCGTACGAAATTTATTTCGAATTTAACTTTTAAAGAATCAACTCACTATTTAACTTTACCTTCAGGGGTACACTTTGTTGAGATTTTTAAAACGAATGATCTATCAAAACCAATTCATTCTGAACAACTAACTTTACTTGCTGAGCAAAATTATACGATTGCTATTGGTCATAACTTAGACCAGATCTCGCTGTTTTCATATATGGATAATCATTCCTTGCCACAAGGAGAAGCTAAAATTCGCTTTATTAATTTATCCCCTAATTCACCTAATCTAGATTTTGCAGTAAAAGCTGGTGAAGGTGATGTTGTTTTCCCAAATGTCCCATACCGAAAAGCCTCAGAATATCTACCTATATCGCCTATGACAGTTAATTTGGAAATACGTTTAACAGGTACGAAAGTGATCATATTTCCGCTCTATAAATCAAAGTTTAAAGAAAATATAGTATATGATTTAATTTCAGTAGGGTGTGTTGAAGAGGACCCAAAGTTTGAAGTTATTATATTATTTTAGCCTGATCACTAAATTCCCAATACAAATAAAAAACTCGGACTGATTATCCGAGTTTTTTTATGCCCCTTTTGGCAATTTTATGTAAAATGCTGTCCATTCATCATCAGAAAAACATTCAATTTTGCCATCATGTTTTTCAATGATTTGTTTACATACAAATAAACCAATTCCAGTACCATGATTTTTTGTCGTAACAAATGGTTCAAAAATTGTCCGTATGCTTTCTTCACTGATTTTAGGGCCATTATTTCTTATTTGAATTTCAATCATATCCTCTAGATCTGAAACTTGGTAATGAATCGTTTTTTGACCATCGTTTTCCGCCAAGGCATCGATTGAATTCATTAATATGTTAAGTAAAACTTGACGAAGTTCATTTCTAAAACCCGGTATGTATATTTTTTGTGATATTCCTTCTTGTAAAATGACGTTCGAATTTACAATACTTGGATATAAGAATTCTGTGATTTCTTTAAATAAATCATTAATTAAAAAGGATTCCACCCTTTGGTCATGATCCTTTTTCGAAACATGAAGAAATTGATCAATTCTAAAATTTAATTGATGCAATTCATGATCTATGATATCTAAATACTTTAATTGAGGATGATCCCCTTTAAGTAATTTTACAAATCCAATAATTGAAGTTAGTGGATTTCTAAATTCATGAACGAAACTAGCTGACATTTGTCCTAGGATTGTAAGTCTCTCTTTATGAGTCTCGTCAATGAACTGCTTTTTTTCTTCTATATCTTGTGTAATGAGATAAGAATACTCTTTTACTGTAAAATAAATAAACTGGTCAAAAACGTAGTTAATTTTATTTATGAGCGGCTGAAGTAGGCTAATACTTTCTTCAAATTCAGACAAATGTTTAAAAAGTTCACTTCTAGCTATATTTGAATTATACACAAAATCTCCGATGTTAGCACTTGCTTTAGCTCGTTCAAGGGCTATTTTATGTGCCAAATCTTTGACTTGATCCTCATTTATTTTGCCCTCAATAAATAATAATGTAAAGTCAATCAATTTAGTTCCATTAATGATAATCTCGGTTTTAAATGGATCATTATCGCTTATTACCGCTTGAGCGACCCAATTCTTTGTTAATGTAGGCATACTTTCCTTTATGAAAGTGCTATACCTACTCTCTATTGACATATCAATAAGGAACACCTCCAATAAAAAATCTATTAATTAAATAGTAACAAATTTTTAAATATTCGTTAAGTAAAAAAATAAAAATTTGTCGAATTTATTACGACAAAGTAATATTTTTTACATTATTCTGTTAAATTGTAAATTAAATTCATGAATATTTCTTACATTTCATTAAGAACCTGACTTTTACGAAGATCACTAGTTCTAGTAATAATAAAACTAAAAGTATGCAAAAATGTCAATAATATGGTGTGTAGAATAGAATAAAGTTAGATACAATTAACTTAATAAACTGAAGGTAGGTATTTCGATGGCTGGAAATAAAGTGGAAGATTATTTAATTAAAGGTATCTATGGCGAAAAGCAAATAAAAATTGAAGAACGAAATATTTTTTTAGGAACAATTCGCGAAAGAATTGAAATTGCGTTAACTACAAGTCAAGTCATGGCAAATTCGATTTATCCAATCGTTGAAAAATCAATCAATATGAAAAATGTTACTTTATTATTAAATGGTACACTGCCTTATAATACAATTTCTAAATATCTTTTACTGGCAAAGAATAAAAATATTCCCTTTTCACTTGTCAATAATTTACCCGTCCCTACTCCAATCGGGCTTGTCGTTACACATAATGACGCAATTGATAAAAATGAAATATTTATTAAAGATGAGCTTTACAAATCTACTAATTTTTAATTAATTCGGTATGTGAAATTTTTTATGATGAGGATAAAAGCGCAGCTCAATTGTAATTACAATTTAAGTTGCGCTTTCTTCTTCAAGCTCAGGTTTTTTAATTGGTTCCCGTGTTAATTCAATTGATTTTATATAATGTCCATCTAACTTAAGAACTTTAAATGAACAGTTATGAAATTTAATCGAATCCCCTTCTTGCACATCAAAATTTTCAGTTAAAATCCATCCACCAATTGTATCAACATCTGTATCATCAATATCTAAGCTAAAAACATCATTAATCTCACTAATTAAAACTTTACCTGCAATGATGAATTTATTTTCGCTTACTTTACTTATATCCTCTTTCTCATCAACATCAAACTCATCTCGTATTTCCCCAACAATTTCTTCTAAAATATCTTCAACTGTTACTAAGCCAGATGTACCTCCGTATTCATCAACTAAGATCGACATATGTATATGTTCTCTTTGCATTTTAACTAATAAATCATGAACTGATATTGATTCAATAACTTGAATGATTGGTCTAATATATTGTTCAAGTGTTTTTACCTCTGCCTCCCCTTTATGAAGAACAAAATCAGTAAAAACATCTTTAAAATTTATTAAACCAACGACATGGTCCTTATCTCCATCTACAACAGGAAAACGTGTATATTTTTCTGTACTCATAAAGTGAATATTCTCATGAAAAGCTTCACGTAAGTCAATTGCAACCATTTCCGTTCGAGGAACCATTATTTCTTTTGCTACTCGCATATTGAAATCAAATATATTGTTTACATACTTAAATTCAGATTGATTTATTTCGCCACTTTTATAGCTTTCAGAAAGTAGAATTCTTAATTCCTCTTCTGAATGAGCAACTTCATGTTCTGAAGCAGGAGGAAGTCCAAATATTTTCAAGACCATCCTTGCTGAATTATTAAACAACCAAATGAACGGATAGGTAATTTTGTAAAAAAGAATTAAAGCTGGAGAAAACGTTAATGTAATCTGTTCAGCCTTTTGAATAGCGATTGTTTTAGGAGCTAATTCACCAACGACAACATGAATAAATGTAATAATTCCAAACGCTAATAAAAAAGAGATCGTGCCACTTACAGCAGTAGGTAAATGCAAATCGTCAAGTAATGGATGCAATAATTCATCTACAGCTGGTTCACCTAACCAACCTAATCCTAAACTCGTAACAGTTATACCAAGTTGACAAGCTGAAAGATATTCATCGAGATGTGTTATTACGCGTTTTACAGCTCTTGCTTTCTTATTTCCCTCACCAATTAATTGATCAATTCTAGAACTTCTAATTTTTACGATTGCAAATTCTGATGCAACAAAAAAGGCAGTAAATGCAATTAATACAACAACTAACAATAACTTAGTACCAATTCCAAACAATTGTGTCATCCCTCCAATTGGAAGTGAAGGCCATCTTCATAATTAATATTTTTTAAAGAGGCTTATCTTAGTATATTCAGTTAAATAATTTGTTATCAAAATTTTTTTATTTAGGCATTCTTAAACTTGGATCGAAAATGATTTTTGAAAAGGATTTGCATTTTCTAGTTTTCACACTCAATATGACTCCTCTCTTAATACCATTCTTTACCTTTTCTCAATTTTCCTTCTCCGATCAGTGTCTTGCATTATATGCTATTTATCTACTTTATATTCTAAAATTAGTAGAATATTTTACTAAAAACACCTTAATAAACCGAGTTTCGATAAAAATCAATACAAAAGTAATTAAGTTTACATTTTCAGCTATTTTGAATGTTAAGAACTTATTTATTCGGAGTATTTTAAGAACTTTTGCCGAGTCAACACTAGTTTTGTCAACCTCAAAGGAATGTGCAGTTTTATAAAGAATTTTTAATATATAAATTATTTGGAGGAGGAATAGCGTATGTATACAACTTCTCAAGTGGCAGAACAACTGCAATTAACAAATAAAAAAGTATTATATTTTTTAAAAAAAGGTAATTTAAAAGTAGAGAAAACTCATAACGGATATTTATTTACAGAGGAACAAATCGAACAAATTAAAGAAATTTATGAAGCTTCGATGCAAACGATCGAACCAAAACAAAATGACACGGATTATATTGACATTATAAAAGAATTAACTCAAAAATTACTAAAACTTGAAGAAAAAATTGAAACAAAAGCAAATGAAGTTGTTTCGGTACAAATTTTGGAACATCGATGTGAAATTGAAGATTTAAAGAAAGTAGTTGTTAAACTTGAAAATCAAGTAGAACAATTAAATGAGCAGGTGACCTTATTAAAAGTAGATTTAGAGGATCAGAAAAAGATTATTACATTTAAACCGAAAAAACGATTTGCAATTTTATCGATATTCGGAGTTTAAAAAATCTAAAGACATGTTTATGGTTTAATGAATTGAACTAAAGAACGAAGCTAAGCGAAATAAATAAGGATGCAATCGTTTGGCGTGCATTTAAAAACGTAGAAGAAAATTCTTCTACGTTTTTTTACATACTAAAATGAATGTTGGTCAAAAATAATTTTGTATGAAAGGAGGAATTACCATGCAAAAAAATGCTCGACAATATACTCAGGATGCAACTACTGAACTTAAACACGCAATTGAATGTCTTCAATCTGCATTAGAAACGGTTGAAAAACCCAAAAACCACGAAAGAATCGAACAAGCGCTTCAAGCTTGTCAAACAGCTTATAATCAAACGAATCAGGCTGTAGGTATTCTTGAACAAGAATAAAATGCAAATAAAAAAACTCAGGTTAATCCCTGAGTTTTTTACAATTTTTTATCATAATACATTAATATTTCTTTAAATTCATTTGAATATTTTAATAACTTAATAGCATGCTTTATATCCAATAAAAATGGTACAGCAATGATATCATCACTTATTTCAAAATACTCATCAATCGGTAAAATTTTAAATCCTGCACTTCTAGCAAACATATATAGTCTTTTATTTATTGTACCAATATACCAATCAGCATTAGTCTGATTGGCATGATCATAGCACGCTAGTAAAATTTGTTTAAAAAATCCTTTACCTCTATTTTCCCTTGTAATTAATAATTTACCAATCTCATAGATTTCTTCATTTTGAATATATTTAATATATTTGTTTTCGGAAAAATTATAATAATATTTATTTTTGTCCTCATTTTCAATATTATATTTACTAAACTCGAGGGTACCAATTAACTTTTTATCCGAATTACAAATTCCATAACGAGTAACTTCATTACTTCTTACTAAGAAAGGTATTTCGTTTTCTTCACAAAAATCTCCCCAAAGCTCGTTAAATAAATTATTCTCTTCTTTTGTATGAATAACACGAAACACTCTCACTCACCCCTAAAATTCCTATATAAATATTCTTATCTTACGTCTATAAAACAAAGTTTATACCAAATTTTAGTATTGTCTCTTTAATACTATTTAGTTATTTTGTTAAAAAAATATTTTATTGGTCTGTTTATATATGGCTCTATTGTATGGTAAAATTTAGCTTTTGGCAACGCTTACATAACTAATTATGTATAATTTGTGAAATCAAAATAATCTCATAATTAGTTTTCTAGTATAGATTAATACGATATTGCAAGTTTTCAACCGAAATATTTTTTCGTAATTTATAATATAAACAATGTATCAAAATGACAAAAACATCTTCGAATTAAAAAATTATGCCCTATGCCATCGATTGGTAAAGGGCACATAAAAATTTGTTTGTTTGACTTTCTCAAAATTCAGTTTCAATTACAATCAAATCGCAAAGGGTTCATCTTTGGATTATTTAAGTTCTTCAAGTGTTTTGTTTATTATTTCTACTAACTCTCTTTCACCTACTAGTTCATAAAAATCCTCGCCCTTTTTCTTCGGATAAAACTGAATATAAGTGCCACAGCCCGCTTCTAGAACTTTACGATGAACATTACTACCCGGATATAAGCAAATCACTTCGTTGATCGGTTTTCGCACATATGTCATTTTTCCATTAACACGTTCAACATACTTAAGTCCCCAGTATTTATACATTTGTTCCATTGCCTTTGTATTCCCTACTGGTTGATAAATATTAAACATTGGACTATATTTAATTTCAAAAATGATCGAAGCAACGTATTCTTTATTTTTTTTTCGATAAAAATCTAATCTTATATCCGGTTTTTTTGATTCTTCACCACTAAAAAAATTTGTTCCTTTTAACAGTGATACTTGTGGACTTCCCTCGATGATTTCGTTATAAACTAAATTAATGATCCAATTTTTATTTTCAAGAGACACAAATGCTCCGTCCATTAACTCATCGTCTTTTATATGCATTAAAATCTGTTCAGCTAATGGTTCAGAATCATTTTTAAATTTTAACTTTAAGAAAATATCGCATAATGAGAAAAAGACAAAGTATTCATATAGTAAAAAAGTTGGCTTATATACTGGTAAAAGCATTTGTTTTTTTCCGTATTCTTTTACCTTTTTATCAAACAGGCTTAAGGAATGAATAAAATTTAAAAATACTTTCGATGGACTAGTTGGATATTTTGAAGTATCAGTATCCGTTGCTAAACGAAAAACCCCAATTGTATATTCTCTAAAATAGACTTCATAAAGTTTTTCCAAAGAATTCGTAATTCGTTCTTTTTCTGAAACACTTTTAGTTAATTTTTCTAATTCTAGCTCTTTTAACATTTTTGACTGTCTATATTTAGCTTTTTCTCGATCGGTAATTGAGCCATTCCCAACTACATTTTGCATCATTTTTTCTATATCCTTCACTTGAAAATCGATTTGATCCATTTTATTTTTGTCTTTTACTAATTCATATTTTACAAAAGTTAATAAGGTTTCAATTGTAAGTAGAAATTTACGAACTTTATGTTTAGCATACTTTATCTCATCAATATAATTTTCTTCTTGAACAACTGGTTGCATTGTTAAATTAGTTGCATTTGAAATGGCTGGATGCAATAATGTCCATCTAATTGTATTAAAATCTATTTTTTTTACCTGCCTTTTTAATTCATATTCCTTTTTTTGCTTCCGCTTCAATTTACTTATAAACTGCTGTATTGCAACTAGTAGTCTCTCTTCATTTGACTCGATAAATCGAATAATTGGCCAAAAATACATTGTTCCATTTTGAGTAAATGAAGCAGAAGATTTTTTAAAGTATTGCGAGTCATTCATTATTCCATTTATTTGTTGATTTAATGTTGTATGCATCCACTCTAATTGATCATAATCTAAATTTTTCGGTACTATTTTTATCATTCCATAAAAATGTTGTTCTTGATAAATAATACAAAATTCATAATACCCGCATCTCCAAGGATAGGCATTCTCGGTTTTACCATGTTCATATATTAATATTTTTCTTTTTTCAGATGTAAAAATAAACTGCTGATCATCCAGGTTTTCTTGTTGAAAATGATAAAGGTTATTCCAAACGAACGTAATTTTACCGTCAAACTCACCATCGACTTGAAATAAAAATCTTTTTAATTCCTGTATTTCATAGGCAAATAAGTAAGCTTCTTTTGGGTTCATTGTAAGTGCATCAAGAGATATTTTTTCCTCTTTCCCCCTAGTTCCGACAAGAATTGCAATCGTAAATGGGAGATAAAGTGGCTCAAAAATTTCTGGACTATTATTAGTTGACATATCCATCAATCTCCAGCTGCTTTCTTTTCTTTTTCAATTCTTTAATAGAATACTCAAAGTCAGAAATCGCTCTACCTAAATTAGATTTCATGACCATGTTTAGTAGCCCTTCCTGCTCGTTCCCTTCACCTGTACCAATTAATTCTTCTAAATTAGCAAATAATCCCCTAACTTTAGTTAATACGCGTTGCTTAACAAAGAGATCGATCGCTTCTTTTCGTTCGAATTGAATATGGGATGGAAGAGTAGGTATATTCGCTAAATAATTTGATAAATCTTTAATCATACGCGGAGAGATTATTCGCTCACTTAGTGAATGTTCAACTATTTTATTAAACTCATCAAAAAACTTTAATTCATCACTTGTAAGCTCAGATGCACTTAAAGTTTTCTTTGTCCAATTACTATAGTTTTCTGCATTAATATATATTTGTGGTACAGTTTCATAAATATTTTCATTATTCATCTTTTCTGCATAATTTATGAATGAAGTTGATCTAAGTGAGATTATATTTACACGATCTAACAGTCTTAAAGAAAACTCACTTGAAGTTTCATCAAAGTTAACTGTTCCAACAAAAATAATATTATTACCTATTCTTACTTTAGGCTTATAATATTGATTAATGACTACGTTATGATCATGGAATAGCGTAATCACTCTCTTATCCTGAGGCATTTCTAAAATTGATAAAAATTTACTAAACCAATGTTCAATTTGAGAAAGATTCATTTCATCAAAGATCACCATATACATCCTGTGTGGAAACTGTTCGGCCTCTATAAGTAATTTCGTTAATCCGGTCTCAGAGTCTATATAAATCCCAGTAGTCGGATTTAAATAACCCAATAAATCATAATGTTCACGATAAGATGGTGAAATTGGAACAAATAGTAACTCCTTACCAAATTCAAGTCCTAAGGTTTCGCCATAAATACGTGCTAATTGAGATTTCCCAGTACCGCTTACACCACCTAAAATTGTTAGAGCCTGAAATTTACAACATATATGAAAATTAATAATATCTTTTTTTTCGTATAACAATCCTTGCTGCAAACAATTTTGGTAAAAACGTTCAATAAAAGCATTTTCAGTATCATTACTCCATTCAACGGGAAAAGCTTGTTTCTCAGTAAAATCTTGCGTATAAATAAGTTCTTTGCATTCTTTTTTAAAGTTTTTACATAACTCTTCCCACTGTTTTTCGGGAATAAAATAAATTAAATGATTTAAATGAATAAAGGACTTTTTAAGTTCATCTTCATCATAATCTTGAAATGTAACTTCATTTTGTTTTTCTAAATAACTAATATCATTCATCATCGATTTTAAAAACAAATTGCCATATAGTCGATTTTCATAAAAGACAAATTCAGGTTGATCAAAATCATTAAAATACTTTGGCAGATGAATTGGCAAAGAACCTTTAATAAGTCGGTTTTCGACCTCTTCACGCTTTCCCTCTCCCCTAAGTTCGATGACAGGTAGAAGATGGTAGGAAGTGTCCCGTTTCCCATCAAAAAACTCAACTAGATCTGCTGTGACAACTTCATTGGCATATTCAAGACGAAACATCACTAATTTAGAATCAAAAATCTTTTTTAATCCATCAATTATGTCATCTTTCTTCTTACTTTTAATTAGTGGTTTTATTTTACTTTCATTATTTTTATTTGCAGTTGTCCCTACAAACAAAACATCTTGAGTTGAAAAACTAGCTTTTAACTTTGATGGAATTGGAGATAAACACTCTACATAAAAACGAATATGATCTTCATCTTCATAGAAAAGTAAGCTCTGCTTCTCTTGGTCCACTACTCTTTCTGTAACAATTTTTCCAAGGAATAAAAAGTTATGAATTTTTTTTGCTAATTTCTGGGTCAATGCGCGTTTTAATTTCAAAGTCATTTCCCCCACTTTCCGACATTTCTCCTACATTTTACGTTCATAGTATAGAAATTATGAATAATACGGCCTTTTTACAAATAAAACACCCAGGAAAACCTGAGTGTTTCTGTAATGTCCAATGGATAAAATGATGATATAAAATTGATTTCTTATTAAGTTCTTGAATTTGGCTTAGAGCATTAATTGATAATAAACGATATCTAGCCATTGATTAAATTTCTGACCCACTTTATAAAAATGGCCTACCTTTTTAAATCCTAATTTCTCATGTAATCTTTCGCTCACTTCGTTTCCGCTAGTAATACAAGAAATAATTGTAAAGTGACCTAGTTTTTTAGCAGTTTCAATCATGTCAATCATTAATGCCTTCGCTAGCCCTTTTCGACGATGATCAGGATGAATATAGACTGATAGTTCTACTGTATGTTTATATGCATCTTTTTCCTTAAACTGTGTAAGTGAACAATAACCTGTTACTTGACCATTTTCTTTAGAAACAATTACTGGGTAGAACTCATTATGGTTGGCAAACCATTTTTGCATTTCTTCTTCTGTTTTTATTTTCATATCAAATGTTGCTGTAGTGTTTAGAATTGCATCATTATAAATTGTTACAATTTCTAGTACATCTTCTTTTGTTGCAAACAGTATTTCCATTCAACTTCCTCTTCTCACGTTTTTTCTTTCCATCTATTGTACATGACAAAAATTGATTTTCAACAATTCGATTAATAAAATCTTTACATCTAAACATGCACAGTGTTTAGGCTCCTTACATATACTGCGTTAGTCGGAATGATAGGAGGTATGAATATGAGTGAAAAAGAAAAAAACAACGCTCAAGATGAAAAACAAAGTCTTTCATCTATTGATCTTCAACATTATTTAAAAAAGGTGGATGATCTAATAGATCAGTCGCCTATTAGAGGTCTTTTTGATGAGATTGATAAATTCTTTCATAAACATGGAGTTTTTTCGTCAATCGGTGTAGAGATTATTGAAAACGGCGAGGAATTAATCATTCAGGCAAGTATGCCAGGTGTAAGTAAAGAACAAATTTATATGGACCTTGAAGGTACAATCTTAACAATTGGCTTAAAAACTGATACGACTACTGAAGTACAAAACGATCAATCAAATTACTCCTATAAAAAATATTCTTATAGCCAATCCCAAAGAGTAGTAAAATTACCTTACCCAATTAATGCAACAACAGCAACTGCAACATACGAAAATGGTATGCTTGTCATAAAAGGTACAAAATTACCTGAATACCAAAAACAAATCTTTTTAGACTAAAAAGTAACACTGCATTTTACCAATATCTTAAAGCTAATCCGATGAATGTCGATGTTTTAATACACAGCACAATTAACTAAATTCAAATAAAAAAACTGAGTATCTTTTAGAAACTCAGTTTTTTATTAAATAAATAGAAACTCTTTTAACCAAAACGCAGCTTTATTTCCCTGTCAAAGTTTCAATATCAGATAAAATCTCATCAAATGGCACATTACTTACACCACTATAATCTTTAACGATTTTTCCATTTTGATCAATTAAATAAAATTTAGTGCCATGGATAACTTGTGAATTGTTTTCAGGTTTTTTAACAATCGTTTTAAAATTTTCAGATGCAAATTTTTCAATGTGTTTTTGAGAATAGCCAGTTAAGAAATTCCAATTATTAAAATCTGCATTAAATTTATTTGCGAATGTAGTTAATAATTGTGGCGTATCAACTTCAGGATCAATACTAAATGAGATGAAGTCTACATTCAACTTCTTCTCTGCAGCCTTTTGTTGAAGTTTTGCCATATTTGCTGTCATTGGCGGACAAACTGTTTCACAACTTGTAAATATAAAATCAGTTAGCCAGACTTTTCCTTTTAAATCTTTTGTCCCAAAAGCCTTGCCGTCTTGGTTAGTGTATGTAAATTTTTCTAAATCCCAATTTAAAGGATTTTCAATTTTATTACCACAGCCACTTAATAATGCAAGACATAAAATCATTATTAATGTCACAAATACCGTATTTCTCTTCATACTTATCCCCCTATGTTGCATTGTACTTGTCCATTGTATCAAAAACTGATCGTTTCTTTCTAATAATTTAAACTAATTGACATATATATTTAAACTTTTTCAAATGATACTTTTACAAAGTAAAGTTAAACTAAACATATTGATAAAAAATCTTGAAAGGATGACTGATAATGGCAAATAAAAAATATGAAAATTTAGACACGAGTTATCGTAAAACTTTTAAAGATTTAATCAAATGCGGAATCGAAAGAAGTAAGACAAAAAAGGATTATAGCAGTGTCATTCAACAATGTAGTCATAAAAAGATCTCCTATTTAAAGGAAAATCGAGATAAAACAACAATTACTTGGATTGGACACTCTACTTTTTTAATTCAAATAAAAGGAGTCAATATATTAACTGACCCTGTTTATGCCAATCAAATGGCTTTAAAAAAACGATTGTCAAAACCAGGCATACTTATATCAGAATTACCTCCAATTGACATAATTTGTATTTCTCATGGTCACTATGATCATCTAGATTTTAATACATTGCGACATTTCCCTAAAAAAACACGATTTATTTTACCAATCGGCTTGAAACAAAAATTTGTTAGTAAAGGCTATACCAATGTCCATGAAATGAAATGGTGGGAGTCAAAAGACTTTTTAGGGATCAATATTTCATTTGTACCTTCGCAGCACTGGACGAAGAGAACTTTATTTGATAGGAATAAGTCGCATTGGGGTGGATTTGTATTCAAAACGTCCAATGACTGTATATATCACGTTGGAGATAGTGCTTATTTTTCAGGATTCAAAGAAATCGGTAAAAGATTTCAAATTGATACAGCAATTATTCCAATCGGAGCATATGAACCTGAATGGTTTATGAAACACAACCATATGTCACCTGAAGAAGCTGTTCAAGCGTTTATAGATTTAAACGCAAAGTTATTTATCCCTATGCATTACGGAACATTTAAACTTGCAGATGATACTCCTTTTGAGGCTCTAGAGCGATTATGTTCTGAATGGAAAAGGAAAAAAATAAAACCCGAAAAGCTTAAAATTTCTTTACTTGGTGAAACAATTCACCCCTCAATTGTTGGAAATAAAAAAGAAGAAGCCATTATTTATTAAGCTTCTTCTTTCTTATTGTTAAAAAATAATATGTTGAATAGAAAATCTATTCTGCGTAAAAAACGAACCCAATAGCACCTTTTCCTGTATGAGTACTAATAACTGGAGTTGTATAATCAGTTTCATCTAATTCTAGATTCGTTAGCTGTTGTATTGATTTCCTAAGATTCTCTGCAAGCTCAGGAGCATCTGCATGTGCAATTCCTACACCTTTTATTGTTTTTCCAAGTGTGTCTTGTTCAAAATATTTAGTTAAAGTTTTTACTACTTGTTGATGGCTACGCACTTTACCAACTGGAGAATAAACTCCCCCTTCAAGTGATGCAATCGGTTTAATATTTAGCAATGACCCAATGAAGGCTTTACCCTTTCCAATTCTTCCACCTTTAACTAAGTTTTCAAGAGTATCTACCATGATATATAAATACGTACTATTTTTAATTTCAGTAAGTCGGTTAACAATGTCTTCAACTGTGGAACCCTCTTCAGCCATTTGTGCTGCCTCGATGACTTGAAAAGCCATTGCTCTTGTAATAAAAGCTGAATCGATTACTGTTACATCACCTTCAACCATCCCTGCAGCTGCACATGCCGTTGAATAAGTACCACTTAAACCGCTAGATAAGTGAATTGAAATGACTTTACTGCCATCGGCTGTCAATTTTTCAAATGTTTCTACAAATGTTCCTACAGCTGGTTGTGATGTCTTTGGCAATTCAACTGATTGTTGCATTTCATCAATAAATTGCTTTGGAGATAGATTAACCCCATCTAAATATGTTCCACCATTTATTTGAATTGTTAAAGGAATGACTGTTATATTTAAATTTTCAATTTCTTCTTTTAATAAGTCGGCCGTTGAGTCAGTTACAATCTTAATGTTTGCCAATCATTTCACATCTTTCTTCTCTAAAATTCTACAAATTTTGCAAGGCAAACTTATTATAACATTTTTACTATAAGTTAACAGTAAATATTAAAGTTCCATTAAAATTTCAATAATTGTTTGAAAATCCTATTGACATGAGGGGGATTTTTATGTACAGATGGACAAGATAAGGCTTTTGAATGAAATAAGTAGATGGAGAAATTTCAAAAAAAAAAACTCGGTGCCTTTACCGAGTCTTTTACTGATTTATTTGCCGTTCTTTTCGTCTTTGTCTTCTAAAAGATCATTTGTTAACCCTTGTGTAGAACGCTTAAATTCTCTAAGTGTATCACCAAATGCTCTTCCGATTTCAGGTAATTTTTTTGGTCCAAATATAATTAATGCTAAAATTAAAATTAAAATTAAACCTGGAAAGCCTATGTTAGCCATTATTTTCCCCCAACTTCCATCCACTATTAATAAGTAAGTACCAAACTTTCCTTATATAGTAATATTGTCAAAAATTTGTTCATTCGTCAAATAATTTCAAGGAATTTTAATAAATTTTAATAACTTATATAGCTTTAGTTTACATAATAATATTATCGATTAATTAAAACTAAATTAATTTTTCTTTAAACTGTAAATACTCTTCTTTATTACTAGGTACTACTAAAGCACCACTTCGAATTTTATCCTTATATTCATTAACTTTAACTAAAATTGGTTCCTCAACATTATTATCCGCTAGTATTAATTTTATACCATCTTCATTTAAACCATAAATTAATGTTTTACCACCATGAAATTCATTCGATTTTGTCTGTTTAGCCAAATCATATACTGCCTGATCAATCTTTTTCACAAGTGAGATAAGAGTTACGTTTTCAGGTAAACCGTGTTTATACTCATTCCGGTCAGCTCCTATTACCCATACTTCCCCTTGATTTGATCTCCTAATTTTTTTTGCAGTAGTAAATACGCCTTTACTTGTTAAACCCGCTACAGGAAAAATGATATCAACGTCTTTCATAAAAAAGTCATTTGCTATTCTTGAGCCTATTTTAGGGTCATTAAAAGTATTTGAATACGCAGTTAGAACTTCAATGTCTTTATTTACTGATTTTACTCCAGAGATAAATCCATACTTATATCTGTTAATAATTTCATTGTCGTCTCCGCCGATAAATCCGATTTTTTTTGTTTTTGTTTTCATTGCTGCTATTACACCTGCTAAAAAACTTCCATCTTGTTCAGTAAAATTAATACTAATTACATTTGGTTGGTCAACTCTCGAATCAATCACACCAAATTTAGTACTTTTATTGTTTTCTGCAACTTTATTCAATACAGAAGATAAATTATTACCTATTCCGATAATCAAATCATAATTTGCATCAGCCATTTTAGTAATTTTCTTTTCAAAACTTTTATTACTATTTGTTGCAATGTATTTATAATTCTTATCTTTTTTTAAATTTTCCTCTTTTGCAAATTTAGTAATACCTTTCATAGCAATTGAATTTAAATAACTATTATTTTTACCATTTGAATTTGAAACAATCCCAATTTTGAAAGTATTACTAGACTCTTGATTATTACTGCAAGCCGAAATGACGACTGCAATTATCGAAATTAAGATTAATGCAGTCTTTTTTTTATACAAAATCATTCACCTCATTCGAATACAATTATTTCTAGTATGAATTTTCGATTATTGTTTTATTCGTTGAAAAGAAGAGGGATTAGCAAAATGAGGTTTTTGGATCTTAAATTTTTAATGCAGGAAGTATATACCTCCTGCTTTAATGTTGCTGAAAACATACTTATTATTTTCATTAATAATGTTCGTTTTCCCTATTGATTGTTTAATATTTCTCTATTAAAACTTTATTCATTCAAATGTACCTTTTACTAATACTTCTTTATCTTGCATCATTATTTTTCCTTTTGAAATAACTACTTCAATTTCTAGTGTTGTTTTATTTAGGAAGACTAAATCTGCATCGTATCCATTTTTGATTTGTCCTTTTTGTAATTTTAATATATTGGCTGGGTTTTTAGTGATTACGCTAATTGCATCTTCAATCTTGATGCCTTCATTTAAAATTGCGTCTTTCACTTCGTCATATAAGCTGCTTACTCTTCCAACCTTCATGCCTCGGAGTATTCCGTTTTCATCAAAATCAGGTAGACTACCTTGTCCATCAGATGTAAATGTGATTTGTTCAATGCTAACACCTGAATTCAACATTCTTTTCAATCCTACGCTACATTTCACTTCACCATTATTCAAAAAGTGTGGGATAGAGCTAGTTGTAAAGTCAACAAACCCTCCTTTTTTAGCGAAGTTAATACCTGCTTCAAATAAATAGCTATTGCGGTTAATATGTGTTGGGTAAAATTGAGTAATAGGTAATTCGGTTTCTTCAACAATCTCCTCGATCATTGATAACATTTTTTTACTATCTCCAATATGTACATTTACAACGCCGGACTTTCCTGAAAGCAAGCCTCCATTTCGAGATTGTGAAGCTATTCTTGCAAATTCTGCCTTTGTCGGTTGAGATGATCGATGGTCCGAAATTGCTATTTCTCCTACACCGATTATCTTATCAATTAAGATGATGTCTTCCTCAATTTTAGAAAATAACGTTTTGACAGGTGTTTGGTACGAGCCCGTATAGACATATGAAGTAATTCCCTCTTCTTCTAATGCTCTACATTTTGCTAGTAGACTGGTCATAGTTCTTGTTGTTCCATCTGTACCAATTACTCCTACTACGGTTGTGATTCCTCCTTTAATACAATCAGACAACAATAATTCTGGTGTTCTTGTTTTAAAGCCACCTTCACCTCCGCCACCAATAAGATGAACATGAGCATCAATGAAGCCAGGCACAATATAGTAGGCAGATGCATCCAATATTTGTATAGGTACCGAAGATGAGGTAATGTCTATGTCTTCATGAACAAACTCAATTTTTTCATTTGATATTAAAATATCGTTTTTACCTATTGACTTTGGGGTAAAGATTTCACCATTTTTTATGAGTAGCATATATACCTCCATTTAGATTATTTTGATTAAATTCAGATTACCATATCTGTCTGATTTATGAATCATACTTGATGTTTATCTGTTTAAAATGATCTATCAAAATATACATAAAGCTATTAAATATTGAAAACATTAAATCTCTAGATTTGTTCATAATACTCTCATGGATGAAAATGATTCATTTAAAATAGGAGGCAT
Organism: Bacillus sp. UNCCL81; assembly: GCF_900112535.1. Classification (NCBI taxonomy): domain Bacteria; kingdom Bacillati; phylum Bacillota; class Bacilli; order Caryophanales; family Bacillaceae; genus Bacillus; species Bacillus sp. UNCCL81. The sequence continues at coordinate 297,750 of NZ_FOMF01000002.1, read as the reverse complement.
TTTTATGAGTAGAGCAATGAAAGAAGAATTAGCAAATGCTATTACTCATGGGATTGGTGCAATACTGAGCATCCCAGCACTGTATTATTTAATTAGTAAGGCTTTGCATAAAGGGACACCTTGGCATTTAATTTCTTTTACAGTCTTTGGTTTGTCTATGTTACTACTTTATATTTGCTCAACATTACTTCATAGCGTTAGAGACCCAAAGTTAATTAGGCTATTTACAATTTTAGATCACTCGGCAATTTATTTATTAATCGCTGGAACTTATACTCCATTTTTACTCATAACTTTAAGGGGAAAGATTGGCTGGTCCTTATTTACAATTATTTGGGGCTTGGCGGTTTCAGGTGTAATCTTTAAATTTATATATGTTAATAAGTTTGAATTATTTTCAACTATTGTATATTTAATTATGGGTTGGTTAATGATGTTTGCAATTAAACCTATTTATGTAGGACTATCTGGAATAGGATTTTTCTACCTATTATTAGGAGGGCTATTTTATTCGATTGGAACAATTTTTTTTCTAGTCAAACGCTGGCCATATAGTCATGCAATTTGGCATTTATTTGTATTATTAGGTAGTGCATCTATGTATTTTTGTATATTTAAATTTGTTGTTTAAAAAAGCGCTTCATTTTAAATGAGCGCTTTTAGTTTTATTTTTCAATAATCTCTTTAATATAGTTAGTTAATTCTTTCGGATCAGTTATTCCAATTTGTTCAGGATAAACTGGTGGAAATACTTTTAGTGTAACATTTGCTGGTTTAATTCGATTACCATTAGCCTCTAAAATATTATAGGTACCTTCAATTCTTACAGGAATAACTGGAACTCCGGATTTCGTTGCTAAATGAAAGCTACCGGATTTAAATTCACCCATTTCACTACGTTTACTTCTAGTACCTTCTGGAAAGATAACTAATGAATGACCATTTTTAAGTTTATCAATGCCTTCTTTTATAGCATTAAGTGATTGTCTTCGATCACTTCTGTCCATAAATACACTATGCATTTGTTCCATCCAGTCTGGTACAATCGGTAGTTTTTTTAATTCGGCTTTTGCAATGAATCCAATAGGCTTATTTAAATATCCTAATAATAGTGGTATATCAAAATTACTTTGATGATTACTTACAATTAGGACTCCTTCGTCTCTAGGAATATTTTCGATTCCTTCAACCTTTACTTTACTACCAGTACAACCAATCATCATTTTCCCGAAATAATCAGGAAATTGGTGCATAATACGGTCTTGCTCATGTACAGGTAAATCTTTTGGTATTTTTTTAACTGATGATAATTTTAGCTTTGCTTCAATTACACCAACTACAATGCGTGTTGCAGCAAATATTGTGCGAAACATATTAATCCTCCGATAATTGAGTATGTTAATTATTATACAAAATGCCCAACCACTTGAAAAGTATTATCCATCCTGATTAATTAATAAAACAAGTATCAAAAAAAAGAATCGGCTTATATTTGCCGATTCCTTTATATAGTGAATCTTTAGTTCGAAATTTTTTCGCCACTGAATTCTGCAGCAAGAACTTTAGCTTTTTCAATTGCATTAGCTTTAATTTCTTGTGCTTTATCTGGCATTGCAGCCATACCTTCTACGAATAAAGTAGTTACATCAGTAACACCTACAAAGTTTAAGATACTTGTTAAGTATGGGCTAGAGAAGTTAATTCCAGCTGCAGGACCTTCTGAATATACGCCACCGCTTGCTTGGATGTGTAATGCTTTTTTATTCTCAAGTAAACCAACTGGACCATTTTCAGTATATTTAAATGTTTTGCCAGCAATTGAGATATTATCAATAAAGTTTTTTACAACTGATGGGAAACTAAAGTTCCAAAATGGTGTAACAAATACATACTCATCAGCTTGAGTGAAAATTTCTAAGTTACGATTCATAGCAGCTAAAGTAGCTTGTTGATCAGCACTTAATTCTTCAAAAGCAGTACCGTTTCCTAATTTGCCCCATGCATCAAAAACATTTCCATCTAACATAGGAACATTTTCTTTAAATAAATCAAAATGAACAACTTCATTTTCAGGATTTGCTTTTTTGTATTCATTAATAAATGCTTCCCCAACAGATAGACCAAATGAATTTTCAATTGCATTTGGATTTGCAGTAATATAAAGTAATTTTTTCATCTTAAACATCTTCCTCTCAGTTTCGTTTATCTTTAATTCGAGATTTATTTTTAAAAATCAAGGGATAATCAAATCCCTTAACCTCATAATAATATCTTTAATTCAAGATGTCAATACTTTTTTTCATAAACAAAATATCTAAATTTAATTTTTGATTTTTCATCGACTTGTACATCAGAAACAGATTTTACATTCCATTCGTCCTTTGAAAAATTCGGGAAAAAAGTGTCACCTTCAAAGTTATGTTCAATTTCAGTAATATAAAGTGTATCTAAATATGGGAAAGTTAAATTAAAAATTTCAGCCCCACCAATAATAAATAAATCTTTATTTTTATTTTCTTCTACATAACTTATAACATCATTAATGACTATAACACCTTCTGCTTGAAAATCCTTTTGTCTTGTCACAACGATATTTTCTCGGTTTGGAAGTGGTCTACCTATCGAATCAAAGGTTTTTCTTCCCATAATAATTGTATATCCAGTCGTCACTTTCTTAAAATAAGCAAGCTCTTGTGGAAGATGCCAAGGCATCTTATTATTTAAGCCGATTACATTGTTTTCTGACATTGCAACTAATGCAGCAATCATACACTTACTACCCCTTTGATCGCAGGATGGCACTCATAATCTTCTAATGTAAAATCCTCATATTTAAATTCAAAAATGTTTTTAATTTCTGTATTTAACTTCATTTTTGGTAATTTATGTGGCTCTCTAGATAGTTGTAAATTTATTTGTTCAAGATGATTTGTATAGATATGTGCATCACCAAATGTATGTACAAAATCTCCTAATTCTAAATCACATACTTGAGCAATCATCATTGTTAAAAGTGCATAAGATGCGATATTAAATGGAACTCCTAAAAAAATGTCAGCTGACAATATCTTCAACCAAGTTCGTTACGCTTGGCCCGTTCTTAAACAGAACTGCTACATGTCACCATGCAGATGAGACTATATCACGACCTCACATAAGGTCCCTTGCATTTCGGGTGCCAATCACTTGCACCCTACTCCATATTTGGATAGTCGTTAGGCATTTATTATTCTTTGTATATTTTCTGGTGATTTTATTAATAATTTTATAAACTCCAGATTTATATTTCATAAAACCACCTACAAAGAATAAATTTAGCACGGGATTGTCTTTATTTAAGAGTTTCCCCGTTTAGCAAGGTTTTCGGTACAGATTACTCTGTAAAGGCGCTCAGAATTAACGCTGATAAAGCTGACAAGAAAGTTTTCCATCATTCACATAAAACTGGAAAAAGCAATGACATGGTGCTAATGCCATCTTATCAAGTTCTCCAACATTCCACGCAGAAATAATCATTCTTCGAGAATCTGGATTTGTTTTTATTTGATTAATTACTTCCGTAATTTGATCAATTGTTGAGCCGTCAGCAGCTTTCCATGATCTCCATTGTTCACCATAAACAGGGCCCAAATTACCATTTTCATCTGCCCACTCATTCCAAATACGAACACCATTTTCTTTTAAGTATTGAATATTAGTGTCGCCTTTTAAAAACCATAATAATTCATGAATGATTGATTTTAAATGAACTTTCTTTGTTGTTACTAAAGGAAAGCCATCTTGAAGATTAAATCGCATTTGATAACCGAATGTACTAATTGTTCCTGTTCCAGTACGGTCTGTCTTTGTCATGCCATTGTCTAATACATGTTTACATAAATCTAAGTATTGCTTCATATTGACCTCCTAATTATGTATAGTTAATTCTTAATGAACTTCTTCTTTCATTTCAATATAGCCAAAATGAAATTCTGATGATTTGCGAATTAATTGATTAAATCCATATTTTTTAAATCTTTCACTTCTAAAATGATCTTTCAACACGATTCTTTTTCTGGCAACGCGCTTAGCTTCATTGATTACTTCATATGTTAGGTCATCATATGATGCTAAATTTTTCAATGCTGCAATACCCGAAGAGGCTTCAATATTTTTTTCAAACATTGGATCAAAATAAACGATATCAAAAGACTTGTCTGGAAGTGTCTTCAAATAAGTTTTATAATCTATATTCTTCACTTCAATTTTGTTAATGATATTCGACCAATCTATAATGTTCTGTTTATTTGTTTTTAGACCTTTCTTAGTTAGGTAAGCAATAATTTGGTTTTTCTCTAAACCTAAAACTTTACCTTGTTCACCTACAACGTAACTTGCAACAATACTATCTGAAGCCATTCCAAGTGTACAGTCTAGTAGAGTATCACCTTTTGTTAATAAACAAGCGTCACAAAAAGGATCATGTTCACCCTTCATCAATCGTCTAATTCTAAAAACTGAGGAGTTTGGGTGAAAAAAATATGGAATTGCTTGGTCATCCTCATACCATTCTAATCTATTTTTACCTAAAACAAGTATAGGTTTTTTAAATTTATCATAGATTTCTTCAATGCTAAATTCTTTCCGGAGAATTAGCTGTCCATTTAAGTCAGAAGCAATGATCTCTGCTTCCTTTTCTAAATAAACATCTGGTCTTAAGCAAGTTGTAATAATCATATGTCTCCTTAATTAAGAAAAAAAGAGGAAAAATCCTCTTTTCAGACTGTTGACAAACGCTCGCTTTCTTCGTTGCTTCGTATCTGCGGTGCTCATTACCATAAGGGTAACTCCGCTCCTCACCAGGCTTCGCGCCTCGAAAGACAAGCGCTAGCAATCAGTCTGAAAGTCAATTTTTTGGATTTTGTCTATACACTGAAAAGAGGAAAAATCCTCTTTTTACATTTGTGCAAATATTGATTGAATTCTTGCTTTAATATCTTCAGGAGTTGAGCCTTCGATTTGTTCACGAGGAATAAATCCAACTACCTCTTTACCTTTAAGTACTGCCATTGAAGGTGAAGATGGTGGGAAGTCAGCTAAATATTCTCTTAACGTCGCAGTAGCTTCCTTATCTTGTCCAGCAAACACTGTCATAACATTTGCAGGTTTTTTCTCTGATTCAATAACCGCTTGAACTGCAGAAGGTCTAGCAAGTCCAGCAGCACAACCACAAACTGAATTGATTACAAAAAAAGCAGTATCATTTAATTCATTCATAAATGACTCGACTTCTTCCCCAGTAGTTAATTCTGTAAAACCATTTGAAGTTAATTCCTCTCTCATTGGTTTTACGATCCCTTTCATGTACTCATCATATGCATTCATTAGTTTGTTTCTCCTTTTTCATTTTCTATTTTATTACGCTCAGTCATTTGTTTCCAAACTGAACCAAGTGCTTCCTCACCATTCTCAATTCGATGCAAAGCAAGTTGAACTTGTAATTTCACTTCGAATTCTGGGTCTTCTAATGCAGCTTTTAAGGCTGGAATTGCACTTTCATCACCTAGTTCAAAAAGAAACATTGCTGCACGCCATCTAACTAATTTACTAGGATCTTTTAATGCTTCAATCATAGCTGGCATGGCTTCTTCAAATCCTAAGTCTGATAGACAATCTCCAGCAATTCGTCTAACACCGACTGCCTTATCCTTTAAAGCCTCATATAAATAAGGTAACACTAATTCTGATTTTAACATACCTAAATAAGCTGTAGCTAATCTTCTTATTGAAACATGCTCATCTTTTAAAGCAATTTCTAGTAAAGGTAAATCTTCAAGGGTAGGATCGATTTTTACAAATCTCGCATACCTTTTTTTCCAGTCTTTTTCTTCAAAAATATCTGCTGTAAATGGTTCAAATTTAGGAACTTCTTTTTTCTCAGTATTGGATACATCATTCGTCATCACTTCGTTGACGATATTTTTTATGTCAGTTTCTGTGTGAGTAGCCGTTAATTCATCAATAATTTCTTTCTCGATTGTTGCTAATTCACCATAACGAATTCCATAATCAATCCACTGTCTTTCAAATACTACATTCGATGCAGATGTTGTTAGTTTCATAATTGCTTCTTTATAGAACGGAGGTAAAGCTGCTCTTTGTTCTTCACCATTTACAATTAATTTCAACTGCATTGGAATATTGTGATACATTTGAACAAATACTTGTACTTCTCCAAAATGATTATCAATGATCGTTTCATTGGTAGCTTCATCATTTACTTCTTCGCCAAATACATTTCTTACTTGAAGCAAAATAGTTTGCCAATTTGCGTTTGACTTACGATCAATGGCGATAAAATCAGCTACATGATAGACACTTTTGATTCCTTCTATTCCTAATATTTCTTGAATTATTAGCGGTGCCTTGTCAATATTATCAATAGAATAATGATTTCTACTTCCTGATGGCAATTCCTCATCTAATAAAACTTTCATTGTATTAGGACTTGGTGTTGGTTCGATTGACTTAATTTTCATCTTAATCTCCTCTTCTTGTTATTTAGTCCATTCTATCAAAAAGAGGAAAAACTCACTATTGTAACGCCTTAACGAATTCTTCAAATTCATTTGTACTAGATTCGACTGCGTTATGAGTTAATTCTTCAGATCGACGAGTAAAAAGGTGAAATTTCTCAACTATTATTTCCGTCACATAAATAGGTTTTTCAGATTCTTTTACATAGCTTGAAGTTTTAATAACTCCTTCAATCGAAACTTCCATCCCTTTTTTTGCTTTTTTAGTAGCATATTCAGCAATGGGACCCCATAATTTTACTGAAACATAGTTCGTTCTCGTTTTTTTCAGATAATCTGAATAAACATTCGTAGCAATATTAATAAAAGTTGTTTTCCTTCCATTCGGTGTAGTTTGTAAAAAGGGCTCTTTCGTTAATCTTCCTACTAATACAACATTGTTTATCATTATTACCATCTCCTTTATTTTTTTCTACAATACAAAATTATTGTAAGTTCGTAAAAAAAGGAAAATAGTATTTTAAATAAACTTTTATCTTTAAAAATTCATTATGAGGTAAAAAAACTTGAGTAGTAATATGGTGTCATAATCCAAAACTCAAAATTAATACTCTACTTTAAACTTTCTACTAAATCACTTAAAACTGACCAACGCTCCATTTTCTGTTCTAGTTGAGCTTCTTTTTCCTCAATTTCTTTAGAAAGTTTATAAGCTTCATCAAAATTAGAGCCTACACCTTGTAACTTTTCATTTAGTTGCTCAATCTCATTTTCCAGTTTTTCGATATCAGACTCAATATGATCCCATTCTTTTTGTTCTTGATAAGTTAATCGCTTTTTCTTTTGTTCTTTTTGATAAACGGGTTTTTCAATTGTCTCTTTTACAGCTTCAACTTCACGTTTTTCGTTCGATTGTCGTTCTAAATAATCCGTATAGCTTTCTAATGTAGATGAAACTTTTCCTTCACCTTCAAAAATTAATAATTTATTTGTAACTTTATCTAAGAAATAGCGATCATGTGATACGGTAACTACTACTCCACTAAAATTCTCTATATAGTCTTCTAAAACCGTTAAAGTATCAATATCTAAATCGTTTGTTGGCTCATCAAGTAATAATAAATTTGGAGCAGTCATTAAGAGTCTTAATAAATATAGTCTTCTTTTTTCGCCACCTGAAAGTTTTCCCAATTGTACTCCGTGCGATTGAGTAGGAAATAAGAATGTTTCTAGCATTTGTGAAGCTGAAATTGTTTTTCCATCTGGTGTATGAATGACTTCTGCTTCTTCCTTAATATAATCAATCATTCTCATAGTTGGATTCACATTTTCTTGTATTTGAGTATAGTATGCTACTTTTACTGTTTGCCCAATTTCAATTTCACCAGAATCAACTTGTTCTTCTCCAACAAGCATTTTCAATAAAGTTGTCTTACCCGCACCATTTTCACCAATTATTCCAATTCGATCAGTTTGAAGTAAAAGTATGTTGAAATTATCTAATATCGTTTTCTCGTTAAAAGACTTATTAACATCTTTAAACTCAACAACTTTTTTACCTAGACGAGTTTGTTGAAAGTTCATCTCTAAATCCGCTTTTTCTTGATTGTTGAGTTTACCCGAAAGGTCATCAAAACGTTGAATTCGAGCTTTTTGCTTAGTCGTTCTAGCTTTTGCTCCTCTACGCATCCAAGCTAATTCTCTTCTAAATAAATTGTTTCTTTTTTCATTAGTAGCTGCCTCTTGCTCTTCCCTGGCAGCTCTTTGTTCAATATAATACTGATAATTTCCTTCATAACGATAGATATTGCTATTTGATAGTTCTAATAATGCTGTAGTAACTTCATCTAGAAAATAACGATCATGAGTGACAAATAATACTGCATTTTGCAGTCTTTTTACGTATTCTTGTAAAAAGACGATACATTCATAGTCTAAATGGTTCGTAGGCTCATCTAAAATTAATAAATCACATGGATGTATTAATGCTTTTGCTAAGGCTACTCTTTTCTTCTGACCACCTGAAAGTAATGAAACATCTAAATTTAAATTTGATAAACCTAATTTTGATAAAATTGTCTTTGCATTTGCTTCTAAATCCCAACCATTTAATGTATCCATATCCGCTTGTAATTTTAATAGTTCATTTTGTAATCCTTGATTAGCTGGATCTTCTCCAAGTGCTTGTAATGTTTTTTCATATGATTTTACTAAAACCATTACTTTATCATCACTCTCAAATACTGCTTCAAGAATCGTTTGTTTTTTATCAAAGTCTTCATGTTGAGGCAAATAACTTATTACATAATCCTTTGGAGTCGTAATTTTTCCATCATCAGCTGACTCGACACCTGCAATAATTTTTAATAAACTCGATTTACCAGTTCCATTTATACCTAATAAACCAATTTTCTGCCCTTCACTTACGGTAAATGAAATTTTATCGAATAAAGTTTTTTCCCCATAAGTTTTAATTAAATTCTCTACACTTAAAATCTTCATATTTTAAAATTCCACTCTTTCATAAATTCATCGATGAATTTTTCTACAAATAGATGTCTTTCTTTTGCCAATTCTAATGCTGTGTTTGTATTCATTAAGTCTTTAAGTTTTAATATTTTTTCATAGAAGTGATGTAACGATGAACTTTTGTCACTTCTATATTCTTCCATCGTCATGTTTTCTCTTATTTTAAACTCCGGGTTAAACATACTACGACCTTTTTTACCACCGTACGCAAATGTTCTAGCAACACCAATTGCTCCAATTGCATCCAAGCGATCAGCATCTTGTACAATTTTACCTTCTAAAGTGGTTGGAATAACCCCATTGCCTCCTTTATAGGAGATATTTTCAATTATGTACATGATTGCTTTTACGTCTTCATTATTATTTAATAATTCATTTAGAATTGATTCTAATTGTATTTTTTGAGCCTCAAAATCATCATGTAATTTATCATCTATTACATCGTGAACTAATGCAGCACATTCGACGATGAATTGATTTGCACTCTCTTTTTGAGCAATATGTACTGCTAAGTTTCTAACCCGGTCAATATGATACCAGTCATGTCCAGAACTATCACCTTGATGAAGATTTCGAACATAATTTTCTAATTGTAATATGATTTCCTGCTGATTCATACTCGTACCTCCATAAATCGACTAGTGATATTATATCATTTTTCTATCACCGTAAAACATTAATAGGGTAAGTGGGAATTAAATTTACGAAAAAACCTTCACTTGGGGTGAAGGTTTTAGTTTGTTGAAATATAAAATGGTCAATAGGGAAAACGGACATTAAATAAACTTAATAATGATGAAATTATCATTTTTCTGGATGTTCTTTTAATGGTTTTAAATGTTAATATGTTCGAGCAATTTTATGATTCCAATAAAACTAGACATGTTTTTTTCAGAAGTTAAAAATTATGAGCCTTAGAAAAACAAATTCATTTGATTAATTTAGTTTAATGTTCGATATTAATAGAACTACAAACTGATTAATAAAAACTGCTAGATTACTCAAAGTAAAGGCTATTTGATTAGGATTTATTGCATACTTTTTTTGATGAATAAGTTGATTGTAATGGAGGGGTGCTCGACTCCTATGGGATTAGCGGGAAGGCTAAAGACCCCCCAGGCTTGCCGAGGAGGCTAAAGAATCTCGCTCCATGGAAAGCGAGCATCCTGTAATGGAAATCAACATCATTCTACTCATTTTACGAAAATTTGGTAATTTAATTGATAAGGTTGTTTTTCAACAGCGTGAAACCTTCACTTGGGGTGAAGGTTTCAGTTTGTTGAAATTCTATCAATTATAATTTTATATTAAATTAAAAATCTAATTATATTGAGTAGTATATTTGTTCTTAAATCCATTAGGGTTTGTTTTATGCCATTTCCAAGCATCCTTAATAATCAAATCGATGTCTTCATTCATTACTTTCCATCCTAAAACTTTTTTGGCTTTCTCTGAAGAAGCAATTAAAACACTTGGATCTCCTTCTCTTCTAGAACCGAATTTATATGGTATTGGATGCTTAGTTATTCGACGAACTGCTTCAACGATTTGTAAAACTGAATACCCCTTATTATTTCCAAGATTAAAAATATCACTTTCTCCACCATTAAAAAGGTAATTAAGTGCTAGTAAATGAGCATTCACTAAATCTTCAACATGAATATAGTCTCTAATACAAGTCCCGTCTGGGGTATCATAATCATCCCCAAAAATAGTAATCTCTTTTCTTTGATTTAAAGCAACTTGTAAAATTAATGGAATTAAATGCGTCTCAGGAGAATGATCTTCTCCAATTTCAGCTGAACTTTTTGCCCCAGCTACATTAAAGTATCTTAGCGAAACATAATTTAAACCATATGCTAAACTACTCCATTTCATCATCTTTTCCATCATTAATTTTGTTTCACCATATGTGTTCGTTGGATCTGTATTGAAATCTTCTGAGATCGGTACGATTTTAGGTTCACCATATACAGCAGCAGAAGATGAAAATACGATATATTTAACATTAAACTCATTCATTACTTCTAATAAAACATGTGTGCCAAATACATTATTGCTAAAATACTCCAACGGTTTTTCCATTGATTCTCCAACTAGACTATTTGCTGCAAAATGTAATACACCATCTATCTTTTCATTTCGAAAAACTGACTTTAAAAATTCTTTATCACGAATATCCCCATGATAAAAAATGGCGTCTGAATGTATCGCTCCTATATTTCCCGTCTGCAAATTATCAACAATTATCACATTTAAGCCATTTTCAATCAGCATGTATACTGCGTGTGATCCTATATAACCAGCTCCGCCAAGTACTAAAATATTCATATTGATCACATTCTTTCGTTTTCAAGTTGTTTTTTAGTCATATTTTTATTTTTAAAAACAAGTAATTTTTGACCAAAATAATTTAAAACCGTATATAACCCAGAACTTATTAAAACAGCTAAGTCATTTTTAAAATTTAGAGATATAAAATCCTGTAAATTTAAAATGTAATCAATTATTTTAGCTCCAAGATTAAATGCTATAAAATAACAGGTTAAAATGACTATGATAAACATTGGGATACTTTTTTTTACGGAGCCTTCACTTTTAAACGTAAAATTCCGATTTAAAATGTAACTAATACATGCTCCTAAAGAATTTCCAATAAATGTTGAAATCCAATAAGATAAACCAAATAAATGAAGTAGTAAATAAATGAATGATAATCCTACAATTGTATTTGCAATTCCTACTACAATAAAACGGAAAAATGTCTTATTCATCTTTGCCCCTTATTTACGAGTTCAGATTCGATCATTGTATATAAATCTGTTTCAATAGCATATCTTGGTCGATTTTTAACTTCGTGATAAATCTTTCCAATATACTCACCGATCATTCCAATACCCAATAATTGAACTCCACCAACAAACCAAATTGATACCATTAATGATGGCCATCCACTAACCGTATTCCCTAATATATGTTGAACGATTGCATAGCCACCTGCTATTAAACTAAATAAGATGGATAAAAACCCCAGCAGCGAGACAAATCTAATCGGAGCTATACTAAATGAAGTGATCCCGTCAAACGCAAAGGATAGCATCTTTTTTAATGGATATTTTGATTCACCCGCAAACCTTTCTTTTCGATCGTAATAAACATTAGTTGAAGGAAAACCTACAAGAGGTACTAGTCCTCTTAAGAATAAATTTGTTTCTTTATATTTGAATAATTCATCTAATGCCCTCTTGCTCATTAATCGGAAATCAGCATGATTAGGAACTAGATTAATCCCTATTTTCCCCATGAATCGATAAAACCCAAGTGCTGTTGAACGCTTAAAGAAAGTATCTGTTTCTCTACTGTCTCGTACGCCATAAACAATATCAAATCCCTCTAAATACTTTTCTACAAATTTACGTATTACATTAATATCATCTTGTAAATCCGCATCAATTGAAACTACACAATCGGAATGCTTGTTTGCAATTTCAAGCCCAGCTATGAGTGCGTTTTGATGCCCTACATTTTTTGCAAGCTTTAATCCTCTAACATATTCATTTTCATTACTTTCATTTTCTATTAGTTCCCATGTTCGATCTTTACTTCCATCATCAACAAACAGGATTTTACTATAATCAGAGATAAGAGAATCATCTATTAATTCTTCAATTAAGTAAGTAAGTTGTCTTGTTGTTTCCTCAAAAACTTCCTGCTCATTGTAACAAGGGACAACTATCGTCAATAAAGGTGTTTTCATTTATCATCACATCCATTTCAGTCGTTATTTACCTCGTAAAGATATATACGCCATGCAGAATTTTTATTATTAAATACTTTCTTCAATAAAAGTCCATTACTACTAGCATTTTCAATTGGGACAGCCGCAAAAATATATTCCCCACCCAACTTTTTAAATTCGTTAATATTTAGTTGTAAATGATGGATTTTAACGTTTGAGTCTTTTTTAAATTCATAATTTTTACCTAGTTCAGCTACAAATAGATAGCATCTTCCCCCCCAATGATCGAAGTAATTTTCAAGTAAGGGGCTTTTTTTAAGTTCAGGTGCAATTATTTTTCTAAATTGGTGCTTATACTTTAACGAATAAAAATTATTATAAGTATCGAGCGTGTAAAAACCGTTATATTGAGCAATTGCAGGGTGAATGCCTATACTTGCAACCCGATAGCTATTTTTAGGTTTTCCAATATATTTTGAGATTTCATTAAATTGATTTACAGCATAAAATTGTTTAAATGATGGTTTCCCCGCTACACGATATACAATTTCATCATTCGCACAAAACATGACAAATACTTGAACGACTAAACAAATTTTCACAAACTTTTGCCAGCCTTTTCCCTTTAACCAAAGAAGATAGGCTCCGACAGCAAACATTAAATAGATTATTAAAGGTCTTAAAAAATGAAATCTAGCAAAATTAAACGTATTTAACAGTTGAAATTGTTCTTTTACTGGCTTCCATCCTTTATAAAACCAAAAGGCGTACCAAACGGATAATAAAAAATTAAGAATAAATAAGTATAGAAATCTTTTTTCAATACTATCTCTTTTTTTATTTCTTAAAGTCCAGAATACAATAAAAGATAATGGTACAATGACTAGCGTGTGAAGTGTTAAAACATGGGTATGTCCTAAAAAATAATTCTTAAACACTAATCGTATCGTATGCCAAAAGCCCAATGTAGAGCTTAAAAATTCATTTCTACTTGTTGGTTCAGATGGAATGACGAGTGAGAATACAAGGCGATATTCAATTGCTAAATACATTAAAGTCATTAATAAAATACTTAAAAAGAATACTGGATTGATTTTCTTTTTTACAAATACATCTCTTAACCAAAGCAATCCCATAAATACTAAAAAGAAAAAGAATCCTAATACAAAACTAGAATAAAAGGGTAATAATATAAGAGTCATCCAGTCTTTCCAGGAATATTTTCCAGTTCTTATATTTAGAAACGCCCATAGAGCTAGTGGCATCCCTAATGTACTTAGCATTCCAGATGGCCAAAATGGTGTTAGCGCAAATGCAAGTGAGACCCATACTCTAATTAGGTAATTTTCTTTTGATGTTATAAAATGCTTTTTTAACAGGAGATACATCCCAAGAAACGCAAAAATTCTGGTAATTGTCTGACCTATTGAATAAGCTAGCATTGGCGGAAAGAGATTATTTAGCCACTGTATACCACTAAATTCCGTTCCATAAGCATTTCTTGGTAATCCATCAATGATCTGCGGGATTGTAGAATTTAATTTACCAAATAATTGCCCTGAGTTTTTAAGTGTTTTATACCATGCAATATTTGAATCTAAATTATCATGTACTCTTATATGAGCATTTTCTCCTAGTATGAAAAGTGGAGAAACATAAATGATCATTAAGATTGTTGCAATTATTAAATGTTTATTTTCCTGGCTTAATTTTTTAAATAATTTCATATTTATTACACCACTTTGTATATATTTAGTTTTTGGATTACTGATTAAAATCCCCCTCCTTAGTTCGATCCTTCCAACCTTTTTCTCAGTTCTATTGATTAAATGTTAAAGATTTCGTTTAATAGACGCGTAATTAGATGCTCAATTAATATTAAAATTCTTTTCTGAAAATCAGATGAAAATTTGACTAAAATTTCCTTATTAATTTCAATAAGTAAAAAATATTAATTTTATATTGTGCATAAATATTTGATTAAGCTAATTTCTTTAATAGTATAAAAAGTTTTTAGAAGTAATTAAATCATGTACTAGAGGTGCAATCATGCTGATTTTTGTGGATGACGAACAAAAAAAGTTTCATCTAACAAACGGAAGAATTAGTTATGTATTTTATGTCATGAAAAATGGTCACCTTGGGTCTTTGTATTTTGGAAAAGCGATTGACATTCATTCAAATTTTACGCATATCCAAAATGACAATTCTTCAACAACATATACTTCTTATTACTATGCTGATCGATCGATTAGTCTTGAAACGATCAGACAGGAATATCCCGTATATGGCACTTCTGACTATCGAGAACCGGCATTAAGTATTCGTCAGTTAAACGGTAGCCATATTACTAACTTTATCTATCAATATTATACAATTACAAAAGGGAAACCCATTTTACAAGGTTTACCTGCCACTTATACAGAAAATGATGAAGATGCAGAAACAATTCAGATTGTCCTAGAAGACTCGACTCTTAAAGCAGTGCTTGTAATTTCCTATACAATATTTAAAGATTTATCTGTTATTACTAGAAGTGCATATATTTGTAACCAAGGAATTGAACCATTTTATTTAGAGCGATTTATGAGCACATCGATTGATTTTCCTGACCATGATTTTATTATGATTCAACTAAGTGGTGCATGGTCTAGAGAGAGACATATAATGGAACGACAGTTAGTAATGGGTACACAGGGCATTTCGAGTTTACGTGGCTCAAGTTCACATCAACATAACCCATTTCTTGCCTTTAGAAGAAAAGAGACTACAGAAAATCATGGTGAAGTATTTGGTTTTAATTTAGTTTATAGCTCAAATTTTATTGCTCAAGCTGAAGTTGATCATTACGACATGACTCGAATTACGTTGGGAATAAATCCGTTTCGTTTCACTTGGAAATTATCTGAAAACGAACATTTTCAATCTCCTGAAGTAGTGATGGTGTATTCTGATCAAGGTATGAACGGAATGAGTCAAACTTATCACGATTTATATCGAAATAACCTAATTCGTGGTAATTGGAAAAATAATGAGCGACCTATATTAATAAACAATTGGGAAGCAACTTATTTCAACTTTAATGAAAAATCCTTACTTCAAATCGCAAAAGAAGCAAAAAAGCTTGGGATTGAATTATTTGTATTAGATGATGGATGGTTTGGTAAAAGAAATAATGCTACTAGCTCTCTAGGCGATTGGTATTCAAATACTGAAAAATTCCCTAAAGGGATAGAAAGTTTTGCTAATAAAATTAAAGAGTTGGGTTTAAAGTTTGGTCTTTGGTTTGAGCCCGAAATGGTTAGTCAAAATAGTAACTTATTTAAAAATCATCCTGATTGGATTATTCATACACCTAATCGACAAGTTTCTTTAGGAAGGCATCAATTAGTATTAGATTTCTCGAGAAAGGATGTTGTCGATCACATTTATAAAAAAATGTCAGATGTTATAAAAAATACAAATTTAGACTATATAAAATGGGATATGAATCGAAATATTACTGAGGCTTATTCTATGAAGTTAGCTAATGATCAGCAAGATGAATTTTATCATCGGTATATTTTAGGTGTGTATGAATTATATGAACGACTAGTAAGTGATTTTCCAAATGTGTTATTTGAATCATGTGCTGGCGGCGGTGGTCGATTTGATCCTGGTTTATTGTTTTATGCACCCCAAGCATGGGCTAGCGATAATACAGATCCAATTGAACGATTAAAAATTCAATACGGTACCTCACTACCCTATCCAATCTCTAGCATCGGATCACATGTATCAGCATCACCTAATCATCAAACATTTCGTAATACCCCATTATCAATTAGAGCCAATGTCGCATTCTTTGGAACATTTGGTTATGAATTAAATCCTTTAATACTTACTGAAAAAGAAAAATCAGAAATTAAATCGCAAATACAATTTTACAAACATCACCGATCATTAATTATGAAAGGAGATTTTTATCGGTTACTTGATCCTTTTAAGGAAAACGAAGTAGCTTGGATGGTAATAAGTAAAAACAAAAATGAAGCCATTATAGGTTGGTACAAAATATTAGCAAGTCCAAATCCAAGGAAGTACCAGACTCTAAAACTGACAGGTTTAAATCCAAATAAGAAATATTTACTAAACACTACGAATCTCACTTTTTATGGAAACGAATTAATGGAAAACGGAATTCCCTTACCACTCGAATTTAATGGCCCCAATAAAAAAATTGCAAAACGAGCAGGTGATTTCCAATCTTGCATCTTTCATCTTGTTTGTCCTGATTAATTGTACGAAACTCGTCCTTAATGTCCAATGACGAAGTTTTAAAAAAGTTGAAATATTAACCAATCAAAACGCTTGTCTTTTCGTGCAGCAAATCTTGCAGATGTGCGATAAACACAAGCGTTTTGATATGGTCGAAAACCATTCAATATTAAAAAAGGTTCTTAAGCTTTCAATAATTTCTCAATTGTCGATCTCATCTCTTGAGGATTTGTTTGAGGAGCAAATCGTTCAATGACTTCACCATTTTTATTAATAATAAATTTAGTAAAATTCCATTTTATTGATTTTAACCCCATAATACCAGGAGCTTCCGAGCTTAAATATTTAAATAATGGATCTGCTTTCTCACCATTTACATCAATTTTTCCGAAAACAGGGAATGTTACTCCAAAATTTAATTCACAAAAACTTTGAATTTCTTCATTTGAACCTGGTTCCTGATTCATAAATTGATTGCATGGAAAACCAAGAATTACTAATCCTTCTTCTTTATATTCTTCATATAATGCTTGTAAATCTTTATATTGAGGAGTATATCCACATGCACT
Source organism: Bacillus sp. UNCCL81 (assembly GCF_900112535.1). Taxonomy (NCBI): domain Bacteria; kingdom Bacillati; phylum Bacillota; class Bacilli; order Caryophanales; family Bacillaceae; genus Bacillus; species Bacillus sp. UNCCL81. Next base: position 280,141 of record NZ_FOMF01000002.1, on the reverse strand, counting down.
TGCAGTATTTACAACAATTATCACTTTATCTTTATATTTTGAAAGTGATACATCTTCGCCCTTGCTATCTTTTACTTCAAAATCATAAATACTCATTTCACATTCCTCCTACTTCCTTATAATGTTAATAGTAATTATTTTCCATCAAAAAGTCTATTCTAATTACTATTTTTTGAAAAAAACCTTCAAACCTATTAGTATTTAAATTATAGTTTAATTAAACTAATTTCTTCACCTTTTAACAATAGAACGGAGGTAAGAGTATGCATGATTTAGGATTTAATACATATTTAATTGATTTATTCGATTTATCGTTTCAGGAACGAACGGGTAGCTATATTATTTTAGATGAAGATATTACTATCATTGAAACAAGCGCTAGTCCTTCCCACGAATATTTATTACAGGGATTAAAAGAGCTACAAATTTCATTAGACAGAATTAAAAATATTATCGTAACACATATTCATTTAGATCATTCAGGTGGCGCTGGCTTACTAATGGAAAAATGTCCTAATGCAACTCTTTTTGTCCATCCAAAAGGAGCTAGGCATTTAGAAGATCCGACAAAATTAATTGCGAGTGCAAAACAAGTTTATGGTGATGATTTTGATCGTTTATTTAACCCAATTCTTCCAATTGACTCTACTAAAATTTATCAGGTAGCTGATGGTGAGGAACTTGTTATTGGTAAAAATCGTAAATTAACATTTTTGCATACTCCAGGTCATGCTAATCATCATATTTCAATTTTCGATTCTTCTAGTAAATTTATGTATACAGGAGATACATTAGGTATTTATTATCCACAGCTTCAAAAAGAAATCGGTACGTTTATTTTACCATCGACATCGCCTAATCAATTTTCATACGATGCAACGTTAAGTTCATCAATAAAAATTCAAGAGTATAACCCGGATGCTATTTGCTTCGGCCATTATGGTTTAACTAGAGATACCAATTTTGTATATGAGTCTTTAAAATTATATTTAGATCGTTTTATTAACCTAACTGCTTCCACGATTGAAGATAATAAAGAAAAACCTTTTTATGAGAAAAGTAGGATTTTGTCAGCAGCATTATATGGTGAAGTAAAACAAGATCTTCAAAATAAGAATATAGAGCAAAGTCATCCAGTTTTCCAGATTATTAAGTTAGATTTGGAAGTTTCAGCTATGGGATTAGTACTAGCTATGGATCAAGATTAATAAAATAAAAAACTTCAGCCATTCGGCTGAAGTTTTTATGCTGTTGAAAAACAACCTTGTCAATTAAATTATCAAATTTTCGTAAAAGGAGTTGAGTGTTGTTGATTTCCACTACAAGATGCTCGCTTTCCATGGGGCGAGACCTGAGCCTCCTCGGCAAGCCTGCGGGGTCTTTAGCCTTCCCGCATATCCCATAGGAGTCGAGCATCCCTCCGTTCCAATCAAACATATCCATTAAAAAAAGTCTGTAATAAACCCTAATCAAATAGCCTTTACTTAGAATAACCTACCTGTATATTCATCATCTTGTAGGTCAATTAATAACAAACTTTATTTAAACTAATCAATTGAATTTGTTTTTCTAAAAATTAGCTCATTATATTTTTAACTTCTGAAAAAAATCATTAGTTGTCTTATTGGAATCTTGAAATTGCTCAAAGATATTAACATTAAAAACCATTAATAGATCATCCAAAAAATAATAATCTCATCATTAAATAAATGTTCATTTAATTTCGGTTTTCCCTATTGACCTTTCTAAAATTCGACACTGTAAAAAACTTCAGCCATTCGGCTGAAGTTTTTATTATTTTTTAATTTTTTTCATCGGTTTATTTTTACTTGAAACAGGTTTTTTATTTTGATTTGAAACTGGTTTCGATCTTTTTTCTTTTGGCTGATTTTCGTTTAGTTGATTTTCTTTCATTTCGACTTTTTGTATTTCACCGTGTGAAACCGTTAAATGTTCAAAAAACATTTTTTGTGTTCCTCTTAAGCTAAATAAATTCTTTTTCTCTCGAGGTGTTACCAAGTTTATGACAGTACCTTGATTACCCATTCTTCCTACACGGCCACTTCGATGAGTATATTGTTCAACTTTTTCTGGTACATCAAGTGTTATAACATATGGTAACTCTTGTAAATCGATTCCTCGTGCTGCTACGTCAGTTGAAAATAGTAAAGTAGTTTTACCGATTTGAAGATCTTTTAAAACTCGACTTCTTTCCATTTTCCCTAGTTTTGAATGCAATACCGCTGTTTTAATTCCTCTAAAATTTAATTTAGAAGCGTATCCTTCAAGTTTAAATGGATCATTACTAAATACGATTGCTTTCATATTTTGAACAGAAGCAATTCTTCTAAGTAATTCTAACTTCTCTCTTTCTTCACATGGAATAAAACCATGAATTATATTTCCTTCCAAGCTTTGTTCAATCGAAATTTCTTTTAGATTTGAACTTGTTTCCTTTGCAAATTGCATTGCTCCAGGTGTAATTGTTGCTGATAAAAATACTAGTTGGCGATCTTTCATCGTTGCTTTGACAATTTGCGGTAAATCTTTTTGATCATCCGTTTTTAATAATTCATCTACTTCATCAAAAACAATTGTCTTAACACAATGCATTTTTAATTTTTTCTGTTTAATTAATTGTGAAATTCGCCCTGGTGAACCAACGATAATTTTAGGCTTCTGTTTTAATTTTTCAATCTGACGTTTTATATCAGCTCCACCAACAATTGAAGCCACTTTTATATTTGTATTTTGTGTATAGTCTTGAACAACCTGAAAAATTTGCATTACAAGTTCACGAGTTGGAGCCATAATAATAATTTGAGGATTTTCTTCCATTTCATCTACTTTGTTAATTAAAGGTAAAACATATGCAAGAGTCTTACCAGTACCTGTCGGAGATTGCGCTATGACATCGTTCCCATCTAAAATCGCTGGGATTGCTTCCTCTTGAACTGCTGTCCATTTCGTAATATTATTTGCTTTTATTTTTAAAATTGTTTGTTCTGCTAATTGAAAATATTCCATTTAAATCTCCTTTAATATTTGCTCATCGTACCATTGTAACATTATTTCTGTAATATGTACCAATTCTTCTATTAGATCGAAGTCATCTTCCGTCATTTTATTTTGAAATTTTATGTTTACTGACGATTCAATAATATTTTTATCTAAAATAGAATGTTTAATGTTATAAAATGGAGTGAATTGCTCATTTGTCTTATTTTGAAATAAAAGTAGACTTCTTTGAATGATTTCGATTTCTAATGGATTAGGAAAGGAAAATTCAATTTCAATATAACATCCTACTTCAGTATTACCATTAATTAATTCATTATATAAATCACTAGCTGATGTACTCATTGAAAATGTGCAACTTGTTGTCTTAGTCGACTTGTTTAATTTTTTATATCGAATTGAGAATAATCGATCCATTTTGGAAAGATTAACAAAGTCATTTCGATCAGTGATTTCATATTCTCCATCTAAATCTTTGTCATATAAGAGGCCTTCAATTATAACCTTCATATTATCAAAAGCGGTCGGATCAAACATTATCTTAACTCCTTTAATCATTAGATTCCTAAGTTCGTATTTCCTATTATTTATCATAATAAACGAACCACACAAAAAATAATCCGATAAAATCATTTTGATTCAATTTTATCGGATCAATTTTTATTTTATTATCTCAAATTGGCTATTATAAAGATTTGCGTAGAAACCTTCTTTTTCCATTAATTCCTCATGCGAACCTTGTTCAATAATATCGCCATCCTTCATACAAAGAATTAAATCTGCATTTCGAATAGTCGATAGACGATGCGCAATCACAAAACTTGTTCTTCCTACCATTAAATTGTCCATTGCTTTTTGAATGAGTGCTTCAGTTCTCGTATCAACACTACTTGTTGCTTCATCTAAAATTAATATTTGAGGATCTGCCAATATTGCACGAGCAATCGTAATCAGTTGCTTTTGACCTTGGGATATATTATTCACTTCTTCGTTTAGTATCATATTGTATCCATCAGGTAAAGCTCTAATAAAGTGATCAGATTGAGCAGAAATAGAGGCATTTCTTACTTCTTCATCCGTTGCATTAAGCCTTCCAAAGCGGATATTATCTGCTATTGTACCATTAAATAACCAAGTATCTTGTAAAACCATTCCAAATAATGATCTAAGTTCATCCCTTTTAAAATTCTTTATGTTCTGTCCACCGATTGTGATTTCCCCACTATTAACATCGTAAAACCTCATTATTAAATTTACAATTGTTGATTTACCAGCTCCAGTTGGCCCCACAATTGCAATTTTTTGGCCGGGCTTAACGACTAAATTAAAATCATGAATAATCATTTTTTCAGGTGTATAACCAAAAGCTACATGATTGAAGCAAACATCACTTGTCATTTCAATATGATTAATTGATCGTGCATTTGTTACTTCAGGTACTTCTTCTTTCTCTTCTAAAAATTCAAATACTCTTTCTGCAGCAGCTGCTGTTTGTTGAAGTATATTTGAAATATTAGCGATTTGTGAAATTGGCTGTGTAAATGAACGAACATACTGAATGAAAGCTTGAATACCTCCAACTGTCATTGATCCATTTGCAGTAAAATATCCACCTAATATACAAATCGCAACATAGCCAATGTTTCCAATAAAAGTTGTGATTGGAATCATCAGTCCCGATAGAAAATTCGCTCTCCATGCTGATTTATATAACTCATCATTATACTCACTAAAAGCTCTTGTAGATTCATCTTCACCACTAAATGCTTTTACTAAAACATGATTACCTAACATTTCTTCTACATGTCCATTTACTTTCCCTAAATATCTTTGCTGGTTAATAAAATGTTTTTGAGATTTTTTAACAATCATCATGACAAATACCATTGAAAGAGGTAATATGCATAGCGCAACTAAAGTGAGTTGCCAGCTGATCGAAATCATCATGATTGTTATACCAATAATCGAGGTAATCGATGTAATTATTTGTGTTAAACTTTGGTTTAATGTTTGATTAATTGTATCAACATCATTCGTTATTCTAGAAAGAATTTCACCGTGACTTGTTTGATCAAAATAGCTTAAAGGTAATTTATGAATCTTATCATTTATATCACTTCGGAGTTTAAAAGTTACCTTCATCGTAACCCCACTCATTACGTAGCCTTGAAGATATGCAAAAAGTGAGCTTAATAAATATAAACCGATTAACCATAAACCAATTACACTTATTTTTCCAAAATTAATTTTTCCGCTACCGCTAATTTGTTTCATGACACCAGAAAAAATTTCATCAGTCGCTTTACCAAGAATTTTTGGCCCTAGTATTGTAAAAACAGTTGAAATAATTGCTAGAATAAAGACAAAAATGATTGTCTTTTTGTGCGCTCCTAAATAGCTCATCAATTTTGACATCGAACCTTTAAAATCTTTCGCCTTTTGACCTGGCGCCATTGGGATATTTCTTCCAAACATTTGACCGGGCCCGCGACCACCGCCCCGATTTTGAATAGTATTTTTATTAGAATTGCTCATGCTAATTCCTCCTTGGATAACTGCGATGAAGCAATTTCTAAGTATTCAGGGCAATTTTTCAGAAGTTCTTTATGAGTACCTTGACCTACAATCCTACCATTATCTAATACAACAATATGCTCTGCATTCATAATCGTATTTACACGTTGGGCAATTATGATCATCGTAGTTGATTCGATCTCTTCATTTAACGCTTTTCTCAGCGTAAAATCCGTCTTAAAGTCAAGCGCAGAGAAACTATCGTCAAAAATAAGTATTTCGGGTTTCCTTGCTAAAGCCCGAGCGATCGAAATTCTTTGTTTTTGACCACCTGAAACATTATCTCCACCTTGAGAAATTTCAGCATTAAAATCCCCTTCTTTTTGAGAGATAAATTCACTAGCCTGAGCGATTTGTGCTACTCTTTCCATTTCTTCATCAGAAATATTTTTATTTCCGTATTTTAAATTAGAAGCAATTGTCCCTGTTAGTAAAAGTCCTTTTTGAGGTACATACCCTATTTTAGTGCGTAAATCCTTTTGCTTTACTTCCCTTAGATCTACACCATCAACTAAGACTTCCCCTTTGGTAACATCATAAAAACGTAATATTAAATTTGCAATTGTTGATTTTCCCGAACCTGTCGGACCAATAATAGCAGTTGTTTGTCCTGGCTTTGCAACAAATGAAATATTGTTTAGTACATCATTTTCAGCACCTTCATAACGGAAACAAACATTTTTAAATTCAATAAATCCTTTTTTAACTGCTTCAAAGTTTTTATGAAGCGCTGGATCGATAATCGATACATTAGTAGACAATACTTCTGAAATACGAGCAGCAGAAACAGCAGCTCTAGGGACAAGGATAAACATGATTGAAATCATTAAAAATGCTGTAATGATTTGCATTGCATATTGCATAAATGCGATCATATCGCCAACCTGCATATTAGATTTAGCAATTTGGTGAGCACCAACCCAGATGATTAATAGCGATGAGCCATTCATAATCAACATCATTGAAGGCATCATTATTGTCATGATACGATTAACAAATAAATTCGTTTTCGTTAATTCACTGTTTACCTCTTGGAATCTTGTTTTTTCATGTGAAGCATTTCCAAAAGCTCTAATGACCATCAATCCCGTTAAATTTTCTCTTGAAACGAGGTTTAACTTATCTATTAGCTTTTGAATTAATTTAAACTTTGGAATCGCAACTGTCATGATTACCATAATTAAAGAAAGTAGAACGATAACGGCTAATGCAATGATCCAGCTCATCGAAGCAGATTTATTAATAGCCATTATGATTCCACCAATTCCCATAATTGGTGCATAACAAAGCATTCGGATCCCCATCATTAAAAGAGTTTGAATTTGCATTACATCATTTGTACATCTTGTAATCAGTGATGCCGTGGAAAATTTATCAAATTCATTGTTTGAAAAGCTTTCAATTTTTTTGAATACATCTTTACGTAAATTCCTAGCGACACCAGAGGCAATTCTTGAGGACAAGAAGCTGACTAAGACTGTTGCTATTCCTCCAAGTAAAGCAATCGCAATCATAATGAATCCTATTTTTATGATATATAAACTTCCTAGTTTATGTAAATTAACGCCTAGTTCAGTATAAAATGCTTTCGTCATCATAATACCACTTTGTGTTAGTAAGGTTTTATCCGATGAAATAGCTTTATTATGGGCATTTAGTATCGAATTTTTGGGAAGTTTATCAAACATTGGTTGCAACTCATATAGTTTTGCTAGATTTATCTTATTTGAACTAGGCTTACTACTAGTTTGTGCATGACTTACTTTTCCAGTAGCTTCTTCTTGGATAATATTAAATAACGTCCAAGTAGAAGCACCAAATGATTGATCCAGTTGTTTTTCTACATTCTTATTCAATTTTTTCTTTACGTATATGCTCTGATCTGCCTTTTTGTAAATACTTATGTATTTTTTTCCTTTTGAATTTTTATCATTTGCGGATTTTAAATCATAATTTTTAAATATAATTTCTTTTTCCTTATCTGTCATAAAGGTAGTCATTAGTTTCATACCTTTTTGACTAATTGCATCTGGAGCAACATGCAATATACCATTTTGCTGAATACCATTGTTTACAATTTCAGACATATAGTTAGGTAAGTTCAAATCACACATGGCCTGACCAAATAAGAATAATATAGCTAAAATTATACTTGTACTAAATGCTTTTAAATACTTAGCTAACTTGATCAAATGAGCATCTCCCCTATTATGATGTATTTTTTTAAACAATACCTTATACTGAAAAAACTCGCATCAAATGCGAGTATGTTTTTTTCAGTATGAATTATTAAGTTAATTAAAACAATCCTTTTGGACGACCTAATTCATCTACGTCCATATTTAATGCAGCTGGTTTTTTTGGTAAACCTGGCATTGTCATTACGTTACCTGTTAGTGCAACAATAAAACCTGCACCAATTGATGCTTTTAGTTCTCTTATTTCCACTTTAAAACCAGAAGGTCTTCCAACTAAACTTGGTTGGTCTGATAAAGAATATTGAGATTTTGCCATACAAATTGGCAGGTCGCCCCAACCATTCTCATTAAATTCCAAAATTTGTTTTTTTGCTTTTGGAGAAATATTCACTCCGTCTGCACCATAAACTTCTTTTGCAATTTTTTCTATTTTATTTTCAATTGAATCAGATAATTCATATAAATAATTAAACTTTTCTTTAGCATCTTTTAACATACTAACAAGAGATTCAGCTAGCTCAACGCCACCTTTACCACCATGTTCCCAAACTTCTGTTAAAACGATCTTAATGCCGTTATCTTGTCCCCACTGTTTTAATACACTTATTTCTTCTTCTGAGTCAGAAATAAATTTATTAATTGCTACAACAACAGGTACATTGAATTTGCGAACTGTTTCCACATGCTTTTCAAGATTTTGAATTCCATCTTTAACTGCTAAAGCGTTTTCATTAGTCAATTCATTTTTATTTACGCCACCATGCATTTTTAATGCTCTAATTGTAGCAACTATTACGACTGCATCAGGAGTAACACCTAAAGCTCTAGTTTTGATATTTAAGAATTTTTCTGCTCCTAAATCTGCACCAAAACCAGCTTCCGTTACAACATATTCCCCTAATTTCAGCGCCATTTTAGTTGCAATAACACTGTTACAACCATGAGCAATATTTGCAAATGGGCCACCATGAATAATTGCAGGAGTGTGTTCAATCGTTTGAACAAGATTTGGTTTAATTGCGTCTTTAAGTAATAATGCTAGTGCACCTTCCACTTTTAAATCTCCAACAGTTACTGGAGTTTTATGTATAGTATAAGCAACAACAATTCGTTTAAGTCTTTCTTTTAAGTCCTGAATTGATGTCGCTAAACAAAGAACTGCCATTATTTCAGAAGCAACCGTTATATCAAACCCATCTTCTCTTGGGACCCCACCAGATGGTCCACCTAAACCTACAACGACATTTCTTAATGCACGATCATTTAAATCGACTACTCTCTTCCAAGTAATTCTACGCACATCAATTTCAAGTTCATTTCCTTGATGAATATGATTATCAATAAATGCTGCTAAAGCATTATTCGTTGTAGTAATGGCATGAATATCACCGTTAAAATGCAAGTTAATATCATCCATCGGTAAAACTTGAGAATAGCCTCCTCCAGTTGCACCGCCTTTTACTCCCATTGTTGGCCCTAAAGAAGGTTCACGCAATGCTACGATTGCATTTTTGCCAATTTTGTGGAAAGCTTGTGCAAGTCCAACAGTGACCGTTGATTTCCCTTCACCAGCAGGAGTTGGATTTATTGAAGTAACTAAGATTAATTTACCATCTTCATTTTCGTTTAATCGGTCTAAAATTGATAATGACAATTTAGCTTTATAATGCCCATAGTTTTCAACTTCTTCATCAAAAAGATTTAAATTATCTGCAATTTCGTTTATTTTCTTCATTTCTGATTCAAAAGCGATTTCTAAATCTGACTTAACTTGACTCATTCGATCATCTCCAATTGCACTTCATTATAATCAAAATTATAGCACAATTTTACAAATTATTCATTTTTAAAAATTCAAAATTCTTCAATCATATCATTCAAAATTACTAATACTTTCTACTTATCAATGGAATTTAAAGTTACATACTAAAGATAAGGCATTAAAAGAAAGGAGTGTAATGAAATGTATCGTCATAAAAAGCATAAAGAACATAAACGTAATCACAATTTACCAAAGGATCAAAATGAAGAATATGGTGCAGAGTTTTATCCCACAAGGAATGTGTTTTATTCGGAAACAACTTCAGATAAATCTCATGCCTCTGGAATTGTAATTGGATACGTAGCTCTATTTTTTTCACTATTTTCGTTATTTTTAATGCCTGTTTTATTTGGAATTGTTGGAATTGCACTTGGAATATACTCAGTAACTAAAGGTCATTCCACTTTAGGATATACAGCAATTGGATTTGGATTATTTTCGGTAATTGTAACTATTTTCTATAATTTATTAATTGTCTTAAGTGCAATTCTTTAAGAATAGATTGAAAAAAGCAAAAAAAGACCTTTAAGGTCCTTTCAGATTTTGTACTCTATCTACACACTGAAAGAACCTTAAAGGTCCATTTTAATTCCCCGCAAACATTTCACTTACTCTTAGTTCATCATCTTCCAATTTTAAATTTTCTTTTCAGAAAGACAATCAATTCCTTTAAACTTGAACGACAGACCATTCGTCATCTTTCTTTGAATAAGTTAAATTTGCAATATGATTTGTAAGGTCACGATACTCTTCGACATTTTCTAAAATTTCATCTACACCAGAATAAAAATCAACTCGGAAAATAGGGATTTCGATTACTTTTCTATTTTCAACTCTTTCACTTAGATCAATTATTAATCCATCTTCCATTAAAGGATATAATGTCAACATTAATTTAATATTGATTGGATTAATTTGTTTTGAACGATTAAATATATTTAAACTTCTTCTCTGAAGTTGTGTAATTTTATAAGAAATGACATTACAAAGCATAAAGATAAAGTCATTAGTTCGTTTATAATAAACCTTTTGATACATTCCATCACTTATATTCATATATGCAAAAGAATTGTTTAATCTTGGTATAAAAGGTTTTTGTAATGGTTCTTTTTTGTGAGCAAGATACAGTAATTCTGCAATTTCTTTAGGCTCTAGCTCATCTAAATCTGCTAATTCTTCAAAATCGATCCAACATAAGTCATCATGTTCGCTATGTTCTAATATAAATTGATTGATATATTCTCTTTCAACATAATAAAAAGAGGAATTTAAATTAAATTCGGACCATTGAATATCGTGTTTTAGCAAAAGGATGTTTTGAAGAGGAAAAGGAAGTCCTTGAACAAACTCTTTATAATTTATGCCTGAAGTTATAAAGCAATGATTATGGTTATCACCATAAATATAGATAATCTCCTTTATTGAATCAATTCCCGCCAACGATATTGCCACCTTTAATTTTTTTCTTTATCATATCACACTTTATACTAAATTTATCATCAAAAATGATAAATTTAATTCTTTTTACCCAATATTTTTTTACATTTTTTACCAACTTTTCGCATGATCAACCTAAAAAATAATGTTAAACAGGAGGCCTACATAAAGATGTAGTTTTTGTTTGAATTGGTTCTTTCGAAACAGAGCGAATACTCCATTCACCGTCATCGTTTGAGAAATTAAATTTAACAAGAGTATAAGGTGGTTGTTGATCTTGTTTATATGCAATTAATTGAATTGTTGCCCCGAAGACATATGTACCATTATATTTCTTTTTTATATTTGTTATTGTCGCACAATTATATTGTTCTCCTGGACCGAACATTTTATATAAGCGGTTATTTATACTAGGAAAAAGAATTGATAACACTGCATCTTCTAATACTTCATTTTGTACCGCAATTGCATTTACCGGTTTTGATGTCGCTATTAAGCACAATAATAGTACGATAATAAATCCTCTTTTCATTTCTAATCCTCCATCTTAAGGTTTTAACAAATTTCTTACTATCTATTGTTTACAATTTACAGATGGTTATGAAAGAGAGTTTAAATGAGGCTTGGGATAGGAGTTTTATGGAATAAGGAAAAAAGAAAGACCATGAAAAGTTTTTTCTTTTCGTGGTCTTCTTTTTATCTTTTAACTATGTTATTGATGATCCCAATAGTATTTACTCAAGATATCTGAGAGCAAGTCAATTGTTCTATAAAGTTCTGGTAATGTATTATCGACCCCTCCTACTTCGATTAATATTGAGTGTGGTGATAAATCTTGGTTATAAACGCCATTTCCTTGTTTATAGTTTTTACTAAATATCCCTCTTGTTAAACCTTTGTTAAATTTCATAATTTCACTATTTAAATCTTTAGCTAACGCTAAGTTCTTTCTATAATTTTTGTTTTCTACTCCAACGATAAAGTATAGCTTTGCGTATTTTTGCCCATTAATCTCAGTAGTTGTCACATTTTTTCTTTGATCATCACGATGTATGTCAATAAGATAATTTAGATCTTGATCTTGAGAAAGCGCATCTTGTACAACCAGTCTAGACATTTTATATGAACTTCCCCAATTCCAATTTCTTTTCGTTAATTCGGCTCCAATATTTGTTTTATCATCAATCGCACCGATTCCATTTGCTTCTAAATTCTTTTTCAATCGATCACCTAATAAGCTTACATTTACTTTTGGAGAAGAAGCTTGATTTGGCGACTTTGCACCCGGGATTAAAGGTAAAAATGATTCCCAGCTATGTGTGTGGTAAATAAAAAAGACATCTTTTCCATTTGTAGTTTTTGATGGTGGGTTTGTTGGATTTTTAATTGGTTCATTAACTGGATCTTTAACAGTTGGATTTTGGTTAATTTCGTCAAGTGTTAAGCTTGATTCTATTGGAAGATTCGTAAAATCAATGCCTTCTCCAGCAACTAGGATATTATTTTCGAATTTTGTCATACTAGATATTTCATGCACTAATAAACTTTTTGGATCGTACAGTCTAATATTTGTAATAAATGAAAAAAGTATATTACCGATAGGTTGTCCATTTTTAGTAGAATCGTCACCTACCCTAAAATGACCATTTTCATATTCAAACGCTTTAATAAATCCTTCATAACTCATTTTTTCAAACCATTGATGCACATAATATGATTTAGTATTTTTCATTGATGTCACAAATAAACTCGCTAACAAAAATAATAAGACAATGCCTACAAAGACACTTGCCGTTACACGTTTAAGATTAATAGATTTTATATATATTGATTGTCTCATTAAATCACCTCTAATAAAACGTATGTACAAGCCCTATAAAATAGAATGAAAAAATTATTAAATACTATTAATTACTCTTCATATATAGCCGAGTGTTATTAGAATATTAAATTGTTCGACACTTCATCATTTTTAATCCACACTCATTTATGAATTTTATTAGAACTTTAATTAGTAAAAAAAGAGATGCCGTAAAAGACACCTCAAAAAAAAGTTCATAATTCAATTAGTGTAAAAGCTCTTTTTTCAATAAATTACATATTATTATTATTGTTGCAACGATTGAATACTGTGAACGGATTTACAACACAACTATTTCTTGCAGCTTCTAATTGAGTTTCACAAAATGAGTTTGTTGCTGGCGATACCATACTGTTATTCATATTTCTATTTCTTCTACATCCACTACGTCTATTATTATTCATATTTCTGTTTTCGTTTCTATTTTCATTCATATTTCTGTTTTCGTTTCTATTTTCATTCATGTTTCTGTTTTCATTCATGTTTCTATTTCTGTTATGGCTATTATTCATATTTTCACTCATTACTCTGTCATTGTCATTATTTCTATGACAATCACATTCATTACATGGTCTACGAACTTCAACAAACTCTCTCATATCTCTTACTGGAGATACTTCTTCTCTTTCTTCTCTTCTACGATTGCAACCACAAAATCCCCACATTTAAGAACACCTCTATAATTATTTATTGTACATTTATAACATACGTAGAAATTTAAATATTGAATGTGTACATGTCTAGATATGAACAAGTTTTTTATATTATTTTTCTATTTTTACTGTCATTTCGGTAAATGAAATTTTAAAAATAGTTTTTTTATAAGATTTTGTTAGTTGTTTATCCTAAAAATAAAAAAAAAATGAGCCATTTAGGCTCATTTTACTTGTTACGGTATACATACGCATCTTTTGGTGGTTGTATTTCCTTAATATTAGTGACGTCTAAATAAGGAATGTTTACTTTAAATGGTTGATAGTACATTTGTTGTATATTACCAGTAGCTTCAATCCATTGATCATTTTTTAACGTTTGTCCATCAGGCAAATCAATTAGCACACCATATACACCAGAATCGGCAACACAGTGAATAATTCCAAATCTAAATAAGAAAACCTGATTTTTTTTCAATCCCTTCTCATGATAGATAAAGCCTTTATAGGTTAATTGCTTTCCTAAATATTTTCCAGGCTCATCATATAAAACTTCCATTCCTTTAAGAAAGTCATAATCATTTAGGACAATGCTTTTTTTATTTATATATTCTTTTGATTCTTGTTTAATTAATTTTTGATATCCTTCTTGCCCATAGTAAATACTTAAATCAGGCTTTAAATACTGCCTTTGCATAAAAGGATCATTATTACCCGGTTCTGAAACAGGGAAATGAAACCCTTTTGCTTGTACAATCGTAGAGTCCAAAGTTGCAACTGGTAAAAATATACCGGTAAACAATGGAAAGATGAATACTAAGCCATTTAAAAACTTTTTAAAACCCTTAGCTTCTTTATGAACATGTCCATGTACACAAGTATGATCACAATTATGATCATGATGGTGGTTATGGTTATGGTCGTGGTCATGATCGTGGTCATGATCGTGGCTATGCTCTTCATCTTCATCATGATTAGTTCTTAACGTATGAATTACTTGAATTAAAGTTAGAAATGCAAATAATATCCCCGCTGTCAGAGATAAATAAGAGTATTTCATATTAATATATTTTGAGATCGTACCTTTAATATGCAATTGCATTAAAAAGAAGGTAAATCCTAATAGTACATATGCTCTTGCCATATTGATTCTCCCTTAAATGAATAATGTTGTGAAAAACGTTAATACAATAACTAATCCAATAATTATGAATACATATCGACTTTTGAAATGTTGGAATAACATTAATGTATTTTTTATGTCGATCATTGGACCAATAACCATAAACGCAACGATTGAGTTTAAAGAAAACGTACTTTGAAATGAAGATGCTACGAATGCATCAGCCTCAGAGCAAAGAGATAAAATAAACGCTAATGCCATCATTACTAGAATACTAGCAACTTGTCCATTACCTATATGCATTAATGTTGAAGTTGGAATAAATGTTTGTACGAACGCTGCAATAAATGCACCTAAAATTAAAAACTTACCCATAGAGAAAAATTCTTCTATAGCATGTACACAAACACTCCATAATTTTTTCCTAACAGGAATAGTATGATCAACTGGAATTGTAACTAAATCGTGTTTTAATGGATTCTCAATTTTTAAATATGATAATACGATTCCTATTATATAAGCAATGATCATAGCAGCTCCAGCACGATAAATAACCATTTCAATATTATTACCAAATGCAATAAATGTTGCAAACAGTACAATTGGGTTAATGATTGGCCCTGTTAACATGAACGCGACCGCTACATAGTGTGGCACACCTTTTTTGATCAACCTACTTACAATTGGTACAATTCCGCACTCACAACCTGGGAAAATAAATCCCAATAAAATAGCTACTAATACTGCTAGATATCTATTTTTTGGTATTATCTTATATAACATTTCCTCAGTAATAAATATTTGAATGATCCCCGATATAAACACACCAATTAATATAAATGGCAATGCTTCTACTACAATCGAAATAAAGATCGTATTCATTTGTAAAAACGAATGATAAAAATTCGTACTCATAATCTCTCTCCCATGTACTTTTAAAAATGAAAACTCACAAAACCTCCGAATGACCGGCGGCTTTGTGAGTTAAAAGTACCTTTTTTTCCAAAATATTAATGCAATTGTAGTTGATAATATTGCAGATATACCTATTACGATTGGAAACGCATGTGGAATATTTGCTAATGGGATATGATCAACGTTCATCCCATAAAAACTAGAAACCATTGTTGGAATTGATAAAATAATTGTAATAGAAGTTAAAAATTTCATTACAATATTTAAATTATTTGAGATAACTGAAGCAAATGTATTCATCATTCCACTTAAGATATTACTATATACTTCTGCCATCTCTATAGCCTGTTTATTTTCAATAATTACATCTTCTAATAAATCTTCATCATCTTCATACATTTTTAAAATATTCCCTTTAAGGATTTTTTGCATGACAATTTTATTCGATTTTAATGAAGTCGTAAAATAAACAAGACTTTTTTCAAGGTTCAGCATTGTAAATAACTCTTGGTTTCTCGTAGATTGATGTAATTCGGCTTCAATTTCATTTGTTTTGCGATTAATTTGTTTAAGATAACGTAAATAATATGATGATGTCGTATGCAATAGTTGAAGTGCAAATCTAGTCTTTTTAAACGTAAAAAATCCTTTTACTTTTTGGTAAATAAATCTTTCAAAAATCGGATTTTCACTTAAACAAATTGTTACAAACGTGTGAGATGAAATAATCATCCCGATTGGTATTGTATCAAAAATTGTGTGCCCATTATCATCATGAGCTACAATTGGAATATCAACAATAATTAGAGTGTGTTCCCCTTCAACCTCTATCCTTGAACGTTCTTCATCATCAAGTGGGTCTTTAATAAAATCTAAATCTAAGTCTAATTTTTGAACTAGATATTGAATTTCTTGTTCTGTTGGATTGATCGCATTGATCCAACAACCTTTCTCAATAACATCGACTTGATTTAGTTTCCCTTGTGCATCTGAAAGATAAAAATTTAGCATCTTAATTCACCTCTAATTCTAAAACAAAAACTACACAATAATAGCATACGAAACATTTTTATATGTTTCAACCTTTATTAAAAAGAAAGTCCATTTTCTAATAATCAAACGCTTGGAGTAGCTATTTTAGTGAGCATTTATACTATTCACAAATAAAGAAAAAGGCCACTTATAGTGACCTATTTTTCAGTATCCGCTTTTATAAAAATAATGCATATCACTTAACTCATCAATGTATTGATAAACTTCTAACTGACTTTGTAATTGTTCTTTTGTATGTAATGAATAATCTTCAGTATTCAATTGATTTTGAACAGTTGAAAGAGTATTTGATAAATCAGATTTTAATGCATCATACGACATAGAATACATAAAATTCATCCTTCCAATTGAAATTTATTATATTATATGTAATATAATGAAAAACAAATCATATTTATTTTATTTTCTACCTTTTGCCACTAATTTTTTCATTAAAAAATATACAACAAATAGGGCGATCGCTATAATAATTAGCATTGGGGTATATGGAGCTAAAACAGATTTAGCAGTTTCCCAGTTTTTACCTAATTTCTCACCAATTTTGATAAATAGGATCGACCAAGGAATGATTGCAAGAACTGTATATAGTGTAAATTTACTTATCGGCATCTTTGCTAATCCCGCTGGAATCGAAATGGCATGTCTAACAACTGGAATAAAGCGAGCCGTAAATACTACTCCAACGCCATATTTTGAAAACCATTTTTCGGCTAAATCAAGATGATGCTTATTAATTAGAATATATTTACCATATTTTTCAATAATTGGTCGACCACCAAAATAACCTAACCAATATAAAAATAATTGTGCAATAGTTCCCCCGATTACACCTGCTACCAAGGCACCTGCAAAATTTATATGCCCTCCGGCTACAAGATAACCAGCATATGCTAAAACAATCTCACTCGGAATAACCTCTATCATTAATCCTAATGCTACTCCTAAATATCCTAATGATGCAAAAAATTCTAATATTTGATGTATGATATTTGTCAATAGGATCCCCCTCTCAAAAACAACTTGTACTACAATGATAATACATAGCAAGATAAAATATGTCAAAATAAAGAAATACTCAGGTGAAAGTATTATTTCATATAAAAAAGGCTGTCCAAGTCAGTGACCTGACATTAGAACAGCCTTTTATCATTTCTTAATTATTTAATTACAACGTTTTTGTAAGTGTAATCTGGTCCGAATGCATGCTCAATTAATCCAGTTACTTTTGGCTTCATAACGTATGCAATAGCACGTTGGTAAATTGGAAGAATTGCAGCATTGTCTTGTACTAAGATTTTCTCTGCTTGTAAGAATGCATCAGAACGTTTAGTTGGATCTAATAAGAACTCAGAACCAGCTTGTGAGATTAACTTATCATACTCTTTGTTAGAGAATCCCATTTGGTTGAATGGGCTTTGACTAGTCCACATATCGAAGTATGTCATTGGGTCTTTGTAGTCTGGACCCCATCCGCCGAATGAGATGTCATAATCTTTCTTAGAGTTTAAGTCTAATTGTTGTGCAAATGGAACTGATTTAATGTTAATTTTTAAACCTGGTAAGTTTTTAGTGAATTCACCTTGTAGGTACTCACTGATTTTTTTGTTAGTTTCAGTATCAGAACCTAATAATTCGATTGAAACATCTTTCTTACCGATTTCTTTTAATCCTTGTTCCCATAATGTTTTAGCATCAGCTGGATCGTATTTTACAAGTTGTCCAGAAGCATCACGGAAGTCTTTACCATTAGCATCTAAGAAGTTACTTGGAGCTAAACCGTATAAAGGTACTGAACCGTTATTTAAGATTACGCTAGTGATTGCTTCACGGTCAAATGCTTCGTTTAAAGCTTTACGGATGTTAACGTTTTTAAGAGCTGGATTTTTCGATTCGTTTACACGTAAGAAGAATACAGTTGGCTCTTTAGTTGTTCCGTAGTCAGGGCTAGATTTATATTTGTCAACAAACTCTGCAGTTAAACCAGCACGGTCAACATCACCAGACTCATATAAGTTAACGCCAGTTTGTGGGTCTTTTACGATTTTAAAGTTAACTTCTTTTAATGTTACGTCTTTAGCATCATAGTAGTCAGGGTTTTTAACTAACTTGTAGCTTTCATCATGTTTCCACTCAGATAATTCGAATGGACCATTGAAAATTAAATTAGCTGCTTCTAAACCGTAGTTTTTACCTTGAGATTCAACATATTTTTGATTTAAAGGAAAGAATGTTGGGAACGTTACTAAAGAATCAAAATATGGAATAGCTTTTGCTAATTTAACTTCTAAAGTTTTATCATCAACAGCTTTAACTCCTAATTGATCAACTGGTTTTTTACCAGTAGTAACATCTTCACCGTTTTGTAATACATTCAACATGAATGCATACTCAGATGCATTTTTAGGATCTGCAGCACGTTTCCATCCGTAAACGAAGTCTCCTGCAGTTACAGGGTCACCATTAGACCATTTAGCATCACGTAAGTGGAATGTATAAGTTAAACCATCAGCTGATTTATCAAAAGATTCTGCCATACCTGGTTGTACAGCATCATCTTTACCTAACGTGTTTAAACCTTCCATAATGTTACCTAAAACGTTGAAAGATTCAGCATCTGTACTAGTACTTGAATCTAAACTTGGTAGTTCAGCTCCGCCTAGTAAGTTTAATACTTGTGGTTTTGCTTTTGCTGTTTCTTTTTTACCTTCATTTGATTTGTCTGAGTTACATGCAGTTAAAAGCATGCTCACAGCAACAGATAAAGATAGAAAATACGATACCTTCTTTTTCATTAGATTGCCTCCCCAAAATTAAACAATTAGACTTAAAAACTATTAAAATATTCAAATAATTTATATTATCCGAATAGTTAATAACCTTTAACTTAATTCTTATTTTACATACTTTTTTGAAAATATCAACAAAAAATCGACATTTTTTTCAAAAAAATTAATAAATTTAAATAAATCTTTACTTTTTTGTAATTAAAAACTACATTTTGACGTCTTTTTTTGCATATTAAATCAAAACTATTAATAATAGCCCCAATTTCAATAAATGATTAAAGTTGGACAAATATGTCTACTTTTTAGTTAAATCATATTTTTCCATTTTAATTTTTTTCAAGTCCAATATTAATCTGTACTTAGCTAAAAAAGTGATCCGCCTGGACACCTTTTAACATTCACTTTTAATTTCAGACTTATTCACTTAATAAAGAAAATATAATTTTCAGTTTAAAACTAAATTTCTAAAAAAAGAGAAGGGTTGTCCCTTCTCTTTACAGTGTAAATTATTATTTTTCGTTAGATGCCCACTTGTAAGAGAAATCTCCGCCAAATTTGTGCGCAATAATCCCTTTAACTGAATCTTTTTGTAAATATGCACGGCCACGTTGGTAAATTGGTGAAATACCAGCCTCATCCATAATTACTTTTTCAGCTTCTACCATATCATCCCAACGTTTTTGAGGGTCTGCTTCTTTCTTAGCAGCAGCTACAAGCTCATCATATTTTGGATTGTTGTATGCCATTTCATTGAATGGACTGTTAGATATGAACATATCAATGAATGTCATTGGATCTGGATAGTCCGGACCCCAACCTGAGAATGAGAAGTCGTAGTCTAATTTTTTCTCGTTATCAAGTTTGATTTCAAACGGTTGTGGAGCTACCGTAATTTTTAAACCAGGTAAATTCTTCTCAAGCTCACCAGCTACATACTCAGCAGCTTTTTTACGAGTTGTATCATCATATGAAAGCATTTTTAACTCAAATGTATCTTTACCAAGTTCTTTCTTAGCTTCAGCCCATAACTTTTTAGCTTCTTCAACATTATATTTATTGAAATCGCCGTTATGGTCACGGAAGTCTTTAGAATCTGGCCCTTTTACCCACTCAGAAGGTACTAACCAATAAGCTGGTTTAGAACCATCATTTAAAATTGAAGATGTAATAGCTGATTTATCATAAGCTAAATCAAATGCTTTACGAGCTTTAGCGTTTTTAAAGATTGGTAGTTTTTCATTGAAACGGAAGAATACTAAACGAGCATCTAATTGAGTTTTGTATTCAGGGTCATTTTTATATTTATCAACATACTCC
Organism: Bacillus sp. UNCCL81; assembly: GCF_900112535.1. Classification (NCBI taxonomy): domain Bacteria; kingdom Bacillati; phylum Bacillota; class Bacilli; order Caryophanales; family Bacillaceae; genus Bacillus; species Bacillus sp. UNCCL81. The sequence continues at coordinate 259,384 of NZ_FOMF01000002.1, read as the reverse complement.
GAATCAAGCATTACTTTATCAATATCGCCGTTTTCATATAAGTTAACTGCAGCAGAAGTATCTTTAACTACATTGTATTTAATTTCATCTAACTTAACTGAATCCTTGTCCCAATATTTTGGATTCTTCTTTAATGTAAAGCTTTGCTCATGCTTCCACTCACTTAAAGTAAACGGACCATTGTATAATTGAGTATTTGCTTCTAAACCATATTGATTTCCTTTAGACTCAACCCACTTTTGGTTTTCTGGTAAGTATGTCCCAAAAGTAGTTAATTGTAAGAAATAAGGAGTTGGTTGTTCTAGCGTTACTTGTAAAGTTTTATCATCTAGTGCTTTCACACCTAATTGGTCTTTTGGCATTTTACCATTGAAAATTGCTTCAGCATTTTTCACATAGTATAAAATGAATGAATATTCAGATGCAGTTTTTGGATCTACAGCACGTTGCCAACCATAAACGAAATCATTAGCAGTTACAGGCTCACCATTTGACCATTGTGTATCACGTAAATGGAATGTATATGTTAGACCATCTTTACTAACTTCAACCGAATCTTTCTTAGCAACTCCGTCTACTACTTCGTCACCCTCTCCTAAACGAAGTAAACCTTCATTTACATTGTCTAAAACTTCAAATGACATTGAATCAGTAGTTTTTGCTGAATCCATTGAAGGAATCTCAGTAGTTGTAGTTAACCTTAACGTTTGCTTCTTATCCTTCTGTGAGTTAGTTGCTGTTTTTTCTGTGTCTTTGCCACAAGCTGCTAGTACCGTACTTAGTACCAATAAACTTGAAACAGTTGTTGCTAATCTACGCTTCATTAGAGCACCTCCATATATTAGTGATTTATCATTTTATAATTTACTTATTTTTCTGAAAAATCACTTTTTACTTTTTCAATATACTACATATTTTTCAGAAAAAAAAGTATTTTTTTAATATTTAATTTATTTTTTATTAAATTCCCCCAAATTCCTAGTTCAATTATCATATTTTTTATTAATATTAGTGTAGTGCAATATAATTGTAATACTATTCACATATTTTATCGGCGCAAAATACGACAATTTTCAAAAGACTTTATGTCGATTCTAGAAACATTTTATGAACTTAATTATTAGATTCCATTATTACTAAATTTTGGGTTATAATATAACTTATTGAATTTGAACATATCTATTTTTTATATCAATTTTAGGAAGTGAATGTATGATAAGAAAAAGTATTCCAAACCTTTTTACTCTAGGGAATTTATATTGTGGGTTTCTATCGATCGGATTTGCAGCTAAAGGAGAATTTAGAAATGCCGCAATTCTTATTTTAATAGGAATGATGCTCGATAGTATGGACGGTCGAGTTGCTAGAGTTTTAGGAGTCCAATCACAATTAGGAAAAGAACTAGACTCTTTAGCTGATATAGTTACTTTTGGAGTTGCACCTTCCTATTTAGTATATTGTACACAATTTTCTACTGAAGGTATCTTTGGTCTAGGAATTGCAGGTTTATTCCCACTGTTTGGGGCATATCGATTAGCAAGATTTAATGTTACACCGATTTCAACTTCACTAAAATATTTTACAGGAGTACCAATTACAGCAGCTGGTGGTCTTGTTGCCTTTTTAACGTTATTTGGAAGTCGCATTCCACAAATCGTCATCATAACAGTTTTTGTTGCATTAGCATTCTTAATGGTTAGTAGAATAAAAATTCCAAGCTTTAAAGATATTCCGATTCCTAAATATGCTACAATTATTACGATTTTTTTAGGATACGCATTATATCTAGTATGGCACGCTAAAAAAGAACAGTGGCCATTCTTTATTTATATAGCAATTCCGCTTTACATCTTCTTTATTTTCTTTCAATTTTTCAAAAGTAAAAAGAAACAATCAAGGAATGAAAATAAGAAACCACGTAAATTCCGTTTAAAAAGAAAGTCTTAATACAAAGTATGTTTTGATGCATTGTTTTTCATCAAAGCATACTTTTTTTTATTTTAATTCTTTTAAATCGCATTTTTCTTGCACATTAATAATTACTGTTCTATAATGACAAAGGATTAAATCGTATTTATTACGATTTTGAATATATGATAAATTTTATATACTTATAAGATTGATAAGAATGATCTTATATTTTTTTCAAAATATAAAAAGGAATGATTACGAATTAATTAAAATATTTTAACTTTATTCGTTTATTAACGACCTCATTATAAAATACTAAAATGATTAATTTTTTAGGGAGAGAAAAAAATGAAATTTAAAAAATTAGCAATAACGACTTTGCTATTAACAAGTGCAGTTCTGTCAGCTTGCAATAAAGACACGCATCAGCAAAGTACAAAAAATAAAAATAAACTAACGATTTATACAACCATCTATCCTTTACAAGATTTTGCTGAAAAAATTGGTGGTAAATACGTTGATGTACATTCCATCTATCCTACTGGTGTTGATACTCATGATTTTGAACCAACTTCTAAACAAATAGTAAAAATCGCAAACTCCGATTTATTTGTTTACAATGGTGCAGGTATGGAACCTTTTGCAGATAAAATCAAAGATACACTTAAAAATAATCATGTTGCAATCTTAGAGACAACTAAAAATATTGAATTAATAAAGTCAAACGAAGAAGAAATTCAGGAAGATGAAGATCATCATGACGTTGATCCACATGTTTGGCTAGATCCATCTCGTGCAAAAATTGAAGCACAAAATATTAGAGATGAATTAGTTAAATTAATGCCGAAAAACAAACAGTACTTTGATGCAAATTATGATAAAATTGAAAATCAATTTGATGAACTTGATAATGAATTAAGAAATTTAGTTTTACATTCTGCACGTAAAGATATTGTCGTTTCACATGCAGCTTATGGATATTTGGAACAACATTACGGAATTGAACAAATCCCAATCACAGGACTATCCCCTTCTCAAGAGCCATCACAGAAGGATCTAAAGAAAGTTGTTGATTTTGTAAAAGAACATCATGTCAAATATATATTGTTTGAAACATTTGCTACACCAAAAGTAGCAACAGTTGTAAAAAATGAAACCCATGCTGAAATCTTAAGACTTAACCACCTTGCAACTATTTCAGAGGATGATTTAAAGAAACATAAAGATTATTTCGACTTAATGCAAGAAAATATCGACACATTAGATAAGACTTTAAATAACCGTTAAAAAGAGGACCCACTGAGTTGGGTCCTCTTTTCCTACTACTTATCCTACCTTCATATGATCAGAAAACGGTTCAGGTTTTTTCTTGATTTCTTTAAACATCAATTCAAATAAATATGCTCCAATCAAAGCTAAGATCGAAATTATGCTAAATGTCCATTTATATCCAATTAGCCCAGCTAGTGGAATCGTCAATGGAGCAATAGTTCGCCCGAGGGACCATCTTAAACCTGCTGCTGCAAAATACTGTCCACGTTGATTTTCAGGAGCAATTTTTGCAATAAATGAGTTCTGATTTCCTACAACTAATATCTCACCTAAAGTGAAGAGTGCCATTGCAATAAAAATAACATAGGCTGATAACGTGAATCCAAACAATAACATAGATAAAGCATAACAAACAGATGATGCAAAAAATAAAAATCTTTCATTAAACTTATTGGCAAATTTCGTTACTAAAACTGTAAATAATGCTACGATTAAACCGTTTTCAGCTATGACCCAGCTAAATAATGTTTCACTATTTGTCGTTAAAGTAAAATCGCTAAAACTAAATAATGTTTGAACAGGTATACTTTCTTTTATATAAACCGCTAGTAATAAATCTAATTGAGTAAAAGTTTGAGAGATTAATATACCAGCTGCCACAAATAAGAAAAAAACCTTATCAGTAAAGATTATACGGTAATTCTTTACTTGTTTCATTAAAACTTTTGAAATAGACGCTTCTTTTTCTTGTCTTACAGAGTCTGGTAATGACTCCTTTATTAATAGTAGAATCATAAAAGCGACAATTAAAAAGATCAATGAAGATGTAGCAAATAATAAAAATCTTGCTTTGAAAAATAAAATGCCTCCGATAATTGGTCCGATTACTACATTAATATTTATCATCGTATAAAAAACAGCAAAGACTAAGTTTCTTTCATCTTTATCTTCAACCGTATCTGCTACCATAGCCGAACTTGCTGGATTATAGAGCATTCCTGTGACACTAATTATTGCAAACCCTAAAAAAGTTAGCCATGGAGAATTTAAAATTGGTGAATTTGCAATTGTTAGCAAAATCATTCCTCCAGCTTGAATGAAAGCTGAAATGACCATCATTCGTTTTCGACCATACGTATCAGCCAAATATCCACCGATTAAATTTGCAAATACCCCAACAGCTTGAGAGCACATAAGTAAGATCCCTGCTGTTACTTTACCTAATTCTTCAGCAAAATAAATCGCTAAAAATGGTAAATACATCCAAAAGAATAATCCAAAGAAAAACTCAGCTACAAGCCGAATCTTCATATTAAAATTCCATTTAAGTATATTCATGATGTCCGTCCCCCTAACCTTCTCACTTTAACATAATTAAAAAAATGCGTAAATTGAATTTTAATTGGTACTTCCTTCTTCATATAAAATCTATCCCGATCAATGCATTTAATTAATTTGTTTATAAAATTTTACAAAGGGAGCATGTCTATTTTCCTAAAATGTATCATACAATTTAGTACTACATTTAGGAGGACTTCCTATGAAATTCAACTTTAGTAAAGAAGCTCGAAATATAGCCTTTACGTATGTCGGAACAGTGATTGGAGCAGGATTTGCCACTGGTAAAGAAATTGTAGAGTTCTTTTCAATTAACGGGGTATATGGTGCATTGGGGATCCTTTTTGCGACTATATTATTTTGTTGGTTTGGAACTAAAATTATGACAATCGCTCATACATATAAATTAAATTCTGCTCAACAATTTAATGTACTATTGTTTGGAGAAGTCGGAGGAAATATTATTAATGGCTTATTATTCTTTGTTTTAATTGGCGTTACAAGTGTTATGTTGTCTGGTGCTGGGGCTGTATTTAAAAATTACTTACATTTTGATTCATTTATCGGATCAATATTTTTTATCATTTTGACTTTTTTGGTTTTAAGAAAAGGGACAAGTGGTTTATTCAGTCTAAATAATACGGTAGTCCCAATTATGTGTGCTTTTATCGTTGCAGTTTTCATCAACTCACATTTACCATTTACGATGCATGAAATAACACTAGACCATATTTTACCTTCTTTTAATACACTTAACTATACAGTTTTTACAAAACCAATAACCTATGTTTGTTTAAATATGGCATTAGCCCAGGCAGTTTTAGTACCGATTGGTTTTGAATGTAAAGAAAAGTCTTCTATTGTTCAAGGCGGTGTATTAGGTGGTCTAATATTAGGAATTATTTTATTACTAATTCACTTGAACGTATCAGGTGTAACCAATTTTCAACAATATGAAATTCCAATGGTAGAGGTAATCAAAAAAATCCATCCAATTTTCTATTACTTTTTCCTAATGGTTATTCTAGCTGAAATTTTCACCACATTAGTTGGAAACATATATGGGATGTCTAGACAAATTAATTCTTATATCCGATTAAACCCAAATTTAGTCGTTATCTTATTATTAATTTGCTGCTTGTTTATTAGCATTATTGGCTATGGACCATTATTAACATTCCTTTATCCACTTATCGGTTGGATTAGTTTTCTTGTAATCCTAACCTTACTAAAACCTAAAAAATCATCTTAATCGCAATCATCGCAAACTTCATAATATAAACCAAATTCAATGTGTAACTTTGGTTTCCATTGAATCTTAAACATCCTACTTTGCCAACGTTCTAATACAAATTGAATTGAATTTTCATCATGATCGTTTATTAAAATCATTTGATGAACTTGTAGGCTTTTTACTGAGAAGCGATTTTCATTTTCGATATACCAATCAATCGTTAACTCGTCGTATTCATTTATAATAAACTTAACATATGTGCTTGGTTTATCTTTCAGACTCATCTCACTATATATTCCTTCGTCAGTCACAATAATCGGATAATCACCTTTATCATTTTTTTCTAATTTTATTTGAAAGGTATTTTCTAAAAAACAAATCATTTTGTCACCTTCTAATTTATGATATGTTGATAGTTTAACAAATAAAGACAGGAAAAGACAGGAATATGCCGGTTCCAAAGTTCTTGTTAGATTGGATAAGTTCTAATTTTGATTCCAAATTGAAAAAGGATTACTCTAAAAATCAACGAGTAATCCTTTTTATTTATTTTCGATTGTATAAAGCTTTATATTTAGACCATGTATTTCTTCTTTCTTTCATTAAACTAATGAATTCCGGCTTACATTCATCTAAATTAGTTAAGGCTACTAGTTCGTTATTTTTCCACTTTGTTACAATACCTTCTGTAGTATAAATTAAGTATTGGTATTCTAAGTAACTTCCTAACGTTGATAAGCTTATTTGTTCAAAAATATTTTCTGCAAAACTGTTAGAAAATGATACACATACAGGCCTAGTGCCCACACGATCCAAGTCAAGGACATGTACAATTTTCCGATTACAGTCTATACATAATGAATAGACGGAAGGAACAATTCCACCAGTTAGAAAAACTTGTTCATTGCTATAGAATTCCTTCACTCTAATCCTCCTATTATCATTGTATATAAGTATATGCAATAAAAAATAGAATTGACTAGTTAAATTACATTATGCCTCACTTTATTTAATGGAATTTTGGATAAACATAATCTTTCCTGATTCATTAAACTTTAAAGAAGCCTCAAATTCTTTGCCATCCTTTGAAAATCCTTTAATAACTTCTGTAGTCTCACCGTTTAACAACTGCTTTATTAGCGCCTTTGTAATTGTTTTTCCTAATATTTTTTTTGAAATTGTAACTTCACATTTTGTTTTTTGGAATTGATCACAACCATAAAATGATCCTTTATCGATCATTTTACCACCGCATTTAATACATTTTCCTACACTAGTTGATTTTTTCTTCGGCCCAAACTTCGAATTTTGCATCTCTTCAATTTTAAATTCTGAAAAATTCCATATCTTTTCGTTTTCATATGCATCAAGTATTATTTTTTCAGTTAATTTTTTGGTTTGTTCCATAAACTCAAGACTACTTGCTTTTCCTTCACCAATTTCACTTAATCTCTGTTCCCATTTTGCCGTCATTTCAGGTGAAGTTAAAATATTTTCCCCTAGGGCATAAATGATAAGCTTCCCTTTATCTGTAGCGAAAACTTGATTTTTCTTAACGTCAATATATTTTCTATTTTTTAAAGTACCAATAATACCAGCCCTTGTTGCCTCAGTACCTAGTCCTTCAGTTTTATTTAAAATTTTCGTTAATTCGGGATTATCAATATGTTTTCCGGCAGACTTCATTAATGTTATTAATTGTCCCTCTGTATATCGTTTAGGTGCTTGAGTTTTCTTTTCTTTTACCTCTACCTTTTTAACAATTCCTTCTTGCCCAGTTTCAACAACAGGTAAATTTTGTTCCTCTGTATTTTTTTCTTTTGATTTTTCGAATATGACTTTACGCCAACCTTCTTGAACCATTATTTTCCCTTTTGAAATAAAAGTCGCTCGAGAGTCTACTAACGTATGAATTGTTGTATAATCAAAAATTGAATTAGGATAATGTGCACTAATTAAACGATTTACAATTAATTCATATATTTTCAATTCCTCATCATTCATTTTATGGACATTTGGTACTTGCTCAGTAGGAATAATTGCATAGTGATCAGTGACCTTTTTCTCATTAACGAAACGACTATTATTTAATATTGATTGATTTGGCAGAGGAAAGAATTTTGAAAATTGCTCAATATTTTCAAGTTTTTTCAATATATCTGGGAGCATCATTGCTTCTTCTTTCGTAATAAAACTTGAGTCTGAACGAGGGTATGAAATATTCCCTTTGACATAAAGTTTTTGTGCAATCTCGAGTGTTTTTTGTGGTGAAAATTTATATTTACTGTTTGCATCAGCTTGGAGTGCCGATAAATTATAAAGAAAAGGTGGTTGAAACTCTTTTCTTTCTTGCTCAATATCAGTAATTTTTACGTTTTTATTTTCACAAAAGCTAGCAATTTTTTCAGCTAATTCCTTTGACATAATTTTAGATTCTAATTCGTTATGCCATTTACCAAAAAACTTTTGCTTATCAAATTGAAATGTAGCAAAAACCTCCCAATATGGTTCGGAATTAAACCGTTCAATCTCAAGTTCTCTTTTGACAATAAGAGCTAATGTAGGTGTTTGAACTCTTCCTAACGAAAATACATCCTGGATTCCTTTTTTTTGTAAATGTAATGAATATACTCTTGAGGCATTCATCCCAACTAACCAATCAGCACATGCACGGCTATATGCCTCAAAGAATAAGCTTTTTGTTTCACTTTCATCCAATAGTTGACTAAATCCTTTTTTAACAGCATTTTCTGTTAATGACGAAATCCATAGTCTTCTCATTGGTTTTTTATTTCCAGCTAAATTTAAAATAAGGCGAACGATATGTTCTCCTTCCCGTTCACAGTCACCTGCAAGAATTATTTCAGTTACCTCATCTAAATGGACTAAATTCTTAATGATTGAAAATTGATCCCATTTTCCTTTTGATACTTTATGTCCAAAGCGATTAGGTATAATTGGCAAAGTATTTAATGACCACTTTTTCCATTTTTCATCATATTCTTCGGGTGATAATAACTCACATAAATGTCCAATAGCCCAAGTTAAATAAGCACCCTTTGGAAAAAACTCGTTAGGTTGAATGACTAAGAACCCTTTTTTCTTTTGGAACTTAAAAGGGGCTGCAAGCTTTAAACCTTGATCAGGCTTTTCGGCAATAATTAATTTCATTTTCTTCCTCACAATTTAAACTAATTTTGTTATCACTTTATTTGATAGATATAGTTATTATATAACTTAAGTAATGGTAGGGAAAGCAGGAAGAAACAGAAAAAGGCAGTGCCAAAAGAATTCACCCTCTTTTAACTGCCTTTACTTCTCTTCATCATTAGGAGCTTTTAACTACAAGCTGGATTACGTGGTATTTGAATTAATTCTACTTCTTCTAATATTTTAATTCGTTTTGTTACAATCACAACGTAGTTAGCTGTCCATATATATCGAGGAAAGTTATTTTCGTCAACCATCATTGCTTGAAAAGTATCATTCATCATTTCTTCAAATTTTTCCTCTGTAATTAAATCATTTTCAATATTAAATTCAATCCATTCACAATGAATCATTTTTCATCTCTCCGTCTCTATATAAAGTGAAATCAAGATTGATTCTTAATAGTAATTTAAACTTCTTACCTTGGTTGTAGTATATCATGTACTTTTTAATTTGTGAATAATTTCACAAATTCATTTTAACTTTTTATTTTATTTATGAAATTTTTAAGTCAATTGAACGCATATTTTGATATTAAGCGCTTACTTGACTTATATTCTTAATAGTTGTATATTAATTTCAACATTTATTATTAATATTATTAATAAATGGAAATTCTTTCGCGCTTCATGTGCAATGTTTTAGGAGGAAAAGAAAAATGCAAGGAAAAGTAAAATGGTTCAACAATGAAAAAGGTTTCGGATTCATCGAAGTTGAAGGTGGAGACGATGTATTCGTACATTTCTCAGCAATCCAAACTGACGGATTCAAATCATTAGAAGAAGGTGCTGAAGTTTCTTTTGACATTGTTGAAGGTAACCGTGGACCTCAAGCTGCTAACGTAGTAAAGCTATAATATAAACTTGACTACATAGAGGACTGATTTTATCAGTCCTTTTTTATTTTTCCCAAAAAATCATAATAAGAATTATTCAGTATACTTAAACAAAAAAATCCTCTTCCTTTTCATGATTCCTAATATATTTGGGAATACTACGAAGTGAAATAAGGAGGGTGTTTATGTCAAACTTTAATAATTTTGAGGATGTTGAAATGAAAGTTAAAGCTGCTCAAAAGCTTGTGGGCTATGCAACAATGAGCATGGACGAACAACAATTAACAGATGCAACTACTGCAGTGAATCAAGCAAGAGAACAGCTTGAAAAAATGAAAGGCCTTGCTACTGATTTAGATGATGAGTTTTTACAGAAACAAGAAGAAGACTTAATGCAAATTGAGCAACAAATAAGAGAAGCTCAGATATAATGAAAAAGAAGGTACTTTTATTAGTACCTTCTTTTTTAATGTATTGAAAAGACTTTGTCTATATTGAAAAATGGAATGCTAAGTAGAATTTATTGATAGTTTGTTCTTCTGGAACGAGGAAGCTCAACTCATGCCCCATGGTAAGCGAGCATCCTTCAGTAGAAACAACAAGACAATCTTATTAAATTGACAAACTACATTTTTCAACAACATAAAAATGAAGGTACTTTAAATTGGACCTTCTTTTCAGAGTTTTGAAAATAAAATTGTCAATAGGGAAACGGACATTTAAATGAACATTTATTAATGATGAAGTTATCATTTTCTGTATGATTTTTTAATGATTTTAAATGTTAATCTGTTTGAGCAATTTCATGATTCTAATAGCACTAGCAATGATTTTTTTGAGAGTTTAAAATATTATGTGCTAATTTTTAGAAAAACAAATTCAATTGATAAGTTTAATTAATGTTCCAGTTTTATTGACTTAAAAGCTACTTAATACCCAACAGTTAGCTTATTCTAAGTAAAGGCTATTTGCTTAAGGTTTATTGCAGACTTTTTTTTGATGAGTAAGTTGATTGGAACGGAAGGGTGCTCGACTCCTATGGGATTTGCGGGAAGGCTAAAGACCCCGCAGGCTTGCCGAGGAGGCTAAAGAATCTCGCCCCATGGAAAGCGAGCATCCTGTAGTGGAAATCAACATCACTCTACTCCTATTAAGAAAATTTGATAATTTAATTAACCTAAGTTAGTGGCTAGTTAACAGTCCGAAGTTAATTGCTTACCGATCGTTTTTATTTTTTCTCCAATTGTACATTTATTAATACAAAATGATTGTGCGAATTTTTGGCTATGGTCTTTTCTAAAATGTTTATAGACAAAACATCCATCACAATATGTCTTTATTAACGTATCTATTTCGTCCAAGATTTCTTTACGTTCCATAATTCATTTCACCTCTTCAAGTAACTTCAATTGTACTTATTATCTTATTCCCTTTAAGTGCTTGCGTTGCTAGATTATGAGCTTCTTTATTATCATTACGTTTAATCAGTTCTAATTGTAAGGTTAATTTTAAGTTTTTACATTTTCTTTCAATTCGATTTATGAATCGTTCATGTTGTTCTTCATAACAAGGCCAATCTCCATTTAATTGATTAATGACCACTTGTGAATCTCCTTTAATGACAATGGTTTGTCCAGTTATATTCATTTCCTCTAATAGTAGGATTGCATTTTCTATTGCAGCAAACTCCGCTTCATTATTTGTCATTAACCCATCTAATTTTTCATTAAACCTTTTTCGATAGTTTTTACCATTTTGACTAAAGTATAAGCATACCCCTATTCCAGATATAGATGTTGCTAAATCAAATCCACCGTCAAAAAATATTGAAATATTATGAGGTTCTTCTTCGATCTCTTTTAAGTACTTTATTACTTGTTTTTTAGTCCACTCAGTGTCGAATTGATCTAAAAAGATAATTTCTCTTGTTCTACCTGTACTTTCGAAATCTTCCGCTAAAAGTAGTGCTTCTTTTATTTCTAACCATTCAGTTTCAAGTGTAATTTGATATTTCTTTTTAGTTTGATACTTCCAACTGATTTTTAGCTTCATCCGACACACCTTCTCTATTCTTTATTTTAGACTAGCCTATGGTTGAATATAAAATTACTTAATTCATTTTTTAAGTTTTCATTTTTTTGAATATATACTAAAATGATACATATATAAGTGTTGGAGGTTTACTATGATTGAAGTTTATATTGACGGAGCTTCCAAAGGAAATCCCGGGCCCTCAGGTGCAGGTATTTTCATAAAAGGAATTAAAGAGCCTGTTTTTTTAAGTTTTCCATTAGATTCGATGTCTAATCATGAAGCTGAGTTTCATGCATTACTACTTGCTCTAGATTATTGTGTCAAAAACAATTTAGCAATGGTTTCATTCCGTACAGATTCAAAAGTCGTTGAAGAAAGTATTGATAAGAAATATTCGAAAAACGAATTATTTATTCCTTTATTAGAGAAATCACTTAAGTTGATTAATCAACTTGATCTTTTCTTTATTAAATGGATTCCATCAAGCGCAAATAAGGTTGCTGATGAACTTGCTCGAAAAGCTATAAAATAAAAAAGGAATGGACGATATGAAAAATAAATTAATCGCTTTTTCTTCTTTACTCTTTGTGTCCTTCATTTGGGGTTCTTCGCTTTTCATTGTTAAAGAAACACTTAAGTTTGTCCAACCATTTACATTTAATGCATTACGATTTATAGTAGCAGCAATTATATTATTTACAGTTCAAACTTTATTAAATCGAAAAAATAATAAAAGACATCGCGGAAAAGCTGGGTTTATTTTCCCCGGAATCGTTATCGGATTATTTTTATTTCTAGGCTTTGTATTTCAAACATTTGGATTACATTACACGTCGATATCCAAATCAGGTTTTATAATAGGTATTAGTGTTGCGATTGTTCCTTTTCTTTTATTCTTTAAATATAAGAAAAAACCAACTTTACGGGAAAATGTATGTGCAATCATTGCCTTCATCGGATTATTTTTATTAACACTATCAACAAATTCCAAGTTTAATTCTGGTGATATTATTTCCTTTTTTAGTGCGATTGCGTTTGCTCTTCATATTATTTATTCAACGATCTACTCACCGAATTATAATTCACTACAACTGGCAACTGTACAAATAACTTTTGTAGGTTTAGCCTCATGGACATTTGCTTTAATCTTTGAAGATTGGCAAGTCATTTTCAACCATGCATTATGGACAAATAAATATTTTGTTTTTTCAATTCTATTTACAGCAATTTTTTGCACCGCTGCAGCTTTCTTTATCCAAATGTTTGCCCAACGTACAATAAGTGCGACTGAAGTAGGGATTATTCTCGCTACCGAGCCAGTTTTTGCAGCGATTACTGGGTATTATTATGGTGGAGAAAGATTACAAGAAATTGGTTTATTCGGTTGCAGCTTGATTTTAGTTTCTACGATCGTAACTCAAATTAGAAAGACCAAAAGTAAAAAGCAATTATATAAAGAAGAAAAAACCATTCACAAAATGTGAATGGTTTTTTTTCCCGCAAATGCCGTTATTCATTTATGTCTAAGTAAACCGAACTCCAAGGTGGATGTCCTCACAAGTAACGCTCATCCTCCTATATGTAGGCACGATGTTGTTACTTAAATATTGGTCTTCCGGTAAACAAATCATTGGTTTAAGACATAAACTGACAACGCACACAGCAGGTTTTGTTTAATTTGTATTCTCATTCTATACCAACTAAAACTATTTTGCAACTAATTATTTTTCCCTTTTCACTACATTTTCTTCATAAGAAATCCAATCACTAAAACTTCCTGGATACAGTTTTACATTTGTATATCCAGCTTCAACTAATCCTAAATAATTTACACAGCCAGTGACACCTGAGCCACAATAAACTACTGTTTCATCCCCATTCTTGAATGGATTGAATAGTTCTTGTAATTCTTCTTTTGTTTTAAATTCTCCCGATTCATTTAAAACATCTTTCCAAAATGAATTTTTTGCTCCAGGTATATGACCAGCAATTCTGTCAATTGGTTCAAATTCACCAATATAACGAATCAATTCTCTAGAATCAATTAAATTGAAATCTTCTTTTTCACCATTCTCCTTAACTTCATTCATCGAAGTTATCATATAATCTTGGACATTAATCTCGAATTTTTTAGGTATGACTTCTTCAATTTTTGTCGTTACTTCAAAATCATTTTCCATCCATTTTTTATAACCACCATTTAAAACAAAAGTATACTGATGCCCCACCAAATTACATAAAAACCAACATCTTGCGGCATTATCATTCGTACCATCGTCATAACAAATAACAATCGTATCATGATCGATCCCTAGATCTCCTAAAAGATTTCCAAAAACATTTAAATTTGGTAACGGATGTCTGCCTCCATGCTTTTGTACAGGACTAGATAAGTCATTATTTAAATCAACATAACGAGAAAGCGGAATATGATTTTTCTTATACTCACTTAAGCCATATTCAGGATTTGACAATTGAAATCGACAATCTAAAAATACAACATTTTTATTTAAGCGCAATTTATTTGCAATGTTTACATCAATAATGTTTTTCAATTTTAATTGTCCACCCTCATATTAAATTAATTTTTTGAATAAGTTTAATACTTTTTCATCTACTACTACTTCATTTAAGTTTTCAGTTGCTTTAATTGTTTGTTGAACATCATTTTCGATTTGATTGCTACAGTTGAGCAATACAGAATTTAATGCATCAACATATTGAATGTGATAATGCTCTGTAAATAAGCTATTCATATTTGCTAAATAGTCTTTTAATGGTGTTCTCAACTCATTAATGCATTCATCAATCATCGTTTCTTTCATGTTTTCAACAAAAAAGCTTTTTGGATTTTTGAAGTAATTCTTTAAACTTTCAAAACGATCTACATTAATAAATTGATCAGGATTTTTTATCGAAACAGGTAAGATTTCATTAATTTCACTTTTTTGAACGATAAATTCAGATTGAATAGAATGTATTTCACCAATTACTCGATCTTGCGACATTGAAATTTCATTCGTTAAAAACTTCTCTAATCTAAATCCAGTTACTCTTAATTCCTTTAAAATCTCTTCCAATACTTCATAAATAAATTCACGAATTTTCGTTACAAATAATTGTTTAATATTTTTTGTTGTATTATTGAAAACACTTGGATTAAAGAAATAAGGGAATAAATCTCTCATCCTTAATTCAATACGCTTTTCGATAAAGAAAATCAATTGTTCGTTTTCTTTCATAAATGCTCTAGGTAAATTAGTAGGTTCTGCATTTTTAATCGCTTCTTTAACTTTTTTCTGAATTTGCTCCAGTTCGTTGAAAAATTGATCTTTTTCACGTTTAATTCTTTCGAAACGATTAATTGTATCACGTAAGATTTTTTCAATTGTTAATAGGTCATTAATAAATGTTTTAAAGACTTCATTGGCAATCTCAAATTGGAAGAAATTTTGGATTTTCGTATTTAATTTCTTATAATTATTCTCGATTTCTAAATTTAACTCTAAATCACCATATCCCTTCATCTGAAGCATACTTGAAATAGCAAACACAGATGGGAAACGAACCCCTAGTTTCGTTAATTGGTTTACAAAGAAATTTTGCACGATTTCGATTTCGTTTTGATCCTTTGCTAAATCCGAAGCATTTAACACAAAGTAAACTTTATCACTATCAAAGCTTTCTCTCATTCGCCCGATTTGCATTAAGAAAGATTCATCTTGACGTGTAAAGGCATGTTGATAATGTGCAACATATAGAATTAAATCAGCTTTTTTCAAATAGTCGAATGCTAGTTCAGTATGTCTTGAATGGATACTATTTCCCCCTGGTGTATCCACTAATACAATCCCACTTAACGTGATCTCACAATCGAAATAAACTGTACTTTCTTTTACAAAACATGCTCTATTTTCTTCACTAATTACACTTACATACTCACTTAAGTCATATCGCTTAATTGTACCTAATAAACTTCTCATTTCTTCATAATTTTGACATACGCTTTCTGCATAAACGAAAGCATCAGTAGGAATTTTATCCTTTTGTTTCTTAATTAAATTTTGAAGGGTACTAAACCACTCTTTTTCATTTGCTTCTACGCCCCATTTTTTAAAGAAATCAAGAAACTCTTCTTTTAAAGATTCTTCTGATTTATAACTCACATCAGCTTTTTTATTACCAGATTCAGCTGTTGAGCGTTTAATCTTACAAATTGCCGCTGTTGTTGGGTGTGGAGAAACAGGTAATACACGATCGCCAAGTAAAGTATTTATATACGATGTTTTTCCTGAACTAAACGCTCCGAATAATGCAATTGTGTATTCGTTTGATTTTATTTGTTCTCTTTTTTCTTTTAGAATACCGATTTTACTCTGTATAAATTTATTTGAAGTTAATTCGTCTAATATAAAATCAGCAACCTCATATTTAGCTTGAATTTCTTCGTTTGAATATTTTTTTGAATTAGTTTGTTCAATGTCAGTAATAAGTTCTTCTTTTATTTCCGGTGCTTGAACAGTTAAGATTTTGTGATTAATTAATTCACTTACGGATATTAAAGTAGGCTTAATTTCAGGCAAGTCTTGATTTATTTCTTGATCATTATTTAAAATCGTCTTAATTTCTGAAACCATATGTGAAATTTTTTGATTATTAAAATCTAATTCATCAAATCCATCTATTTTTGATTGCAAATCATTTTTTTGATTTTTTAATTTTAGAATAGTTGATTCATTTTGTACTTTAAGTTCTTTTGAAAGTGTGTAAATAAATTCGGAAATACTTTTACGGTATACAGCCTTAATACCTTCACTTACTTCCTTCGTATACTGTAATAAATAGTTTCCACCTGTATCAATCAAATGCGATGGCTTTGGACAAATTACCTCATCACTCAAATTAGGCTCTAAGATATTATCAAAGTCACTACTATCAATTTTATTATTTTCAATTTGTTTTACAGTTCGAATTGCTGCTTCTTTTACAAAATACTCAATTTGTTTATTTGTTAATTCCTTTACCTTTTGAATAAATTGACTTTTAGATTCATGTAAAGCATTTTCAAGTTTTTTTCTAGATTGAAATAATCCTTTATTTTGCAATGCCTTTTCTGATTCTAAATATTTTGATGCTAATTCTCTCATTTCAAATGGTGTAATGTTTGAATTAGTAAGAACTTGTTGCGTAGACTGCAAACAATTTTCCTCAAATGTAGAAACTGATGTTTCAATAACTTCAATTTCACTATTTAAATCATTATAAACGGATCTAATCTCATCAGCATTTTGATCGAGATCAATGTAATCGTTCTCAAGTTGTTGTATTTGTTCGTTCATAATTGTTAAAAAACTTGCATAGTCATTTTCAATTTGTACTACTTCTTGATGACTGTATAAGTCATTTAAATGATTTAAAAACTGGTTATATTCGTTATTATCTACAGATTTATTTCTTGTAGAAATATAAAAAACTTGTAAGTTGCCTAATCCTTGTTTTTTCAAGTTTCCAATTACACCTTGTTTAAATTGTTCAAACGTCAATTCTGTTTCATCGTGTTTATCAATACATGTAATGACTAAACAAACTTTATTATTTTTTTCAACTAAATTATGAATAAAATCAATATTTGTTTTCGAATGAACATGTTGATAATCCATTAAATAAAAAATACTATCCGCTAGATGAATTACTGAGTTTGTCGCCTCTAAATGATCCATATCTGTTGAATCAATCCCTGGAGTATCAATTAAAACAGATCCAGTTGGAATTTTAAATAGTTCTTGTGCCCACTCGAGTTCAATAATTGAACCACTATCAGAAGCTAACTTTTTGAGTTCATCTACTTGAATATCCTCTTGAATCTGATACATTTCACCATCTTTAAGAGTAATTAACATTTTACTTTCGCCATTTTTTAATTTTACAACGTTTGCACTTGTAGGAATTGGGCTTGTAGGTAGTTTTTCTACTTGTAAAAGATCATTTAATAAAGATGACTTACCAGCAGAAAAATGCCCACAAAATACGTAATAACTTTCCTTATTTTGTATTTTGTATGCTAATTTTTTTAATTGGAATAATTCCTTCGAATTACCTTGGTCAGAAAGTAAATTGATACCTGAAGAAACCTTATTCAGTAATTCCCCTCTGTTAATCTTAGTGTTTTGCAACGTGATTTCCCCATTTCATTTCATTCTCAAATAATTTCCCTAGCATTATTTTATCCCCATATATATTAATTTGGAAGAAGAATGTATAGGCATATGCATATAAAATAAAAAAAACTAGGTAACATCACCTAGTTTTGAACTTGTTTAAGTACATATTTAGTTAGTAAAAAGTATAAAAGAATTGTAGCTGACACAAATCCAAGAACCATTTGACGCACAACCTTTCGAAGTTGATAATGATTTTCATTCTACATTAATCATAATCAGTTATTTTCCATTTGTCAATAACTATTCGATTGATTGTAAAAGCGCTTTATTTTCTTCTCGGATTCTTACTTTTAATAAAATTAAATTACAAACTGAAAAGATTACAGTTGTAATATACGCATGAAACATAATAGGTATTACTAATAATTCTATGGTAACGATTATATAATTTGGATGCTTGATATACTTATAAAGCCCACGTTTTACTAATTTTTCATTAGGTAAAATTATTATTTTTGTATTCCATCTTTCTCCTAATGTTGAAATAACCCATACCCTTGCTAATTGTAATATGATAAAAACGATGAGGAGAAAAGTAAAAAATCTAATTTCTATATATCGAATGAAATAATTCTCAATTAGAATTGAAATAAAAAACATGCTATGTAAGATGATAAAAAATTTATAATGCTCTTGGCCATATTCAAGTGCGCCCCGCATTTTTAATTTTTTTTCATTATTCTTTGCTATGCCTAGCTCAATCACTCTTTGAATGATGATGAATAAAAAAATAATCTTTAACATTAGCATTCTACCCACTTTAACAGTGATAACTCTGAACTAAACCCTGGTCCTAAAGCACAAAGAAGACCGTGCTCATTCGTTTTTCCTAACTTCATATACTCACTTAACACAAATAACACAGTACAAGATGACATATTTCCATATGATTTTAAAATATTTAAGGAAATTTCGATATTCGCTTCGGAAAGATCTAATGAATCGATATATGCGTCCAATACTTTTTTTCCTCCAGGATGAGCAATGAAATGGGTAATATCCCTAATTGTTAGTTCATATTGCGTTAAAAAATTTGAAACAACTGGTTGTAACCAATTTTTTACGATCGAAGGAATATCCCTTGAAAAAATGACAAATAAACCATCATTCCGAACATCCCATCCCATTACGTCTAATGAATTAGGCATTAGAGTTGAATTAGTTTGTTCAATTGACGGTAAAGATTTATGGATCGTTCGATTTTTCAACTCACTCTCATCGCCAATAACTAAAACCGCTGCTGCTCCATCAGCAAATAATGAAGTTCCTATTATATTACTTTTGGAAAGATCTTCTTTTTGAAATGTTAAACTACATAATTCAACTGCAACTAGTAAAATATTTGACTTTGGATGGGCTTTACAATAATCAAATGCTCTAGATATACCACTAGCACCACCGGCACACCCTAAGCCCCATATAGGAATTCTCTTAATCGAAGAATTAAATGGCAGGATATTTGCGATATGAGCATCAATTGTAGGGGTTGAAATACCAGTCGAAGAGACAAAAATAATTCCATCTATTTTTTCATATTGAATTTCCGAAGATAGAAATTCATTACTTGTCAAACAGTTTTTAATAGCTTCTATTGATAATTCAATTGAGATTTCAGTGTAAGCCTGATTTTTTTGCTCAAAGCTATGCTCTTCGCTATACCAAGAAAGCTCCTTAGAAATATATCGACTTTGAATCTCGCCGTTTTGAAATACAGATAATAAACGATCGATTGAAGGGTATCTTTTCAAAAAAAGTTCTCGAATAAAAGGTACTATATTTTCCTGATCGATTTTATATTTTGGCACAGCTTTCCCAACAGATAAAATTAAAGGCATAATTTCCCACTCCTTATAGTCATTACCTTTTGTATTAAATTGGAAAATTATTCTTAAATACTTGAAAAACCTAGAATAGAAATAAGATGACATAATAGGCTCAAAAATTTGTAAAATTTAATTCGTAGCAAAATTTAAACAAAAAAAAGACAATCCACTATTCATTCATGGACCATGAACAAATAATAAGAATTGTCTAAGCGTTTCAAAGGAGTTTTCTTTCTGTTGTGCAGTTTTAGTATATCTCATTTTACTCGAATCTACATTCGCAATTATTTCCATTAAAAAGCTTCTAATATATCCTCCACAATATTTCTAATTTACAATTATGATTTATTTACTTCTTCCAACTCATACAATTTTGTATATTTTGATTCTAAATAATCAACAAAATATTTCACATTTAATTCTTCACCTGTAACATCCTTCAAAATTTGTTGTGGTTCCTTCATTGCACCATATTGATGAATATTTACTTTTAACCAATCAAGAATTGTTTGAAAATCATTCGTTTCAATTAATTCACTAAAATTTGGTAATTCTTTTTCCATTGTTGCTTTAATTTGAGCAGCATACATTGCACCTAATGCATAAGTTGGAAAGTATCCAAAATGCCCCATTGACCAATGTACATCCTGTAAAACACCTTCTCGATCAGTTTCAGGAATTATTCCTAGATACTCCTCCATTTTTTGATTCCAAATTGAAGGAAGTTCTGAAACTTGAATTTTTCCATCTAATAAATCCTTTTCAATTTCATAACGAATCATTACATGTAAAGGATAGGTTAATTCATCAGCTTCAATACGAATAAACGAAGGCTTACTATTATTTATCACTTTATAAAATTCATTTAGAGAGACATGATCTAACACTCCATTAAGTTGCTCTCTTAACTTAGGATAATTTGCTTTCCAGAATTCATAGCTTTGTCCAATTATCTTTTCATATAAAAGCGACTGAGATTCATGAATACCTAACGACGCTCCTTGAGCAATCGGTAAACCTTCCAAATCTTTGGAAATGTTTTGCTCATATAGTGCATGACCACATTCATGAATTGTACTAAAAATGGCTTTTTCAAAATTATGTTCATGATATTTCGTTGTTACTCGAACATCACCTATATTCAGAGAAGTAGCAAAAGGATGTGGAGTTGGATCTAATCTACCGGCATCAAAATTATAACCAAGAGATGCTAATAATTGTTCACATATTTCTTTTTGTTTTTGCGTCGAAACAAATGCTTTCATTTCATCTTTTTCAAAGTTTTTCCCACTAGTCGATACAGCTTTAACAATCGGTACTAATTTATTTCTTACCTCTGAAAATACTTCATCCAATTTATTTACAGTCATTCCAGGTTCATATTGATCTAAATATGTATCATATTTACAGTCTTTATATCCTAAATATTCAACGAACTTACGTTTATACTCAATTATTTCAGTTAAATAAGGTTCAAATTTAGCAAAATTATTTTCTCCCTTTGCTTCTGCCCAAACACTCTCAGAAATTGCTTGGCATTTAACAAAAGCTTCGAACTCATCAACTGGTATTTTCGTATTTCGATCGTACTGCTTTCTTAAGTATTTTACAGTTTTTTCAACTTCCAATGAACATTTGCCTGCACTAATGGCTTCTTCCATTGTTATTAAATAATGAGCCATATCTTTTGAAATGCTCATTTTAAATACATCGGCTGATAATTGACTAATTACATTTGAACGCTGACTTACAGCATTTTTAGGTGCACCTGTTCGAAGATCCCAATATAAAACACTAATTGCTTCTTCAATGTTTAACATTTTTCTTACATAATCTAAAAACGAAGCTTCATAATCTTTTAAGCTCATCAAAACACCCACCTTTTAAAATCAAATTATTGAGTCAGCTAAATAGTAACATAAAAAATATATGGATAAATAAGAATTATCATATTTTTCAAACAATATTTCTCGACAAAATGAATATTGTCTAATCACTTCGTAAATACTACACATGTCTTTTTTAGATTATCCAAAATTATATTTTGAATATTCCTTGACGGGAATATTCCTAATGAGGTATATTAAATTTATGAATTCGACTTTAATTGCTCTTGCAGAGCCGAACCGGTTACAGATTGTCGAACTCTTACGTGACGGTCCTCTATCAGTCGGTGAAATAGCTGAAAGCTTAGGACTTAAGCAACCACAGGTTTCAAAGCATCTTCGCGTTCTAAGTGAAGCTGGGCTTGTCGAAGTTCAACCAATCGCCAATAAAAGAATTTATAAACTTAGACCCCAGCCGCTAAAAGAAATTGATTCGTGGATTAAGTCATTCCGACACGTCTGGGAACAGAGATTCGATCAATTGGACGATTATTTAAAAAAATTACAAGGCAAATAATCTTAGCTTATTCATTGCACACAATTTAATTAATACTAACAATTATTGAAAGGAGAAGTACCTAGTTTTAAAAAAGGAAATAATGTCTAATTTAGGAAATAATAAAATAAATGGAGGAATTAATAATGAGTAAAAATATGTTTAATGTAGATGAGCAAGGATTAGTTTTAACAAGGGTTGTTGATGCGCCTCGTGAATTAGTATTCAAGGTTTGGTCAGAAGCAGAACACCTTAAAAACTGGTGGGGTCCAACAGGTTTTGAAATGGATGTAGCAACGTTAGAATTTAGACCAGGAGGTAAATTCCACTATAAAATGGAATCACCAGAAGGATTCGTAATGTGGGGATTATTTGTTTTTGGTGAAATTATTGAACCTGAGAAAATTGTTTTTGTTAATTCATTCTCTGATCAAGAAGGTAATATGGTTCGCGCTCCATTCTTTGAAGTTTGGCCATTGGAAATTCAAAACACTTTAACTTTAGAAGAAAATGATGGCAAAACAACGATTACATTAAAAGGTTTTCCAATCAATGCTACTGATGAAGAAGTTGCTGCATTTATTGCAAATAAAGATTCTATGCAACAAGGCTTTACTGGTACATTTGACCAACTAGATGCATATTTAGCTAAAACATCATTATAAGATAAATACCCTTTAAAGCTTGAAAATAGCTTTAAAGGGTATTTTTTAGTGCTATTAATAATAAACAACCTTCGTTTTAGCGATTAAATCATGTACTGTTTTCCGATCTTTTCGGAAGATAAAAAATAGATCAATTAGATACAAAATTCCGATTGCTTCTATAAATATTGCCAAATTCAGCTGACAACCAAAAGCAAATATCGAACGTATTGTCATTGTTTTGAAATCAACTAAGTCATCTGTATCCCTCACAACCATAATACTTAATAATCTTTTTCCTATTGTTTGTCCGTTCCAAATATAAGTAGGTACAATGACGTAAAGTAGGAAAATAAATAATAGCGACCAAATTGAATATAAAAACAGTTGCTTACTACTAAACATAAAGAATTCTAAAATGTCTTTACTTTCTAGCCCAAGTATTAGTAACCCTAGTTTAGAAAATAAAAGATTTAATGAGCCATCGATCCAAGCTGCAAACAATCTTCTAATACGACTTGCCAGTTCAAAATCCATCTAGAACCTCATTCCACATTTTTATAAAAAATGGATATTAATCGATATACACTATTATACTTAGGGGATTTTGATTTTGATTAGTGATTTTTAACTATTTGAATTAATTTTTTTAAACAAGCTGCATAGGTTGTTTTATCAATTTTTATTTATTGTATTACTTATTTTGACGATTGATAAATGTCATATCCCCCTCTTCTTATTAAGATACTTCATTTAAAAAGGACTAATTACTATTTAAATAGAATTATTGAATTTAAATAGTAAATTAGAAAGGAGAACTTTCATGAAGAAAATTTTGACAGGAAAAATGAGTATTACTCAAGCACTATTTGCATGTGCCTTTTCTTCAATAGCGATTACTGTATTAGAAAATTATATACATTATAGTAATCGCTATATTGCTGGTATAGTTGCTGGCTTAATCACTTTTTTCAGTTTTATTTTAGCATTTATCATTTTCAAAAATGAGGAATAAAAGTTTGCATTTATATGAAAGTAATTAATGAGTAGATCAAAATTGCGCATTTAACGGAGAAAAACCTTATTATCCAAGGTTTATTTTTGGTTTACGAAAGCAATTAACTATAAAAAAATAAAACCACTAAAAATAATTAGTGGTCTTATTACTATTTTTTCATATTGGTTTAATATTAATTTTTGATTGTTTAACTGCAACCGTTTTCAACAATTTCTGTAGTTCTCTTAAATCAGTGTCCAACTGATGACGAATCTTTACTACTTCTTGATGATTGTCATTATTTTGATTTTGAGCTTCTTGCAACTTGATTCGTTTTTCTTCAATATTTCGTTCTAAAGATCTGGCTGTTCTAAAAAACATTCAAATTACCTCCTTTTCAAAAAAAGTATGAACACGCTTTCATTTTTAACTATAATACTATAAAAAAAATATCTTAAGACTTTCTAAATGTGAATATTTTTTGAACTTAATTTTGGTTACTTTAGTTCTTCAATATTTCACCTAATTAAATTCAACTCTTCTAAATAAGTAATTGTGAACACGCTTTCATTTTTATCTATGATACTATAAAAAAGTAATTAATTAAATATCTAAATATGTCTATTTTTTGAACTTATTAAAAAAACATAAAAAATAACAACTTGGAATTAATCATTTTTTAATGTTTTCTTTAATAATAAGTATGGGGAGGTTCTTAACAACCTCCATCACACGAATTAGATTATACTAAATTATACAATTTAGAGTATTTATCTTCTAAATAATCAATAAAGTATTTTACATTTAACTCTTCGCCTGTAACATCTACTAATAATTCTTTCGGTTCTTTTAATTTTCCATATTGATGAATATTAAGAGTTAGCCAATTAACAATTTGATGAATCTCGCCGCTTTTTAGGATCGTTTCATAATCGCTTAAATCCTGTTTCATTTTATGCTTAAACTGTGCTGCGTACATCGCACCTAATGCATACGAAGGAAAATAACCAAAATCTCCGCCTGCCCAGTGTACATCTTGAAGAACGCCCTCTCGATCATTTGATGGAACGATACCTAAGTATTCTTCCATTTTATCATTCCATATTTTTGGCAAATCCTTTACTTGTAAATCACCATCAAACAGTTCTTTTTCAATTTCATATCGAACCATTATATGCAATGGATATGTACATTCGTCCGCTTCAATTCGAATTAACGAAGGCTCACTATGGTTTATTGCTTTATAAAATTCTTCTACCGATAAATTTTTAAAATATTCACCAGTTTTCGCAATTAAATTTTCATACTGTGCTTCCCAAAACTCTTTACTTCTTCCGATCATATTTTCAAAGAATAGGGATTGAGACTCGTGTATTCCCATCGATGCACCTTCACATAATGGTGTCCCTATTAAATTCGATGATAAATTTTGCTCATAAAGTGCATGGCCACATTCGTGAATGGTACCAAAAAGCGCACTCATAAAGTTATCTTCTATGTATTTTGTTGTTACACGAACATCGCCAGGATTTAAAGTAATCTGAAATGGATGAACTGTTTCATCTAAACGACCGGAATCGAAATTATAACCTAATTTTTCAAGTATTTCTTCACTAACTTCTTTTTGAAGCTCAATTGAGATCGGTTGTGACAATTCTTTGCGAATTAGTTTAGTTTGCGAATTTGAAATTTTCGCAACTAATGGTACAAGACTTTCTCTTACTTTACCAAAAACTTCATCAAGCTTCACAGTTGTCATGCCAGGCTCATAAAAGCTTAATAAAGTATCATATTTCTTATCTTTGTAGCCCCAATATTCAATGAATTGTTTTTTCATCGCTACAATTTTCTCTAAATATGGTTCGAATTTACTAAAGTCACCTTCATTTTTAGCGTCTTCCCAAGCATTTTCACTTAATGAACAAAGCTTTACATATTCTGCATATTCATTTTTAGGGATTTTACAGTTTAAATCATAATTTTTCCTACATTCCTTAACAGATTTTTCAATGATTTCATTTAAGTTTCCTGTGCCTATATCTTTTTCCAATGAATTTAAATAGTTTTCCATCGTACTTGATGTTGTCATTTCAAATACTTCTGTAGAAAGCTGACTGATGACATTTGACCTTTGTTCAGCTCCATTTTTAGGCGCACCCGTTCTTAGGTCCCAATACAAAACATTAATTGCTTCATTATAATTTTCAATCTTCTTTAAATAGTCAGTAAATTCTTCTTGTATTTTATTAATTACCATTTTTAACCCTCATTTCTAAATTTTAGGATGTTATTTTCATTCTATCATAACTTTTATATTGAATTAATATTAAGCTTAAAAAGCACTTTCATTATCAGAAATCATGTGATTAAGTTTATATAAAAGACATGATTAATAAAAATATAGTACAATACAGCAAGGTGATGTTATGAAAATATTATTATTAGGAGCAACTGGAAGAGTTGGTTCTTTTTTAGTGGATTTATTATTAGAAGCTAAGTATGAAGTAATTGCTTTAGTAAGAGATGAACAAAAAATAACGATTCATCATGAAGCTCTTACAGTTTTAAAAGGAAATACGCTAAATGAAAAAGATTTAAATGTAGCTTTAGAAAACGTAGATGGAGTAATTTCTGCCTTAAATACTGGAGGTGAGAATATTTTATCTAAAACAATGGGACTACTAATCCCTCTTCTTGAAATGAAAAAAATAAGTAGGATTGTTACAATTGGAACTGCTGGTATTTTACAATCAAGAGTTGATCCAACAATTTTACGGTATAAAAGCTCTGAATCAAAACGAAAATCAACAACTGCAGCAACCGATCATGAAAAAGCTTATAACTTATTAAATGAAAGTTTGTTAGATTGGACGATTGTTTGCCCAACTTACCTACCAGATGGTCCAATAACTAAAAATATTAATGCTGAAAAGAATTATTTACCGATTGATGGCCAGCGTATTACAACTGGAGATACAGCTTTTTTCGCATTTAAGGAATTTTTCGAATGCAATTTTAGTAAATCTAGAGTTGGAATTTGTAATTAAAAAAAGCTAGCGAATGCTAGCTTTTTGCTTTTGAAAAACATCCTTGTCAATTAAATTACCCAGTTTTCGTAAAAGGAGTAGAGTGATGTTGATTTCCACTACAGGAAACTCGCTTTCCATGGGGCGAGATTCTTTAGCCTCCTCGGCAAGCCTGCGGGGTCTTTAGCCTTCCCGCTTATCCCATAGGAGTCGAGCATTATCCGCTCCAATCAACTTATTCATCAAAAAAAGTCTGCAATAAATCCTAATCAAATAGCCTTTACTTAGAGTAATCTAACTATTGTATTTAAATCAGCTTAATCAGCTTGTAGCTCAACTAATATCAAACATTAATTAAACTAATAAACTGAATTTATTTATCTAAAAATTAGTCCATAGATATTTTTACCTTCTGAAAAAAATCATTACTAGTGATTATTGGAATCATAAAATTACACAACCATATTAAAATTTAAAATCTTATTAGATCATCCAAAAAATGATAATTTCATCATTATACAAATGTTCATTTAATGTCCATTTCCCTATTGGCCCTTTATATTTCAACACTCTGAAGCTAGCGAATGCTAGCTTTTTTAAGATGGATCAACAGGCAAACTGTTTAAGATTTTTTCTTTCGTTTCAATGTTTAGATCATTCTCAATAAATAAAACGATTTTTCCTTTATCTTCATGACTACGGATTAGTCGTCCAATACCTTGACGTAATCTTAATAACATATACGGCTCATCAATATCGAAGTAAGGGTTTTGTGCATTTTGACGTTTTGATTGGAATACAGGATCATTTGGCGGGAATGGTAGCGCATGAATAATCACTTGACTTAGTGACATTCCTTGAATATCTAATCCTTCCCATAAATGAACAGCACATAAAGAAGCATTAATATCTTCTTGGAATTTTTGTACAATTGAACTAATTTCTTCTTCACCTTCAAAGTATAAATTGAAGTCTAATTTTTCTTTTTCAACTTGCAGTTTGAATTTTTTCATTTCCTGAGTTGAATTGAAGAGAATTAATGTACTTCCGTTATTATCCTTTAACTTCTCAATAATCTTTTCATTCTTTTCCTCAATTTTGGTTGGATCAACTTGATTTAACTCTATTTTCATTTGTTCATCATAATCAAACGGAGAATTGACCGAAAATGATAAGTAATCTTTTATCCCTAAACTACCTGCAATATAATCAAAAGAACTATTTTGAGATAGAGTTGCAGATGAAAATACAATCGGCATTTTTTGATTAAATACTTTTTCTTGTAAAAGCTCATTTACAGCCTTAGGCATGATGACAAGTGTTAATTCATTTTGATTATACTCAATCCATTGAATCGCTGTAATTTCATTAATAAATAAATTTAAGCAACGCTCAACATCATCTAAATGCTCATCAACAATATTTAACTGATATTCATCAATCGTATACATTTCACTTTCAAAGACTAATTCATCACCAATACTACTAATTTGAGACTTTAATCGCCTTGCTAACTTTATTAGTCTTTCATTCATATTCAGTTTAAAACGTCTAGACCCTTCAACTTCTTCGGTATTGTTATCTAATTCAAAAAAGAATTGATCGTACGTTTCTAATGTATCTTCTAGTAATTGTTGGAAGCTTTCACGCGTCCCAGATTGCATTAAAAATGATAAAAATGTATTTAATGTCTCTTGTTGTAGACGATAAGTTAATGATTTTTGACTTGCAAATTCAAGTAAATGTCCTTCATCAAATACTACACAGCTTGGATTAGGTAGTAATGGCAATTGACCTTCACGTTTTCTAGATTCTACCGTCCAAATATGTTCCATATAAAATTCTTGTGAGCATACAATTAGGTCAGTTGCTTTACGATAATGTTCTCTTGATAGAGTTTGTCCACATCTATGTCTTTGTTCACAAGTAGAACAATCCTGGAAATAATCATATGAAATTGTATCCCATTCTTCATCTGTTAAGTCCTTATATTCAGTACGGTCTCCATATGGAGTAAATTTTTGGAGTGTTCCATAATCATTTACAAAGCTTGGTAAATTTTCATAAACCCCTAAAACGGCATCCGATACATCAATTTCTGAACGCTGTAAATCTAATTTTTTTAAACATAAATAATTTGTTGTTGATTTAGCTAATCTAACATCAATTGACAAATTTAAAGCATTCGATAACTTTTCAATATCCCCATTTTTCTTTACTAGCTGTTCGATTAAGGATTCATCAGCACATGCGATAATAGCTGGCTTACCTGTATATCTTGCATAGCATAAACAATATAGCAAATAGACAAACGTTTTACCTGTACCAACACCTGCTTCAGCAAAAATAACTTTCTTTTCTTTAAACGCTCTTTCAACCTGATAAGCCATAAAGATTTGCTCATCTCTTAATTCATAGCCTGCATCTGGTAATAAATCATAAAAAACGTCCCCAATCCATTCCCCTAGCTTTTCAATGAATTGGTCTTGCTTTCCTACCTCAAAAGGTAATTTAGTTGAATGACTCATTGCTACCCCCAAAATGTAAATTAAAAAGAAAAAGTCCTCTTTTGAGAACTTTAATTTTGCAAATTTATTCGATCCATTATATTATTTAAAAATTGTCTCTACCCGCTATCATACAAAAAATGTGAGGGAAAGGCAAGGGAAATAAGGCATGATCACTTAAAGACTAAGGGAAATGTATATTTAGAACTAAATAAATTAGCTTTAAATTCTTCTAGCTCCTTTATCTCCTTCTAGTTAACTTTACTGGCCTTTTGCTTGCCTGATCATTTCTTCAACAACCATTTGAGATTTTAATCCTTCTTCTCCATTGACCAATGGATTTTCATCAGAGTATATACAATTGATAAAATGGTTAATACAATCCTCAAAACCTCTTTGTTTTAATGTTGTGTCCCATGATGATGAAAACGAATTATTTAGTGAGTTATTTTTTTCTACTTCAAAGTTGTTCATATTTTTTACCCTTATAATAGAACCTTCAGTAATTAATTCTAAGCGCTCAAGATTTGTTCCTGCCATCCGGTGCATTACTGTATTAATAGAAGTTCCTTCTATCGATT
The DNA here is from genome assembly GCF_900112535.1 of Bacillus sp. UNCCL81. Lineage (NCBI taxonomy): Bacteria > Bacillati > Bacillota > Bacilli > Caryophanales > Bacillaceae > Bacillus > Bacillus sp. UNCCL81. Next base: position 229,369 of record NZ_FOMF01000002.1, on the reverse strand, counting down.
CAAATTGGTGAGTAGCATACTCTAATTGATTCGTATGAGTAAGTTTGACTCTACCATTTATCAAGTTAACTTCTCCATTTGCCAACCATCTAATGGTATCAACTAAATGTAAATAATCATCCAGCATCGTAAACTCGAATGAATTAGACCCAATTTTATTCTCTCGATGTTTTTCAAATCTAATTACTGCGATATTCTTCGCCTGTTCTTTTGCCTGCACATACATTGGACTGAAACGACGGTTGAATCCAACCATAAGTTTTCGGTTTAGCTTAATACTAAATTCAGTTAATTTTTCAGACTCTGGCAATGTAGCTGCTAGTGGTTTATCAACATATACATCTTTGCCTTTATTTAATAAATACGATACTACCTCAAAATGTGAACTAGTTGCACTATGTACAAATACTGCGTCACTTTGTTCTGCCAGTAATTCCAAACTTTCAAAATCTTTAATTCGATATTGTGAACATATTTTCTTACGTTTTTCTCTATTTGGTGAAAATGCACCAATAAAATCCCAGTTTTCTTCTTTTGTAAGAATTGGTAGATATGCTTTTTGTGCAATATTGCCTAATCCTACCATTCCAATACGTAGTTTTTTCATTTTAGATCAGTCCTTTAAATTGGCTTATTTTTCAAGATTCATTGTAACAAATTATCTTTCTTCATTTAAAAGAAAAATGATTATATTTCAAAATTATCTAATGGCAATAACTTTCGAATTATCGGGAAATCTATAAAATAATCATAAAAATGGTAGTTTGGAGGTGTTTATTTGTACTTATATTCTTTAATTCAAACTAATTTTGATACAAACGATGATATAAGTGTTGTAAGAGATCTTTATTTACTTCAGCATGAGAAGAGTTTCTCTAATGATGAATTTCATGATTTAGTCACTCAATATAAAAGTACTGCAGAAACAAATTGGCATGTTGCACATTTACTTGAAAAAAATCATGGATTTAGAATTGTACCTGCAATTAATTTATAATGACATAACGAATACAATTTTTGTTCAAGATTTGTTCGTAAAAACTTTAACGAAATACGTTATTATAAATAAAAAGGTGCCCCAATCGTCTAAATAGACATTGGGAACACCCTTTTAACCTTTTTACTCTTCGATTCTTCTTGGAGGTCTTTTTCCAAAGTATTGATAATAGTCAGTTTTAATGAAACCATTAAATAATTTACGTTTTTTTGTTGCTGGTTTACCGTAAAATTGTTCAAATCCCTCATGACTAGTAAGTACATACACTGACCATGTATCTAATTTTGTAAAAACATTTCCCATATCTGAATATAACTTTTCAACGTAAGGTCGATCGTTTAATCGCTCACCATATGGTGGATTAGTGACAACATATCCATACTCAGATTTAGTAGTAAAGTCTTTTACTTGCATTTGTTTAAAAGCAATTGAATCTGATAATCCAACTTCATCAGCATTCGCTTTTGAAACATTAATCATTCGATGATCAATATCTGATCCGATTATTTCAAGTTTTTGATCATAATTTGCTAAGTCTTCTGCTTCCTGTCTAGCTTCATTCCATCTTTTTTTCCCGATCCAATGCCAATCTTCAGACGCAAAGCTTCTAAACGATCCTGGAGCGATATTATGGCCAATTAATGCAGCCTCAATCGGAATAGTACCAGATCCACAAAATGGATCAACAAAAGGTAAATCAGCATTCCAATTTGTTAGTAATACTAATGAAGCCGCAAGTGTTTCTTTTAATGGTGCTTCACCTTGATCTACACGATATCCTCTTTTATGTAATCCTTCACGACCAGTAGTGTCAATCGTTAATGTTACGATATCTTTTAAAATAGAGACTTCCACTCGAAATAATGGACCATCTTCAATTAACATACCTTGAATATTTTGGATTGTTTTTAATTTATCAACAATTGCTTTTTTGACGATTGCTTGGCAATCTGATACTGAAAATAATTTTGATTTATGCGATTTTCCTAACACAGGAAATTGACCGTTTCTTGGTATAAACATATGCCAAGGTAAGGCTTTTGTTTTTTCAAATAATTCATCAAATGAGGTTGCCTTAAATTCACCAACACGTAGTTTCACTCGGTCAGCTGTTCTAAGCCACAAATTCGCTTTCACAATTCCAGCTTCGTCCGCTTTAAATAATACTCGACCATTTTCAACTACTACATCTTCAAACCCTAGGCTTTTTATTTCTCTAGCGACCAGTGCTTCGATCCCCATTGCAGCAGTAGCAATTAATGTATATTTCGCCAATTTAACCACCTATCTCATTCAAACTAAGAATGAACTTTTCTTTTCATATTTTCATTTTAATTCCTATTTTCATTATGAACAATTTACGTCGAAATTACAAAAAACTCTCCATAGAATGAAGAGTTTTTAAACAGTTTCATCATTTCATATGTTCTGTAAGCCATGTTCTGTACCATTCGTACTACAAGCGGCTCTCGCCTCGTACTACTAGGTGGTAATCATCTATCTACAGAATAATCTGTCCCTTTCTCTGTTCAATTCCTTTGAAAGGATTCCCCTACCATAATTTGGGTTTCTCACTCGTGGGGTTTACCGCGTTCCACTCCTCTCATTTCTTCGAGGACTACGTCACTGTGGCACTTTAAAGGTAGTAGAACCATATCCGTAAAGGACTTAGGTCCGTTCCCTGCCGTTAGCTGTTTACACAGCTACCCTATCTTATGACTTCGATAGGCACGAACACTACAGCCATCGCAGGACTGTGCGAGCATGGACTTTCCTCAACAACGTCAAGCGTTGCAGCGATTACCCGAACATATTGAAACGAACATTTATTAGTATAGTAAATTATACTTAAGTTTGCAATGCTTTCTTAAAATATAAATTAAGTTAAAATTATTCGAATAGTTTACTACCAAAAACATGCTTCTCTAAATTTGATAATCTTTTTAGAACATCCGTATTCGTATTATTAAATGGTGAAGGTGGAGGTGTAGCTGTGTTCTTTTGATCCTCCAACAATTTTTTATACTTTGCATTTTCTTGTTGTAGGGCTACGATTTGATTTTGAAACGATTCATAGTCTTTAATGATACTGTCTAAGTATTGATCCACTTCCTCTTGATTATATCCTCGCATTGAAACTTTAAATTCTTTATTCAGGATATCTTTTATACTTAGTTTTATTTTTGTTGATTCCATGTGTGTCACCCCAAAACATTTAGAAATATTTACCTTCTATTTTTTCAAACTCTTCATAAATTGTCAATTATCTATTCTATAATTCCCTATATTTATTATCATCATTCTCAAATGACTCATCTGCAATCACTTGTAAATCATCAAATGTGATGATTTCTACAGAATAATTAAATAGTTCATTCTTCTTGTATGCTAAATCATATAAATATCTAGGACTACCTTCTTTTTCATTATCGTAAAATAAAATACATCCGTCACTTTTACTTACTAAAAATTCATTTTTAGCTTTTAGCTGTATTGGAGATTCGTATGGTTTTCTTGAAATTGAGTCGACGTGATCCGCCCCAATTAAGATTTCATTATAATATTCTTTATTTGCTTCATTCCAATTTTTCTCTTGTTCTTCGTAGGGGGTAAAAATACCCAACTTTAATTCGGGATAATCAAGTTGAAGTTCGAATACTACCTCTGCGGCCCATAATTCAGTACCCATTTGCCCTGAAATAATAATCCATTCTAGTTCATCTATAAATAAAAGTATTTTATTTTTAATTGCTTTTTTTATGTACTTAACTGCATCATGTTTATTCGAAAAAATTCCTAATTCAAATGATTTATAACCAGATATAAGTAGTATCTTCATATTACCTCACAATAATAAATTAGGAAGAACTTAAAGTTCTTCCACAAATTAAATTTTATTTTATTAAATACTCTGCATTTTTTCAAATAATTAGTAACAAATATAGATTGTAAGTATAAATTTATCTCGCTAAAATCATTTATTTAAATAATATTCAAATGTAGAAATTTATATAGAGGGAATCTAATATTTAACTTTACATGGTAGTCATAAGCTTAGTGGTAATCAACTATTAAGACCAATTTAAGATCAATATTTCAATATTTGATTGCTGCTCATAGAGGATATTTTATTCCCTTTTAGATTAGTTATTGTGATAGGAATATTATTGTTAAAATTTTTTCGTCGAAATCTTATGATAAAATTACATATAAAGCTTGTTTAAAACTCGTAAAAATAATTAATGTTAATGTAATTGTGAAAAAAAATAAAAAAAGTATTTTGTTCAAAATTATCCTCTCCAATATCCTAAATATACTTTAATGTCAACTTTTTTATTTTATTAGGTTTGAACATATTTCACAACAATAAAATTAATAATGGTTAAAAGTTTAAATATTCTGATTTTTGCGAGTATACACAATGATTGCCGAAAGCACTTTATTCCTTTAAAATGAGTTATGAAATCGTTTTAAATATAGATAATTAATGCAATTCAAGGAGTAAAAAATGATTAACAAAAATTCCCCAATACCAATTTATCATCAATTATTAGAATACATAAAATGTAAAATCGCCTCAGGTGAATACCCTGCTGATGAATTGATTCCATCAGAAAGAGAGTTTTCAGAGAAATTCCAAATTTCTCGTATGACCGTTCGTCAAGCATTAAACAATTTAGTTCAAGAAGGAATTGTATACAGACAAAAAGGTAAAGGTACATTTGTTAGTCGTCAACAAGTTGAAAAAAAAATTAGTAGATTAAATAGTTACACTGAAGAAATGATTGAGAGAGGTTTAAAACCGAGTAGTAGATTAGTTCAATTTGATATTTTAAATTCCGATAAAGCGTTATCCAATATACTAAAGATAAAAGAAAACGATCCTATTTATTTTATAAAGCGGGTCCGTTTAGCAGACTCAATTCCTATGTCGATTGAAAGTATCCACGTGTCATGCGATATAGCTCCAAACCTAAATCAAAGTGTTTTGGAAAAATCATTCTTTGATTATGTAAATGCCAATATTCCTGATCCTATTCAGTATGCTGATCAATCGATTCAAGCTAGAATGCCTTCTGAAGAAGAAGCACAATTATTAGAAATTCCGACGAATTGTCCCGTATTGGCAATTTATCGTACAACATATTTAAGAAGTGGCAAAGTTTTAGAGTACGAATTGACTGTATACAGAGCAGACCGCTACAAGCTTGTACATTCTTTATCTAGAACTGATTAATAGTATAGAAGTAAAAAAGCCAGGATATCCTGGCTTTTTTATTTGAATAAAACCCCTATTTGTTTAAATAGTCCACCTACTTGATTCATCGTATTCATCATTTGACCCGCAGTAGACATCATTTTTGGGACATCGTATGAACCTGAACCATTTTTAAATTGATTTAATATTGATGAAAACTGAAAAGATTGACCATTATTATTTTGTTGGTTTAATTTTTTTGGTTGAGTTGGATAAGGTGTACTAGGCGCAAACATTGGTGGAGTTGTAAATGGACCTTGTTGTAACATTTGAGCATGTTGAGGTTGCATTGAATACTGGTGATTTTGAGGGCTGCTTAAATAGTTTGTTTGATTACCGAATTGTGAAGGATACGTTTGCATATATGGATATTGGTTTTGCACCATTCCGTAATAATTAGGATCGTATTGATACCCTTGGTTATATGAAACAGTAGGATGCTGCATCGAAAAGTGTTGTGGTGCTGCATACTGGATTTGACTTTGATCATAACTACCTGTTTGAATTGATGATCCCCCATAAGTAGATGGCTCAATCATCTGTGATTGTTGGATTGATTGGGTTGATTGTGTTGCTGGTTGTGTTAGTTGAGTCGATAGTGCATGTTGAGTTTGTTGTGATTGAACTGGTGGTTGTAGTGTATTCATAGTAGGGTTTTGGGAAAAAGGTTGAATTGTATTTCCATAGTAACGCTGATTTTCATTAGATATTTGATTCATTTCTGGAAAATTAAAATTCTCATCAATCATTTGATTTTGCTTTCTAAACCATTCAAAGCTGTTATCTGAATGATTTGGAGGAAACATTTGAGATTTCATATTCTCACATCCATTTAAGTTTTCTCATTTATAAATATGTTACAAATGCCTATTCTGTTACTTCTATTATCATATGCGCTATTTGTCATAATATGTCGGAAGTTTAAATTTTTAAAAAAATTTAAATTTTAAATATTTATGGTACATTTTATTTAGTTATACAAGTTGTTAATTAAATTTTAATGTTGGAGGGGTAATAATGACTTTACAAGAATTAAAGAGCAAGTTTATTTCATCTAAAAGTTTCGAACCAACTGACTTTAATCAATTAATGGACTTTTTACAACAAAATTACCTAAATGGTGAGGTTACTATTCAACATTACAGAGAATTAGTTAAAGAACTTGAACTATTTGGCGCTTGTAAACCAATTTAGTAATCGGAAATATAATATTATAAGAAATAAAGCGATACACATTTACTAAATTGTAAAAGTGTATCGCTTTATTTCATTCCATTATTCTAATAGCCCTTCATTCAAAACAAATATGTTTTACATTTTATCTATATTTATTAAATATTAAATGCTAGTTGTCTTCCTAAAAATGGTGTTGAGATCCAACTACCACCCTCTTTTGCTTGACTTACTTTCTTTTCAAAATGATGAAGATGCACTGTTGTTGACTGGATCTTATTTAAAAGTAAATTCTTTTCTTCATCACATTTTTGATCAATTCTTAAAGCTAAGGAGTGCTCAATAAATTCAACCTCATTTAAAAATTCATCAATTCCTCGAAAAAAATCTTCTCTTTGAATTAACTCCATACAGTTCAACTCCTCTTCCTAATTTTCTAAATTTTCTTTACAAGATAAATTCAACAAAAGTTCATCTACCTCCTTCCCTAGTGACAAAACTAGAACTATTTCGCTAAACAAAGTGAATAAAGGTATTTTCGTCTATAATTTCGACAAAAAAACTTGTAACGTGGAACAGAATTGGGAAAGGTATATTACATGGAGGTGTTTCAAATGGCAAAAAACAAAAATGAAAAAAAGAAAAAACAAGAAAAAAGTAAAAATCAGCAAACTGGTAATCCAAAATTAGATGGCCCTAATTTCCCAGCTACATAAACATAGGGAACTACTCGAATTTGATTAACATTCTTTCTATTGAAAAATGAATTAAAAAGAAAAAAGCTAGCACTTGTGTGCTAGCTTTTTTCTGAGAGCGTTGAAATATTAAATGGTCAATTGAGAAAACGGACATTAAATGAACATTTATTAATGATGAAATGATAATTTTTGGTTGAGCTATCTATTAATGGTTTTAAATTTTAATATGTTTGAGCAATTTTATGATTCCAATAACACTAGTAAGTTTTTTTAGAAGGTAATAATATTATATGCTAATTTTTTGATAAATAAATTCAGATGATTAGTTTATTAATTAATGTTCAATCTTAATTGACCTACAATCTGATTAATAAACAACTGATAGGATACGCTAAATAAAGGTTATTTGATTAGTTTTTATTGCAGACTTCTTTTTAATGAATAAGTTGATTGGAACGAAGGGGTGCTCGACTCCTATGGGATAAGCGGGAAGGCTGAGACCCCGCAGGCTCGCCGAGGAGGCTCAGGTCTCGCCCCATGGAAAGCGAGCATCCTGTAGTGGAAATCAACATCACTCTACTCCTTTATGAAAATTTGGTAAGTTAATTGACAAGGTTGTTTTTCAACATCAAGAGAAAAAAGCGAGCATCCTGTAATGGAAATCAACATCACTCTACTCCTTTTACGAAAATTTGATAATTATTATTGATAAGATTGTTTTTCAACATCAAGAGAAAAAAGCTAACATTTTTATTGAAAGATCGATTTCAATTTTAACAATGAACCAAGCAGCTCTTGCTTTATTAAAAAAGATTGCTTAAAACTATCTCCATTAATAACTTCCTCATATTCATACCATTCATTTAAAATTTTACTATTTGTATACCAATCATCCTCAATCGTTCTCGTGTGAGGAATTATTGGATAAACATCTCTTAATTTCGGATTATTTGAACTTGTAATTCCAACTAACCCTTCATAATCATTTCTACTGCCTGTGTGTATAGTATGCTTAGCAAAATCGATAAATTCATTGTGTAAGTCCTCATGAAATAAAATTGAATATAATCGTTTACCAATTTGAATCCTTTTCGTTAAATCTTCAAATTGGTAAACACCAAGTCCATAAAGTTCACCATTTCTAGTTGGAAATATAACATAACTAAGTTTTAATTGTTCTTGTAGTTTAAATGCTAAAGAATTAAAAACTTCACTTTTAAAAAATTTATTTTGAATGACTGGTCTTTCAATCATATTTTGTTCATTAATAATCAATGAATAAACTAGTCTTTTCTTATCACGATCCGTCCAATATTTCTCCCATTCAATTTCCATAAAACTAGATACTGAAAAATATTTCAATAAATAAAATAATGGTTTATTTTTCACTCTTGAATATTCAAATAGAAGCAATTGTGGGAATGCATCTAAAAAAATAATCCAATTTGCCCGTTCATATGTCATAAAAAGCTGTTTTCTTTGTTTTACACTTAAACCATTAACGAATAATTCGTTTTCCAAATCAGTCATGTTATAGCCTGCATTACGCGACACCATACTTGCAAGAAAAGACCACTCTATTTCACTTTGTCTTAAAAAATATTCTTGGTATGCAATCGTTCTGGAAATATTATCTGCATTATATTTTACTGTTTCTTTCTTTATTAAATCTATAAGTTTTGCTTCTTCCTGTGATAAATTTTGAGCTTCCCTTCTTTTTTTTATGAAACCTTTCCAGCTTTCATGGTTTGCATTCATTGACTCACCCCAAGCAATCTGGTATTTTTTTACACGAACATCTGTTTTAGTGCTATAATACGAGTTGTATGTAAATTAAGTTGGAGTTGGTTTTATGACAATAAGTTACCCAAATCGAAGAAATAATGTAGTTCAAAAAAATCAAAAAAATAACGAAATGCAAGTAAAATCAAATAATACTTATAGTAATCGCGGAATGTCCCTTGAAGATGATTTAAATGCTACTAATACGTATTATTTATCAAATAACATCGCAAACATACATAAAAAACCAACACCTGTACAAATCGTAAAAGTAGACTATCCAAAAAGAAGTGCTGCAGTCATTAGAGAAGCCTATTTTAAGCAACCATCAACTACCGATTATAATGGCATCTATAAAGGAAAGTATATTGATTTTGAAGCTAAGGAAACCAATAATAAAACTAGTTTTCCTTTACAAAATTTCCATTTACACCAAATAGAGCATATGGAAAATGTACTGAATCATGGTGGAATTTCGTTTGTCATATTAAAATTTTCATTATATAATGAAATTTATTTTATGAAAGCAACTGATATTCTTACCTTTTGGAAAAGGCAAACAGATGGTGGAAGAAAATCAATTTCTAGAGAAGAATGCAAAGAGTATGGAACATTACTTAAACCAAGTTATCCAATCATTGTTCCTTACTTAAAATGTATCGATGAACTTTTTGTAATTTAATATTTTAATAATTTCATTAAGTTCATTTGAAAGGCAGGAGAAACAAAAAAATGGCAAAAGAGTATAGTTCACGACAAGAACGAAAACAAATGGAAATGGAAAAGCCTTCAAATGTCAAACCAAAAAAACGTGAAGGTTTATGGAAAAAGATTACTTTATCAATATTAACTTTAGCTGTACTTTGTATTCTTGGGGGAGTTGGAACTTTCTATTATTTAGTAAGTGATGCACCTAAACTTGATGAATCAAAGCTTAAAGTACCTTTATCGTCTACGATACTAGATAAAAATGGGAATGTTATTGCTGAGCTAGGAACTGAACAAAGAACGAAAGTTTCATATAACGAGATTCCTAAAGTAGTAGAAGATGCATTTATTGCTACTGAGGACGTACGTTTTTATAAACATAAAGGTGTTGATATCCGCCGTGTGCTTGGCGCAGTTTTAGCCAATATTACTGGTGGATTTGGATCACAAGGTGGTAGTACGATTACTCAACAAGTTGTCAAAAACTCATTCTTGTCTCCACAAAAAACAATTAAACGTAAAGTACAAGAATGGTATTTATCATTCCAGCTTGAACAAAAATATTCTAAACAACAAATTTTAGAAATGTATTTAAATAAAGTTTACTTCTCAAATGGTTTAAAAGGCCGTGGAGTTTATGGTGTAGCAAAAGCAAGTGAAACATATTTTAGTAAAGATTTATCAAAAATCACATTACCTGAAGCAGCTACACTTGCTGGTATGGTACAAAGTCCAAATAACTACAATCCAGCAAAACATCCGGCTGAATCAGAAGCTAGAAGAAATGTTGTTTTAAGCCAGATGAAAAAATATGGATATATAACAAATGAACAATATGCTAATGCAAAAGCAATTCCAGAGAAATCAATAGTTAAAGTTCATGAAAGTGGTCAAACAAAGTATCAAGCATTCATTGATGTCGTTATGGATGAGGTAAAAAAATACGGTGATGCAGATATAAATACAGATGGATTAACAATTGAAACAACTTTAGATCCAAAAGCGCAAGCTAAAGCAGATGAAATCATTAATCGTGGATCTGATTTTTATCCAAGTGATGATTTCCAAACTGGTTTTGTATTAACTGATACTAAAACAGGTGAAATTAAAGCTGTAGGTGCTGGAAGAAACACAACAAGTGGTGGTCTAAATTTTGCAACAGATATTAAAAGACAACCTGGATCAACTATTAAACCAATCCTAGACTATGGTCCTGCGATACAATATTTAAAATGGTCTACTAATCATCAACTTGTTGATGAGCCATATCAATATTCTGATGGGACACCTATTCGAAACGCTGATAAATCATATAAAGGTAAATTATCGATTCGTAAGGCGTTAATCGGTTCAAGAAATATTCCTGCATTAAAAACAATGCAGCAAGTTGGATTAGATAAATCACGTGAATTTGGTAACGGACTTGGATTTAACTTCCAAAAGGACAGTTTTTATGAGTCTCATGCAATCGGTGGATTTACAGGTGTATCTGCGATGGATATGGCAGGTGCATATGCAGCCTTCGGTAATGGCGGTGTATATATAAAACCACATGCTGTTACAAAAATAATCTATCAAGATAAAACTGAAAAAGTATTAGCTCCTGAACCAAAACAAGCAATGAGCGATTACACTGCATATATGATTACAGATATGCTACGTGACGTTGTTAAAGCTCCAGGTGGTACGGGTGGTAGAGCTAATGTACCTGGACTTGATATGGCAGGTAAAACTGGTACTACAAACTACCCACAAGAAGTAAAAGACAAATATGGCTTCCCTTCAAACGCAACTCGTGATAGTTGGTTTGTTGGTTATACTCCAGATGTAACTATTTCAGTGTGGACTGGGTATGAGAAAAATAAACAAGGTCATTATTTAAGTAAAACATCAACAAATATAGCTAAATATATTGCTAGAGATATGTTAGCAGCAACAGCTGATCCTTCTTCAGAGTTCCATAAACCAAGTTCAGTTGTAAAAGTACAAGACGAATTATATATTAGAGGCGAAAAAATGGATGATCTACCAACGCCAGATACATTAGATCCAGCTAAAGGTGTTACAGCGAAATATGATGAAAAAACTAGCAGTGTTTCGTTAAATTGGCAGTATCCTTCTAACTTACTTGCTTCTACTACTTTTGAAGTAAACTATGATATTAACGGTGTTAAAGGCCAAACTCAAAAAGTAAATGGAACATCTGCAAAAATTAATGGTATCGTAGCTGGAAACAAAGTAAAAATTACGATCGTGGCAACTAATGGCGATACTAAGAGTGCTGCGGTTACTGTTACAGTCGATTTAACTACTACCCAAGAGCCTACTACCCCACCAGCTGATAATAATGGCAATGGTAACGGTAATGGCAACGGTAATGGCAATGGTAATGGCAACGGTAATGGCAACGGTAATGGCAATGGTAACGGCAACGGTAATGGCAACGGTACTGGTGACGGCACGGGCACGGGTACTGGTGACGGCACGGGTACTGGTGACGGCACGGGTACTGGTACTGGTGACGGCACAGGTACTGGTACAGGTGATGGCAATGGTGGCGGAACTGGAGATGGTAATACAAATCCTACTACACCACCTACTACGCCAGATCCAACAAAACCAACTAAACCATCAAAACCAACTAATACGAATCCAACTTCGTATAACTCAGATTCATACTCAAATAATCGATTTAATAAGTTGGAACGTAATATTATTGCATAAATTAAAAACCTCCTCGTTTTTTGAGGAGGTTTTTCTATGTAACTAATCTAAACATTGGAGCCTAAGTATAACCAATTATCTCTAAATCTAAAAAAGCCTCCTCATTTTGAGGAGGTTATTTTTTGCTTATAATAAAGCTTTTCTAACTCTGTATATAAACCCGAAAGTTGAATGAATGAGTGATAGTGATCTGGTTGATTTAATAAAAAACTAATACGCTCGTCTAAATTAATTGGCTTTATTTTTAATTTATCTAACTCAAGTAATAAATTATTTAAATTAAGCAGCATTTGGCCATTAATCCATGTAAGAATTGATATAAAATTAGCTAACCCTCTTATCATCGGCTCACTTGCAAGTTTTCGATTCCGTTGTTTAAAGTAATTAGAAATGTGTTCAGATTCCTCTTTCCATTCATTAAACATCTCTTTAATAATTTCATCACTTTCATTCGGGATGTTAAAGCTCTCATTATCTAGAATCTGAATGCTTTCATAAAAAAACGGTTTATTTTTAATTTTAATTTCTTCATTCATTTTGTGTTCATTACCATTGTCTTTATAAAATGGCGCAACAATAAAATCCTTATAAATATTATTTGTCATTTACTTTCTTCACTTTCATTCGTTTTTTTCCTTCTCTACACAGATCAAGTAAAGGACATACCTCACAACTCGGCCTTTGGGCTTTACAATGGTATCTACCAAAAAATATGAGTCGATGATGAGTTACTCCCCAGTCCTCGATTGGAACTTTTTTCATTAATGTCTCTTCTACTTCTAAAACAGAATCTTTCCAACGGCATATAGCTAATCTTTTTGAAACCCTTTCAACATGAGTATCTACTGCGATTGCTGGAATGTTAAATGCGACTGACATTACTACATTAGCAGTCTTTCTACCAACACCTGGCAATTTTACGAGCTCTTCTCTTGTACGTGGAACTTCTCCATTAAATTCATTAATAATCATTTCACTTAATTTTTGGATATTTTTTGCTTTGTTCCTGAAAAGTCCAATTGAGCGAATATCATTTTGTAATTCCTCTAAAGAAACATTTAAATAATCTTGTGGTTCTTTATATTTTTCAAATAGATTTTTTGTCACTTTATTTACTAAAACATCAGTACATTGAGCGGATAAAGCAACCGCTACTACTAATTCAAACGGATTCTTATGGTTTAATTCACAATGTGCATCGGGGAACATATCACCAATTGTATTAAGAACCTCATTTATTTGTTGTTTATTCATCATTTCAAAACACTCCTTACTAAACAAAAGCGAGGAGCATGTCCTCGCTTCAGACTGCCCGTCAAGCGCTCGCTTTCTTCGTTGTTTCGCCTGTCTGCGGTGCTCATTACCATTTAAAGGTAACTCCGCTCCTCACCAAGCTTCACGCCTCGAAAGACAAACGCTTTCAGACAGTCTGAAAATCAAATTTTTGTATATTTTTTACACAATAAAGCGAGGAGCATGTCCTCGCTTTATTTTTCAAGCCAATTATAAAAAGGAATTGATCCTGTATACTTTGTTTCGTTTTGTGGTTCTCTTGTTTCTTTTTTTCTAAAATGCTTACTATAATTCATTGCTTGGTCTACTTGCTTTATTCCATTTTTCTTCCACTCAAAAAGAATACGATCTATATAACGAAAATTTAATTTCCCACTTATAACTGCTTCTTTAAGTGCAGTTTTTATTAGTTTTTCATTATGATCATCTTGGTCCATCCACATTGTTAAAGTTTCAATCTCAAAAGGAGACAATAATCTACCAAATTCTTTTTCGAATACTAAATAAATTGATTCCTCTTCTTGTTCAATAATTGAAGGAATCGTATGTTTTTCATTTGATTGTTGACCATTTTGGGTCAAATCAACTAATTTTAACCATAACGGAGAAAGTGAGTATGCCTCACATCGTAAATTCTGATGGTCAATTTCTTCCGTAATTTCTAATAAACCTTTTTTAAGAAGTTCTCGAATAACTTCCATACATTTTTGTTCATTTATTGACATAATCTTTGCTAATTGAGTAGGTGTTGGAAACGTATGACCTTGTTGTTGAAAAGAGTAAAGCTGTAGAATCATGACTAGTTCTTCTTCATTTATGCTTAAAGAAGAATAATGACTGAGAAGTATATTTGGAATACTAGTATTCCCAAATTGAATCCAGTTTAGAATGCTATTATTATTCACTTCGAACACCTCTAGCATAGTATAGCATGATTACATAAAATATACATTAAAGAAAACTCGTGAAATAAAAATAAATAGAGGCATGTAAATCACACCTCTATTTTAGTATATCTATTTAGTATTTAAAAAACCAACTAATAAATTATTTAATTAAGGATATCGTCTGTTTAATAAAGATGAAATGCTTTTTTCTAGTGGTGTTTAAAATTCATACATAAAATTTATTGAAAAAAGCTAAGCATATGCTTAGCTTCAGTATTTAAAAATATGAGTTTCCAACTGATTGAAATTAACTTAGGATACTTGCTTTCATAAATTGCTCAATGCGTTCTAAAGCTTTATCTAACTGTACTTGAGATGTTGCATATGATAGGCGGATATTATCAGGTGAACCAAATCCTGAACCAGGGATTACCGCTACATTAGCTTTTTCAAGTAATTCAGTAGAAAATTCATCTACATTTTGATATCCAGCCATTTTAGCTGCCTCAGTCACATTTGGGAATAAATAAAATGCACCATTTGGTTTAACACAGCTAAATCCTGGAATTGAAATTAAACGCTCGTACGTTTTATTTAAACGATCTTCAAACGCTACTCTCATTTCTTCAACAGGACCATCACCTAACTCATATGCTTTAATCGTAGCGATTTGAGCCATTGTAGTCGGATTTGAAGTAGAGTGACTAGCAAGATTTGTCATAGCATTAATTATTTCCTTATTACCAACTGCATAACCAATTCTCCATCCTGTCATTGAATGAGATTTTGATACACCATTGATAATAATCGTTTGCTCTTTAAGCTCTGGGCTTAATGAAGCAATTGAAACATGTTTTGCACCATCATATACTAATTTTTCATAAATTTCGTCAGATACGATTAATACATCATGTTTTAAACAAATTTCTCCGATTGCTTTTAATTCTTGCTCATTATAAATCATACCAGTTGGATTACTTGGTGAATTTATAATGATCGCTTTTGTATTCTCTGTAATCGCCGCTTCGATTTGTTCAGGTGTTACTTTAAATTGTTGATGTTCATACCCTTCAATAAATACTGGTACACCTTCTGCTAATATAACTTGCTCAGGATAGCTTACCCAGTATGGTGTCGGAATAATTACTTCGTTACCTGGATCTAAAATCGCTTGGAAAAGTGTGTAAAGTGCATGCTTTGCACCATTTGTTACAACAACCTCTCCTGGAGAATAAGTTAATCCTTGATCTTTCAATAACTTATCACAAATAGTTTTTCTTAAAGCTGGTAAACCGTTTGAAGGAGTATATTTAGTTTGGCCTTTAAGCATTGCTGAATAAGCTTCTTCAATAATTTCAACTGGTGTATTAAAATCAGGTTCACCTGCTCCTAATCCTATTACATCAATTCCTTGATCTTTCATCTCTTTTGCTTTTGCTGTAATAGCTAGTGTTGTAGATGGTGTTAGTGCACTTACTCTTTTTGCTAGTTTCATCTTGTTAATTTCCCCCTAAATACTATAACGTTTTAAAAGCTCTCCATTTTCGAAAGCAGCGTAGTAAAAATTATATCGGCCATTTTGGTCTATATATACTACTTCCCAAAGTGGTATTTTGTTCTCTATTCCTAACTTTACTTTATGTATTTTTCTTGGGTTTCTCTCACTGACTACTTTGTCAATGATTTGTTTTTGAGACAATCCTTCACTTTTCTTTCGTGTAATAACTTCTCCATCCTGTACCCACGCAATCATTTCATTATTTGCATCATCTTTACCACTTACAACGATCGCTTGTTCTTTTCCATGGAAATAATCAGATGTTTCCACAGATTTTAAATACCCTTGATTTAAAACAAGCTCTTCGGCATGTTTTTTATCATCATTTAGCTTTGAAATTGATGATTGATATGTGGCGATTAAAAATAATGAAAGAAAAATGATGCTTAATCCAAGGATGACTAACCATTTTTTCATATATACCTCATTTATGTTCGATAAATTGTAAATACCGCATATTCTTGATCTTCTTTATCAAGTGCAATTCCAAACATTAAATCTTTTTCTTTTAAAGTACGATTTAAACTATCAACAATTTTGTATAAATCTCTAGTATATTCAATTTTTGTTGTTGATAATACTTCAATATTTGAATTCATGTTGCTCCTCCTAAAAATGTATTATAAATACATTACAATTTATGTCATTATACCACACGTCTAACCTTAAATCCCCTACTATTCTCATGCTAAATTTTGAAAAACTACTAAAAATCTTTTAATAATTCATCAATTGAATTAATTTTTATTTTGTTTTTCGGGATTAACTTTAAAAATTCTGATCCATAACTAGTATTTATTATGCGATTATCTAAAACAAATAATGAACCTTGATCTTTTTCATTTCGAATTAGACGACCATAACCTTGTCTAAACTTAAATACTGCTAATGGTAAAGCCAAACTTGAGAAAGAATTTTCTCCAGCTTTTTTTAATAAATTTGATTTAGCAATAAACATAGGCTTTTCAGGGTTGGTAAACGGTAAGCGTACAATGATTAAACAATCTAATTCTTCATTAGGTAGGTCAATTCCTTCCCAAAAAGTGTTCGTACCTAATAAAATTGTTTGTTTAGATTGTAAAAACTGTTTTATTAACTTTTGTTTTCCTCCAGGAGAAACACCTTGAGCTAATACAGATGAATTCAGAGAGCCTAAATCTTGTATTAATTGATCATAAGTCTGTTTTAATAAATCAAAAGCTGTAAATAAAACTAATGTTCTACCTTTTATTTCCGAAACAATTTTGCGAATTGTATTCGAAGTTTGTAATGCATACTCTTCTTGTGTAATCTCTTTTATTCCCATTAAATCTGATGGAATATACACTTTCATCCCCTGGGCAAAATCATTTGGGACTGGGTATATTTTTTCAATGACATTGATATTTTCACTAATTCCTAATGATGACTTTATAAATGAGAATGATGAATCAATCGACATTGTAGCGGATGTTAGTACAATTGAATTTCTTCCACTAATTAAATAATTTTGTATTAAATCTGCATTTTCAACTTTCTCACAATAAAGCATTGTTGTATGAAATGAGCCTTTTGCTTCAGTGTCCATCCAGCAAATATAATGATCATTTTTATCGAATAATATTTCATAAAGACCATTTTTCATGCTTTTTAGTTGTTCAATAATCATTTTAAACTCCGAAACGATTGAACGATGAAACGCTGATACCTTTTTATCTTCAATTAAATTCAAATATTGCTCACAACCCGTGAATAAAGTATTATTCACATGAATTAATCTATTTGCACATTCTTGTATAACTTTCCAATTTTGGCTTGCAGTATTTTTATCACTTAGTGTAATTGACTGTCTAATGTTTTCTTTATCAAGTTCATTTTGTTTACTTAAAATAAAATCACGTAATAACCTAAATAACTCTTCTGATTCATACTTTATTTCTTTTACTAAATGATCAACTTTTTTCCACCATTTTTCACGATTTGGTATTCCCTCATCAAATTTATATAATCGGTGTACAAGTTCATTACTATCAGTAGTACTTAATCTACTTAAATATTGATAATATTTTAAGCAAGAAAAAGTGATTCCAAAAGTTTTTGATGCTGTCTCCTCAAGAGCATGTGCCTCATCAATTACAATCGTTTTGACAGAATTAATTAAGTGATCTTTATTTTTTAAAGTAGACAATAAATAAGCATGGTTTGTAATAATTATATCGGCTAACATTAATTGATTTTTAGCTTTTTGATAAAAACATTTATGAAACCAAGGATTTGTTCTTTTATTTTCACTTTCTTCGTTACAACATACACGATCCCATAAATGTAAGCCACCTGAAGGAAGTGATAATTCATCTAATTCTCCATTTTCAGTTTCAGTTAACCAAACTGTTATCATAGCCTTCGATAAAATACTATCGTAATTATCATCAAATTGTTCGCCTACAATATATTCAAATTTTTGCAGACATAGATAATTTCTTTTACTTTGAATTGAAGCTATTTTCAACTGAAATGGAATTATTTTTTCAATTGTTTTTATATGTTTTTTAAGTAATTGTTTTTGTAACGAGATGGTACTTGTGCTGATGACCACTTGTTTGCCAAATTGTTTTGAGAAAAATGCTGATGGAATTAAATAACCAAATGTCTTACCTACACCTGTTCCAGCCTCAGCTAAGAGAATATTATTTTGGCTAAATGCATCGAATACATCGTGCATATATGCAAACTGTTCATCTCTTTTTATAAAATTTGGAATTTCCACAGCCATCTGATCTACTAGATCACGTTTGAGATGCTCGTCAAATTCTACGAAATCTTCTTCCTCTTGGGGTAAACTAAAGCTTCTTTTTTTAAGAGCTATTCGTCTAAATTCTTCATAATCAACAGATTCATTTGAAAATGATTCAGATTGCTTTTGAAGTAGATCCGAAATATAGTATGTAATGTCACTTTTAAAACTAGTGCTAAGTTTTTCTAATATTTTTAATGATGCATATGGCAAGCTCTCAAGTTTTTTTAATAAAATTGTTAATAATTCGGCAGTTACTTCCGCATCACTATCAGCTTGATGAGGGTTTTCATGTTGTATATTGAAAACTTTTGCTAAATCAGATAATTTATAACTAGTTAATGTTGGATATAAAATTCTTGTTAACTCCACTGTATCAATGGCTAACGGAGAAATTTTTGGTAAACCAATCCGCTCAAATTCTTTTTGCAAAAATGTTAAGTCAAAATGAACATTGTGTGCAACAAAATAGGCGTCATTAAACATCGGGTATAATTCTTCAACTATTTGTTCAAATTGAGGAGCATATTGAACCATTTCATCTGATATCCCTGTTAGTTCGGAAATAAAGGTTGGAATATTCATATTTGGATTAATAAAACTTGAAAACTGTTCAATAACTTCTCCACTTTCCAATAAAAAGGCTGCAATTTGAATAATTCGATCTTGACCTCTATTATTATTTCCGGTTGTTTCTAAGTCAACGACCACAAATTTATTCATATTTTGCCACCTCCAAATTCTCTATATAGATATTATTTTGCATAAACAGATTAAACAATACAACCAACAAAAAAATCCCCTAAAGAAGGGGATTTCAAATTGCCCTCAAAAGCTCGTTTCTTTCGATGTTTCACTTGTCTGTTAAATACTTTTGATCCTAAAGCAAGTAACTCCTTGCTTCGATATTCAAAAATTGACTATTACTTAACTGTACCTGCAATTTCTTTGCCAATCATTTCAACAATTTCATTTGCATCATTTAAAATAGCAATCTTTGGTTCATGTTGATCCAGTTTCTCTTCCTCTACCTGACCATATGCAATAATAATTACTTTGTCGCCTTCTTGGACTAATCTAGCCGCTGCACCATTAAGACAAATTACACCACTTCCACGTTTTCCTGGAATAACATATGTCTCAAGTCGTGCACCGTTATTATTATTTACAATTTGAACTTTTTCGTTTTCAAGTACATCTACAGCATCCATTAAATCTTGATCAATTGTAATACTTCCAACATAATTTAAATTAGCTTCTGTAACTGTAGCTCTATGAAGTTTTGCTCTCATCATTGTGCGAATCATGTCATTTCCCCCTAGTTGTTCAATCCTTAAATAGAAATTAAAATATTATCGATTAAGCGAGCATTAGAAAATTTTACTGCTAAAGCAATAATTACTTTTCCATTTATTTTATTTATAGGCTCTAAATCTGGATAAGAATAAATACTTACGTAATCTACTGTTCCAGATGTTTCGCTTTGAATTGTCGAAATAATATTTTGTTGCAGTTGATCTGGATTTAAATTCCCATTTTTTATATCTTCAACCGCTTTTTGTAAACTTTTATAAAGAACTGGTGCTTCTTGTCTTTCTTTATCTGTTAAATAGACATTTCTAGAACTTTTAGCTAATCCATCTTCTTCTCTAATAGTTGGAACTGGATTAATTTTTACAGGAATATTAAAGTCTTCAACTAAACCTTCAATTACAGCGACTTGCTGAGCATCCTTTAATCCAAAATAAGCCTGGTCTGGTTGAACAATATTAAATAATTTTGTTACAACTAATGCAACACCATCAAAATGTCCAGGTCTTTTTTCACCACAAAGGACATCTACTCGTTTTGTTACTTTCATTGTTGATTTTAATTCATTTGGATACATTTCTTCAACTGTTGGATAAAAGAGGCAATCTACACCAGCATTTAGTGCAACTTTTTCATCTCTTTCAAAGTCCCTTGGATATCGATCAAAATCTTCATTAGGACCAAATTGAGTCGGATTAACAAAAATACTTAAAACGACGATATCATTATTTCTTCTAGCTTCTTCTAATAATGATGCATGGCCTTCATGTAAAAACCCCATTGTTGGTACAAATCCAATCGATTTTTCATTTTTTCTGTGAATTTTTAATTCATTTCTTAAATCATTTATTGTGTGAAACACTTTCATTGCGAACTTCCCCCGTATAATGCCTTTAACTGTTCTTCCTTCATCGTAAACGAATGTTTTGTATCTGGAAATTGTCTAGCTTTAACTTCTTGTACATATGAAGCAATTGCATTTTCAATTGTTGGAGATACATTTGCATACTGTTTAACAAACTTCGCTACTCGACCAACACCATATGTTATTAAATCATGGTAAACAAGTACTTGACCATCTGTATCAACACCAGCACCTATTCCGATTGTTGGAATGGAAAGATCCTTAGTAATATCCTTTGCAATTTGCTTTGGTACACATTCAAGTACGATTGCAAATGCTCCTGCTTCTTCACATTTTTTTGCATCGTTAAACAATTTCATCGCACTTTCAGAGTCACGTGCTTGAACTTTATACCCACCTAATACACCTACAGATTGAGGAGTCAATCCTAAATGAGCTACAACTGGTACTCCTGCGATTGTTAATGCTTTAATCACTTCTAAAACATTTTCATCTGCGCCTTCAACCTTAACAGCGTGCGCATCACCTTCTTGCATAATGCGGCATGCATTACGTAAAGCCTCTTCTTTTGAAAAGTGGTAAGACATAAATGGCATGTCTGTCACAATAAACGTATTTTTTGCCCCGCGTTTAACTGCTTTTGAGTGATGAATCATGTCGTCTACAGTAACCTTAATTGTAGAATCATATCCTAGGACAACATTCCCAAGTGAGTCACCGACTAAAATCATATCTACTTCACTAGCTTCTGCTAATAGTGCTGAAGGGTAATCATAAGCAGTGATCATGACGATTGGGTCATTGTTTTGTTTCATGTTTAAAAAATCTTTTGTTGTTTTCATCTTTTTTCCTCCTTTTAAATGAGAGGAAATGGGGGTTACAATAAAAAAACTTTGCTCAAAAGAGAACAAAGGAAAATTGTAAACCGTCTCATTCCTCTGTCCCAGTCCTTATAGGATCAAGGCAGACACATTTTTAGAATTGATTTTTTAAAACCTGGTGTAGTTCTTCTTAGGATACTAAAGATTGATTAACCCTATTCAGATACCACCCATGAAGTATCAGCGAAAGTCGCGACCCTTCCAATACAGTTTATAGTAAGAATAGCAATTAAGTAAAGAAAAAACTTGGTATTATTTACAAATATACGTGACTATTATACAGCAAATAAAATAACTCTCTTTCAAAAATATAAAGAGAGTTATTTTATTTCATATTACATTATTTATTTATCGAAATATCCGCTGAATAAATTGTATGAACATTACCTAAGTGGTCTTCAATCAATAATTGGCCCTCATCCGTAATTCCAATAGCATTACCGACAATTTCTTCGGTTAAAGTTGTGGCTTTTATTTGTTTCCCTAATGAAATTGCATAGCTTTCCCATAAAATTTTAATCGGTTTAAACCCTTTTTCTAAAAATATTTCATAGAACTTTTCAAATTCAGCTAAAATAGCTTGAATTAAATTCGCTCTCATAAAGGTTTGTCCTTTTTCAATACGTAATGATGTAGCGATATCTGACAGTTCTAATGGGTAATCTTCCTCAACTTGATTTACATTAATTCCAATACCTATGACAACGCTTTTAATGCAATCAGCGTCACCTTGCATTTCAGTTAAGATTCCACAAACTTTTTTATTATTGATTAAAATATCATTTGGCCATTTTATATTGGGATGTAAACCGGTCACTTTTTCAATGGCTGAAGCAATGACTACAGCCGTTAGTAATGTAAGCTGAGGTGCTACTCTAGGTGAAATAGCTGGTCTAAGGATCACACTCATTGCAATAGCTTTTCCATCTGAAGTTAACCAGTTTCTTTGTAATCTACCCCTACCTAATAATTGACGCTCTGCCAAAACGATCGTACCTTCTGGAGCATCATTTAGCACTAATTCATTAGCGATCGTTTGTGTTGAATTAGTTTCTTCATGGTATACGACATTTCTGCCAAATTTTTTCGTTTCTAAACCAAGTTGAATATCCGTTGGAGTTAATCGATCAGATTTGCCTATTATTTTATATCCAACCTTCCTAACTGCTTCAACTTCAATTCCCTCATCTTGCAATTCTTTCATGTATTTCCATATTGCAGTACGTGAAATTCCTAATTCATCACTCAAAAATTGACCTGATAAATATTCATTACTATTTTCCGTAAACAGTTGTATAATTTTTTCTTTTACTTTTGAAGCCAATTTATGAACCACTCCTTAATAGCAAGTTGGTTATTCTCAAGCTGGTTCTCTACTAATTGAAATTCTATTTCACTTAATACTTCTTTCAACCATGGTCCACCTTTTAATTGGGACCATTCTAATAAATCATTACCTGTAATACATATATCTGACTTTGAATAAATCGGTAATTGATTATATAAGGTCTTTAATAAATCTTCATTCAATTCATTTGCATCGATCTTGTCAATGACACATTGTAAACGCTCATATTTTATGGCATCCGTCAATCCAACTTGATATAACTTTGTATTGCTCCATTTAATTTTCGTTTCATTTAACAAATGATAAACCTTTAATATTTGTTTCATGCGATTATTCGACATCTTCCAATTTCTTAAAACCTGTTCTGGGTTATCAAAATTACATTTATATAATATTAGCGCCCAAATCTCTTCAATGGTTTTTAATGATTGAATAGGAAAATCTAATAGATCATTAAACTGACTTGTATATTCTTTTAAGCTTGGTAAATGATTTACTAAATTTGTTTGTATTAATAGACCGATGCCTTTTTTAGGCGACTTTCCTATTAACATTTTTTCTATTTCAACTGAAATGCGTTCAATTGCTATATTTTCAATTAAATGTTTATATGATTTAATTGCATTAAACGTTTCATCATGTAAACGAAAATCTAATTGGCTTACAAACCGTATACCTCTTAACATTCTAAGAGCATCTTCTTGAAATCTTTCCTTAGCTTCACCGACACATCTAATTAATCCATCATAAAGATCAATTGTACCATTAAAAGGATCTATTATTTCATTTTTTGTCGTCATAGCAATGGCATTCATTGTAAAATCTCTTCGTTTTAAATCTTCTTCGATTGATTTTACAAATGTAACCTCCGATGGTCTACGAAAATCATGATATGTTGATTCAGTTCTGAATGTTGTAATCTCATATGGCTCACTATTTTGTATAACTAAAACCGTTCCATGCTGTAATCCGGTTGGAACAGTTTTTGGAAATATTGACATAACCTCTTCAGGTAAAGCTGAAGTTGCAATATCAATATCTCCAATTGATCTATTTAATAATTTATCTCTTACACATCCACCGACAAAATAGGCCTCGAAACCATTTTTTATTAATTTATCTAATATCGGCTTTGCTTTGTCAAAAATATCCATATTATTTCATTCCTAATAACTCATTATAAATAGCTAAATATTGTGAAACGATTTTATTTGATTGAAATCTTTCTTTTACAATTTCAATCGCGCGACTTGATATGCGTTTAAATAGTTCTTCATCTTGTAATAAGTTGAGTGTATAATAAGCGATTTGTTCAATATCTCCTAGTTCACAAATAAATCCGTTTTCTCCATGTTCGATTACTTCTGGAATCCCACCAACTCTAGTACCGATACATGGAACTCCACAAGCCATCGCCTCAAGTAAAACTAAACCAAAGCTTTCTTTTGATGAAAGAAGTAATTTTATATCGCTCATTGAAAGTAACTCTTCAACATTCTCTTGCTTTCCTAAAAATAAGACATCATCATCAATACCTAGCTCTCTTACTAATTTACATAAACTTGAGATTTCCGGACCATCACCAACTAATAGTAACTTGGATGGAATTTCTTTTCTAACTAAGTTAAATACATCTACTACATCTTTTGTTCGTTTAACTTGTCGGAAATTAGAAATATGTATAATGACTTTTTCATGCTCCTTAATCCCGTACTCTGCTTTTAATGCCCGACAATTTCTTTTGTAATACACTCGTTCATCAATAAAATTATACACAGTTTGTATTTCTTTATCAGGGTTAACTAATTCCTCTGTTTGACGTATTAAATCATTTGAGACCGCAGTTACAACATCTGATTTTTCAATCCCAAACTTAATTAACTCTGTTAAAGATGAGTCATAACCAAGAACAGTTATATCTGTACCATGTAATGTCGTTACAATTTTAATATCATGATGAATCATTTGTTTTGCTAGAACAGCACAAATTGCATGCGGAATCGCATAATGTACATGTAAAATATCTAATTTTTCACGGTTTGCAATTTCAGCCATCTTACTCGCCAATGCTAAATCATATGGAGGATATTGGAAAACTGAATATTGATTTACTTCAACTGCATGATAATAAATATTAGGATATACTTTATTTAAACGAAACGGCATACTTGATGAAATAAAATGAATTTCATGTCCTAGTTCTGCTAATAACTTTCCTAGCTCAGTTGCAATCACACCAGAACCGCCTACTGAAGGATAACATGTAATCCCAATTTTTAATTTCATTTTATCTCTCCTAAACTTCTTCATTTCTACTTAAACTAACCAATCTGCATTTAATAGGAGTGGTCTCTTACTCATAAACCCTTCCCCATATGGCACTCCGGCTTCTTTTCCAAAAATTTTCTCTCTTGCAATTACGCTATTTACATAGTCGTTTGTTAAAGGCGTAACTACACCATCTGGTCCGGGAGTAAATTGACTTTCATAAGCTTCTAAAGCTGCCCTTTTGACTTCAATCGTTTCTGAAACATCAACTATAAAATTAGGTCGATGAAACCCATTAATCATATATTGAAAAACGTGTTTTACCTTGTGAGCTTCATGATTTGTATTTACATTAAATTTTCTAATCCCAGATGAAAATACAGCTTCTTCTACTATTTTTGTACAATTACCATGATCAGGATGACGATCCACTTCATATGGCGAAAAAATAATACTAGGCTTCGTCATTCGAATTAAAGCAGCTACTTGTTTAATCGCTTCCTCAGATAAGTATAGCCCCCTATCTGGTAATGATAAATTAAAACGCTTTGAAACCCCTAAAATCTTATCTGCTTCTTCAGCTTCTTTTCTTCTAATAATAGTATCCCCATTTGATGAGAGCTCCGCTTCAGTTAAATCACAAATAGCAACCTTATAGCCTAACTTCGTAAACTTAGCAATCGTGCCTGCCATTCCAATCTCAACATCATCTGGATGCGCTCCAAATGCTAGTACATCAAAATATTCCACTTATCTCACTCTCTTTCAAACTAACTAAAAAATTTCACTACTGCCTTAGCGGTTTGAATGTTCGTTGCCACCGGGACATGAAAAACATCGCATAGCCTTAATAAAGCATTTACATCTGGTTCATGCGGTTGAGCAGTTAATGGATCCCTAAAAAAGAAAATAGCGTCCATTTTCCCTTTAGCAATTAGTGCACCTATTTCTTGATCTCCTCCGAGTGGACCAGATTGAAAACGATAAACTTTTAAAGTTGTATTTTCCATTACGCGTAATCCTGTAGTACCTGTTGAAAATAGTTCATGCTGCTGAAAAAAAGATTCATTTTCTTGAACAAAAGTTACTAATGCGTCTTTTCTCTTATCGTGAGCAATTAAAGCTATTTTCACTACCTGCACCACCTTTAGTCCATTATATTTTCTAAGCCGTACACTAGCTCTGAAAGTTTCATTACTTCCTCAACGGCTACTTTAACTCCAGACATAAAAGAAGCTCGATTCATTGAATCATGTCGAATTGTTAATAGTTGACCATCTCCACCGAATAAAACTTGTTGATGCGCAACTAAACCAGGTAATCTCACACTATGAACTCTCATTCCATTTAGATCAGCACCTCTAGCCCCAGCTTCAGTTTCAACTTCATTTGGATGTCCTTGTACTTTCGATTCACGAACTTCCTCAATCATTTGAACTGTTTTAAGAGCTGTACCTGAAGGCGCATCTAATTTTTGGTCATGATGTAGTTCAATGATTTCGATATCTTTAAAATATTTCGCTGCCATTGCAGAGAATTTCATCATTAATATAGCACCTATTGCAAAATTTGGCGCAATAATACAACCTAGCTCCTTATTTGAAGCTAACTCTTTTAAATCATCAAGCTCCTCTTTTGTAAAACCTGTTGTCCCTATTACAGGTCGAATACCATTTTTTAATGCTAAAAATGCATGTTTTTTTCCAATTTCAGGTGTTGTTAAGTCAACAAGAACATCAAAGCTTTCATTTTCAATACATTGCTCTAATGTTTCATATATTTTTGCTTCCCCTTTAAAGCCGGGGCTAACTTTTTGGATTTGTTCTCCACCTAATTTATAATCTACTGCAGCTACAAGGTGAAAATGCTCAGTTCGATCAATTAATTGTAAAGCTTCAATTCCCATTTTACCTCTTGGTCCTGCTAATACTACTCTAATTACTTTCTCCATTTTAAACTTCCTTCCTAGTCCAACGATCTTTATCTCGAGTATTAAACTTCTTCATCACCATATCATGTGCTTCTTGTAAGTCTATATTTAAGCTATTTGCTAAACAAATCATAACAAATAATACATCACCTAACTCTTCTTCAATTAGCTTTTCTTCTTCAGTGCTTTTCTTAGGCTTTTCACCATAGGTATGATTAATTTCTCTAGCTAACTCACCCATTTCTTCAGTTAACCTTGCCATCATTGCTAAAGGACTAAAATACCCTTCTTTAAATTGACCTATATATGTATCGACTTCTTTTTGCATTTCTTTCATCGTTTTTTCGTGCATACTAATATCAACTCCTCAATTAAATCTTATCGAATTGACCACTTTTTGACAAATTATATATTATTTTACTTGAAAAAAATACAAGATAAGATAAAAATAAGAGTTTAGGGTAATTTTTATAGTATGGAGGAAGTATATGATTTTTAAATTGAAGTTACGCAATATCTTTTTTATTATTTTAGGTTCTGCAATTTTTTCTTTTGGAATTATGAATATAAATATTCCAAACAATCTAGCTGAAGGTGGCTTTACGGGAATAAACTTAATTCTTTTAGCTGAACTAAATATTCCTGTTTGGATCTCAAACTTAGCCTTAAACGTCCCCTTATTTTTTATTGGTTGGAGATTACTTGGTACAGTGACAATGCTTTATACAATCATCGGAACTGTTGCAGTCTCTTTTTTCTTAAAATTATTTGAGAAATTTACTTTCAATATAGATGTTCATGGCGATTTAATGTTAGCTTCATTATTTGCGGGTGTATTTATTGGTGTAGGTTTAGGAATTATTTTTAGATTTGGTGGAACTACTGGTGGTGTTGATATCATCGCTCGTTTAGCATATAAATACAAAGGTATTAATATGGGGAAAACGATGTTTATTTTTGACTTTGTTGTCATTACACTTTCACTTTTAACTTACTTAAAAGCATATGAAGCAATGTATACGCTAGTTGCAGTTTTTGTCGGAGCAAGAATAATTGATTTTATGCAAGAAGGTGCATATGCTGCACGTGGAGCAAATATTATCTCTGAGAAAAATGATTTAATTGCCGCTCGAATTATGAAAGAAATGGAACGTGGCGCAACTTATTTAAAAGCAACTGGAACATTTACTGGAGAAAGCAAAGACGTTTTATTTTGTGTCGTACCAAAAAACGAATTAGTTCATTTAAAAAACATCATTCAGGATATCGATCCACACGCTTTTGTAGCCGTTACAGAAGTGCATGATGTACTAGGTGAGGGCTTTACATTAGATGAAAATAAAGTCCCTCTTCACCCTTAATTTTTAACTAAAAAAAGAGGTTCTTGGCATTTGATTGCCAGAACCTCTTTTTTTTATTGATTTTAATCATCACTACGTGTCATACCTGTATAAATTAAAATTAATCTTAATAATTCTGCGACGGCTACCGCTGCTGCTGCAACATATGTCAATGCGGCTGCATTTAAAACGCGTTTTGCATAAACATGCTCATTCGAATTGATGATGCCCAAAGTTGTAATCTGTTTTAAAGCTCTACTTGAGGCATTAAATTCAACAGGAAGTGTAACAACTTGGAACAAAACACCTAGTGCTAATAACACTATTCCTATTAATAATGCACCTGAAAGACGAGAAAACATGCCAATTAAAATAAATATATAAGAAAAATTGGAACTGAAATTTGCAACAGGTACTAATGAATGACGGAATCTTAAAAAGCTATAGTCATTCGCATCTTGAATTGCATGTCCTACTTCATGAGCTGCAACTGCTGTACCCGCCACCGAATATCCATGATAATTTTCAGTTGATAATCTTACAACTTTTGCACGTGGATCATAATGGTCAGATAAATATCCTCGAGTTTCCTCTACTGCCACATTGTATAATCCATTTTCATTTAAAATTTTTCTCGCTACTTCTGCACCCGTTAAATGTGATGTAGAACCAACTTGAGAATACTTTCTAAAAGTTGATTTAACCTTCATTTGCGCATATAAAGGTACAAGCAACAAAATTAAAAAGTAAATTAAATAACTCATTGTAATTCCTCCAAGGAGTGTGATTTTACGATATTGTAATAACTTTTAGAGAAATTTGTCAATCATTATGTTCTCTTCTTTTTTTGTTCTTATTTCGATCACCTATATATTTTCTCCAACCAACATAACTTAATGTACCGACAATAATGATCCCTGTTGTAAATATTGTCCAAATAGAAACAGGTGGAATAATTGAATTACCTTGATCAAAAATGAATAATAATTCACTTTTAGTCTCATCCAACTTTTGTTGAAAAGCCGGTATAGATTCTTGGTTAATACGATAATCATCTAAAAACGAAACAAGTGAATTTATTTTTTTTACTTCATCATATGGAAGGTCCATAATTAGACTTGGATAAATAATCTCAAATTGGTGTAAGAATTGATTTAATTGCGTTTCATATGCTTCAGAATTACCTCGTTTATATGCTGACTCCATATTCTGTAGTGGAGTCATAACTGACTTTTTCATTTCCTTCCACATCGGCTGCATAGTCGTTTCACCAGCATCAATCAATAATCTCAAACCAAGCACATCGGCAACCTTTTCTTGTGGATCAATTCCATCATTTGATAAAGATACAAGTGCATTTTGAAAAGTAACTGAAATGGTTTCTAAATCCTTTGGTGTGAAATCCTTATTCTTTTTTGCTGACGCCATATACTTTGATTCTAATTGCTCCAATAAATTAGCGCCATGAACATAATCACCATCTTGTACTAAAGAGAGCGTTTTTTCAATTAGTGAAGTTTCTTGATCTATTTTAGCGTACCCTTTTACGGTATTAAATGAAAAGAAAATAAAAAAAACGCTTATCCCCGCAATTAATTTTTTCATCAAACCCCTCCCTCATAACTACTAATAATTATGAGAGAAAGGACAAGATTAGAACTTGTTCAAGCACGAGCTCTATTTTTTAAAATTAACTGGTAATAAGCGATTAAAATAACAAATATCGTTAACCAAAATGTAATTAAAGCAATCCAAATTCTGTAATCAGAAAGCATATAATATTCTGGCATTGTACCAAAAACATAGTCTAAAATTAGATCTTGTAAAATCCAAATACTTGCAACAGTCAAGTGCCATTTTTTTACTTTAAATGTCGGTGCGTACAAAACAGCTTGGATTGCCATAGCTCCATGTGAAAAAATTAATAAATATGCAACCTTATCAAGTCCACCTGATATATAAAGAACCATTCCATTCATTATAACTGCCCATATACCATATTTCATCAAGCTTACATATGCTAGTGCTTCTATTAATCCATTCCGTTTATTTAGAATGAAAAGTAGCAATACAATACAAAAAAATAAGGATGCAGTTGGACTATCAGGTACAAATATTTTTAACCAACCAGGAGTAAACTCAAGTTGAGATTTATACCAATAGTATCCATAGATTGTTCCTAGTACATTTATTATAAATAAAGCAATTAAGTTAGGTTTAAGCCGTAGCATACTGTATAGTATGTTCACTAGTTCACTTCATCTCACTTTCACTTTAGGAGATTTAATAAATTTATAACACAAAGTTCACAATTTATATGTATCATCACATTTTTTACATGTTATTATTTCAGTATACAATAAAACATAAAAAAAGAGTCGAAAATTCGACTCTCTTTTAATTACTCTGTTTTACCTGCTTTTGAAACGAATTCAGCTAGTACTTTAAGTTCTGCGTCAGTACCTTTAAATACACCAGATGGCATCGCTTTTCGACCGTTTCTTGCGATATGTGCGATTTCTTCAGGTTTTAAACCATTATTTTGAAGACTTGGAGCTGCTGCGCCACCTTCAAGATTATCGCCATGACAAGATACACAAGTATTTTTTTGCAATAGTTTATATGCTGGATCTTCTTTATTTAACTCAACAAAAGTACGGATTTTACCTTGTTCTTTTTGTTTTTTCCAGTCATGGTGAGCCGCAGCTTCCCATGTTAAATAAATTACACCAGATAAAGCTAATAACATAAAGCCTGTAGCTAAAGGACGTTTAATTGGTTTTCTATGTGGACTACGATCTAAGAATGGCGCTAATAATAAGCCACCAAATGCTAATCCAGGAATTACGAAAGCACCAATTACGTTATAGTCACCAGAAGCATAGCTATATTTTAAGAATTGATATAAGAATAAGAAATACCAGTCTGGTAATGGCGTATAGCCAGTATCAGTTGGGTCTGCAACCCTCTCTAGTGGAGATGGATGTGCAATTGTTAATGTTAAGTATCCAATTAAGAAAACTGCTCCTACCATCCATTCTTTTAATAAGAAGTTTGGCCAAAATGCTTCAGTTTTACCAGGATATTCTGAATAATCCTTTGGAACATTAGGTTTACGTCCTGCCATTGCAGGCACACGTGAGTCACCTACAAATTTCATTCCTTTACCGCGATGCATGTTCTCCCTCCTTTATTTCGACACACTTTAGTCATTTTTTACTAAAGCCCCATGCACTAAATCTTATAGTGGACCTGAAATACCTTGCTTACGAATAATTAAGAAATGGGCACCCATAAGAGCAAGTAAAGCACCAGGTAAGAAGAATACATGGATTGCGAAGAAACGAGTTAATGTTTGTGCACCGATGATGTCCGGATTACCTGCAATTAACGTTTTCACTTGCTTACCAATAAATGGTGTTTGTTCAGCAATTTGCAGACCTACTTTAGTCGCAAATAACGCTTTCATATCCCAAGGTAATAAATATCCTGTAAAGCCTAATCCAAGCATTACGAAGAAGATTAATACCCCTACAACCCAGTTAAGCTCACGAGGCTTTTTATATGCGCCTTGGAAGAATACACGTAAAGTATGTAAAAACATCATAACAATTACTAAACTTGCACCCCAGTGATGCATACCACGAACGATTTGTCCGTATGCAACGTTGTTTTGTAAGTAATAAACTGATTCCCATGCATTTTTGATATCTGGAACATAGTACATTGTTAAGAACATTCCAGATAAAATTTGAATTACTGTAACGAAAAATGTTAATCCACCAAAGCAATATACGAATGCTGAAAAATGATGCGCTGGATTAACGTGTTCTGGTACTTCATGATCAGCGATATCTCTCCAAAGAGGTGTAATTTCTAATCGCTCATCTACCCAGTCGTAAATTTTGTTAAGCACGATTATTTACCTCCTGTATTTGGTTCTAATTTACCAAGATAGAAAGAATCACCTTTCACTTTTACCGCATAGTTGTCTAGTGGACCAAGCGGTGGTGTACCTTTAATGTTTTTACCATCCTTATGGTAACGACCGCCATGACATGGACAGAAGAATTGATTTGGAAAATCTTTATTGTCGTTCCAACCAACTGTACAGCCTAAATGCTTACAAGTAGGTGATAACGCAACGATGTCTCCATTTGAATTCTTGTACACCCATGCAATGTGTGACGCATCAGATTTAACCCAACCATCTACCTGCTTAACTTTAAAGTCAAAGCGTTTTGGGTCAGTCGTTAAATCTTTAACTAGTCCAACCTGCACCATTGCTCCAGCTGCTTCTTTTTGTAAGACTGGGTCAATGGCAAAACGAGCCAATGGCATTAGCATTCCTGCCGCCATAAAGCCGCCTACACCTGTTAAAGTGTAGTTTAAAAACTGGCGTCTTGAAACCTTTTCACTCATGAAAATTCCCCCCTCTATCACAAGTACTCCTGTACGGACAACAGCTATAATAATAAAACTAGGACACTTTCATAATATAATAACAAATTTAGAAGGTCAATAATATCCTAATAATAATCATAGTAATAATGTTGTTTTTATTTTTATCCCCATATTTTAGAAAATAATGCATTTATGTGAGATAATTGTTTATCTACTATTACGCGTTGTGATGATTCATCTAAGCTATTGATGTTTAAATTAGGTAACCAAATTAATGATTCATCCATTTCAGCTTCTGACTGTCTCCAATCAAAATCACATGTTAAATAAAAAACATGTTTAATACCACTAGCTTTAAACTCTTCATTCCAAGCTTTTAATCTGCTTATTTTATTCGATTCTTCAGGTAAATAAGTAAATTCAGGTGCGATTACAACTCTGCCTTTATATGTACGTTCTAGTTCCGAAGTAAGTATTATTAGGTCCTCTCTTTGCTCGGCTAGACCAATATTTTCTTTTTTCAAAGAAACAGGACAAAGTGGAATAATGATCGTATCGATGTATTCCAGATTCTCAATAACTTGATTTAATTCATTAGTTGTCCATTTCATCAAAATTACCTCTTTCTATTAAAATAATTTATTTATAATTGTGAAATTTTTGTGAACAAATTTCTATTTTCCATTTAACCATACATTACTATTTTAAGAAAGAAAAAAAGCCCGCTAATTAAGCATTGTCCAATCAGTCAAAAGGGATCTATGTATTCAATTCAGTAATCCCATTTATAGTTTACTGATTAATATTTAAAAAATTGCGATTTTAGTCAAACCCTGCTCCTTCATTACGAAGCAAATATTTCTATGAGATCAGTCAATTATCCAAGAATCTTTCTCTATTAAGTGACTTTTTTACTATTTTTTTTATTTGAGTATTTTTTTATGAGTAATTTGCTAATCTTAATTTTATATACGGCCATTTTAAATTTGTATAACTTGATGAAATGCCCGACTTCTGTGGGATATAACAGAAGGCTTTTAGAACGCCATATGATGATTAAGATCATGTATCTAGCCACACTTAATAGGGAGGGGACTAAAAATGGAAATTAACCCCACATATCTTATTTAACAATAAAATTAAATTGTGTTCAATTAGCAAATACATTTACAACAGTAAAAAAGCCCCCAAAATGAGGACTTTTTACAGTTTAATATTAAGTTAAAGAATTCAGTTGTTTAGTTAATTCTTGAAAAAGCTTTTTGTCTTGTTTATCTAGAGCCTCGTCAATCATTTTCATCAATCTGTCTTTTTGGAAATTAATAATTGAATCTGACAATAACTTTTCAGCAATTACGCGGTCTTTTTCGTTACTATTTAAGTTTTTTGGTATATGTGGGTTCTCTTCTAAAACTGAAACAAACATCGGATATTGAAAAGAAGATTTAAAATTGAGCTGGATATAAATATCCTCATCCCTATTTAGTCGAATATCGTGAAAAGATTTCTCTGCATCAGTCGTCATAACATTTTGTTTATAAAAATGAAATGGGACTTCTTTAACACAGTTCGTCGACATCACTAACCCGCGTGGACAATATTTAGACTGTTCTACAAAATGAACCTTTTTCATTAAATAATCATGGCTCATTAGGTAATTTAAAATCCAAACACATTCTCTTTGCTTTAACTGAAAATTACTTAGAAACCACTTAACAAAATCTTTCTTCTCATTCACAGATACAGGGGTTGCCATTATTAAATCCCTCCTCTGTCCATAAAATTTGTCCCCTTTTCTGAATAAAGAAAACTACAGAATTTCATTTATTCTTTCAAGTCGTTCTCTTACTTCTTCCTGTAGATACTCATCGTCTACAAGTTTACTGTAAACCTCTTTTGCTTCTTGTACTAAGCCTTCTTCAAACAATAGGTCTCCGTATTCCTTTAAGAAGGAAATTTCCTGGTTAAAGTCATTATATGCTAGACGATATTGATTTAATGCCAATTCATAATTTTCATTTCCATAATATGCTTTGCCTAAGTCCCAATTAAAATGAGGATCTGAAGCTCCATGCTCAATTGCTAGTTCAATTGTACTAATTATGTCATCGAAATCTTCCTCTTCAAAAAGAATTCCGACTAATAACTGAACTGCTTCAATTAACGAAGGATCATAAATTAATGCTTCCTGTAAATGTTTTTTACTTGCATCTAAATTCTTCATTTTACGAGCTAATTTTGCAGCTGATAAAAGGCATTCTACATTTGTTTCATCAACAAGTAATGCTTTTTGTAATATATCATAGCCTTCTTGAAATTGGCCTTCAAGGTCATGTGCTTTACTTAGCCATAAATGTGCTACCAAATATTCAGGATCAAAGAAGATTGCCTCTTCGAATACCGGAATAGAGGCTGCATAGCGTTCAGCTTGAAATAGCGTAATACCATATCCTAATAGTGTATGGAAGTCCTTAGTTTTCTGAATTCCTTTTTCATAATAGGAAATTGCATCTTCCCATTCACCTTCAGCACTTAAACATTCAGCAAGTCTTAAATCTTTATTAACTCCACTCACTTCAATTTCTTGATTAGAAAGCTTTTCGTAAAATGGAATTGCTTTTTTATAATCATATTTACTAAAATAATACTCCCCTAATGCAAAATCTACTACAGGTTCATTCGGTAAAATTCTTTTTGCTTCAAATAATTTTTGTTCAGCTACTTCATCAAGACCCTGAACTTGATATAGATCAGCCATTAATAAAAGTGCTTGAACTCGACTTTCACTATCAGCCTTTATGGCAAGTAAAATTTCTAAAGCTTCGTCTTCTAAATCAAGATCTAATAATATTTCTGCATACATTATTTTAAGATCATCGTCGTCATCATATAAGTAAACTAAATCTTCAATGATATTTTTTGCATCTTCCACAAAACCTAATGATTGAAAAAGAAGTGCTGCTTCGTATTTTTCTTCATCGTTAGCATTTTTTAAATTCTTTCTTAATAAATCTAATCCCTTTTCAGTATGACCGTTCTCTATTAACTGAACAGCTTCGTATAAACTCATTCTTACACCTCATATGACTACTTAATTAATTCATTTAATTGCTCTTTAAAGTTCGGAAAAGATACAGCTATACATTCTGTATTTTCAATAATTGTATCACCTTTAGCAAGTAATGCAGCAATTGAAAGCATCATTCCCATTCGATGATCTCCATGTGAATTTACATTAGCACCTATTAAAGAACTATTCCCTTGTATAATCATACCATCTTTTGTTGCTTCAATGCTTACACCAAGATTTGTAAGTTCTGTTACAACAGTCTGGATACGATCCGTTTCCTTTACTCTTAACTCTTCAGCATCCTTAATAATAGTCTCTCCATCTGCTAAAGCCGCTGCTAAGGCCAAGATCGGTAACTCATCGATACATGTAGGAATTTCAGCCCCTCCAATGACAGTTGCTTTTAAATTGGATGATTTCACTCGTATATTCGCAATTGGTTCTCCGTTTACAACTTTTTCATCCTCTAAAGTAATATTAGCTCCCATTCTTTCTAAAACAGTTAATATCCCTGTTCTAGTAGGATTTACACCTACATTTTTTAACAATATTTCGCTATTAGGAACAATCGACCCTGCTACTAAGAAAAATGCAGCTGATGAAATGTCCCCTGGTACAATAACATCTGTTGCAGTTAATTCTTGGTTTCCATTAATTGAGACTTTGTTTCCATCAACTACTAACTCACAACCAAATGCCTTTAGCATTCTTTCAGTATGGTCACGAGACTTTTCTGGTTCAGTAACAGTTGTCGTACCATTTGCGAATAAACCAGCTAGTAAAATTGAAGATTTAACTTGTGCACTTGATACAGGAGAAGCATAAGAAATACTATTCAGTGAACCTCCTCTAATAGAAATAGGTGTATATGTAGCGTCTTCACGTCCATCTATAGAAGTACCCATCATTTTTAAAGGTTTTGTAACTCGTTTCATTGGTCTTTTACCAATAGATTCATCACCAATAATAACTGAATGGAAAGGTAAACCACTTAATATTCCCATCATTAATCTTGCTGTTGTTCCCGAATTCCCTACATCAAGTACTTCATGTGCCTCTTTAAGACCTTCAATTCCTTTACCATAAACGACTACTTCATCTTCTGATACTTCGATTTGTACACCTAATTTTCTAAAACACGCTATCGTACTTAAACAATCTTCACCTAATAGAAAGTTAGTAATCTTTGTCGTCCCTTTCGCTAATGATCCAAACATAATTGCTCTATGAGATATTGATTTATCTCCTGGAATTGTCACATCACCAACTAAACGGATTTTTTCTAACTGGGAATTTCTCATCATAGTCATCTTATCTAACCTTTCTATATGTATTTACATTCCATTTTTTATTAAATCAAACCTTTTTTTTCGCTGAAATTCTATTCGACGAATTGTCCTATGTTTTTCATTTCCGATGATTTAGTTAGCCTAATTTAGAAAAAGAAAATGATATTTTGATTTAACATTTGATCAAAACACCATTTTCAGGTAAGCATTATGAAATTATTTGTTTTAAAAAACTATCTAAATTTTCTTTTATAAAGTCTTCCTCTAATTCACAAATCACTGGATGTCCAAAACTTTTTAATAGTATATATTTTATTTTCAAATCGATATTTTTCTTATCTTGTTTCATTAGATTAATAATTGGATCTAATTCTAAATTTGAATAAACAGGATAATTCAATCGATTATACCAATTTACTATCTCATTAAATTTTAAGTCAACCTTAAAGAACTGTTCACTCAAATAGATTGAAAATAAAGTTCCAAATGCAATTGCCTCACCATGAGTTGTTTTAGCATAACCTAAATACGCTTCAATTGCATGCCCAAGTGTATGGCCTAAGTTTAAAAATGCTCTTTCACCAGTTTCTCTTTCGTCCCTAGATACAATTTCATTTTTTACACTTATCCCCATTGTGACACATTTTTCAACTAACTCATTATTTAACTCTTCAAGTGAAAGTATATGATCCATTAACCAACTCAAATTGTCGTTAGAAGAAATCATGGCTTCCTTACTAATTTCAGCAAAACCTGATCTCCATTCCTCTATTGGCAAAGAAGTTAAAAAGCTTAATTCATATAATACTAATTCCGGCTGATAAAATGCGCCAACTATATTTTTAGCTTTTGGAAGGTTGATAGCTACTTTACCACCTATAGCACTATCGTGGGCTAGTAAAGTAGTAGGTAATTGGATAAAACGAATACCACGCATATAAGTAGCAGCGACAAATCCAGCTAAATCGCCAACTACTCCTCCACCTAAGGCAATGATTAAGCTATTACGATCTAATTGGACATCAAAACAATAGGTTAAACAATTTTCGTATATTGCAAAACTCTTACTTTTTTCACCATGTGGAATGATATAGTGTTCAACTTTATTTGTTTTACTACAATTTAGTCGTACTTCTTCTAAATAAAGTGGAGCAACTTGATCATCTGTAATGATTAGTATTTTGGAAACTTTAGGAACTAAGCTGTCCAACTTTGACTGCAGTTCACTCAATACTCCAAACCCTATACAAACATCGTATTGTTTAGAGCTTGTATTTACAGTTATCACATTCATTAAAAATTCCTCGCATACTCACGGAAATCTTCAATATTACGTTTTAAACGTTCAAGTTGATCGGATTCAAATTGTTCAATAATTGCTTTTGCAACTTCCCAAGCAACAATATGCTCTGCTACGACACTTGCTGCAGGAACAGCACAGCTATCAGAACGTTCGATACTTGCTTCATAAACTTCCTTTGTTTCAATATCAACGCTCTTTAGCGGTTTGTAAAGCGTTGGGATTGGTTTCATTACTGCTCGAACGACAATTGGCATACCAGTTGTCATACCGCCTTCAAAACCGCCAGCACGGTTCGATAATCGGTAGTAGCCTTGTTCTTCTGAATATGCAATCTCATCATGAACTTCACTACCTGGTAAAGAGCCAGCTTGAAACCCGATGCCGAATTCTACACCTTTAAAGGCATTAATGCTTACGATTGCACCTGCAATTTTTGAGTCTAGCTTTCTGTCATAATGAACGTAGCTACCAACACCAGCTGGCATACCTTCAACAACAACTTCTACAATC
Organism: Bacillus sp. UNCCL81; assembly: GCF_900112535.1. Lineage (NCBI taxonomy): Bacteria > Bacillati > Bacillota > Bacilli > Caryophanales > Bacillaceae > Bacillus > Bacillus sp. UNCCL81. The sequence continues at coordinate 189,999 of NZ_FOMF01000002.1, read as the reverse complement.
CCACCAACTGAATCACCTTTTTGTTTTGCATCATCAATTAACGATTTCATATTTTCTGTCGCTTCAGCGTCTATACATCTTACTTCTGAGTTTTCAGCTCTATTATGTAAGTCTTCTACATTTTTATAGTCTAGATTTTTTGCTTTAACTCCACCAATTTCAATAACATGGCTTGCAATTGTGATTCCTAACTCACTTAACAATTTTTTTGCCACCGCTCCAGCGGCAACACGTACAGTCGTTTCACGAGCTGAAGATCGCTCTAAAACATTCCTTACATCTCTAAAGCCATATTTTATCGCTCCATTTAAATCGGCATGCCCTGGTCGTGGTTTTGTAATGCTTCTTTTTCCTTCGTATTCTAGATTGTCCAAAGGTTCAGGACCCATAATATTCGTCCAATGTTTAAAGTCGTTATTTTCAACAACCAATGCGATAGGAGAGCCTAATGTATAACCATGTCGAACACCGCTAGTAATTTGAGCAGTATCCTTTTCTATTTGCATTCTTCGCCCTCTTCCATATCCACCTTGTCGTCTACGAAGTTCAACATTTATTTCTTCTGCTAAAATTGGTAAGCCTGCTGGAACGCCTTCAATAATTGTAGTTAATTGTGGACCATGTGATTCACCAGCTGTTAAATAACGCATTTCAACACCTTCTCTTTATGTAAGTTTAAAATTATTAGTTACTACTATAGCACAACCTATTCTGAATTTAATATAAAAAAAGAGCCATATTCAAAAAAATGAATTATTCAGTAGAAAAACCTATAGTTTTTTCCTATTCAATTATGTTTCGTCATGAACTAATCTAATTGCTTAGGCACCTCTCTCTTCTTTTCATCCAGAAGTAGCATGTAAAAAAATAAAAACAAAAAGTCCCTACTGAATAAACAGTAGGGACGAATTAATTAATCGCGGTACCACCCTAGTTGTGAACTAAAGCTCTGTTCACCACCTTGATTTTTTTAACGATCAAAACGACCGTTTCTATTTTCTTAAAATGAAAATAGAAATTGCTCCAAGAATGAAATTTCGGCATATTTTATGTACTGACTCGCAGCTTTCGTCAGCTCTCTGAAACAGTGAAATTATGCTTACTGTGTCCTTATCATCGCAAGATATTTAATTGTCAAAAGATTCATTTAAAAACTTATTAATGATGATTATAAGCAGATTTAAAGAAGCTGTCAATGCAATATTTTATTACTATTTGCAACTTTCCCTCTATTTCGCTTACTCATATCGATTCATCTTAAGTTAATAAAAAATTTATCCACAGGTCTAGATTTTAATATTTTCCTATAAAAAAAAGCCAGCAATATGCTGACTTCTTTGTTTTGTGTAAAACTATTTTATTAGTATACCCACTCTTTAATAAGCTTAGAGTATTCAACTAATTCATTTTGATTGAAGAAAATACCGATTTCACGTTCTGCACTAGCAGGTGAATCTGAACCATGAATAATGTTTTTACCTACAGTTGCAGCATACTCACCACGGATCGTTCCTGGTGCTGAATCTTTTGGGTTTGTTGCTCCCATCATTTGACGAGCGGTAGCGATTACATTTTCGCCTTCCCAAACCATAGCGAATACTGGGCTTGAAGTGATGAAGTCTACTAATTCACCAAAGAAAGGACGTTCTTTGTGCTCAGCATAGTGAGTTTCAGCTTGGTCTTTACTCACTTGCATTAATTTAGCTCCAACTAATTGGAACCCCTTTTTTTCGAAACGTGAAACGATTTCACCAATTAAGTTACGTTGTACACCATCAGGTTTTACCATTAAATAAGTTCTTTCCATTATGCTCTACCTCACTTGATTTCAATTATGTATAAACAACACAGTTAGAATAGTAACATCAATTTATAAAATTATCAATAGTTTAAAATCTTGTTATATTATAAAAATTGAAATCGCTTCCAGATTATCGATTAACTTTAATCAATATAACTGATTAACTGGAGTTCTATACGTATCTAAAAAGCCAAAAGAGGCAGTTGTAAATGCACTAGCATTTTCCCCGCCTCTAGTTTTTTCGATTTCCAATATTTTTAGCAATTAATATTAACATTTCCTTTGCTTCACTATTAGGAAGGCTGTTGATACTGTTTAAAGATTTTTGTAAATATGCTTCACTAACTTTTCTTGCTGCTTTAATATATGTACTCTTGCGAATTTGATTTATTAGAGGTTTTACAGTTTCCGGATCGATACCTTCATAAACAGATTCAATTTTCTCTTTAAGAGCTAAATCATTCATCGCAAACAAGACAGGTAGTGTAATATTACCTTGAATTAAGTCGCTACCTGATGGTTTCCCTAATTCCTTCTCAGAAGCCGTAAAATCAAGAATATCGTCCATAATTTGAAAGGACATACCTAAATAGTAGCCGTAATCTTTTAGACATTTTTGAAAAGCTGGAGAGGCTCCTGATGCAATTGCACCAATTTCACAACTCGCTGAAATTAAAAGGGCAGTTTTTCGTTTAATTCTTCTTAAATAACATTTTAAATTTTGGTCAAAATTATATTTATCTTTTATTTGTTCAATTTCACCTAAACAAATCTCTAAAATAGTCTCAGATAGTTTTTGATGGGCCAATGGGATTTCGATTTCTGACATACATTCCAATGCTTTTGCAAATAAAAAATCCCCTGCATACATAGCAACACGATCATTGTAAGTTGAATTGATTGTCGGTTTACCTCTTCGTAAACTAGCTTCATCAATTACATCATCATGAACTAAAGATGCCATATGTATGATTTCCAAAGTAGCTGCTACATTTTTAATCGATTGAAGGTTATATTGTCCAAATTTAGCACTAAGCAATACAAAAACTGGTCTAATTCTTTTCCCACCAGATTCGAGCAACTGTACAGATGCATTTTTCAAAATTGGTTGAGAAGAATTGACTACTTTATGCAGCGTGCTCTCAATCTCATTAATGTCCTTTTTTAAATAAGAATATTTCCATTTAACCTTCATTCCGTTCACCTTACTATTCATCCCATTTTCTCGCTTTTTTGTAACTAGCTTTTTGGTTTAACACCTAAATGCATTGCTGCTACACCAAAAGTATAAGGTTTAATTTTTATTTTTTCTAAACCTGCTTTTTTGAAAAGATTTGCAAGTTCGTTCATTCCTGGAAACGTGCTTGCACTTTCTTGTAACCAAGAGTATTCTTTAAAGCTTTTAGCAAATATTTTCCCAAAAATCGGCATGATGTATTTAAAATACGCTTTATACACATGTCTAACACCAAATGCAGTCGGTTGTGATGTTTCTAAACAAACAACAATACCTCCAGGCTTTACAACTCTCGTCATTTCCTTCAACACTTGATAATAATCTGGAACATTTCTTAAACCAAATCCAATTGTAACAACATCAAAATAGTTGTCCTCAAATGGTAACTCCATAGCATTACCATGAATTAATTTTACTTGGTCTAAATGCATATTTTTAACTTTTTCTTCACCGATAGATAGCATATTTTTACTAAAGTCTAATCCTACTACTTCTCCATCTTTTCCAACTGTATTTGCAAGTGCAATTGTCCATTCACCAGTACCACAGCATACATCAAGCGCTTTCATACCTTTTTGAACATTCATAATTTTCATAGTTTGTTTGCGCCAAGCAATATGTCGTCTAAAACTAATAATACCATTCATTGTATCATATTTATTGTAAATCTTTTCAAACACGTCATGTACGCGTTCTTCTTTTGATTGAGTCATATAAACCCCCACTAAACTAATTACGATTACTTCTATGTAGATTAATTTTGTAATTGTATTATTTTTGATAATTCTTCTTTTGTTTTCGTTAAATCAACAATCCCCAATATTCTTTGAAATTGCGAAATAAAATCAGAGCAGTTTTCTACTGAAAATCGTTCGAATTCTTTTTTCAGTCTTGACATTAAACATTCTTGCTCAATATGCTTAATTGATTCTTCAGCTGATATAAATTTTGCAAAATGTACAAGAATAGTCGATTCGATTACAGTTATACAGTTGAAAAGATCTTCTAAAGAACTAAATTGTTCATGAACTAGATTGATCTTCTCTTCATTCATTTCTTTAACAGCATATGAAAGTTCTCGTATTAATCCAATCTCCCCAGTTTTAGATAGAGCATCGTAATATAGTCCACTATATAAGTCCCCTTCTAATACGGTTAATTGTTTCTTTTCTCGATCCATTGGTGTACCTTCAAATGTGGATACTTTTTCATGTGTATCTAATGCAATTTGATGAATCATCAAGGCTTTACAGTAATGTACAATTTTATCACTCGTAAAATTGTGTTCTTTTAATAAATTGATTAATAAAGTAACCTTTACATCATCAATGGTAGGTGCTTGAAGATGTTGATTTAAATATGGGTGTCTAATCGTATGTAAGATTTGAGTGATTACTTCATTTTTTAACTCGAGAATACTATTCATTATTTCCATCCATTCCATTTATAACTGATTTTTTCATTATACCATAAGTATTTTAGATGGTATAAGTTGATTGCTCAATCAACTTGCATTATTTATAAATGAATATTTTAAAAAAAGCAGGACTTCCGGCTTTTTAGACTGCCTATTAAAAGCCCTGCTTTTGATTATTTGATTCTATTTAGAAGAATGAATCATTGCAAGAATTTCATTTCTTCCTTGCACATCCTCTTTAAGTGATCCACGCACAGCAGTCGTAACAGTTTTTGAGCCTGGTTTTCTTACTCCACGCATAGACATACACATATGTTCTGCTTCAACAACTACCATTGCTCCGTGTGGTTGTAGCACGTCCATAATTGCATCAACTACTGAGGCAGTAATACGCTCTTGTAACTGAGGTCTTTTAGCTACTGTTTCTACAGTACGTGCTAATTTACTTAAACCAGTTACTCTACCATTTCTAGGTATATAAGCTACATGTGCAACTCCGTAAAAAGGTAATAGATGATGCTCGCACATTGAATGGAATGGAATATCTTTAACAAGAACTAATTCTTCATGATCTTCACCAAATACTTTATGTAAATGAGCTTTTTCATCTTGGCGCATCCCAGAGAATACTTCAGCATACATTTTCGCAACTCGTTTTGGCGTTTCGTAAATTCCTTCTCTATTTGGATCATCACCGATAGCTTCGAGAATTAGACGAACCGCTTGTTCAATTTTTTCTAAATTAACTTCATTCATTAATTGATCCCCCATGCTAAAAAAAATTCTAATATTCACTATCAGATTCGTTTTATTTTAACATAATTCTTTTTTTATAGGCAAAAAAAAGAAGGATACTTTCTTTTAGACTACCTAAAATCGACGCTTTCTTTGTCCAAAATTAATTATTAGTCCCTAAAACATAAGACTTTTTGGACTTTTTTAGCAAAAAAAGAAGGATGCTTTTTTAGCATCCTTCTTTTTCGCTTAAATTATGTAATTATTTTACTGCATCCTTAAGCGCTTTACCAGGTTTGAAAGCTGGAACTTTACTAGCTGCGATTTCGATTTCCTCGCCAGTTTGTGGATTACGTCCTTTACGAGCTGCACGCTCACGAACTTCAAAGTTACCAAATCCGATTAATTGTACTTTATCCCCGTTTTGTAACGCACCAAGAATTGATTCGAATACAGCGTCTACTGCTAAAGTAGCTTGTTTTTTAGTTAATTCACCAGCTTCAGCAACTGCATTGATTAAATCTGTTTTGTTCATGTCTTTCACCTCCTCCCAAAATTTTAGATGTTTCTTAATTTCATTTGTGACCAAAATTTTAAATTTTATACAACAAATTCCAATTAATTTCTTTGTCATGCCTTATATTATACGATTCTACGGCTTTTTTCAATATGTTTTATAAGAAAATGTTGGAATTACTCGAAAACAGGTGGTGATTTTTCTGAAAAGTTCCTTTTTCGTCTTCAATTTTCTAATAAGTACTTCTGGAGGTACGATGATTACTGAATTATTCGGCATTTTATAAAATTTATTGATGATTTTTAATAAATTTATATTTGTTGAATTTTGTCGAATAACATTTATTTTCTCTTGCTAATTTTTTGTGATTTTTTTAAAACGTTCATTTCACCAGATAAAATATAAGCATTTAGATTTTCTAAAAATACATGTTTATATTTTGCTAACACAAAAAAAATCAGATGGTTTTGACCACCTGATCAATTAATGATTAAAGGATAATTGCAATTAAGCCGCCACTTCCTTCGTTAATAATTCTTTCTAAAGTTTCTTTCAATTTATATCTTGCATTTTCAGGCATTAGAGAAAGTTTCGCTTGGATGCCTTCACGTACGATTGAACTTAATGAACGTCCAAATATATCTGAGTTCCAAATTGATAATGGATTATCTTCAAAATCTTGCATTAAGTATTTAACAAGTTCTTCACTTTGTTTTTCAGTTCCGATAATTGGTTCAAACGTTGACTCAACATCAACTTTAATCATATGAATAGAAGGCGCTACTGCTTTTAATTTGACACCAAACCTTGAACCATGGCGTATAATTTCTGGCTCATCTAAGCTCATATCTAAAAGCGAAGGTGCAGCAACTCCATATCCTGTTTGTTTAACCATTCTTAAGGCATCTGCTACTTGATCATACTCTTGTTTTGCGTGAGCGAAATCTTGCATTAATTCTAATAAATGATCTTTACCGCGAATTTCTACTCCCACTACTTCTTTTAAGACTTGATCATATAACTCATCTGGTGCGGATAAATCAATTTCTGCAACCCCTTGCCCCATATCTATTCCAGCAAGTTGTGCATGTTCAATAAATTCATAATCACTAAATTGGCCAACTACATAATCTACATCTCTTAATCGTTTAATATCTTTAACTGTTTCTTGAATTGCTTCTTGATAGCTTTGGCGTAGCCAGTGATTTTCTTTTAAAACTAAGACCCAGCTAGGTAAGTTTACGTTCACTTCGAGGACTGGGAATTCGTATAAAGCTTCGCGAAGTACGTTCATAACGTCTCCTTCGCGCATTGCTTCAACACTTAATGCGATGACAGGAATATCGTACTTTTCTGATAGTTCTTGTCTAAGTGCCTCTGTATTAGGATGATATGGCTGAGAAGAGTTGATCACCATAATGAAAGGCTTTCCAACTTCTTTTAATTCAGCAACTACACGTTCCTCTGCTTCGATATAATCGTATCTAGCAATTTCTCCAATTGTGCCATCTGTTGTTACAACAACTCCAATTGTTGAATGCTCTTGAATAACTTTTCTTGTACCGATTTCTGCCGCTTCATTAAATGGAATCGGTTCTTCATACCAAGGAGTGCTAATCATTCTAGGACCATTTTCATCCTCATATCCTTTAGCCCCTGGTACACTATAACCAACGCAATCAACTAATCGAATATTTACATCTAACCCATCCGCTACATGAATTTTTACGCCTTGATTCGGAACGAATTTTGGTTCAGTAGTCATTATTGTTTTACCTGCTGCACTTTGAGGTAATTCATCATGTGCTCTAGCACGGTCAGCTTCATTTTGAATATTAGGGATTACAACTGCTTCCATAAAGCGTTTAATAAATGTTGATTTACCAGTACGCACAGCACCTACAACACCTAAGTAGATATCTCCTCCTGTGCGCTCGGCAATGTCTTTAAAAATATCTATCTTTTCCATGTGTTCCCCTCCCGATTTATCAATACATGGGAATAATTGACTTGAAGTAGTATACCTATGACAATATCATTCTATGATGTTGTCCTAGTGAGTTATGACAAGATTTTTTATTTTTTCTTTTTATTCACTTGGGATCAAATAAAATAATCCTTCGATAAAATGTATTCTTTTATCAAAGGATTATGATTTATATTATTTATTTTTGTTCTAAAAACACTGGTTGTCCATCTTTAATCGTATATGGAAGTGAGTATGCAGGCACGATTGGTGAGTCTTTTACTAAAATAGAACGAATATCTTCACCAAACTTATAATTTTTTGCTTCTTTAATTTTTGCATATAAATCAGTTGAGTAGTCAACATAAAACTCCCCATCATTCCCCATGACGATTGGTAAGTTCTTATTACTATAAGGACTGACTACAAATGGTTCTTGTTTGAAACCCATCTTTTTATAGTTTAATAGAAAAACACCATTAGCCAATGTTTTCTTGATTGGTGGATAAGTATGTTTATCTTTATAAACTTGTACTCTTAATGAAACATCTCTTAGTTTTTCTGCAATTCTAAGATCGACTAATTTAACAGTCGGATTCTTCTCTGCATCTACTAATACGTACTGGAAGATCCCACCATTTTCATAAGAATTACCAGGTGCATCACTTAAATAGCCAGGTGTTAGTTTTGTAAAATCAATTGGATATTTAATATAAATAGGTGTACTCATATCCTTGTTTTTAATCGGTAACATTCCTGAATTGTTTTCCTTAAATTTATTAACTGCAGTTTGAACAGATTGCAATTGATCATCATATGGTACTTGATTTTGTGCAAGTTTATCTTGTGGATATAAACAGCCACTCAATAGACTGATAACAAAGCACATTAGAATGGAAAGAAATAGCTTTTTCATGTTAGTCCCCTTTATTCTAAATTAACTAGGCCAGCTTAATACGATATATGTAATTAAAATCCCAGAAATAATTAAAGACATATAAGCAATGAAGGCTGTAATCATTTTTAAAAATTTTATTTTTATTTTGTTTCTACTCAAGAAAATTAAAAATAATGATAAAAGCATTAATCCGATTCCAACAAAAGAAATAATTTCATTAATATGTGCCGAGTTCATTATGTTCCCCCTATGTATTTTCTACCATTATTATAGTATCAAAATAATCACATGATTTGAATTAAAATCTTTTTAATCCTATTAAGACATTATCGACTTATTTAATGCTTACGTATACTTGTCTGTTTTAAATTTATTTCCTGCTTCATAAAAAACCATTAGAACATATTCACTATTTACACTCTTTACAAACACCATCAAAATACCTCCTTGATAAAAACCATCCAAGGAGGATACAGGACCATTCACATATTTAAAAGGACAAAATAAAAAGAAAGAAAAAGTATAAATATACTCCTTCTTTCTTCGAAGCAAACTGGGGCAATTGCTTCGTAATCATCCTCGACTAACACCCACCAGAATACATCCGGTATAAGTCATTCTATAGTATGCGAAAATGTATGATTATGCACTAAATACATCGCTGAAGAATAAGCCCAATTATTTTTGTTTAAACATATTTGTTAATGATTGAAAATCTAATGGCATATTATTCGTAACAATCGCTTGAACGATTTTGTCTTCTTTTTCCTTAGAAACTTGACGACCTGTCATCAATGCAATTTGACGGACTAGTTTTCTAACTGTTGCTTCATCTTTAAAGTTTGCATCTTTTACTGAATCAGCGACTTTAAAAATATCTGATTTGCTTACATTTGCTTTCTTTTCAATCTTATCGAAGAAACCATTTGGATTATTATTAGTCACCATTCAAACCTCCTTCTTTTCTATACAACATATGCTATGCAAAAAAAGAGAAATGGTGAAACGCCTATTTTTAGTCCACATAAGAAAAAGCATTAAAACAAAGTTTTAATGCTTTTAAACTATCTATTTTAATAAAATTAATTACTCAGCAAGATCGCTAATATAATTTGAAGTACTTTCGCCCTCGTGTTTTTTTACACGAGACATAAGTGCATCAACTGCTAATTTTGGATTTTTATTTTCAAATAATACTGCGTGTAATTCATTAACAATTGGCATCTCTACATTTACTTGTTTTGCTAATTGATATGCAGCCTTTGTCGTTCGAACTCCTTCAACGACCATACCCATATTATCTAATACCTCGTCTAACGATTTGCCTTTCCCTAATAAATTACCAGCTCTCCAGTTACGGCTATGTACACTCGTACAAGTTACGATTAAGTCGCCCATTCCAGTTAAACCTGCAAAAGTTTGAGTATTAGCTCCCATAGCCTTACCTAAACGAATTATTTCTGCAAGTCCACGTGTCATTAAAGCCGCCTTCGCGTTGTCGCCATAACCAAGTCCGTCAGTAATACCAGCAGCAAGTGCGATAATATTCTTTAAGGCTCCACCAATTTCTACACCAATTACATCTTCGTTTGTGTATACACGGAAATAACCATTTGAGAATAATTCCTGAACAACTTCCGCATCTTCCATATTTTTAGATGCCGATGTTACAGTCGTTGGATGTCTTAAAGCAACTTCTTCAGCATGACTTGGACCTGATAATACAACTACTGATTTTAAGAATTTCGAATCTATTTCTTCAGAGATCATTTCTGAAACACGCTTAGAAGTATCAGGCTCAATCCCTTTACTTGCATGGATTATTGTAACCTCGTTCGTTAATTCATTATTTAGTTGTTGGCAAACTTCTCTTATTGCTTTGGTCGGAACAACAAGCAAAATATAGTTAGCTCCATTTATAGCTTCCTTTAAATTGACCGATGCTTTTAAATTTTGAGGTAAATTAATTTCCGGCAAATATCTTTTATTAGTATGTTGTTCATTTATTTCATTTATTTGTTCGGATTTATTTCCCCATAAAGTAACCGTATGCCCATTATCTGATAAAACCATGGCTAAAGCAGTTCCCCAACTACCCGCACCTAAAACAGCGATTTTTTCCAATTCAACACTCCCCTTCATAAAGAATCCATATTTCACATCGAATTTAAGCTCGTGCACGACCGATAATCTTAATTGGAGATCCCTCAAAATCAAAAGCATCTCTAATACGATTTTCTAAGAAACGCTCATAACTAAAGTGAAGTAATTCAGGATCATTTACAAAAACAACAAATGTTGGTGGTTTAATTGCTACTTGAGTTGCATAATACACTCTTAATCTTTGTCCATTATGTGTTGGTGTTGGATTCATCGCAATTGCATCCATAATAACATCATTTAATACATTTGTTGGAACGCGTAAACTATGGCTTTCACACGCTTTATTAATCATTGGTAATAAAGTTTGAGTTCTTTTCTTCGTTTTAGCTGATAGGAATACAATTGGAGCATAGTCTAAGAATTGGAAATGTGCTCGAATGTTTTCAATGAATTCATTCATCGTTTTTTCATCTTTTTCTACTGCATCCCATTTATTAACAACAATAACAACTGATCTACCTGCTTGATGTGCATATCCAGCTATCTTCTTATCTTGTTCAATAATACCTTCTTCACCATCTAATACGACTAAGACGACATCTGATCTCTCAATTGCACGTAAAGCACGTAGTACGCTGTATTTTTCCGTACTTTCATAAACTTTACCTTTTTTTCTCATACCAGCTGTATCGATAATAACGTAGTCTTGGCCATCTTTTGAATAAGGTGTATCGACAGCATCACGTGTAGTTCCAGCCACATTACTTACGATTACACGATCTTGACCTAATAATGCATTTACTAAAGAAGACTTCCCTACATTTGGTCGTCCAATTAAACTGAATTTAATTGTCTCCTCATCGTAATTTTCATCTTCTTGGTCAGGGAAATGTTTTACTACTTCATCAAGTAAATCACCTAGTCCTAAACCATGTGAACCTGAGATTGGAAATACTTCTCCAAATCCTAATGCATAGAAGTCGTAAATATCACTTCTCATTTCTGGATTATCGACTTTATTAACTGCTAATACTACCGGTTTTTTTGTTTTATAAAGGATTTTAGCAACTTCCTCATCAGCCGCTGTAACACCCTCACGACCATTTGTTAGAAATATAATAACATCCGCTTCATCCATTGCGATTTCAGCTTGTTGACGAATTTGCTCTAAAAATGGCTCATCACCAATGTCAATTCCACCTGTATCGATTAAACTAAATTCTTGATTTAACCACTCTCCTGAACTGTAAATACGATCACGAGTAACCCCTGGAATATCTTCTACAATTGAAATTCTTTCTCCCACTATCCTATTAAAAATAGTTGATTTCCCTACATTTGGTCGTCCAACTATTGCAACTGTCGGTTTAGACATTTAATTCATCCTTCCTAGCATAACTATGTACCATTTAAATCATCTAAATGAGTTTTAGTTTTGTTTTAAAAATTGATTTATTTAAATAACTTATCTATTTTAACAAAAAATATGAGAAAAGACCAATACACTTCAACTTTTTAGTAATTTTCTGTTTTTGAGACTTATTTTTGATACGTAAACTGCTATGAATTGAATTGCTGACAATAATAAAATGGACATAATTAAAGTATCAAACCAATTTAAATCTCCAATTATATATTTAAAATTAATCGACTTAAACGTAAAATAATTAAAAATGTCTCCCTGAACTAGACCAATTGTTATATAACGCATTTTGTCAAAATAGGATTTACTTAAAAAGAAAGAAAGTACTATTACAAAAAATGAACTGATTATCCTCTCATCAATAAAAAAACTTGCAGGATCATAAATCGAAAGCAGTGTAACTACACTAAATGTCATGCCTATAATCAGGCCTTTAAAGAAATGCACTATTTGTTCAATAAAATTTAATAAACTAATAAAGTAGCTTATGATAAAAATTATAATGATATATGAAAAATTTATTTCAATTGAAAATAGATCAATTGTGTAAGCTGAACCGCTAATTAATATAAGTACTCCCGCTAAATACAAGAAATTCTTCTTAGTTCGATCCCGAAAAATCAAAAGAAATAAAACAGTCATCCAAGAAGTAATGATAAATAGACTACCTTGCACACGAAAACCTCCTAATAGTACTAGTATGAACAATTCATATTTCAAAAATAATCAAAAAGAAAAGAAAGTGTATAAGAAGTTGCATTTAAAACGAATCTATAAATGAGATATTTTTGGAGGTGAAACGAGTGGGAAAAGATCGTCAAGAAAAGAAGCTTAAACAATCTAGAAGAGTTGAATCTGATCGAGATCAAAGCATTCATAACAAAGGTGCTACGCGTTTAGACACACCTGAGGAAGCAAGAGCAGAAAATCAACATAACTAAAATGTTCGAATTAAAAATCCTTCAGCAAATGGCTGAAGGATTTTTTATTATTTTTTAAATTTATTTAATTTATCACCAAGTAATTCGCTTAATTGGAAACCACTTTCACTTGGTTGTACGTATTTAGCAATATCCTCTTGAAGTTCAGCTTCACCAGCTTCTTTAATGCTTAATGATAAGCGTTTTTCAGTAGGATTAATTTCTAAAACTTTTACTTTTACTTCTTGACCAACTGTTAGGACTTCGTTTGGATTTTTAATATGTTTATCAGCAATTTGAGAAACATGAACTAATCCTTCAATTCCATTTTGAACTTCTACAAATGCACCAAAGTTTGTAAGACGTTTTACAGTCCCTTCAACTACTGCTTCTGCTTTAATGCTTGGATTTAATTGATCCCATGGTCCTGGCTGAATTGCTTTCATTGATAAAGCAATACGGTTTGTATCAGAGTCAATTGAAAGAACTTGAACTTTTACAGTATCACCTACAGCTACAATCTCTTCAGGCTTTGTAACGCGTTTATGAGACATTTGAGATACATGGACTAAACCATCAACACCACCAATATTTACAAAAGCACCGAAATTAGTTAATCTTTCTACCTTACCTTCAACGATTTGCCCTACTTTAATAGAAGAGTATGCTTGACGGCGATTTTCAATTTCATTTAATTGCTCAACAGCTTTATGAGATAGGATTACTCGATTTTTTTCGCGATCTAGTTCTTCAATCACTACTTCAAGCGATTGACCAACATAGCTACCTAAATCTTCAACGAATTTTTTTGAAACAAGTGAAGCAGGAATAAATCCACGAACGCCTACGTCTGCAATTAGTCCTCCGTTTACTTGCTCTGTAACGATCACTTCAAAAACTTCTTTACTAGCTAATTTTCCTTCTAATTGTTCCCAAGCTTTAACAGAATCTACAGCACGTTTAGAAAAAACAACTGTATCTTCCTCAACTTTAATAACCTTTAATTCAATTTCTTGTCCTACAGTTAGCGCGTCATTTACATTTTCAATATGTACGTTTGAAATTTCTTTTATTGGAAGAATACCATCTGTTTTTCCACCGAACCCTACGATTGCTTGCTTATCTTCAATTTGTTCTACTACACATGAGATAATTTCCCCAACTTCTGGCATTACTTTTTCAACCATGTCATATTCCTCCTTATGTTTTAAAAATGGATAGACCAATTATGTATTATCCTCTTTTACCTTCTAATAAATAAGCAGAAAAGTCAAGAAATCTGATGACTAATTCTTCTAAATATTTTTTATTTTATCTTCAACAATCGTTAATATTTCATTTACAACATCATCAATGTTTTTAGATGTAGTATCTAATGAGATTGCATCATCAGCCTTTTTCAATGGTGATACTTCTCTTTCCGAGTCAATTCGGTCTCTTGTTGCTATTTCTATTTTCAATTGTTCTAAATCACTTTCAAAACCGTTTTTAACGTTTTCAATATGTCTTCTTTGAGCTCGTTCATCCACAGAAGCAATCATAAAAATCTTAACTTCTGCACCAACTAATACATGAGTCCCAATATCTCTTCCATCCATTACAACCCCACCATTTACGGCATATTCACGTTGTAAATCGACCATTTTTTCACGAACTAAACTATGTTTTGCAACAAATGATACATTTCTAGTTACTTCTGGTGTTCTTATTGGCTCTGAAACATCAACATCATCAATGAAAACTTTTTGAGTGCCTTCTTCCGGAATTAACTTAATCGTTATATTTGAAAGTAAGTTACTTAAATCCATCTCGTTATTTACATCAATATTGTTTTGAATCGCTTTAAAGGTTAGAGCACGGTACATTGCACCAGTGTCTATATAAACATATCCTAATTTTTTTGCAACAATTTTTGCAACTGTACTTTTACCGGCAGCTGCTGGTCCATCTATCGCTATACTAATTTTTTTACTCATAAGTCCTCCTACATAAAAAAAGTGCTACTTCAATAGCAACCTTTAATCTTATCATGTCCTAAAAAAATAAAAACAAATAAAAATAAAGCAGGCTAGCCTGCTTTAATTTATATTACCATATGATTCCGACGAATTCATCTATTTACCAATATGATTATATACTTCTCTCGTTACGTCTTTAGCTTTTTGCGTAACGCCTTCATATAATTCAATTTTCGTTAAATAGACAGAAAGACTAGGGAATGATAAGACGTATTGACTTATAACTAAACAAAATAATTGAATAATAATTAATTTAAATAGTATTCGTTCGATTCTTTTCATTTAAAATCATACCTTTTTTATTACCAGTATGATTAGATTCATTTAATTTTATACACAATTTTGAATTTAAGTTTTAATTCATTTAACTTTTAACTGTATTAATCAAAAAAAACTTGTCAATAAATTACAAAATTTTCGTAAAAGGAGTAGAGTGATGTTGATTTCCACTACAGGATGCTCGCTTTCCATGTGGCGAGATTCTTTAGCCTCCTCGGCAAGCCTGTGGGGTCTTTAGCCTTCCCGTATAACCCATAGGAATCGATCATCCCTCCAAAACTAGCTCTTAAATATTTTTAACTTTTTAAAAATAAAAAGCACTAGATTTTGTTGACTTTTTAAAACTGTCATATTAACTTTTAAAAGCCTTAATAGACTATAAAGAAATTAAATATACAATCAAAGAGTTTTACTTAATATACGTTTGAACATTTGTGTTTCAACACCAAAAAAACGTGCTATGCACGTTTTTGAGAAATGTATAAATAAGTAAAATTATTTAGAGAATCCTTCGAGAATATCATTCACTTCGGATGCTAACATAACAGTTAATTTAATTCTTGCCTTTTTGCTATCATAATCTTTACCTAAAATAACACCTTTATTAACTAAATCATAGGCACTTCCGTAATAATCATAAGTCGGATATACTTCGCCTTCTTCAGAACTTGTTGTGATGACTACTTTAATGCCATCTTTAACCGCTTTTTCGATTTCTTCAGTCATATGTGGAGATACTTGTCCTCTTCCAACGCCTTCAAGGACAATACCTTTAGCTCCATTTTCAACAGCTGCTTTAATTAAATATCCTTTAGCTTCAATATAACATTTAATTATATCAACTTGAGGTAACTCACTTGTAATTTTGTATTTATCCTTTAATACCGGTTTTTGATAGATATGTACTTTATCGTTATCGATAATACCTAGGTATCCGAATCCAAATACGTTAAATCCTTGAATATTAGATGCATGTTCTTTTTTAACATATTTTGCAGTAAAAATACGTTCATTAAAGACAACAACTGTACCAACGTTTCGAGTAGATTCGTCAGATGCAGTATAAATTGCATGTCTTAAATTGATAAAAGCATCTGTACCTAATTCTCCTGGTGATCTTTGAGAGCCAGTAATAACAACTGGACGATCGTCGTCAATTGTTAAATCTAAAAAGTAAGCCGTTTCTTCTAACGTATCAGTTCCATGGGTAACGACAACCCCATCGATAGTTTCGTCTTGATAATATTCTTCAATTTTATTCTTTAATAACATCCAATGTTCGAAGCCTATGTGCATACTTGGAACTTGGAAAAAAGAATCAACAATTACATTTATATCTTTTGGTAAATTGAGCATTTCTGCAATTTCTTGACCTGACAATGCTCCAGAATCTAATTTACCTGATTCTGCATTTGGTTTACTTGCAATCGTTCCACCTGTTGTTATTAATACTACTTTTTTCATTTTAAGCACCTCATTTCACATGAAATTATAACATTTTAAAATTATTTAAGTAAACAGAAAACGGCTCGAAAATCTTTAATAAAAAAAACGTAGCTTAGCTACGTTTCAAAAACATTCTTGTAAATTAAATTATCAAATTTTCGTAAAAGGAGTAGAGTGATGTTGATTTCCACTACAGGATGCTCGCTTTCCATGGGGCAAGATTCTTTAGCCTCCTCGGCAAGCCTGCGGGGTCTTTAGCCTTCCCGCTTATCCCATAGGAGTCGAGCACCCCTTCGTTCCAATCAACTTATTCATCGAAAAAAGTCTGCAATAAACCCTAATCAAATATCCTTTACTTAGAGTAACCTAACTATTGTATATTAATCAGCTAACTCAGCTTGTAAGTCAATATATACCGAACTTTAATTAAACTAATCTACTGAAATTGTTTTTCTAAAAATTAGTCCATAGTATTTTTAACTTCTAAAAAAGAAATCATTACTTGCTATTAGAATCATGAAATTAATCAACTATATTAACATTTAAAACTTTAATAGATCATCCAAAAAATGTTCATTTTATCATTAAATAAATGTTCATTTAATGTCCGTTTTCCCTATTGACCATTTTTTTGAGATTATTTATTACTAACTAAATGAGAAACGATTAGGTCACCGTGAAAACGACCATTTTCTATAAATATTTCGTTTGCATTGTTTCCAGCAGCAATCACCCCTGCAATATAAATGCCTTCAATATTTGTTTCCATCGTTTCTGGATTGAATAATGGTCTTCCTGTTAGATCATCTACTTTTACGCCCATACTTTTAATTAATGTATGATCAGGATGGTATCCTGTCATGGCATAGACAAAGTCATTCTCAATCTCAACTATTTGTCCTTCTTTTTCGTATACTACTGATGATTCTTTTATTTCAAGTAGATTTGCGTTAAATTCCATTTTAATTGTTTCAGAACGGACAAGTGCCTCGAATTCTGGTAGAACCCATGGTTTAATACTTGGTGAATACGAACTGCCTCTATAAAGTACCGTTACATCTGCCCCACACTTTTCTAGTTCTAGTGCTGCGTCAACACTTGAGTTTTTCCCACCAATAACGACTACCTTCTGATTAAAATGTTTATGACCTTCAAAAAAGTAATGGGAAACTTTATTAAGCTGTTCACCAGGTGTTAATAAATAGTTTGGTTGGTCATAATAACCAGTTGCTACAATAACAGCTTTCGCTTCATAACGTTTTTCTTCACCGTTTATTGTAACTGATTCGATGATAAAATCACTTTTCTTATTAACCGTTTTTACCTCTTCAAAAGCATTAATTTTTATTTTATTTCGTTTAACAACGTCACGGTAATATGCTAGAGCTTGGTGTTTTTTTGGTTTTCTACCTTCAATAATAAATGGAATATTTCCCACTTCTAATTTTTCACTTGTACTAAAAAATGTTTGATGCGTTGGAAATCGACTGAGGGTATGAACTATATTCCCTTTTTCGATTATTAATGCAGTAATCCCCTTATTTTTTAATGCAAGATAAGCTGCAATACCACATGGTCCTCCGCCAATGATTAGAACTTCAACTTTTTCCATTTGAAACATCTCCAATAAACTAGAGTCTTAGTTATATTTACTATTACTATTTTACGTAAAATATTCAATTTGTCTAATAATAGCTAATCAAAAAAAACAAGATGGATATTCTCCACCTTGTTTTTATCAACAAATATACTCTTATACCCAGCCTCTGAATCGGCTAGCTTCAGCCATTTTACGCGCGCCAACCATATAAGCAGCTAATCGCATATTTACTTTTCTATTTACACTTGTTTCATAAATATTATTAAATGAACGTACCATAACTTTTTCTAATCGATCTTCTACTTCTTCTTCAGTCCAGTAGTAACCTTGGTTATTCTGTACCCATTCAAAGTAAGAAACAGTTACACCACCAGCACTAGCTAATACGTCTGGAACTAATAAAATTCCACGCTCTGTTAAGATCTTAGTAGCTTCAAGTGTTGTTGGTCCGTTTGCAGCTTCAACTACAATATTTGCTTTAATATTATGAGCATTATCTTTTGTAATTTGATTTTCAATCGCTGCTGGAACTAAGATATCACAATCTAATTCTAATAATTCTTTATTGGAAATTGTATTATTAAATAGTTTAGTAATTGTACCAAAGCTATCTCTACGATCTAATAAATAATCAATGTCTAAGCCGTTTGGATCATGAAGTGCACCATAAGCATCAGAAATACCAATAACTTTTGCACCAGCATCATGCATGAATTTCGCTAAGAAGCTACCTGCATTACCAAATCCTTGGATAACAACTCGTGCACCTTCTAAGTTAATTCCTCTACGCTTTGCTGCTTCACGAATTACAATTGTTACACCTTTAGCAGTAGCTGTTTCACGGCCGTGAGATCCACCTAATACTAATGGTTTACCTGTAATAAAACCAGGTGAGTTAAATTCATCTATTCTAGAATATTCATCCATCATCCAAGCCATGATTTGTGAGTTTGTAAATACGTCTGGAGCTGGAATATCTTTAGTTGGTCCTACGATCTGACTAATTGCACGAACATAACCGCGACTAAGTCTTTCTAACTCACGGAATGACATATCACGTGGATCACAAACGATTCCACCTTTACCTCCACCATATGGTAAATCTACAATTCCACATTTTAAGCTCATCCAGATTGAAAGGGCTTTAACTTCATTTTCTGTTACATTTGGATGGAAACGGATACCACCTTTTGTTGGTCCTACCGCATCATTATGTTGAGCTCTGTAACCAGTGAAAATTTTCACTTGTCCATCATCCATGCGAACTGGAATTTTTACAGTCATCATACGAACTGGTTCTTTTAAAAGTTCATACATTTCATTTGAATATCCTAATTTTTCTAACGCTTCTTTAATAACTACTTGTGTAGGCGCTAGTACATCTAATTGTTCTTCAGTGTTGCTATTTTTCTCTGTAGATTTCTCGGCAACCATTGTAAACCCCCTAGAAATTTGAACTATGAAAAGATTCATTCATTCTGAAATTAGTATACAACTTTCCATCCCTTTTTGAAAGTTATAAACACATAGAAAACAAAATATAATATCCGTTTAATGTAAGCGTTTTCTAAGGTCATTATACTCCTATTTCCAAAATTTGAAAAGAAAAGAATATGAAGAAATACAATATATTAATAAAAAATTTACAAAAGTAAAACCTCTCGTAATAAATTACTGAGAGGCTTTATTTTTAACGAAATAAAAATGCAGTTGTTCAATAGCATTTTCTGAGATAAGTTCTTTACCATATTCAATAATACGATAAATAGTTCTTGTAGAAGGATTACCATATTCAGCTAAAATCGCATAAAATGTTTCACGATCTAGTCTTCCTATTTCATTCTCCTCGAACTTTAAGTAAAACGTATTTTCAAAAGAGAATAATCTCCCACCTAAAGCATCACATGAAACCAATTTTTCAGAAAGTAGGATTAGATCATCTAAAGTAGAAAACTCGTACAATATATGTTCACTTTCATCTAGGATTACTTCCATTGAGATAAAATCGTCTTGAAATTCGTCTTCCTCTTCTTCAATTTCATCGGATTTTGTTACAATTACAACCATTCCTTGAGCTTGAAGAGAGAAAACTTCAACGGATACTTTTCCATCTACTTCGAAACCTAGTTCTACGCTAGCTTCATGCATCATATCTTGAAAAAGCTGTTGAACTTTTGGTGCATTGTACCATAAGTCTTCTTTTGTCAGACCACGTTCAGATAAATCATCAGATGTAAGAAAAACTTTTATTTTATTGTAGTTCAACCGTTCCAACCTCATGAACTAGCCTCCTTGCTGCATTTACCATAGTACAGTTTATGTTTTTATATAATTTTGGTGATTCTAAAGTCAAAATTCATTTATAATTAAAATTCTGCTTTAACCACTCATCCCAGTTCGATTGTTGACTACCAATATAAAATTCCTGTATTGAATCCATAATTGGGCTCTCACAAGTTGAAACTGCGTGTCCACCAATTCCAATAATGATATCAGGTTTTATTTTTTTGATTATGATGGCTAGATCAATTGTTTTCTTTAAATTCTCTCTTAAAGTACAAGTCATGATAAATCCAGCTGGATTCACTTCATTTATTACTTGTTCAACATCATTTGAATCAATTGATGCTCCTAAATAAATAACTTGAAAACCGATTCTTCTTAAATAAATCGTAAAAATTAATAAACCTAATTCATGTTTTTCTTCTGGTCCACAAACTGCGATTAACTTTGGCAAATGTTTATTGTTAGGTAAATTTTGATAAATCATCCCTAATCTCGTTCTCAAAAAGGATGTTGCAAAATGTTCATGGGCACTTGTAATTTCACCATTACGACATTTATCACCTATTAGTATGAAAACCTTAGAAATAATTTTAAATAATACTTTATCTACAGAAAAAAGACTAAAAGCGTCATTCACATAATTGTGGGCTTCACTTTCTTCAAAAGATAATAGTGAAGAAACAATTCGATTTACTAACGCATCTGATTGAAGATTTTCCGTTAGAGAGCGATCATTAGATGATTTATGCTCTTTTGCTTCGTATAAATTAATTGCTTGTCCAATAGTAAACCCTTCATTAACTTTTTGAACGAGCCATTTTAAAATATAAACATGTTCTTCTGTATATAATCGATGGCCAGCATCATTTCGTACAGGACTTATAATATTATATCTTCTTTCCCAAGCTCTTAATGTACCTGGTAAAATCCCAACAATGTTAGAAATTGCTTTAATATTGTACTTTCCTATTTGGGCCAATTTTCTTTCCTCCTGCATGTAAACAACAAACACTTATTTCATAACTTCAAAATTCAAAACTGTTATTGTGTTTTGTTTGCGAATTCCCTTATTGTTATGTAGCTCCAAATATACCATTTTCTGATTTCGATTTACATTTAATTGACTTCTTTCAAACAGATAAACTTGAATACTTTCAAAATTACTACTATTACTATCCATAACTTCAGTATAGCTTGATAAAATACTAAAATCATCTTCATAACGCTCTTCAAGTGCAAAGTCTAATTGATCTCTCTTTGTTTTCACATCATCTAAACCAATAATCGAAAATTTAGTACCATTTTCAGTTTCAAATGAAGCACTTTTATTTTCTAAAATTGTAACTTTACAATCTAGTAATAATGCATTTAGATCCCTATAGTTGCCACTATAGTCAACATCATTCCACAAAAAATAGACAGGAGCAATAGTAGATAAATACTGGATGTTTTCATCTTTATATTTTTTTGACTTCTTTTTTGAGTAACCACTTAAAAGAATTAACGTATTAGGATTGCAAACTTTTTCAATCTCACTCAATTTAAAAGGAATATCGCCTATATTTGGAATCCATATAAACTGAATGGACTGTAATGAAACATCTAAATGTTTTATTTTAATTTTTTTATTTATAATTTCTAGCTTATTTTTTCGATTAATCAAAAGAATAATTGCTACAATTACTATGAGTCCGATCAATGATAATAATTTTATTTTAATTTCCCCCTTGTTTCTTAACCCATCAACAAAGTAAATGTCAGCTTAATTCTCTATTTTTACTTCATTTTTAAAAATCAATTTATCTATTTCTTTTTTTCATTATACAAAAACTAGTAGAAATTGAAAAATTTTAAACAACAAAAAAACTTATATCCATTAATACAAAATGGGCATAAGTTTTTAATTTGAGTGAAATATGGTTTAATCGTTCCAAAAGTCTATTTTCGTATACGCAAAATAATATCATTTATGAGTAAGTAGTAAGATAAAATAGCAAAAACCGGTTTAACAATATTAGTGTTTAACTGTTGAATTTTCTATTTCATTCGTAACAGATACAATTCTAAGACCAAGCTCTTCAAATTTACGTAAAATTTTATCGATATTTTTATTATCATCTATTTTTAAGACAATTCTTCTTAATAAATGATCTTTTGAATCAAAAGTTACGAGCGAAATTATATTAATCCTAAAATGGTGAAGATAATCAAGTGATCTTGCTAATTGACCTTCCTTCTCCATACTTGTCATTGAAATTCTTATTCCTCGACAGTCCTTTCCTAGAACTTCTTGAAAAATCTCAATTACATCATATCTTATCACTAGTCCAACAAAATTTCTCTCATCATCAACTACCGCAATTGATGGATATTTTTTTAACGAATTCATTGTATCTTCAAATGGCTCATCTGTTTTAACACAAATTGTTTGGTGTGTAGCTATTTCACCTATCTTGAGATTCTTAACATATTCTTCTTTAGGTAATTTACTAAAAAAGCATCTTTTAAAAATCTCTGCTTGTGAAATCATTCCAACATATTTATTTCCTGATAATACAGGAACACTATCAATTTGCTTTTCCAATAGGAGATTAATTGCACATTCTACAGTATCATTTGATTGAATTGTAATTACTTGATGGTTATGAAGCATTCGATGTTTCGCTAACATACTTTAACACTCCCCTTCCCTCTATTTATAACATAGATAAGAAGGATTCAATCAAAGCAATTTTGTCTAGATTTCGAATTTCAATTCCCTATTTAACATTATTTATCCACATCAACATTTAATGGGATTTTTAATATCTGGCCTGGCGTCACTTCGATCCCATTTAAATGATTTGCATCTTGAATAATTTCTTCCCCATCACGATTACCATAATATTTCATTGAAATAGTAAATAATGTTTCTCCTCTTTGAACTTCGTGATTAACCTCTTCCACTCCTACAGATTCACTTGAATCTGATTTGGGTTTTACTACATTTTTCATCTCATTTTTGATTGGAGCTTTTTTCTGAGATTCATTCTTATTTTGGTTTTTTAAATGATTGGTAGCAGTTAATTCAACTTTTTCAAATTTATTTGAAGGAATGATTAAGCTTCCTTTTTCAGTAAAAATTTTATCGTATTTACTATGTACAAACTTCACTACTCCAAATGGTAGCATGATAAAGATTATGACTAAAGCAGTGATTAAAGGATACTTTATTTTCCACCAAGGTCTTCGTTGATCCTCTTTTATTTTCATTGTTTCACTTCTTGGTGGAAGATTTAACAAATCAACAGCTTTATTTTGATCATTTATTTTCTTATTTTTAAATTTCTTATTTTTATTCTTTCGACTTAAGTCAGCTATACTATTAGTCTGAAACTCATTTTTCATTCTTTGTCTTCACTTTCCAAACTTAATTTCATATACATTCCTAAAACATAATCTAAGATAAAATGTGCGATAAATACTATAACAATATTATTTGTCTTCAAATACAAATAACCTAAGAAAAAACTTTCAATTAATACAATTGTAAGTAAAATCGGTTTTTTCACATATCGAAAATGAACTAAAGCGAATACAACTGATGCAATAATTAGTCCAAATTTTGCTTGAATAAATCCTCTAAAAAATAATTCTTCTGATAATGCGATTAAGATACAAAGTATTGTCATTTCAGGAACTGAAAGTGACGTAAAGAATCTTTTATTAAATCCACCATCATCCAACAAACGCTCGGGGATCATATAATTTAATAAAATATTAAATAGGACGAGTGAAAATCCAGCACCGAATCCATATATATATGTTTTATAACTTTTAAATAAATGTAAATCATCTATAAATTTTTCTGTACCAATAAAAAAAGCAATACATAAAATAGCGATTACTAAAATGATTAACTGCGTACCATATACGCTTTTCTTCAAATAGTTAACTGGAATTTCTTGTTGGTTTAATTCGCTTTCCATATAGATTCCTCACAGCCCCAATTTATTTCTTAATTCTTGTTCCCATGAAAGTACATTAGTTTTTTCAAATTTCTCATGATCATTTGAGCAGTACTCTTCAAACGATAAACCACAAATGTTACAACAATTTATTGGTCTCTGTTCTAACATTTCATCAAAAAGTAAAAGATATTTTTCACGATAACAAGTGGATGAAGATAGAAAATCGATCATCGCTTTGAGTTTTAAATATTTTACTTTTTTTCGCTCCGAAATTAACTCTTTAATCGATTCTAATAAGTCATGATTTATTTTTTCTAAATATAACGTATCATCTACGATTACAGTATATTTAAGCATTTCAGAATGCAGCGTCGTCCACTGTATTTCACTAAATTGAAAAACTGCTTTCCAATTATTCACGAGTGTTTCAGACAATTTAATCGGATTTTCTTCGAATCTTTTTAAATAGGCTAGAAAAGACTCAACTTGATTTACAGAAAGGATTTCGTCATCAATTAGCCTTAGTGGTAACTCATGATCCTCTTCACAAACAAGTAGTATTGCTATACTTGGCTGACCATCTCGGCCGGCTCGTCCAATTTCTTGAAGATAATTCTCTATATTTGAAGGATACTGATAATGAATGACAAACCTTACGTTTGGCTTATTGATCCCCATACCAAAAGCACTAGTACAAACTATGATATCTATTTGATTTTGAATAAATTGTTGTTGAATTAAAATTCTTTGTTCATGCTCCATTCCACCATGATAATAAGCGACTTTGCAATTTAACTTTTCTCTTATGGTATGTGAAATTTTCTCGCATGCAGCTCTTGTACCACAATAAACGATGCCTGGACCTGTTAATTTAGAAAGATGGTCAGTTAAAGAATTGATTTTTTCTATTTCCGAATCTACTTTTTCAATTTGAATTGCTATGTTCTCTCTATTAACAGAATTGATATATTTTTGAACATGTTTTAACTGTAAAGTTTCAATTATTTCTTCCCGCACATTTTTGCTAGCTGTAGCGGTTAAAGCTAAAACCGTCGGATTATTCAATTTACGCTTTATTTCCCCTAAAGTTTTATATTCTGGTCTAAAATCATGCCCCCACTGTGATATACAATGTGCTTCATCAACAACAAATAACGAAATTCTAGACGTAGAAAGCTTGTGAATTAAAAATTGGTTTTGTAACATTTCAGGCGAAACGAAAATAAACTTATAACTGCTAATATTATTAAATAAATATTTTTTTTGCTCAAAACTTCTAAAGCTATTAAGTGCAATAACTCGTTTATCTCCAAATGCTTTAATCTGCTCTACTTGATCCTCCATAAGAGAAAGTAATGGTGAAACGATTACTACAACGCCTGGCAATAGTAGGCCTGTTAATTGATATAATAATGATTTCCCCCCACCTGTAGGAAGCATTGCTAAAACATCCTTCGAGTTTAACAAATCATGAATAATTTCTTTTTGGTTATTTCGAAAACTTGAATAACCGAATTTTTCGTATAGAAGTTTATTTAGGTCCATGTAAATCACCCATTCTTGCAAGAGTAATACGAATTTGAAAATATGTTACCTCATTTAATAAAGCTTCTTTAATAATTTTTAATTTCCTTGTATTTAGTTCAATAATTTTATTTTTTATTAAAGTAAATTGCTTTGTTGTAATAAATTGATTAATTGGAAATAATTTATCACCTAATACACACTCAACTATATGATCCTCTATTGTACTAATCTTTAACTGACGAATCTTTGCTATTTCTTGAATTGTTTTACCTTCAGTAAATAATCGTTTTGTTTCAATAGACGTATTCGTAATATTAGTACTTTTAGCACCAATAACAAATTTACTTAATAAAGGATAATGATTGTTTGGTTCAAGTAAAATAGTGATCATATGATGCAATGTATTAATCGAATTGAGATAAATTTTTTCAACACTCACTTTGTGTTCTAATGCAATTTGTTCAAAAGTCATGCCATAAGTATTTGCTCCAGATAATCGTTTCACAAATAGTAATGCGTCTTCGTCACTAATATTTTCTAAAATTGTATGCAATTCTTTGTAAAATTGATTAACTAATTCGTTTTTATTCACAGGAAAATTAAGAATCTCATTTTTTACCCATTCTTGTATATCTTGGTCTTGAATAACTGCCCTAAAATATTTTAAATTCATATTCAGATTGGACACCGTTTGAAAAAATAATGAAAATCTTTTCCAAAATATCTTTTGAATACTAGAAAATTTTAGTCCGTTTAAAAATGTATATTCCATAAACTGTAATTTTTGATTTGCTAGATAAGCTTGACCATTTTTATTTAACAAATAGATATTCTTATTTTCAGACTGACCTATATACCCTTTAACCTCTAACCCATTTATAATTTCTTGCATATTCTGATGAGTAAGGAAATGAAAAAGTCCGAAAAATGATGTGACTTGATAAAAATGAGAATCTTGAATAATTTGAGCACTTTGTTTTCCTTTTAATAAATACAGTATACCTTGGATTGTTCGTTCACCATTATATCGATGAAGTAAAAAAAGGATGATTTCTTCCAATATTGATAGCTTAAACATCATAAACCTCTCAAATAAAATTATTCCATTAATATATTTAAATATTTTTTCGAATAATAATTAGTAGTACAAAAATATTTGTGCATTTTTTCTAAATAGTTTTTATTTCTTCTAGCTTATCATATGTATCAATAACCAAACCATTTTAAACATATAAAAATCATTATTTATTTTATTTGAGGTTTCATCATTTCTCGTTTTTTTCAAAACCTTGTACAATTATATTGAAAAGTTTTGGAAACCGTTTTAAAATGTTTACAGGTACATTACAAAAATAGTATCTGTAACATAAACAGGGAATAATTTGGGAGGTCAATACAATGGCAAAATATACAATCGTTGATAAAGACACTTGTATCGCATGTGGCGCTTGTGGCGCAGCTGCACCTGATATCTATGACTATGATGATGAAGGGATCGCATACGTTACTCTAGATGATAACCAAGGAATCGTTGAAATTCCGGACGTTTTAGTTGATGACATGATGGATGCATTTGAAGGATGCCCAACAGACTCAATCAAAGTTGCTGACGAAGCATTCGATGGCGACGCTTTAAAATTCGAATAGTAAAAACTGCGGCGAAGTTATTTCGTCGCTTTTTTATTTATAAAAAAAAAACACGAGCTATCCGTATTGCTCGTGTTTTTTAATATGCGCCTTGAATTAGTTCATTAAGAAAATGTTATAGAAACATTCATTTTTGTCTTCTGTTTTGAGCCACGATATTTTTGAATTCGATCAAAACATACATAAGACAGTGTGCCAAATTGTTGTGATGAGGCTAATTATTTCCTTATTTTACATATTCAGAATTATCTAATAAATTGCTATAATAAATAAAACATCATGAGAGGATGAACAGCATGGAACAGATGACAGTTACCGAGAAAAAGACGTTTTTAAACAAGTTGTTAGAGAAAAAACAGGTAAAAAAAGACATCGAATTGATATTACAATTTCTCCTTGCTGTTGATGATGTACTTACAAACATCTCGTTTGTAGAGGATGCAAAGAGTACACCAAATGGCATTGTCTTTAATTTTCGAAAGGATAACAACTCCCACCCTCCGTTTTCTTATTATGAAAATAATAAGAGAGTCGATCTTTCGTCGGAATCGATTTACCATAAACTTCGCTTGCATGGGAAGGAAACAAAGTTTTATCTTGAGTTGATATTTGATGTGATGCCGATCGAGTACGCTTTGATCTTAGATACTAATCCGTTTTCGACAACTACCATTGAATCAAATGAGGAAGTTCAAGCAGAAATCGATGCGTTTCTTTCATCGCTTGTAGCTCAAACTTCGCATAAACTTCTGATATGTCAAATCGACAAAGCACTTGATGAACGCAATGAACAACTGTTTCTTTTGTTAACTTCCCTGTTAAAAAATTAACAACTAAAACCATCTATCATTCGATAGATGGTTCTCTTTTTTTCTCCTATAAAATAAATATGATCTTTTCATTCAAATTAGGTACATAAAACAAAAAGTGTCTACCAAAATTTAGTAGACACTTTCATTTATTTATACGTTATGGACATTCATTCTTTGAGTTAACCAAACCTTTAATTTAGGGTAGATAACTAAGAATAAGATCATGATTAATAAACCTTTAATTGCATTAAATGGCATAATTGACGCAACAATTACTTCATTTGGTAGGTTAAAATTCATGAAATGTGCATATGCAGGTAATAACACAAAATAATTTAAAAGACTTAATATTCCAGTCATCACTACTGTACCAACAATTAATCCAAGAGTTAACCCTTTTACTGAACGATATTTTCTAAAGAAATACGACGCAGGTAAAATGTATAATACTCCCGCACTAAAATTAGCAAATTCTCCAATCGGTACACCAGTCATACTACCATTAATAACATAATGAAGGATGTTTTTTATTAACTCTATTCCTATTCCTGCTACAGGACCAAAAACAATTGCTCCTATTAATGCTGGAACGTCACTAAAATCAATTGTAAGCCAAACTGGAAATGCAGGAAGTGGAAAGTACAGCATCATGAGTACATAAGAAATACTGCTAAGCATTGCCACTATCACCATTTTATTTACTTTGTTGCGTTGTTGCATATTACCTCTCTCCTTTTTCCCGATCATATCAAGAAAAATGAAAGGTTCGCTTAAGTTGCGTTATTATTTGCACAGATTATAATAAGGCCGAAATAATAATGAAAAATAGTATAAAATTATGCAAATAAAATAAAATCCCCTATTTTTTTCGAAATAGGGGAGAATTTTTCAGCACGCCAAATAAGCGTTCAAAAAGAAAAAATTTTTGAACTTGCGAACCTCCATCTTCTCCCATCCAGACTATACTGTCGGCTCTAGAATCGCACTAGATCCTGCCCAAAAAATCAGGCTCGCGGGCTTATAAGCAATGCTTAATTACCGCCGGTGGGGAATTTCGCCCCGCCCCGAAGATAGATCGTTTATTAAATTACAGTTTAATGTTACTAAATTAAATACAGTTTGTAAATAAAAATCTCCGACTAATCATTTAAAGCATTACTTAGGTTTTCTTGACAAAAACTTACTAACGACTCATCCCCTTGATCGTTTGCATATAACAACAGAACAACTGTTGTAAAGACAGCTCTAAACTGTGCAAGTTTCTTTGACGCTTCCGATACATTACCATAAATCTCAAAAAACTTCCCTCTCATATCGTTCGGAATTAAACTATAAACAATGGATAAATCTAATTCACGATTACCAATATGAGCATCACCCCAATCAATAATTCCTTTAAGTTGGTTTTGTTCATTAACAATCATATTCTTAAAATGTAAATCACCATGAACAAGAACTAAAGTTGTCTCACTTTTAATTTCAACTAAGCTTTCAATAAAATGATTAAGTTTCTGTTCATCTTCAATTAGATTCTTCTGTATTGCCTGTTGAATATATTTTTTAGCCTGAGGTTTACGGAAGTTTATATCTAATCTCTTCAATTCATCATACGGTAGATTTATACCCTTTAATTCATCGAAATTTATTGAATGTAAATTTTTCAAGAAATTCGCGATTGGTTCAATCATTAATATTCTATCAGTTCTATTTAAATAAATTGGAGGTTTTCCTGCAATAAAATTATATCCTAAAAATGGCCAAGGAAATAATTCAGATGGCTTTCCATCGAGTATTGGTACCGTTGTCTTCAATTCAAAATGATTAAATATAATTGGGAGTAACTTTCTTTCAACATTTAAAATTTCTACAGCTATTTCTCTTCGTGGAAATCTTAGTAAAATTTCATCGTTTAAACAAAAAACTGTATTATCAAACCCTTCGCCAATTTTTTTTATTCCGTTTATTTTTATATTTGGAAATTGGATCTTTATTATTTCTTTCGCTATTTCGTCTTCCATTACAATTGCTGGATCCCATAAATTAGTCATTTTTTTCTCCTTAAAATTAAAAATAGAACTTCACATATAAATGTACTTTACCAAATTTATTAGTAAATTACATTTACATTAGAAGTTCTACAACTAATCTGTGCTTCAACCCTTATTATTAAACTTATAAATTTAATTTAAACGGCTAAGGATTTGAAACAATTTTTAATTCATGAAAATTTTTATCTAATATTATATCCTTTAATTTCTCTCGATTTCCACCGATAAATAAAAGACCAATCGTTAAAACAAACACAACAATCAACAAACATCTCCTAAGAAAATCAAACATTATTTGCCTCCTATCTAAAGAAATGTGAAAAGTGTTTAATCAGTCAAATAACTCGAGGACTGACCTTTAGTAATTTAGAAATAAATTGGACTAAGCGCTTAAATCAGACCCTAACTCTTTTTTATGTATATTACTTAAGATGAATTGAGCAATTCTAAAATATAAACGCCAAGAAGTACTTTTACTAAAACATACACTCAAACATTCTATGATAGAAAAAACTTATTTATACAAAAAAATAGCGATTGATTAGAAAAATTTAACTATTCAATCGCTATTTTTCTTATTTATTTTTTATCAGTTCGAAATACGATTGCTCCTCGTTCGTATTCAACATCCTTAATATTTAAACGTGTGTTGATTACCCTTGCAAGTGCAAAGAAATAATCAGATAGTCGATTTAAATATAAAAATACTGGAAGATGAATATTTTCTTGCTTCATTAATGTTACGACTGTTCTTTCTGCACGTCTCGTTACCGCTCTTGCTTGATGAATGATTGCAGCAGGTTTTGACCCACCTGGTAAAATAAAACGCTGTAATGGGGGAGTTGCTTCCATATATTCATCAATTAATGTTTCAAGCTCTTCTACCATTTTCTCTGTCGTTTTAAAAGGGATGCTATCCTTTACTACTGCCAAATCTCCACCGCAATCAAATAGTTCATGTTGGATCTTTTGAAGTGAATTGTAAATATCTCTTGTATCTTCATGATCTAAATATGTCATTGCGTACCCAACGATTGTATTTACTTCGTCAATTGTCCCGTAAGATTCTACCCTTAAATCATCTTTATCTACTCGTTTACCTACTAAGCTAGTCTGACCTTTATCCCCAGTTTTTGTATAAATTTTCATGAAAAACCTCTCCTTTTTTCAATATTAATTTACAATACATTACTTTTATAAATAATAACCTTTTTATTTGTTTCGGGATTATCTAATATTTGAAATGATGTGTCATATAAACCTTTTAATAAATCTTCACTTAAAACTGAGTCTGTATTTCCTTCGATATAAATTTTTCCGTCCTTTAATCCTAATAATCGATCACAATAAAGACTTGCTAAATTTAAGTCATGAAAAACAGTTACAATCGTTTTATTCTCTTGTTTTTGTAATTCCTTTAAAACGTCTAAAATTTTAATAGTATGCATTAAATCTAGATGGTTACTTGGTTCGTCTAAAAAAATATATGGTGTTTCCTGAGCGAAGCATTGAGCAAGAAATACTCTTTGACGCTCACCACCACTAATTTCATTTATGAAGCTTTTTTCCATCTTCTCTGTACCAGTCATCATCATTGCATTATTGACAGCAGTTTCATCGATTGTGGACCAGCTAGGAAAAAAGGAAGTCGAATGAGCCAGACGTCCAAGTTTAACTGTTTCTTTTACCTCATAAGAATATGTATAGGAATTTTGTTGTGATAAAACAGCAATCTTTTTTGCTATTTCTTTATTAGACATATTAGTAACAAATTCTCCATCCAACATTACATTTCCTTTAGTCGGCTTAAAAAGTCCACAAAGAATATTTAAAAACGTTGACTTTCCACTCCCATTTGGACCAATAATTCCTAGCCATTCTCCTTGATTAATCGAATAAGACAGTTCATCCAAATCAGTATGAATTCCATCATATGAATATGAGATATCTTGACATTTGATCATACTTTTCCCCTATTTCTTTTCAAAGATAGTAAAATAAAAGCAAATATTGGAGCACCAATTAAAGATGTAATTACCCCAATTGGTAATTCTCTAGGAGCTAGAACAATCCTAGATAGAATGTCAGATCCTATTAAAAATATTGCTCCATTGATCATTGATAATGGGAGTAATTTTTTATGTAATGGCCCTACAAGTGTTCTAGTAAAATGCGGAACAACTAATCCTACAAATCCAATTGTTCCAGAAACAGCTACTGCTGCACCAGATAAAATACTACCTGTTAACAAAATTAAATAAGTGGACTTTTTCACATCAATTCCGATATGTTTTGCATTTGTACTACCAAATGTCATCGCATCTAACTGCCTATTTTGACTAAATAAAATAAAAAAAGAAACGATTAAAAACGGTAATAAACTTAGAGAGTATTGGATGCCTCTACCACTGATATTGCCCATTAACCATCCAATTACTGCTCGTAATTCATTATTTGAAAATGTAATAAATAATGATAATAAGGCAGAACAAAATGAACTGATTATGATACCACCTAATATTATTGTCTCTACATTTAGGGATCGATCTAGTTTTCTAACAAATAGTAGTAATAAGATGAGTGTGCCAAACCCAAATAATATACTAACAACAGGCAATGTGAAATAAGTTACAAAAGGCAAGCTTATTTGGAAAAACAAAACTACAACAGCTCCAACAGATGCACCTGAAGAAACACCTAATGTAAAAGGATCAGCTAATGGATTTTTAAGTATACCTTGAAATGCAACACCTGCCAAAGAAAGGCACGCACCGACTAATCCAGCTAACAAAACCCTTGGTACTCTTATATTCATGACAATTGTTTGAATATCAGTTGGAACATAATCTGTTTTAAATAGAGCATCCGAAAAGCTAGAAATAATCGAAGAAAAGGGAATCGATGTAGACCCTATCGAAACCCCTAAAATAAATAAAAAGATTAATAA
Organism: Bacillus sp. UNCCL81; assembly: GCF_900112535.1. Classification (NCBI taxonomy): domain Bacteria; kingdom Bacillati; phylum Bacillota; class Bacilli; order Caryophanales; family Bacillaceae; genus Bacillus; species Bacillus sp. UNCCL81. Next base: position 156,422 of record NZ_FOMF01000002.1, on the reverse strand, counting down.
GATAATTGGAATTAAAAAGATTGAATATGTATTATTTATAAAGCTCTGGGTAAACCGCCTTTGCAATTGCTTCGACTCCCTCTGCAAGTCTTGGACCAGGTCTAGATGTTGTATCTGAATTAACATCATATACACGGTGATTTTTAATTGCGTTTACTGTTTGCCAGTTTTTTCTAGCCATTACAGTTTTTTCTAGATTTGGTACATAATATCCATAAGTTGTTAAAATCACATCAGGATTCGCTTTAATCGCTGATTCCTCACTATACTTTACCCAACCTTTTTCACTTTCAGCTACGTTTTTAGCATGTACAATCGAAAGCATTTCATCTAGGAACGTACCTTTACCTGCTGTATATATTTCTGGTGGTCCTGATATTTCAAGCCAAACCTTTGGATTTGTAGTTGCTTTAGCTGTTTTTTTGCTAATTTCATCTAATTTTGTTTTCATACCTGTTACAACTTTTTTCGATTGCTCAGTTTTTCCAGTTATTTCTCCAACTTGTTGAATTGTATCATACACATCATTAATAGTTGCAGCATTTTTTACGACAAAAACATTAATCCCAGCTTGTTTTATCTGTTCTAAACCGTCAGCAGAAATTCCTAAACTTGATTCATGTGCTAAAACTAAATCAGGTTTTAATGAAATAATTTTTTCAACATTATATGTCATATCAGCATTATTTCCGCCAACTTTATCAATTGATTTTACTTCTTTTGGATAATTGTCAAAATCCGTTACCCCTACTACATCCTTGCCATCACCAATAGAAAACAAGATTTCTGTATTACTAGGTATAAGTGATACTATTCTTTTAGGTGCCTCTTTAAAGCTAACTTCTTTGTTCGTTGCATCTTTTACAGTCATTGGAAAAGTTGCTTGTTCACTCTTACTTACATTCGATTTTTTTTGTGTTGTATCATTATTACAACCAAATAATCCTAAACACAATAACATAATGATCAAACTTGATAAAAACTTCTTCATTTAAATCCTCCTAATAATTTGGAAAGCATAAAAAAACCCCATTCGTTTTGAACGGGGCTGAAACAACATATTTATACAAGAAGTCTTGCAACTGCTGCTTCAAATTCTTACTCCCCGAAGAATTGAACAAGGATGAATTTAGCAGGTCTACTGACTTTGCTTCAACCTACTCCGACCTTCCCATTCATAAAGAACAGTGGCTATTCGTTTCGTCCACATTACAGTTGCGGGGACAGTTCTGGATTATACCAGATTCCCTTTTAAGCAATACTTGCACTAAACTCATCAATATTTCATTAATTCAATCGTAAGATAAATTGGGTAAGAATTCAATTATTTTATTTATATGTTTATTATTTTACTAACCTTTGATATGTTTTTTTGTGTGTTTAGCAGAGTTTTTGTCTCTAAACTTAATGGAAATATGTTTTATATGAAACAAGATTACTCTACATCTTTTTCGTTCATTCATAAATTATGCGGTATTTTAACTTTAAATGTCGTTCCTTGTCCTACTTCACTATAGACCTGAATCGATCCACCATGTGCTGTTACAATATTTTTAACGATTGATAATCCTAAACCCGTTCCACTTCTACCTCTTGTACGAGCTTTATCCGCTTTATAAAAACGTTCAAATACAAATGGTAAATCTTCTTTTGAAATCCCTGCACCTGAATCAATAAAATTAAATGTAGTTGATCGTTCATTTTGATTTACTGAAACAATTATTCTTCCATTTTCATTCGTATGTCTTATAGCATTATCAATTAAATTTGTAAAAACCTGTTCCATTCGATCCTCATCTATGTATATATTTATTTGTGGAATGTTGTCGATTTCTCCAAATAGCTTAATATTTTTTTCCTTTGCTAAACCTTTAAACTTGCGTAAAATTCGATCTACAAATTGTACTAGAGGAACGAACTCTCTATTTAATTCAGTAAATCCGTTCTCCATTCTTGCTAAATCTAACAAATCATTTACTAATCGACCCATTCTAAGTGACTCATCATAAATGATTTGTGACAATTCTTGCATCTCTTCTTTGGATTCAGCTACACCATCAACAATCGCTTCGCTATAACCTTGTAATAAAGAAATAGGCGTACGTAGTTCATGAGAAACATGCGCTATAAAATCTTTTCTCATCTTTTCTAAACGTCTTTGTTCTGTAACATCCCGAATCACCGCTACAACGCCTCTTATATTCGTTTGATTATATAGGGGGGACATTAAAACTTGCCAATTGCCTTGATCGAAATTTAATTCTATAAATTGCTTTTTCTCACTTTCGACTACTAATACAAATAAATCTAATAGTTCCTTCGTTAAAACAAGTGAAGAAGGTTCTTCAAATTGATCATCATTAAGCATTTTCAAAAAGCGTTCAGCTGGTGGATTTGATGTCACGATTTGACCTTCTTTATCAATTGAAATTACACCATCTACCATACTTGTAATAATATTAGAAACTTTCTCCTTCTCTTGTTTTAATGCATTCATATTAAAATTTAATTGTTTACTCATCTTGTTAAATGAATAGGCAAGTTCTCCAATTTCATCACTTGAATGGATTGGTACTTTCACATTAAAATCCCCTGAAGTCATACTACTTACAACTTCTTTCATCTTTCTAAGAGGTGCTGTAATTTTAGAAGATAGAAAGAATGAGAAAAATGTTGTTAACACGATTCCAATAGATGCCGCGAGCAAGACAAAGTTAGTCGTTTGGTGAATCATCACTTTTACAGGTTGTAATGTTTGGTATATAAATACAGCTCCATTATTGGAGTTTGTATGTAATGGAACACCAACAACTAATTTTTCTCTCTCACTATTTTCGCCATATACAAGTCTTTTACTGACCTCTTTATTATCAGTTAACGTTTTACTTAAATTTTCATCACTTTTTATTTCTTTAAAAGGTAGCTCCTGTATTCCATAAGTATTATTCGAATACCATGGCTCTTGACCGTCAATAGAAATGATTACTCTTGAATATCTACTAACAATATTATTTGATAAATACTCAATATTGGAGATTGATTGACCATTTTCTATTAATTGTGCAATTTTTGTGGCATCATCTTTCATATTTTGTACTTGAAGGTCAATATAAAATTTTTCAAAAAATCCTATTAAGACAAAGGTCAAGAATGATAATACAAGAGAGACTAGTAAGATAATTGTCAGCCAAAGCTTTCCGACTAAACTTCTTACGATCATTACTCCTGACCTACTTCAAATTTATAACCGACACCCCAAACCGTGACGATCATTTTCGCAGCATCCTCAGAGCTTTTACTTAATTTTTCTCGCAGTCGTTTTACATGTGTGTCTACGGTACGTAAATCTCCGAAAAAATCATATTGCCAAACTGATTTTAATAAGGTTTCACGATCAAATACTTTGTCAGGTGCTTTCGCTAAAAACAACAGTAGTTCGTATTCTTTTGGCGTTAAACTGATCTCTTCCCCTTCAACAATTACTTTATGAGCATCATTATCAATCGTTAGATGCGGAAACACAACGATATCCTTCGCTGAAGAATTGTCTGAGGTAAATACCGGTACAGGAGAAGAACGTCTTAATAGAGCTTTAACTCGAAGAACGACTTCACGCGGACTAAATGGCTTAACGATATAATCATCTGTACCAACTTCAAAACCTTGAACTCGGTTTGTTTCTTCACCTTTTGCCGTTAACATGATGACAGGAGTTGTTTTTGTTTTTCGTAATTCCCTACAAACTTCAATTCCATCAATTTTAGGCATCATCAAATCTAGTACGATTAAGGAATATTCATTCTTCAATGCTAAATTTAAAGCATCCTCGCCGTTTTCAGCTTCATCAATACTATAACCATCACGTTCCAAATACATCTTTAACAATCGTCTAATACGATCCTCATCATCTGCTATTAATATTTTTATATTTTGATCCATAATTTCGACCCCCTCTTCATAATTTTACATAATAAAAATTGTATATTCTAGTATAATTTGTGAACATTTTTACATAATTCTTAGAATTTATTATTTCCATAAAATAGTGAAAAAAAACTAGGAAGTAAGTGCACCATTTTTAAGGAACCACATTTAAATATATGTGAATCGAAAATATAAATTAGATAAAAAGCCCTGTAAAGGAAGGTTTATCCTTTACAGGGCTCTATTTAATTACGCATATGAGTGTAAGCCTGCAATGATTAAGTTAACAGCAATTAAGTTAAACATAATAATTGCAAATCCTAGTACGGCTAACCAAGCAGAATTTTCACCTTGCCAATTTCGTTTGAAACGAAGATGTAAGAACACTGCATAGAATAACCATGTTATTAATGCCCAATCCTCTTTTGGGTCCCAGCTCCAGAACTTTGTCCAAGCAATTTGAGCCCAAATCATTGCAAAGATTAGACCACCAAGTGTAAATACCGGAAAACCAATTGCTACAGCACGGTATCCGATTTCATCTAATAATTCACTATCGACTTTTTGTACAAAAGGCTGTAAAAATGCACCAATTCGTTTTCTTAAAATTAAACGGATGATTGCATATAATGCCGCTCCAGCAAAAATTGACCAAATTACAGTGTTTAATTTCTTAGCATTAACCATAGCTGGCACTTCTGCAAGGGCTTCAAAACGATCTTTTGTAGTCAATTCACCTTTATGTGGACCAACAATTGATGGTAGATTATAGACCATTTCTTCTTGTACTTTATCTTTATTAATCCAATTATATTTTGCTTCGTATCCAGATGCAGTAAATGCTGTTGAAATAACAACGAAACCAACAACAGTTACTAAGAAATATAAAACTGCTTCTAACCAAAATGTTTTCTTTGTTGATACTTTTTGATCGATATTCTTAATTAAATAAATTAGTCCTGTAATAAAACTAATAGCTAAAATTGCTTCCCCTAAAGCTGCTGTCGTTACATGGATATGTAACCAATAGCTTTTTAAAGATGGAACTAATGGTTTGATTTCATGTGGAAATACTGATGCATAAGCAATGATGATAATTGACAAAGGTAATGCGAATAATCCAATTATATTTAAACGATACATAAAATAAATCATGATAAACGCAAAAATTAACATCATTCCAAAGAATGTAATAAATTCAAATAGATTACTTACAGGTGCATGTCCAGCAGCAAACCATCTTAATATAAAATAAGTAATTTGCGATAAGAATCCAATTATTGTAATTGTAATTCCAATTGTACCCCATCTATTAGGACCATTATCATTTGTTTTCATCGAGCCGCCAAAAAAGAAAGTAGCTACAATATAACAAATAAACGCGATAAATAAAAAATTACTACTTAGCTCGTACATATTTTCCCCCTATTTAAACACTATTCATTAGCTTGTTGATCAATCGGCAATTCTATTTTTGTGTCTTTAAACACTTTCTTTAATTCCATCTTTAAACCATAATAGTTTTTATTTGTAAATGCCGCAACCCAAACTTCCCCATCTTGATTCTGAATCCAAACACGTCGGTGATACCAATACATACCTTGAATTACACCGATCATAAAGATTGCTCCTCCAAGTCCTAGTAACCAAAGAGTTAAATCTTTACGTACTGTTAAACCTGTTGAATCTTTTGTTTCAATACCTGCAAATGACATTTTATATTTGTTTTCACCATTTGGTTCAATATTTTGTTTGATCGCAACAAATGCTACTTCACCTTTTGGTGTTTTTGGAGTAGTCATTTTAAATACAAACGCTGGATTGTTCGGTTTTCTTGTTTTTGTATCAGGTTGACCATCAGAGTTAAAATAGAAATCTGGAAAATAATTTTTAAGTTCTACTTTATATCCATTTTTTAAGTCATATACTTCTTTAGGATTTTGTAAATCTACTGTGATTGGCCCTAATTTTTCACCTGTTTGTTTATTTTGTAATGTAAATAAAAATGCACTAAATTCACCAATTCGATAATCTACTTGATATAGAGCGAAGTTTTGGAACTTTAGAGGTTCGTTAACTTTAATACTATAATCTTTTACTTTTTTAAGTTTTGGATCTTCTCCTGGTATTAAATTTCCTTCGCGTTTATACAGCGTCACATCGGCTTGATAGTTTTTAGGAATTTTATCATTTCCAAAGCGCTCAATCGCTTTCTTATAAACCTTACCCTCTTTATCTTTATCATACGTTTCCATATGGAAATCATTTAATTTAATATAATAGTTTTGGTTTGTACCAACGACAGGTTTTACTTCGCCTTCTTGAACCCAAAGGGCCTTATCCATATACATGCCTGGTACATATCTCATCATTACACCAATAAGGAAGATAATTAACCCTATATGATTTACATATGGACCCCAACGAGAGAAACGACCTTTTTCTGCTAAGATATTGCCGTTTTCTTCACGAATTTTATAACCTCTTTTTCGTAAATTAACTTTAGCTTTTTCTATTTCGTCTGGAATATGTTCAACTCTACTAATTCCAAACATTTTTTGTCTTTTTAAAAAGTTTGGATGTCTAGTAACAGTTTGTTTGTTTAGAGCTTTATAGAGTGGTAAAATTCGATCTAAACTACAAATTACTAGTGAAATCCCAATCGATGCAACAAGTAACATGAACCACCAAGAGTTAAACGTATTATCCAAACCAATTGCATCGTATATTTTACCAAAGATGCCATATTCATCTTGATAATACGTTGCAGGATTCGCAGTAGGCGGTAGTAAATCTCTTTGCGGAAAAATAGTACCTAAAGCTGCTGCTACTAGTGTAATTAGAATGATTACAACCGCTACTTTTACAGATGAAAAAAACGTCCATATTTTATCTATATAAGTTTGATTATTAACGATCGATCTTCTAGCAGTCCCTTCATAGCGCATATCAAGTATATCGGTTGCTTTTTCATCTTGAGGTTTACCACATGACTCACATATTACAGTACCTACATGATTAAGATGACCACATTCACATTTAAAAGTCTCCATTTTATTTCCCCTTACTAATGTACACTCATCATTTTGGTAATATTTCTTTAATATAACTTTCAAAAGAATTTGGTGTCATTTGACCAGTTACGATTCTCTTTATTGTCCCATCCGGACTTACAAAAAACGTAGTTGGTAAAGGGTTAACACCATATATATTTAAAACCTCTTGATCTTTATCTATTCCGACTGGAAAATCAAGTTTATAATCGCTTACAAATCTTTGTACTGAAAATTTTGATTCATCTGCGTTCATTGCTAGTAACTCGATCCCTTTTCCTTTATATTTCGAATAGATTTCATTCATAAAAGGCATTTCTCGCTTACATGGCTCACACCAAGTACCCCAAAAATTAACAATTACGCCTTTTCCTTTTTCACCTGAAAGAGTATAACTCTTACCAGTATTCAGCTCCGTCATAGCAAAGTTTGGTGCTTTACTACCTTTAGTAATAACTTCATCTTTCTTAAAGAAATTTATGTAAAAAGTATAACCAATTGCACAAACCAAAACTAATAAGATAATTGTTCGTATTAACGTTCTATTTTTCTTCATATATACAGTTCCTCCCATATGATAGAATATCATTATTTCCTATTCTTGAATAGAAATTTGATACGTTTCAAAAAAGACTAAATTTTCAATCTTTTTTCTGAATTATTAAATATTTCAAGCAAAGAAAAAACTCGGTATTTACCGAGTCGTAGTGGAAAAAATAAGGTATCAGATTGAATTAAAACACAGTTTCTAAAAGTGTTAACCGGTTTATAAATAAGGACGAAAAATAGCAACGGTAACTAAATAAGAAAGCAGCGATCAATCGTCTGACTTATCATTAGCGTGGCTTTGCTGTAGCCATTGCTCTTAATTTTTTTACTTCATGAGGTGATAGTTCTCTTGCATCACCAGGAGTTAATCCAGTCAAGTCTAAAAACGCATATCGTTCACGTTTTAACTTCATAACTGGTGTACCAATTGCCTCAAGCATTCTCTTGACTTGACGGTTTCTTCCTTCATGAATGATCAGTCTTACAATTGCAGTATTTTTGCTTTTATCAAGTGAAATCATTTTAACTTGAGCTGGAGCCGTTTTCCCATCCTCAAGTACAATTCCTCTTTCTAATTTACGTAACTGCTCTTTAGTTGGAATCCCTTTTACTTTTGCGATATATTCTTTATCTATTTCATATTTTGGATGTTGAAGTATATTTGAAAATTCTCCATCATTTGTTAATAGAATGATACCTGATGTATCAAAATCCAATCTACCAATTGGATAAATACGTTGTTTAATCATTGGAAAAAAGTCTGTTACCACTTTTCTACCTTTATCATCTGAAACACTTGAAATTACACCTGATGGTTTATATAAAAGGAAGTAAACTGGTTCTTCTTTATCAATCGGAATCTCTTCCACTTCAACACGATCGTTACCACTTACTTTTATACCTAATTCGGTAACAACCTGACCATTTACTTTTACTTTTCCTTCTTTAATTAACTCTTCTGCTTTTCGACGAGAAGCAATTCCCGCTCTAGCAATAACTTTCTGTAATCTTTCCATTCGATCATTTCACCTCTTCAACCATCATACAGATTTATACAATTGAAAACAAGTGGCAGCTACAAGGTTTTTTGTGAATAAATTGCATTAAACACCAAATCTAAACCTTAATTCCATTTTTCAAGTCGTGCCCATCGTCATTCTTCCACTTAATCCCTTGTACCTTATTCGTTCTCTCAATATCATAATTTTAAAAATCTATCATATAATTTACTAGATTTGCAGAAATGAGGTAATAGATATGAATTTAACTTTAAAACACTCCTCAGCCTTTGACCGGTCTAAAATTATTACGCCAGGTAGTGTACTTATTACTAAAAAGAATGAAACAATCTATATGCTTGTTTATGAAGAAAATGAAGACGATTTTCCATATGTACTTGTCTCATTAACCGATGCAAGACTAGTCCAAAATTATGACATTATGCCAAGCCTAGGAGATATTGAAGACTGGATTGGTGAAGTCACAATGGTAACTCAAAAAAACAAACTATCTATTACAATTCAAGCAAATTACTAGTTTGCTGTTTAATCTATTAGAAACCCGTCAATAATATAATAAGTAAAATGACAAAAGGAGCTTACTATATGAATTATTCTTTTAATCCAGCAGTAAAATATAATTCAGTTGGTTCGTTTAAATTAGGCGATGTATTTTTCACTTCCGATAAACCTACAAAAGCATACAAATTAATCTATGACTCTACAGAAACTAACTTCCCTTATATTTTATTATGCTTAGATGATGCTATTTCAATTCAAAGCTTTGATGATATTCCAACTATTGAAGATATTGAAGAAAATATTGGAGAAATCAAATTCACCGTTCCAAAAGAAAAATTACTTCTTGTGATCAATTAATAAATAAACGACATAAATTAGTTAATCAAAAACGCCATCTAATTCGGATGACGTTTTTTTCACTCTGTTAGAAAAAGATTTTAATGAATAAGGAACCGCCTGTATTAACTTGATTTCCATTTCGAGATGTTGATTTGTTCATTTCTCAACTCAATTTAAGATTAATCCTCGAGATTCTTGTTCGTTTCACTCAAAATTATTAATAATTCGTGGTCTTATTTTCAATTAACAACATTTTAATTGCAGTTTTGACTTTTTTATTTGCTGTTCCGTCATTTTTAATTGCAGTATCAGTTTTTTTATTTGCACTTACTTAATTTTATTTGCAGTTTCGACCTTTTTATTTGCAGATTTACTCTTTTTAATTGCAGTTTAACCTTTTTTATTTACACTCTACAATTTTCCTTATTCAACAATAAAAAAAACGTCATCCATAAGATGACGTTTTTCACTATTAAGCAAATACACTTTCCAACGTTTCGTCTGTTTGCTCGCTCCAATATTTTAACCATTTTTTTGCGCCTTCAAGGTCATGAAGTTTTGCTTGGCCGCATTGAAGCTCATTTGCAGCGGGTACTTCTTCAACTTGAAGTCCAAGTTCAGCTGTTTTACGTAATAATGTGATTACTTCTGAAATTGAAGGTGTACCAGCGATGATTAAATAAAATCCTGTTTGGCATCCCATTGGTGATAAATCAATTATTTTAAAAGGGTCACCCGCAGGTACTGCTTCACGAACGTTCAATGCTAATAAATGTTCTAAAGTATGAATTGTATCTGGCTTCATTGCTTGTTTATTTGGTTGGCAAAAACGAATATCATATTTTGTAACGACTCCGTCTGTACCAACTGCATGAGTACCACAGTGTCTAACGTAAGGAGCAACAACTTTTGTGTGATCTAATTCAAAACTTTCAACTGATGGCATATTTTATTTCCTCCTAAATTACATCTCTCTATTTTTTTGTAGCTTCAACGATCCATACAAAATCATTATATTGTTCGAATTTGACATCAAAACCATTTTTTTCAAAATGTGAACGAATAACTGGAATTAATGGATAGTATTCTCTAATTAAATCATCTCTTAGATTGATATAATTTGCATTTTCTGCTTTTGCAATTTCATTCTTATAATCGTTTTCTGTTAAAAACATTGTATCCGCAAATACGATTTTCCCATTCGAGTTCAATAATGAGCTATATATTTTAATAGCTTCATATTTTTCTTGATCAGTAAGATGATGAAAAACGTATGAGCTTACAATTGTATCGATCCCGGCTTGTGGTTTTGGAAAATCAATTAAATCTCCGTCGTGAATCGTAATATTTTCTCCTAATTTCTTTGAGGCAATAATTCTCATCTCAGGAGATGGTTCGATTGGAAATACAGTTTTTCCTTTATCAAGAAGTAACTTTGTTAAATTCCCTGTACCAATACCAAATTCAAGGACGCTGTTTCCACTTCTATTAACAATTTCATTCAGTATTTCATCATAACGTCGAAATGCTTCTTTATATTCTGGGTCATGGCCTTGAACAAATGAATCGTAACTTTCTGCCCAACCAGTAAATACATCTAAAAACTCTCTACCCATTTATCTCACCTTTGATGTTTGAAATATTAATGCTTGTTCTAGGTCTTCAATTAAATCTTCTAAATCTTCTAGACCAACTGATAATCGAATTAATTCATCAGAAATTCCTGATGCAATTCGTTTTTCCCTCGGTATTGAAGCATGCGTCATTTTTGAAGGGATACCGACAAGACTTTCAACTGCTCCTAAACTTTCAGCTAATGTAAACCACTTTAATTTTCCTACAAATTCTTCTGGATCTAATCCTTCTTTTAATTCAAAAGATAACATGCCACCAAATCCACTGCTTTGTTGTTTTGCTAATTCATGATTTGGATGCGTCGATAATCCAGGATAGAAAACTTTATTTACATTTGGATGATTCGATAAAAACGTCACAATTTCATGTGTATTTCTTTCATGCTCTTCCATTCTGATTCCAAGTGTTTTAATACCACGTTGTAATAACCAGCTGTCGTTTGGTCCTAAAACTCCACCAATCGAGTTTTGATAAAACGCTAATTCTTCAGCTAACTCATCTTTATTCGTTACAACAATTCCAGCTACTACGTCACTATGTCCTCCAAGGTACTTAGTTCCACTATGAACAACAATATCAGCACCTAGTGTAAGAGGTTGTTGCCAGTATGGAGTAGCAAAAGTATTATCAACAACCGTTAATAAGTCATACTCATTTGCAAGTTTTGCAATTGCTTTAATATCAGTAATTTTTAATAATGGATTACTAGGTGACTCAATAAAAATTGCTTTTGTATTTGGTGAAATAACATTTTCAACTAAAGTAATATTACTTGTATCAACAAATGTAGCTGTAATACCTAAATTTGATAATACTCTTGTAAGTAATCGGTAAGTACCACCATAAACATCATCGCCGACTACGATATGGTCACCAGTCTTGAATAAACTAAACACAGTATGAATAGCTGCCATACCAGATGCAAATGCAAATCCTGCAACACCGTGTTCAATATCTTTCATTAACTCTTCAAGAGCATGTCGTGTCGGATTGCCTGTTCTGGAATATTCAAAGCCCCTATGTTTGCCAACAGCATCTTGTTTATACGTACTAGTTTGATAAATTGGAACACTAACCGCACCAGTTGTTTCATCTCTACTAATTCCCCCGTGTATTAACGCCGTCTTTTTCTTCATCTTTTATCCCTCACTATATATGTTTTTACTTAAGTATCTTTCACTACTATCTGGGAAAATCGTTACGATTGTACTCCCTGGTTTTGCTTTTTTTGCTTCTAATAAACTTGCATATAACGCAGCTCCTGAGGAACTTCCAATTAAAAGTCCTTCTTTTGTTGCTAGTTCTTTTACTAAACGAAATGCGTCTGAATCAAGTACTGTATGAATAGCATCAAATAAGTTTGTATCTACAAAGGCAGGAATGAATTCCATTCCAATTCCTTCAGTATCATGCGAACCTGGTTTTCCACCATTTAAGATTGACCCTTCTGGTTCGACAATAACTGTTTTTACATTTTGTAATTTATCTTTTAAATACTGAGCTGTTCCAGTAAATGTTCCTCCACTACCAGCTCCAGCAACAAATACATCTATTTTTCCATCGAGTTGGTCAACTAACTCTGGACCTAATGTTTTGTAATAGGTTCTTGGATTTGCTTCATTACTAAATTGTGAAGGTACAAATGAATTCGGTATTTCTTTTGATAGCTCATTTGCTTTTTTAATTGCACCTGTCATTCCATCTTCTGTAGGTGTGTTCACAATTTTTGCTCCAAGTGCTTTCATCAATGTTTGTTTTTCAATACTGAATTTTTCAGGAACAACAAATATCACATTTACGCCATATTTTATAGCTGCTAGAGCTAAACCAATTCCTGTATTTCCGGCGGTTGGTTCAATTACTGTACCACCTTTTTCTAATTTACCTTCATTAAGTGCACTTTCTAATAATTCCATTCCAAGTCGATCTTTTACACTTCCACCTGGGTTACAGAATTCTAGCTTTGCAAATAGTCTTGTTCCTTTTGGTAAAGGGAATGTTGTAATTTCAAGCAATGGTGTTGATCCGATCAGCTCGTGTACTGACTTTACAACTTTCATAATTTCAAACTCCTTTATGTCACAAAAAGGTTAGTTTCTTCCAATCCATTATATGCAACATGGGTAAAATTGAATGTTGTCTTAATACCAACTATTCTTATTGGTATTATAAGATATTAATTTTAAATGCGCAATAAAAAAGTACTTTTATCCTAAAATAAAAGTACTTTTTTATGTTATTGAGAAACAACCTTGTCATTTAGTTTTCAAATTTTCGTAAAAGGATTAAGGTGATGTTGATTTCCACTACGGGATGCTCGCTTTCCATGGGGCGAGACCTGAGCCTCCTCGGCGAGCCTGCGGGGTCTCAGCCTTCCCGCATATCCCATAGGAGTCGAGCATCCCTTCGTTCCAATCAACTTGTTCCTAAAAAAATGGTTACACTAAAAACCTAATCTAATATCCTTTACTTAGAGTAATATAACTGCATATTAATCTGTTTGTAGGTCAAATAAGATCGAATATCAATGTATTATAATAATCATCTGAACTTTTTTTAAAAAATTAGCTCTTGATCAGATATATTAACATTTAAAATCATTATTAAATCATCAAAAAGATGAATTAAATTATAATAATGTTTATTAATATATACATTTGATTATTTTATATTTGAACACTCTGTAAAGTACTTTTTAATCGTTTGGGCTTTAGTTAAGAAAAGAACATTGTCACAAAAATAATTGAAAAAATAATACTGATTGCATCTGCGATTAATCCTACTTTTAATGCGTCACCCATTTTACGAATACCTACCGCTCCAAAATACACCGTTAGAACATATAGTGTTGTATCTGTACTACCTTGCATAGTTGATGCTAGTCTTCCAATAAATGAATCCGGTCCATATGTTTTAATTAAATCCGACGTAATACCTAAAGCAGCGGAACCAGAAATAGGTCGAATAATTGCCAGCGGAAAAACTTCTGCAGGAATACCTAGTGAATTTAATAAGGGGCGCATAAGTTCTACACAAAACTCTAGAGCACCTGAAGCTCTAAAGATCGAGATGGATACTAGCATTCCTACTAAAAATGGAATTAATTGTACAGCAATGGTTACACCCTCTTTTCCACCTTCTACAAAAGATTCATAGGTCGGTACCTTTTTCCAAGTTCCATGTATTAAAATGACAGCGATAATAAATGGAATGATATAAAGTGAGATCGTATTCATATATCCCATTTATTTTCTCCCCTTTCGATTTCGCCTACTTGCAAAAAAACTATTAACCGCGAGTCCCCCAATAAATGAAACGACTTGTGCAAGAATTGTAACACCTACTATTTCAGTCGGATTTGAAGAATGATAGGACATTCTAACTCCTATGACAGTTGTAGGAATTAAAGTGATTGCACTTGTATTTAACGTTAAAAATGTAATCATGTCATCACTTGCTTCATTACTATTTCTATTTAATACTTTTAGTTGTTCCATCGCCTTTATACCTAGTGGAGTTGCAGCATTTCCTAAACCGAATAAATTGGCTACCATATTTGACATAATATAACCAAGTGCTGGATGGTCTTTAGGAATTCTCGGAAATAAGAACGCTAGAAATGGTTGAAATAATTTCGAAAGAATTTTTAATAATCCTGATTCTTCTGCTATTCGCATTAAACCTAACCAAAAAACAAGAACACTAACTAGCCCAATAATAATGGTAATTGCTTGCTTTCCTCCGTCAAAGACTGCTTTATTTACTTCGTCCATGGTGCCATTAATCATCGCAAAAATAAAACCAATTATTGTAAGAGCAACCCAAATAATATTAACCATCAGAGTGCTCTCCCATTAAGTTTAATAAAACTTGTTTCCCGTTTTGGATTATTTCTTTCGTAAATACTTTGACTTTACTATCACTATAAAAAATATTTCTAAATCCAATTTGTTCACCTTCTAATTCGATAATCGCTTTACCAACAATTGCATCATTAGCGATTTTTTTCTTAGTCGGCTTTTGCATTTCAATTGTGATTCTTACTTGATCCCGCTCTTTTTTATCTAATGGATAAGAGAAGTCATTTTTCATATAAACATGTCCCTTATATTTTTTATTCGTGACCTCTTTAATTCCACCTTTACTTAATACTTTCGTTAAAGGATAGTTACTGAAACCATACTCGAATAGTGACATATGATCTTGCCAATCTTGCCCATCGTTTAGTGTTACAACAATTAAATCCATTCCATTTTTTGAAGCAGTTGAAACAAGTGTTCTTCTTGCTTTTTTAGTAAACCCAGTTTTTCCTCCAGTACTATACTTGTACATAAAAGTAAGCAATTTGTTTTTATTCTTCCAAACATAATCCCAAGATTCTGCCGTATTTGGGGCACGGTGTACTTTTGTACCTGCAATTTTTGCATATTTAGGATTTTCCATAGCGTATCTCGTTAATAACGCCATATCATAAGCAGATGAGTAATGCTCTTTACCTTGTTGATCTAGTCCTGATGGATTGCTAAAATATGTATTACTCATTCCGATTTCTTTTGCTTTCTCGTTCATCATATAAACAAATCCTTCGATGCTACCTCCTACTGCCTCGGCAATTGCATTAGCCGCATCATTTCCAGACCTAAGCATTAAACCATACACTAAATCTTCCAGCTTAATTTTTTGTCCAGGTTTTAAATAAATGGATGATCCTTCTGTTTGTACTGCTCTTGAACTTATTGTTATTGTGTTTTGCATTTTACCAGACTCTACAGCAAGTATTGCAGTCATTATTTTTGTAATGCTGGCGATTCTTTCAGAGTCATGCATTGCTTTACCATATAAGATTCGTCCAGTTTTTTGATCCATCAAAACAGCATTTCTAGCACTAACTCCTCCAAATGCTTTAACATTATTCGTCGGAATCATAATCCCGATTAAAAATAAGCCAATGATTCCTACTACTAGCCATTTTTTCATCTTTCGCATCAACTCCACAGTTAGTCCTAATTAGTACAAGTTTACGAATTACATTATAAAAAAATGACTTTTTTTAAGAAAAAAAGTGCTGAACTTGTTCAGATTTATAACCTGAGCAATTCCAGCACCTACATTTTTCACCAATTAATAAAAGGGTTGCCATTTTAATTGACTAGCATAATCATATCGATAATTTACATCCGGCCAATTAACTATGTTCCAAAAATTTGTAATATATGCGTCTTTATCAAATTTATACTGTAAATAATAAGCGTGCTCCCAAACATCCAAAACTAGCAATGGAATTGTATCCCATTGGGTAAAGAATTGATGTTTTTCTGTTTGAAGGATTTCCAACCGATTCGCTCTTGGAACCCAAACTAAAATCGCCCAACCGACACCTTCTACTTTTTTAGCAGCTTGAGTAAAATGCTCTTTAAAATCCTCATAGCTTCCGAAGTCATCTTCAATTTGTTTTAAAAGAGCTCCATGAGGCTGCCCTCCACCTGATTTACTTAAATTATTCCAAAATATAGTATGCAAATAATGACCCGACCCATGAAATGCAAGCTCTCTTTCCCAATGCTTTAATAAATCGTATGCCTTATTTTTTCTTGCCTTTTCTAATTCAATCTCAGCTTTATTTAAACCATCTACATAACTTTTATGGTGCTTATCATGATGCAGCATCATGATTTCTTTTGATATATATGGCTCGAGTGCATTATATGGATATGGTAAAGGTGGAAGCTCATGTTTACCAATCCCTACTCTCTCTTCGACTTCTATTACCCGATACGCATAGCTATCATCATATTCCTCTTCATTTAAAATTGAAATTAATCGTTCTTGTATATCGTCCACATCCATACTAATTTCATCCAAAAAGGAATTTTGATCTACATAATGACCTTTTGTCCCCATTCTGTTTAACAAGAGCTTTACTTTATATTCTAATAGTTCTTTTTCTTGAATATGGTCAAATCTTTCAGACAGCAACTGTAATACATTCGCACACCAGATTTCTACCTCCTGAAAGTAAGTGACGAGTTCAGATTGATTTAACATCATACACCTCCATCAGAGAAAATAAATTTCTCTTCTACTTTCCATTGTATGATATTAAATTTATAGCTATTACCGGTATTCACGTGTTTCACGCGATAAATAGAATTCGCTTAATAAAGGATATTAATTTCACATCTTCTCATATAAAGTGATTAGTTTAACTTCTCTAAAATAGTCTGATTTTCTGAGTAAAACTCCATTTTTAATGAAATTACTTTTTCCAATTCATAAACAATCATCATTAAACTAGCTCTAGTCTCAAACTCATCCCTTGATTCAGGTAAAGGCATCTTTCTAAAGTCATTCATCATATGACTGAATTCCCCTAATAATTCAATCCCCGTAGATTTTTCTTTCAAGTAAACACCTGTGTCCTCAAAAAATTCAGCGATAATTTTTGAATGCGGATAATTTAGCTCAACCTTTTTTAATAAAGGAATGATTTGATTCGATATGATTTCAAATTGGCGTTCTCTCATTTCAAAATAATTAATATAATATAAGTTCGATTTTATAAAACTATTTTCAACTTGCCTATAAGCTAAAGTTTTCGCCGTATGTAAAAGCATTTTAGTTTCATCAATTAAATCATTTTGTGAATCTTCATCCTTACCCTTCATTTTTAAAGCAATACCTAGCAGTAACATTTTAAAATTTTGTTCGATTTTCTTTTGAGATTCAATCATCTTCTTCTCAATACTTGGCATATATGTATTCATAATTAATGCAATTAAAATCCCAACTGCTAAAATTTCAACTTGATTTAATAAGAAAGAGATTGATTTATCGCTACTCACATAAATTTGTAAGACGATAACTGAGCTCGGAATGATCCCTTCTTGTAACTTCAATGTGACTAACAAGGGGATCGTTAAAAGAAAATAAATGACAACTGTTAATGGCGTATAGCTTAAAAATTCAAACATCATCCATCCTATTAACATGGCTATAACTGATGCAACAAATCTTTGAATTGCAACAATAAATGATCTGCGTTTTGTATTTTGAATACTTAATAGTGTAACTACAGCAGCAGTACTGTAATTTTGTAAATGTAGAGCTTCTGCAATTAATAGGGATATACCACTTCCAATTGCTGTTTTGATTGTCCTTTGTCCAATTGAATACATTTGTTTCATTACTAATCCTCTTCTCTTACAAAGAAATTTCTATTGTATTGTAACGTATCTTAGATAAAAATTACTAGATATATCCAATTTTTTTGGAGTTTTGTACAAAATAAAAAGACTAGAAATTTTCTAGTCTTTTTCTCTTAACTTTACTATTTACATATAACTATTTTCTAATTACTGTTTGTATTGTTGCATAAGTTTTGTTGAATAATCTGTTTCATAATACTCAAGTTCTTCTCGCATTTGTTGAAAAACTTTTTCTAATGAAGAGAATAGGTCTTGGACTGTACCTGGCACAGCTTTATAGAATGTAATTGCTTGATTACCAGTGTATGCTGCACGACTATTTTCATACCATGCATCGTTTTTAGGAGAGAAGAATTCTGCGATACATCTGTGATAAATTTTATGTAAAGTTTCTTCAGCTGTTGCTTTATGGAACTGTCCACTTAAAATTTTCTCACAAACTTCTTTAGCATCCTCACAATATACTGTAATTCTACGTAATGAAGAAAGTATTTTTTCTAAGTAGTTAAGATCCACTGCTTGGTTTTCATGTTGAAATGACGGTAAAGAATTCTTATTTAAAAACAAATTACACTCTAGACCAACAATCCCTAATTGATTTCCAACAATTTTTAATTGATGCTCTACCATCTTATTCGACATTTTTTTCCCTCCGTTAAATTAGATCGATATTTCAATTCTATTTGAATTTTGCTTAATACTTCTCACATATCCTGCTAATTTATCAAAATCAGCACCTTGTAGCTCTTTTACAAATTGATCTAATTCATTAATATATATTCGCTTTCTTCCACGATAATCAGGATTTTTAATAATTAGCGCAAGTGCCACTATATCACGGAAATCTACTGACTGATCGCCATTTTCATATAATCTAGTTGTTTTTAAATCACTTACTTCAGAAAGTTGTTCTTCAAAAAAACGAACATATAAAACAGAAGTTACAATTTTTTGACCATTGTATTCATATTCAACTTCAGAACGATTAAAAAAATCTTCCGAAGTATTTGGTTGAGCCTTTACTAATTCATACCCAAGACAATTATAAATTAACAATTCTTTCACCCTCCAAGATTTCCATAGTATTAGTTTAACATAGGATACAGAAAGATTTGCAGAATTTTTTAACTAATCTTGTTTTTCAAATTTGCTAAAAAATAAATCTGCTTCTTCTTCAACCTCTTCTAATTTTAAATCTTGTGGTAGTGGAGGTAATTCTTTAATGTTTTTTAAACCAAAATAATCTAAAAACTCAGAAGTAGTACCATATAAAATTGCACGACCAGTACCTTCAGCCCGTCCAACTTCTTTAATTAAATATTTCGAGACAAGAGTTTGAATTGGTTTTTCAGTCTTAACTCCACGAATATCTTCAATTTCTGTCCTCGTAATTGGTTGTTGGTATGCAACAATTGCTAAAGTTTCTAATGCAGCTTGTGACAACGAAGAGTTCGATGGGCTTTCAACTAATTTTTTGAAAAACTCACCATGTTCCCTCTTTGAAGTAAGTTTATATCTGTTTGCTAAAATTCTAATTTGTAAGCCTCTGTTAGGATTTTCATACTCTTCTTTAAGGCTCTCGATTAGTTCTAGAACTTCGGTTTGACTTAATTCTAAAGTCTCAGATAGCTCGACAATCGATATTCCTTCATCGCCAGCTACAAATAAAAGTCCTTCTAGAACTCCTACCAATTTTTTTTCCTGTTCCATTACAAGTACACCTCAGCTTGCTTATCTTCAAAAACCTCTCGTGATGTAAGAAAAATTTCTGAAAAGTTTTGTTCCTGTTCTACTATAATGTCTTTTGTTTTCATTAACTCCAAAATCGCTAAAAAAGTAACTACAATACTTTCTTTATCATTATATGGAAATAAACTGATGAAATTAGTTCTCTTTTTTATACTTTTTAAGTAGGTAATAATTTCATCCATTCTTTTTTCGATCGATATTTCTTCCCGAACAATTTTAGTTTGAAGTGGTTCTTGCAGCTTTTTACGTTTAAAAAGCTTTTGAAGTGCACCAAACATATCGTAAATCGTAACATCAGTCGGCATGACAATATCTTCTGGTCTAGGTCCATATTCGGACAAATCAACTGGGTTTCGAGTAAAAATCATTGCACGTTCTGATTCTTTTTCCTGAAATACGATCGCTGCTTCTTTAAATTGCTTATATATAATTAATCGATTCATTAATTCTTCTCTAGGGTCTTCTTCAAGTATTGCATCCCAATCAGCTTGTTCCTCATGATTAGGTAAAATACTTTTACTTTTCATCGCAAGTAATTCAGCTGCCATCACTAAATATTCACTTGCAATATCCAATTCTAATTCTTTCATTGTATGAATATATGAAACATATTGATCTGTTATTTCAGATACAGGTATATCATAAATATCAATTTCAAATCGTTGAATTAAATGAAGTAATAAATCTAATGGCCCTTCAAATGCATCAATTTTAACTTCATATTGCTTCACAAACTACTCACCAACTTACTTTAAAATAAAAATATACTCTATAACAGTATAAAGTATTATTTCATAAAACTATATAATTAGAAAAGGTTTTTTCATTGATGAAGTTAGTTTGTTCCTAAATTTTTAGTTTTGCGCCTATACCATTTTCTTAAAATTTTCATAAGATATCAGTGCAAGAAGAATTATTTTTTTGGTAAGGAGGTTATTTCATGAGTAAAGGTGCTGTTTCTCCAGAGTTCGGCGGTTTCGGCCACGGCAGAGGCTTTGCTTTAATCGTAGTATTATTTATTTTATTAATCATCGTTGGATGTGCTTTCGTCTGTTAATTTAACCCCGTGAATAAACAAAACGTGAAAGTCTAGACATTAGCTCTAGGCTTTCTTCTTTTTAAATAATTCCATTTCTGATAAAATTTTAGTAATAAAGAGGTGAAAAACTTGGTCCATTATAATAAAAACGAGCGATACATAAAATATTTATGTCATTTTCATTTTGATCAAGATTTTTTTGAATGTCATGAAATTCTTGAAGAACAATGGAAACTTGAATTAAATGATCAATATAAAAAGGTATGGTTAGGTTTAATTAGATTATCAGTAGTGTTATATCATTATAGAAGAAGAAACTTTACTGGTGCTAAAAAATTATTTCGACACGTCATTACCTTTTCAAATGATTCTAATTTATTAGAAATGGCTGGTATTGATCAATTACGCTTCCAACAAATCGTATCAGATTTACAGCTAAACCTTCAAAACGAAACGGAATATCACCCTTTCGATCTCCCAATAAATGATCAAGAATTGATTGAAAGATTCCAAAATCAAAAAGAAAATTACTCGTCTTTTACGGAAGATTTAATTAATAAGCATTCTACAAGAGATCGAACAGATGTCATTTCGGAAAGATTAAAGCAATTAGAATTACGAAGAAATATTTAGCGTAAAAGGAAAAGGTGCTCAAATAATTGGGCACCTTTTTTAGTATTTCGAAATATATTGAAGTCAATATTGCGAACATTAGATGAATCTTATTCATAAAAGTTTGAACTTTTTTGCAAATGTGTAGTTTTTGTTGTTTGTTAATTTCGATTTTGTTGTTTATAAATCCTTATGAATCATCAAATCTAACTAAACATATATGAAAATATTTATAAATATCATTCTTTTCAAGGGATAAAATAAAATATATATTCCAAAGTAGTATTGATTTAGTAGTAGTTTTTTTTAATTAATAAAAGGTAATTCTATAATGAAATGATTATTCTTTATGGATTTAAGATTAATTTCTAAAGTTGAATAAGTTGATTGGAACGAAGGGTGCTCGACTCCTGTGGGATATGCGGGAAGGCTGTGACCCCGCAGGCTTGCCGAGGAGGCTCGCCCTGCGAAAAAGCGAGCACCCTGTAGTGGAAATCAACATGGTTTTACTTATTTATTTGACACTTTCATTTTACAGTAAAGAAAAGGTGTTCCAAAAATTGAGCACCTTTTTCTATAATACTTTCAAACTAACATGACAATGTTCAATAAATGAAGCTACTTCTTGCGTTGTTACGATTGTATAGTCTGTATATTGAGATCTAATAGCATCGTAAAGTGAAGTTGCAATACCTTGATTTCGGAATGAAGGGTTTACACTTAAATGTTTAATCATAATAACCTTATCTGGTAGTATTTGTATTCCAATAATCCCAACAATATCGTCTAATTTCCAAAGGAACAAATGATTATCATCTTTAGTTTCATAATCTTTAATCGTATTTACTAAGCTCTTCACATTCTTTTCATTCGGCATAAACGAAAGCAGGCCCATTGCAATTTTCTCATATGTTTTCTTATACCTAATTAACATGTTAACCCCTCTTAAAAATTATTAAAACTCTAATTAGCTTCTAAACCAATACAAAATATATGTTTGATTATCCCTCTATAGTACGGTAAATAGTAAAATTCGTTCCAAATATATCAATATTTCAAATATATAATTCTCACATTTTTCTGTCAAGTCAGAAAACCAGTAAGAAGGAAAAACGGGATATATGGTACAGGAGAGAATTTTAAATAATTTAGTGTACTAGTTAAGTATTTTTCCTTTCAATGCCATCTCATAGGCTTTTGTCACCAATTTGATAAATTTGAATACAGTAAATTTTAGTTAGAGTTATATAAAAGGGTGATCATTATGAGGTTGGATTTAGATTATACATCGCCAAGTATTCAATTTACTTTTGATATAAATAAAAACAATTCCTTTGTGAAAGATAATCAAAATTTTATCAATCAATTAAGCGTTAATGATTTGAATACTTTGGATAATTTGTCTTTATTGGATATCTATTTAAGTGTAAATAATGTTGTAGAGCCACATTATCATCAAAATTCATCAGAATTAGTATATTGTATTTCTGGCAACGCAGTTGTATCGATTTTAAACCCTTATACAAAGCAACTATTAAATTTCCCAATTGCCCCTGGTCAGGTTGCAAACGTACCACAAGGCTGGTGGCATTATGAAATTGCAACTGTTGACAACACTCATTTATTAGCAATATTTAATGCACCTTCCCCTGATGTCATTTTATTCTCGGATTTAATGAAATTTACCCCTTCAAATATTGTCTCACATACTTACTGTCTTGATGAAAACCAATGGAAAATTGCAACAGCAAATTTACAACCTTCTGTATTTATAGGACCACCAAAAAACTGTAATCGACAAGTTCAAAATCAGCAAGAATTTACAAATCAGCAGAACCAAAATTATTATCAAAACGCATATTACAACCAGCATTATTATCAACAGCGTTTTTAATTGAAGATCATGGTGAGATTAGTTAGTGCAATTAAATTTTGGAGATCTGCAATTAAATCGGGGTATGTGCAATTAAATAAGCCAAAACTGCAATTAAATTTGGGAAATCTACAATTAAAAAATCATATCTGCAATTAAAAATAAGAAAACTGCAAATAAGACGAGGAATCATGTGGAATTAGATTATAAGAATCAAGAATAGTGAAGAAATAACATAAAAATAGCCATGTGAAACAATAAAAACTAAACATAATACAAATAAACTTCAAATAAGTCTTCGAATTTAGACTAGTCCGAACTGCTATCAATTATTTCACCATTTAACCAAATATGAACATGTTAAAAAACCACAAGGAAAATTTTTCCCTTGTGGTTTTCTTCTTTTGAAGTCTATTTAGAAAGACCTCTTATTGGTTTGACTATTCTTCGTCCCAAACCTTAACTTCTTGCATAACGTCGCCATTACGCATTCTTAAAACTGTATCCATACCTTCGATTACTTGACCGAAAACTGTATGTACGCCATCTAAATGTGGTTGTGGCTCGTGAACGATAAAGAATTGGCTACCACCAGTATCTTTTCCAGCATGTGCCATTGATAAAGCTCCAGCTTTGTGTTTTAATGGGTTACCAACAGTTTCACATTTAATTTTGTATCCTGGGCCACCTGTTCCGTTACCGTTTGGATCTCCACCTTGAGATACAAATCCAGGAATTACACGGTGGAAAGTTAATCCATTGTAGAAACCTTCACGGATTAATTTTTCAAAGTTTTCAACTGTACCTGGTGCATGCTCTGGGAATAATTCGATTAAGATTTGTTCACCATTTTCAAATGTTATACTTGCTTTTTTCATAATAAAAATCCTCCTTATGTATGTACAATTTCATAAGACTTAATTGTCCTATATTTTTCATTACTGAATAAACTAGTAACGCTGATATAATCATACAAAAAACAAAAAGTAATGACAAGTTTTCTAAAAGTACTATAATAGTGTTGTAAGATGTAAAATTTGGATTATTGTAAAGGGAGTGTCTCTTTGTTAAAACGAAAGTTATTAGCGTTCACCATCTCAATGGGATTAATAGCTATGCCTTTATCGGTATTTGCTGATTCTGTTCCTGGTGATACGATTGTTACTCTTGGACAAAATCTGTCTGAAACGCAAAAGAAAGCATTATTAGCTGAAATGGGTGCACCATCTGATGCTAGAATTGTGACTGTTTCGAATCAAGAGGAACATAAATATTTAGATGGTACTGTACCTAGTGCTCAAATCGGTACTCGAGCTCTTTCATCTGCTATGATTACAATCGGTGAAAAAAATACAGGCATCGTCGTTCAATCAAATAACATTTCATGGGTTACTAACTCAATGTATACAAATGCTTTAATCACGGCTGGATTAAAAGATGCAAATATTGTAATTACTGCTCCATTTGAAGTCTCTGGTACTGCTGCTTTAACTGGGATTATGAAGGCATATGAGCTGAGTTCAGGTGAAGTTATACCTGATGATGTTAAAAAAGTAGCAAATGAAGAAATGGTTAAAACTGCCCAACTTGGTGATTCAGTAGGTAATGAAAAAGCTGTACAACTTGTCACTAAAGTGAAAGAAGAGCTTGCTAAAAATCCAAACATGTCAACCGATGAATTAAAATCATTAATTGATCGATTAGCAAAGGATCTTGGTATTACACTAACTGCAGATCAAAAGGCTAGTTTGATGTCTTTATTTGAAAAAATGAAAGATTTAAATATTGATTGGGATCAAGTAGGAAACCAATTAACAAAAGCTAAAAATAAAATTTCAGATTACCTAAATTCTAAAGAAGGTCAATCTTTTATTCAAAAACTTAAAGATTTCTTCTCTGCATTATTTGATGCGATTCTTTCATTCTTTAAATAATGGAAAAACAAACCCGATTACTAAAAAAGTAACTGGGTTTGTTTCTTTTATAAAGGGATTTGTCAATTTAGAAAAAGCGAGATGAGCCTCGCATAAGTAACGAGCTGAGTACATGGGTCCGAATGTGCAAATAAACGTTGAATTTTTGCAAATAAATCGTGTGGTGCAATTAAAATCTGAAAAGCGCAATTAAATTAAACAAAACTGAAATTAAATTCCATAGAACCGCAAATAAAAATAAAATTTACCTATACTAGTATAGGTATTACAGTTTCAATATTGTACAATATAAGCAATTGATAGCTCTAATTCTTTTCTTTTTACAATAAAAACTTAATAAATCGGCTAATTTCTATAAATAAGTTCGATTTTATCTACTACAAATGAAAAGTGCTGTTGAGATACCTCCTCACTAGCCCTAGTACATATTTTAAAATTAAAATGAGGGCGTCTATTCGTCAGTTAATCTAACTCCTAAGACATCCCCTCTTTTTATTTCACAATATAAGACTTACCAGATTAAATGGTAGCATCACCAATTGTTTTTCCGCCTTTTTGTTTTTGACTTTCACTAGCTTTTGTACGGATAACTAAATGCCAGAAGGCTCTTCCATCAAATGGGATGAATGGCCAAAAATAAGGTGTATTTAAAGTATTCAAGCTTGCTAAGAAAAGTATAAATAGTGTTGAACCTATCATAAAACCTTTAACACCTAATATTGCAGTTAAAATTAATATAAAAAATTTGGCCAATTTATTTGCAAGTGCTAGCTCATAACTAGGTGTAGCATATGATCCAATCATTGACACAGCCGTATATAGGACTACTTCCGGTTGGAAAAGTCCTACATCAATTGCGACTTGTCCAATCAATACTGCTGCAATAATCCCCATTGAAGTGGAAACTGCATTTGGTGTATGTATACTTGCCATTCTCAGGAATTCAATCCCCATATCAGCAATAATTAATTGTAAATAAATTGGTATATTACTTGTTTCCTTTGGACCAATATAACTTAATGATTTTGGTAATACCTCTGGGTAATTACATAATAGTAACCAAAATGGTAATAAAAAGACTGACATAAAAATTCCTATATAACGACACCATCTTAGGAATGTTCCAACTGAAGGAGTTTGTCTGAATTCTTCTGCATGTTGCATATGGTGGTAATACGTTGCAGGCGTAATGATTACGCTCGGAGATGTATCAACGATAATACATACATGTCCTTCGAGAATGTGGTTTGCAACAACGTCAGGTCTTTCCGAATATCTAACTAAAGGAAATGGATTGTATCCTTGTTTTAAAATAAATTCCTCTAATTTCTTATCTGTCATTGTAAGTCCATCAACGTGGATACCTGTAATTCGATCCCGAACTTCTTTAACAAGTTCCGCGTGCGCTAAACCTTCTATATACGTTAAACAAACATCTGTTTTTGAACTTTCACCTACTTGAAGAATTTCATTTCTTAAATTTTCATCGCGAATTCTTCGTCTAATTAGGCCAGTATTATTTATAATGTTCTCAGTAAAGCCATCTCGTGATCCACGTACTACTCGCTCTGTATCTGGTTCTGTTGGGCCACGCCCAGGATAACTTCTAACATCGACTGCAAGTCCTTTATCTTCTCCATCAACTAATACTACAATTAAACCAGATAGTACTTTCTTAATAACATCTTCAAATGTTAAAACGATCTCTACTGATTGATGGACAATCGTATCCTCAATATTTTTAAACATTGATTTATTTTTCTCGACTTTTTCTAACCCAATTAAGTCATCTAAGAATCTTTGAATAAAGCTTGTATCCGTTAATCCGTTAACATAATATAGATTAACTTCAACTTTATTTACAAATATCACACGTTTTC
Organism: Bacillus sp. UNCCL81; assembly: GCF_900112535.1. Lineage (NCBI taxonomy): Bacteria > Bacillati > Bacillota > Bacilli > Caryophanales > Bacillaceae > Bacillus > Bacillus sp. UNCCL81. Next base: position 129,110 of record NZ_FOMF01000002.1, on the reverse strand, counting down.
CGACATCAAAACTTACTCCATAACCTATACGGTCACTTATTGTATGAGCATTTGTAACTAGTTTATTTGTGAGTTTTGTCGGCTCTTTTTTCGTAGTCATTGGAGTTCACTCCTCTCGAGGATATATTCAATTGCTTTTCTTGTAATAGGTGATCCGATTTCAATATCATCTCTTCCACCCATTTTTCCAATATCGCCGATTCCTAAAATGAAAGGAATATTTAGTTGATCTAAATTATAAACGGTGTCTCCATTTATTCTTCCGATTTCAATATCAGGTACTCCATACTTATCGACACCGTATTCAGTTAAATTCCCTTCGTTATCGATACTTACATCCACTTTTGTCCATTCTTGATGATGTGTATTTGATGCTACTGCTAGTGCAGCAATAACTTCAATATGTTTATCACTTGCTACATATTTTAAAGCTTTTTCTCCAGGACCTTCTCCCATAAAGCCACTGTCATCAAACAATACAAATACTGGTTCTTTTTGTGCTTGCATTATGATTTCAACCATTCTCTTTCCAGAGAACTTAGTGGGATTACCTTGCGATTGTGATATTGTGCATCCGCCAAATTGTTTTGCCAAATACTCAATACTCCGATGCGCATAAACATCTCCGTCGGTTACGATAATGATCCTTTTCTTTTTCATAAGTTAACCTTTTGGCTTAAAAATAAGTGCAACTATAAATGAGAATAAAATTGCTGCTGAAATTCCAGATGAAGTTAGGGAAAAGATCCCCATTCCAATACCAATAAATCCGTGATCACTTGCTTCTGCCATCGCTCCATGTAATAAGGAATGGCCAAAACTAGTAATTGGAACTGTTGCACCTGCACCAGCAAATTTTATAAGCTTATCGTAAATCCCAAACCCATCTAAAATTGAGCCAATTACTACAAATATGCACATCACATGCCCTGGTGTTAATTTTGTGAAATCAAAAAATAATTGACCAACTACACAAATTAGACCACCTACTATAAAAGCATTAACAAAATCCATCTGAACACCTCCTAACAGCTTTCGAAAACGACAGCATGTGAAATAGTTGGAATTGATTCTTTTTGTTGAATCATTGTTGGGCTTAAAAGAGCGCCGGTTGCTGCTACTAAAATTCGTTTATAAGTACCTTTATTTAACTCTTGAAATAAATGACCATATGTTACAACTGCTGAACAAGCGCATCCACTTCCTCCAGCAAAAACTTCCTGATTTTCTCGATCGTAGATTAGCAATCCACAATCATTGTATTTTCCTACCATATCATATCCTTCTTCTCTAACCAGTTGTTCGCAAATCGGTGCGCCTACAGCTGAAAGATCTCCAGTTACGATAAAATCATAATCATCAGGTGTCGTATTTGTGTCCTTAAAATGTTGTACAATTGTATAGGCTGCCGCTGGTGCCATCGCAGAACCCATGTCGAATGGATCAGTCAATCCTAAATCCTGAACTGTACCAATTGTGGCGCATTTTACTTTTATTTTGCTTTTTTTATTTGAAAGGAGAACACTTCCTGCTCCAGTTACTGTAAAAGTTGCAGAATCCGGTTTTTGTCCACCGTATTCTGTAGGATATCTATATTGCCTTTCAGCAGTAGCATTATGGCTACTTGTTGCTGCCAATGCCATTTTTGCGTACCCACTATCGATTAACTGTGCACCAAGTGCAGCTGTTTCCATTGAAGTCGAGCATGCACCAAACATACATAAAAAAGGAAGTTGCAATTCCCTTGCCATAAAGTTCGCAGTAACATTTTGATTTAGTAAATCACCTGCTAAAAATACATCGATATCCTCTACGGTTTTATTTGCTTTTTTTAGCGCAACGGAAACTGCATTTCTCATTAATGCTCTTTCTGCTAATTCCCAATTATCTTCACCACAATGAAGATCTTCATAAGCATAATCAAATTTGCCACCTAACAGTCCTAAGTTCTCTCTTGGTCCGACAGCAGTTCCAGATGCTTGAACATAAACACCATTTTGAAACTCCCAAGTTTGTTTACCGACTAAAGCCATATGTGCTCACCTCCTATAAGAATACTTTAAATGCGTATCGTATCATTCCAACGACGTATGCCGAAACAACTCCATAAACAATTACACAACCAGCTAGTTTAAACATATTTGTTGCAACCCCTAGAACGAGACCTTCACTTCTATGTTCCATAGCAGCACTTGTCATAGAGTTGGCAAAGCCTGTTACAGGAACTGCAGATCCTGCACCTGCAAATTGTCCAATTTTGTCATATATACCAAACCCTGTAAGTAAGCTAGAAATTAATACAAGTGTAGCTACTGTTGGATCACCCACATTTTTTTCTGTAAAGTTAAAATAGTTAATATAGATTTTCGTAATACACTCACCTAAAAGGCAGATAAATCCTCCAACTAAAAACGCTTTAATACAATTTTTTAATACCGGCTTTTTCGGTTGGTATGGTTTTATATTCTCTTTATAATTAGCTTTTAATTTCCCACTCATTTCATCCATCCTTTACTCTATAAAATAAATCCAATGAAATAACGATCCAAAAACTTTACCTAGTGCAATTGCCATTAATAAGTACACAATTTTCTTTTGAATGCCAATACGTTTCGCTAAGATTGGAAAAACATTTAATACTTCGGTTAACGCTGCAGCTAACATTCCAATAAAAATACCTGCTAACAGCCCAATAAAAACGGAAAAGATATTTGGCAAATTAAAAACGGTATTTCGCAAACTAATCCAGCAACCAAAAATTGCTCCCAAAATAACTGCAAACTCATAAGCTCGAATTTTTTTAATCGTTTTTGTTAACTGTGTTAGTCTCGGAATGATTCCAATAACCGATAAAAATGCTACAAAGCCCGTACCAACAGCAATACCTCCTGAAAAACCTACAAACACTATAAACAATTCTCTAATCATCGGTATTTACACTTTTGTTTGGCTTTTTATTTTCGTTGACTAACACATATTCGTCCATTGACCGTTGATACTGATACATTTCTACTTCAAGAGGACTCGGTTCTTCGTTTAATCTAGTCTTAAACCACTGATTAAAAAATAAAATCATCCCAATTCCTAGACCAAAAGAATAAGGTACTTGAAGTAATAAAGGTTTATGATTATGTTCTCCTGTAATCATGTAGTAAATTCGTTGTTGAACCTGTTGCATGCTAACATCTTCGTGGAAATAAATAATCGCTAATGAAGAACCTGTAAATAGCAAGATCCAAACGAAACAAAACAGAAAAAAACGATCCTTTGAAACTTCATTTTTAAGTTCTATTATGCACATTGTCACTCCAACGAGCTCGAACGAAATATCAGGTTCAATTTCAAGAATTAATGGTAAAAGCTCTAGAATATCAATAACTGTATGTGTACCATCCTCCTTTTTTGATTCATGTACAATGATGTTTTGAATTCGGGTTAAATCAACATTAATCCCTTGTAATCGTGCAATCTCTCCAAGATGTACACGTTTACCTACTTGTACAACGATTCGATTGAGTAATTTAATATATAACACCTTATTCATACTTTCCCCTCAGTTTCAAAGCTTTATGAATTCAATTACAACTAGTATGTGAAAACTTCCCAAAAATATAAGTACAGTAAGATTGATCTAAGTAGTTCAGTTAGTAAAAATAGGAAAATGTAGTCTTTAGCACTATCGAAAAAAAGCATCTGATAGTGTAACTTGAAGATATTGATCTTTATTTGAAACCGGAGTTACAGTATAAAAACAATAATAAAGACAAAATAAAAAAGCTGAAAAATCGTATAGTATTCCCTACGATTCTTCAGCTTTTTTAGCTCAAGTTTTTATTTAATTTTGTCTTTCATTTGTTGGAGAATCTTTTTCTCAAGTCTTGAAACTTGCACTTGAGAAATTCCTAATCGTTCAGCAACTTCTGATTGAGTTTGATCTTTATAATATCTTAAATAGACAATTAATCGCTCTCGATCATCTAGTTGTTTTATCGCTTCTTTTAATGCAAATTTTTCAAACCAATTTGTTTCATGGTTATCAGCAATTTGGTCTAACAATGTAATAGGATCACCATCATTTTCATACACCGTTTCATGTATTGATGAAGGAGCTCTACTAGCCTCTTGTGCAAGTACAACATCCTCTGGCGTAATTTCCATATGAGTAGCAATCTCGTTAATTGTAGGCATTCTTCCAAGCGTTTTACTTAATTCTTCTTTTGCTTTTCGAATCTTATTATTCGTTTCCTTTAATGAACGACTCACCTTAACCGTTCCGTCGTCTCGAATAAATCGTTGGATTTCTCCGATAATCATCGGAACAGCATATGTAGAAAATCGTACATCATAAGATAAATCAAATTTATCTACCGATTTCAATAATCCGATACAACCAATTTGAAATAAATCATCTGGTTCATATCCACGGTTAATAAAGCGCTGAACAACTGACCATACAAGTCTCATGTTGTGCCCGACGATGCTGTCTCTAGCCAATTGATCTCCAGCCTGACTACGCTTAATTAACTCTTTTAATTCATGATCCTTTAACTGCGCACGGGGTTGATCTTGCTTGACTTCTACGTCCATAGGCGATTCTCCTTAATTACTTAAAACATTGCTATTTGATAAGTACTTTTTAACCGTAATCGTTGTACCAACATTAATAGTGGATACAACTTCACATTGATCCATGAAATTCTCCATAATCGTAAATCCCATGCCGGATCTTTCTAAATCTGGTTTAGAAGTGTATAAAGGTTGCATTGCTTCATCTAAATCAGCAATACCAATACCTTCATCTCGAATTGTTAAAGTTACTGTTTGATCTTCAAGTAGAACTGAAATGAATACGATACCTTCAGGATTATTTTCATAACCATGAATAATCGCATTTGTAACAGCCTCAGATACTACCGTTTTAATTTCAGTTAATTCATCTAATGTAGGATCTAGCTGTGTAATAAATGCAGCTACAGTTACACGAGCAAATGATTCATTTTGACTTAATGCGGAAAATTGAAGGTTCATTTCATTTCGCATTATGCCACCCCCAATACATTAAGTCCATTTGACTCATCATCAGCTAAATGAACAATCTTAAATAAACCAGACATGTCGAACAACCGTTTAATTGATGGAGAAATTGAACAGACAACCATTTCTCCACCTTTATTTCGAATAACTTTATATCTACCTAAAATGACACCTAAACCAGAACTATCCATAAATGTTAAATGCTCAAGATTTAATAAAATATGTTTGATAGTCTGTGACTCTAATACCTCGTTTACTTGTAAACGTAAATCCTCAGCAGTGTGATGATCTAGTTCCCCTGCAAGTCTTACACAAAGGATTGCATTTTTCACTTCAAGTTCAATATTAAGACTCACTACAATAACCTCCTTATTTGACGGTTATTGAAAGTTTCGTTAAAACTAAACCGAATTCCTTCACGCATGACAAAACTAGTGGTAAAACGCCAAATCTTTTAGTAATACTCGAAATTAGTCGGAAAAAATCAGTTGAATCCTCCAACAGTACGCTTAAATAAATCATACCAATTAGCTTTACTTACAGATTTATTAGCTACCAAGTCTGTTTTAGATAAAACTTTACTACCTTGTTTTAATATTAATACTCCGACAACTTGCCCTTTTTTAATTGGGGCTTGAATATTTTTGTTCAGCTGAATATCTTTCGTAATTTTATTCAACTCTTGACCTTTCTTTAATACAACTGAAACTGGGCTTTTAGTTATAACATTTACACCTTTAGACTTACCTTTACTAATACTAAGCCTTTCGATATTCTCACCTTGTTTAATTAATTGCTTTACTTGATATTGATTAAATGCATAATCAAGTAAATTTGTCATTTGTGCATTTCTTTCTTTAGAAGTTGGTGCACCCATAATCACACTAACTACTCGCATGTTGTTCTTCTTAGCAGTTGCTGTTAAACAATATTTTGCTTCTGCAGTAAATCCAGTTTTCAATCCATCCGCTCCTGGATAAAAACGAACTAGTTTATTCGTATTAACTAGCCAAAATTGTTTTTCAGTATCTTTTCTCAAATAATCTTCATAAGTACCAGTAAACTTTGTGATTAATGGATATTTCAAAAGCTCTCTTCCCATGATTGCCATATCATACGCAGATGAATAATGACCAGGTGCAGGAAGCCCAGTTGGATTTTCAAAATGTGTATTTTTTAATCCTAACTGTTTTGCTTTTTTATTCATTAAAGCGACAAACGCCTCTTCTGTACCTGCAATTTTCTCTGCCATTGCGACCGATGCATCGTTTCCTGATGCGATTGCAATTCCTTTTAACATTTCTTTTACTGTCATTTCTTCACCAGGTTCTAAGAAAATTTGTGATCCACCCATTGACGCAGCATGTTCACTTGTCATTACTTTATCATCTAACCTGAGTTTTCCTTTATTGATTTCTTCCATAATAATAAGCATTGTCATAATCTTAGTCATACTTGCTGGTGGAAGCTCTTTTCTAGCGTCTTTTTCATATAAGATTTTTCCAGTATCTTGTTCAATAATTACGGAAGATAATGCACTTTTTGCCAAACTTACATCATTATTTTGTGTCTCTCTTGCATTTACTTTAGGTAGTGATAAAGAAAAGATCATAACACTACTTAAAAGAGTTAGTAATACCCTTTTCATCTATAACCCTCCATTCTTTTCATACATATTTTTTCCAAATATAAGTAGTTTAATCAACCTCAGAAGAAAATATTAGAAAGAATGGAACTATTTACATACATGAAAACATATGATATAAGTAAAGTGTATTAATCATACCCATACACTTAATACACTCCATACACTTAGAAAACATTTGAGGTGGTGATCTCTTGATAATTATTTTAGACCCAAGAAGCCATTTACCCCTTTGGGAGCAAATTGTTCTACAAACAAAAGAACAAATGCTAAGAAAGATTTTGGTAAATGGAGATAAACTTCCTTCCGTACGTGAATTAGCAACTACATTAGTGATCAATCCAAATACTGTTAGTAGAGCCTATCAAGAACTAGAGCGCACTGGAGTCATCGAAACGATAAGGGGTAAAGGAACATTTGTAATTGGTTTAACAAAAGAGACTGTTACAACAGATACCCTTTTAAAATATAAAAATAAACTTTCAAATTTATTAATTGATTGTTTAACAGATGGAGTAAAAGAGGAAGAAATAATGAATTGGGTAAAAGAGTTCTATTCTAATAAAGGAGCTGAGTAGTTTGTTGAAAATCCATCATTTAAGTAAAAAACTCGATGAACATGAAGTGTTAAAAAATCTAAACTTTCAAATAGAAAAAGGTAAAATTACAGGCTTAATCGGTAGAAATGGGGCTGGTAAAACGACACTTTTAAGGACAATCGTTGGCATTCTATCTCCAGACGAAGGCTCAATCAGTATTGATGATGAAGAGATTAACTCATCACCTAATACTAGAAGACAAATTGCATATATGAGTGATTCTACAAATTTCATTAATCAATATAGTGTGAAAGAGCTTATTACAATCTATGAAAATTCATATCCAAACTTCAATAAACACAAATTTCTAGAAGCATTAAATAAATATAAATTACCTAATACTTCTTTACGTAAATACTCAAAAGGGATGAAAACACTTATCTATTTACTATTAACCTTTTCAACAGATGCAAAATATGTCATTTTAGACGAACCAACTAACGGTTTAGATCCAGTCGTTAAACGGACAGTTTTGCAACTAATCATTGAATATGCAAGCACAAATTCAGTCGGTGTGATTATTTCATCACATCATCTCGCTGAGCTAGAAAAAATAATTGATCAATATTTATTTATTAAGGATGGACGAATTAATTCAATCTCTACAATGGAAGAAAGTACGAGTCAATTTTATAAATTACAAGTAGCATTTGCAGACGGCTTACCTAAAATATTTGAAGATGACCCGTCTATATCTGTATTCTCAAAAACTGGCAAAGTAGCAATTATCATTATTAATGGAAATAAGAACGAATATATAAAACGAATGGAAAAAGAAAATCCGCTCCTTTTAGAAGAACTTCCATTGACATTAGAGGATTTATTTTTCATAAATGATGGAGGCGACTTATATGTTTAGTAAAGCATTGTGGCTAATTAATTCCAAGCAATCTAGACTTGCACTTATTTTATTATATCTTGTCTATCTGATCATTCTTCCATTTAGCTATTACAATAACACTGACGAATTAAATCGAGCATTACTAACTAATCCTAGTAATCCGTATCTTTATATATCAGACTTTAGTATGCTAGCATTTATTTCACCGATCATTGTATTAATATTAAGTATTTTATTAATAGGGATTGGACGAAATACAGGAGGAATTGATTTCCAATTTTCGCTTCCGTACTCACCTAGAAAACTTTATTTATCAAAATGGGTATTTGGAATTGCTCATATTTTTATGGCGACTGTTGGATTAATTATTTTAACTCTATTAATCCATTACAATACGAATCTACACAAATATATTGATGCTTCATCATTTGTTACCATTTTTTCTGTCATATTCCTATTTACGATTGCTTTTTTTACAATTGGTCTATCGATTGGAACAATTACAGGTCATTATTTTTCTCAAACACTTTTCACTATTTTTACGATTTTCTCACCTAGTATTATCTATTTTAGTCTTTATTCAAACTTAAATGGTATCTTTAACTATCAATTACCTGACAAAAGCTTTGAAAAAACGATCACTAGTTGGTCTATTCCATATCAAGCAGGCCAACTATCAATTTCAAAGGATTTTAATGAAAAAATCGTTCATTATCCAACTATAGACTACGGAAATTTAACGATCATTATCCTTTATATCGTTGCATTTCTACTAATTGGTTTATTATGTTATAACAGATCTGCGAATGTCAATAACGGCAAATTATTCGTTTATAAAAAATTCGGTTTATTCGTAAACGTCTTATTTGTCTATCTTTCAGCGACATTAATCGCTTTATTAACATCTACCATTGCAAATGGAAATAACATGATTATTTACGTGATTGGATTAATAATTGGTACTGTTGTTGGCTATCTCTTCTATAAACGATTAAATAAATTTTTTGATTAATGTTTTGCAAAATCTAAATTTCTAAAAACAACAAATTAAAAAGCGCTGGTTCTAGTAAAAGAATCAGCGCTTTTTTTTATGCAATAAAGTTTAATGCAAAACGTACAAAGAATAATGCTGAAATTGCCACCATATATGGTGTGATTTCAGTTTTCTTACCTGCTGCCATTTTTACTAATGGATAAGCAATAAAACCGAATGCAATTCCGTCAATAATACTATATGTTAAAGGGATGAATGCTAAAATTAAGAAGGCTGGTATTGCCTCAGTAGGATCATCCAATTGAATATCTGTAATATGTTTAACCATTAATGAACCGATAATAATTAAAATTGGTGCAATCGCAGATGTTGGTATATATGCGATTAATGGCATAAAGAGTAAACATCCTAAAAATAAAAATCCAGTTACAACAGAAGTAAGACCTGTTCGACCACCAGAACTGATCCCTGCACTACCTTCAACAGCAATAACTGTTGGACTAGTTCCAAGTAAACCGGATAAAATAATACCAAACGCAGTTCCTTGAACAACCTTTTGTTGCTTATGCTCTTGGTTCATCATGCTTAATTGACCATGAATAATACCGATTGATTCGAATAATACAACCATCGTTAACGAAAATACTGCAATCCAAAATGGAAAACTCAACACATGAGTAAAGGTCAGTTGTCCGACAACCTCACTAGCAGATTTCATTGTAATTTTTGTTGTATCATGTGCTTTTTCAATTCCACCATGTAAAATGAATGAAATGATTGTACCTAAAATAACCGTAATTAAAAAGTTTGCAGGTACATTTTTAATAAAAAGATAAATTGCAATACCTAGCGTAATAACTGTTGCTAAAACATCCACATTTGTAAAATTTGCAATCGATACAAACGTACTTTCATTTTTTACAACAATCCCACCAGCTTGAAGTCCGATAAACGTTAAGAAAAATCCAATTCCAACTGTAATTGCACTTTTTAGAGATAATGGAATCGCAGTTGTTAATTTCTTAATTAATTTTGTGAATGATAAAATTGATAATAAGATTCCACTTACAAATACAACAGCAAGTGCTTCTTTCCAATTCATTCCCATTTCTCCAACCATTGTATAAGTAAACAATGCGTTGATGCCCATTCCTGGTACTAATACTAAAGGTGAATTACTCCATAATCCCATCATAACGCTTCCAAAGAAAGCTGACAGAATTGTGGCAATCATTGCACCTTGGAACGGTATACCTGCATCATGCAAAATTGTACTATTAACGGACAAAATATAGACAAGTGTTAGAAATGAAACTGCACCTGCAATCAACTCCGTTTTAATGGTCGTACCGCTACCTTCAAGATTAAACTGTTTGTTCAATAAATTTTTCAAAGAAATTCCTCTCTTTTAGTGTCTCCCTCTCCCACCCATGCAACAAGGCACGATTACAATTATACTAAATTTAATCAAATAATTAAACAAGAAAATAATTTTCTTTAGTGTTTTAATGACAAGTGCTTCACGATCACAACAATACTAACAGTTTCTCAACTTGTTATAACTTATAGTTATTTAGTGTTTCGTTTAGAAAAATATTTTTTATGATTAAGTTGATTGGAAATAAAAAAGTACTTGATTTATATAAGAAATACATGGGCAAAAGACCTCAAGTTGTTAGGCAACACCTTAGGCCCCTGCTGCTTAGAGGAACGTGAGCATCACTAATCCCCGTAATTGAAACAATTAATATTAGGCATTTCCATAATAATCAGCCATATAGATAAAACCTTTTTTTCGAAGGATATAATTTTCTTCATTTAAAGAATAACATTTTGCGTGTTCATTTTTTAGGAATTCCTTATCACCTTGATTATGTTCTTGGTCATCTGCAATTTCAGACTTTACGGCTAAAATAGGATGACCATTAAAAAATACATGAGTCCTCAATGCAATAGATGGTGAAGAATGTAACACAAAAAATAAAATGATCGGTATTATTATTACCGGACTAAACATCAGAATGATTTCTTTCCACGTCGTTTGCCTCAACTTTTCACCTCTTATTTCATAAACTATTTATCATTCTTTTTGTTAATTAAATAAAGGAACTGATTTAAGCTCAGGTAGTCTTGCTTTTGAAGAACTTCAATTAATTTGTCTAATTTATTTTTCTTGATTATGTGTTAATTCGCTAAAAACTTTTTAACTCCTTTGTTCTGCAATCATCCTCTATTTAAACTGGAAGTCCGATCATATATTAGACTTAAATATACATTAGTTGTATACCGATTATATTAAAACAATATAAGGATTCACTAATTTCTCCTATATTTTTTTAATTTCATCTCGTAAGATGAAACTAGAGAATTAAATTAGGAGTGTGTATTTTGAAGGAATTATTAAAGAAAGTGTCAGCAACAATTGGTTTTACATTGCTAGTTACAAGTCCCATTATCTTCCCAATGTTGTTTTTTATATTTGGGATGTCCACTGACGCCGATGGTACTGGGGCAGGTGGGGAATTATCAGGATCGTTTTACTTTACGATGTACTTGTTAGTCTATTTTATTGCCATCATACTGATAACTTCTATTATTACTAAATTGATAATCAATAAAAGTATTGGATTTAAGCTTATTAGCTGTACTGTTTTGTTGTTTTTACCCTTTATTTTACAGAAATTTTCATTCACTGAAATGTATGGCTTCCTATTCATTCCAATAGGGGTTATTTTATTAATCACTTTTGCAGTCTATAATAAACTTGATACGTGGAAAAAGCCTTTTATATGGTTTTTAATCATCTTTCCATATATCATTTTTGCACTTATGTTATTGGGAAGCTTAAGCTTAAGTATTTAAAAAAAATAATAATGTAACAATAAGCAAAAACAAACCCTTGCTTAATATGGCAAGGGTTTGACAAAAGTAGCAATAAAGCTAAAGTTCGATTCAATTAATTTGATAATTTCTCTATTAATTTTTAATCTAGAATTTCTCCCCGGTCATAACAGACATAAAATCCTTATAAAACCCTTCATAATCTAATCCTACTGCGATATGTTGTTGAGGTCTCCCCTCAAATTTCTCTGGGGTATCGGTTACACGAAAATCTGCAATACTTTGACCTCTAGCCACATCGGTTGAATCAATTACAACAGCGGATTGATAAAATTTAAAAAGATCGCTACGAATTACTGCCATGAGAGTTACCGCATCATGAACTGGACTCCCTTTTATGCCGGGTACCTTCTTTTGATAGAAGTTGTAATAATAGAAATCTAATAATGGTTTTACAAGATCTGTTTTCCCTTTAGAATGAATATAATTGGCCATTGAAGGAGTAACGATGGCATTTTGTGTTACATTTAATGGGAAAATATAAGCACCTTCTACATACTTCATTACGATATTTGCTGCGATCGGATCTCCATGAATATTCGCTTCTGCAATTGGTGTAACATTTCCCGGATATAGAAAGGCCCCACCCATGATATAGTAAGAATTCACACTTTTCATCAGATCTTCGTATAAGATAAACAGGGTGGCTAGCGAGGTTAACCTCCCAGTATTTACAATAATTAGTTCATGCTTATACTGCTCAATCAAATCGATAACTTCACAAAAATTTTCTAAGTTCTCCAACTTTAAACCTGGATCGATTGGACCTAAACCGAATGGACCATGTATATCAAGGTAATAGGTTGGGACCTCCCCCGTCATTGGTTTCTCAGCACCTCCATAGACTTTAATATATTCTTTTCCTGACCTTTTAAGTAAAAACCGAACATTCCTGGTCGTTTCTAATTTAGATACATTCCCATAATCCGCCACAATCCCAATAATATCAATATCTTCTGTTAATCGTGCATAAACCAAAGCGATCGCATCATCAATACCAACATCACCGAAGAATAACACTTTCTTTCCCATTAGATTAGCTCCCTTTATATCAAAACTTTAGAACATTTCTTTTATTATTTATTCCTTTGATATAAAGGTATGTTGTTATCTTTTTGAAAAGTATAAAAAAAAGATCGTATATTATTAACTTAAAAAGTAACATGACATTTTGTTTAATAATTAGAACAAAAAAAGCTATTCTCATCTTTAGAGAATAGCTTTTAAAAATTTTTAAGCTTCCATAATTAAATCGTAAACTAATGTAGGTTCTTCTACTTTTTCTGTAGAAATTTTAATGTTTTCTAGTAAGTCTTTTTCAACTTCACTAATATCTTCTGTGCTTGAATATACAGTAACTAAAGATTCACCTTTTTTAACTGCTTCGCCTACTTTTTTGTTCAGCATTAATCCAACAGCTAAGTCAATAACTGATTCTTTTGTTGCACGTCCTGCGCCTAATTTCATTGCTGCTGTTCCGACTGCATCAGCGACGATTTGTGAAACATAACCGTCTTGCTTAGCTACTACTTCTTGAACATATTTAGCTTGAGGTAGTTTTGATGGATCATCTACTACTGAACCGTCTCCACCTTGAGCTACTAAAAATGCTTTAAATACTTCTAAAGCTTTTCCGTTTTTCATATTTTCTAGAAGTTTAGCTCTTGCTTCTTCTAATGTTTCAGCTTTTTTAGCTAATACAACCATTTGGCTTCCTAATACTAAGCATAATTCTTCTAAATCTTTTGGACCTTCACCTTTAAGAGTGTCAATTGCTTCTTTCACTTCTAATGCATTACCAATCGCAAAACCTAATGGTTGGCTCATGTCAGAAATAACTGCAACTGTTTGTCTTCCGACGTTGTTACCAATCTTAACCATTGCTTTTGCTAAATCGCGTGCATCATCAATATCTTTCATAAATGCACCTGCACCAGTTTTAACATCTAAAACAATCGCATCTGCACCAGCAGCGATTTTTTTACTCATAATTGAACTTGAAATTAATGGGATTGAGTTAACAGTTGCTGTTACATCACGTAGTGCATATAACTTTTTGTCAGCAGGTGTTAAATCTCCTGTTTGTCCGATAACGGCTAATTTAATATCATTTACTTGTTTAGTAAATTCTTCTTCTGTTAATTCAACATGGAAGCCTTCTACAGCTTCTAATTTATCGATTGTACCACCAGTGTGACCTAAACCACGTCCGCTCATTTTCGCAACAGGAATATCTAAAGAAGCTACTAATGGACCTAATACAAGTGTAGTTGTATCACCTACTCCACCAGTTGAATGCTTATCAACTTTGATTCCTTCAATGTTAGAAAGGTCAATTGTATCACCAGAATGTACCATTGCCATTGTTAAATCACTATATTCTTTTTCAGTCATACCTTTTAAGAAAACTGCCATCGCAAAAGCACTCATTTGGTAATCAGGTACACTACCATCTGTGAAACCGTTGATTACAAAATTAACTTCTTCCGTTGTTAATGTTTTTCCGTCACGTTTTTTTTCGATTAAATCTACCATTCTCATTTTTGAAACGCCTCTTTCTAATTTGTATAGATTACTTCTAATGAAAAGTGACTTCCACATAATGTAGAAGTCCTTTTATATTTGTTAACTTTTGAATTAACCAATTTTACGAATAATCTCTTTTACTAATGATAAAAATGATTCTCTTACTCTTTGTGTTGTTTCTATAACTTCTTCATGGTTTAGTGGTTGGTCTAAAATGCCCGCTGCCATGTTTGAAATACATGAAATACCAAGTACTCTTAATTCAGCATGACGTGCCACAATTACTTCAGATACTGTTGACATCCCAACAGCATCAGCACCTAATGTTCTAAACATGCGAATTTCAGCTGGAGTTTCATAAGATGGTCCTGTCAGTGCAGCGTAAACTCCTTCTTGAAGTTTTACATCTACTTCACTAGCAGCACTTTTTGCAATTTCTCTTAATTCACGGTCATATGGATAAGACATATCTACAAAACGAACGCCTAGCTCTGGGTTATTTGGTCCAATTAGTGGACTAGTACCAGTAAAATTAATATGGTCTGTAATTAACATTAAATCACCAGGTTCGTATGAAGTATTAACTCCACCTGCAGCATTCGTTACGATTAATTTTTCTACACCTAATTCTTTCATGATACGTACAGGGAATGTAACTTTTTCCATGCTATATCCTTCGTAGTAGTGAACTCTTCCTTGCATTGCTACTACTTCAATACCGTGTATCGTTCCAAAAACTAGTTGTCCTTCATGCCCTTCTACTGTTGATGTTGGGTATTCAGGAATCGTATGATACGGTATTTTTTCTTGGTTTTCTATTTCATCAACAAGAACACCTAAACCAGATCCTAAAATCAATCCAATTTTAGGCTGTCTGTCAACTTTACTTTTAATAAAATCAGCGGCTTTATCGATATTTTCTTTATTCATATGTAACTCCACCTTATCTCAATTTTTCAAAAAAACTTGATCCATGTGATGGCATTGCAACTTTAAAGTTTTCTGCAATGGTTGCTCCAATATCAGCAAAAGTTTTTGGTATTTCTAATTCTTTACCTTCTGAAAACTGTTTACTATAAACTAGTAATGGAACATATTCTCTTGTATGGTCTGTACCAGTATATGTCGGATCATTTCCATGATCGGCAGTAATCATTAATAAATCATCTTCTTTTAATAAATCAAATACTTCAGGCAATCTTGCATCGTATTCTTCTAAAGCTTTACCGTAACCTAGTGGATCTCTTCTATGACCGTATACTGCATCAAAATCAACTAAATTTAGGAAGCTTAAACCAGTGAAGTCCATTTTTAATGTTTCAACTAATTTATCCATACCGTCCATATTTGAAACTGTACGTAATGCTTTCGTAATTCCTTCACCATCGAAGATATCAGCAATTTTACCGATTGAAATTACATCAAAGTTTGCATCTTTTAATTCATTCATAACAGTACGTCCAAATGGTTTTAATGCATAGTCATGACGATTTGGTGTACGTTTGAAGTTCCCAGGCTCACCTACAAATGGTCTGGCGATTACACGACCAATCATGTACGGATCATCTAATGTTAATTTACGTGCAATTTCACAATAACGATATAAATCTTCTAAAGGAACAACTTCTTCATGAGCTGCAATTTGTAAAACAGAATCAGCAGACGTATAAACGATTAAATCGCCTGTTTTCATATGCTGTTCACCAAGTTCAACTAATATCTCGGTTCCAGAAGCAGGTTTATTTCCAATTATTTTACGATCAAAATGGGTTTCCAATTCACTTATTAATTCTTTAGGGAATCCATCAGCAAAAACTTTAAATGGTTTATCAATGTGAAGACCCATGATTTCCCAATGTCCAGTCATTGTATCTTTACCAACTGATGATTCTTCCATTTTTGTGTAATAAGCAAGTGGCTTTTCGGCCTTTGGAACCCCTTTCAATTCTCTAATATTACTTAGTCCTAGTTTTGCCATGTTCGGCATATGTAAACCATTCATTTCTTCAGCAATATGGCCTAGTGTATCTGAACCAACATCATTAAATTTTTCTGCATCAGGAGCTTCTCCGATCCCTACAGAATCCATAACAACGAGGAACACTCTATTAAATTTTCTATTCATTTGTTTTCCTCCTAACTCATCGAAACAAACTGAAACTTAAATGATAGCGTCAGATGTCTGACAACTAAAGTATACTTATTGTCCTAATTCTTTTCAAGAATTATATTTTCCAATTTGTGTCTATTGATACTATAATTCCCCAGAATCCTGTTATTTTGACATAAATATTTCATAATTATTTTCTTTTTTTTTAGTCGCTAATAAAAATGATATGCGAAAATTTCTGCTTACATACTGTATTGCAAAATAAAAAGCCCAAGCTTTATAAGCTGGGCCTTTTATCGTATTATGCTGTTTGATTTTCTGAACTTGTAACTTGATGTTTTTGTGCTTTTCTTTTAGCAACTATTGTACCAGCTGCAATTACGATTGCTGTCATGACAATTTTAAACGCTAAAGCAATTGTATTATTTTCAAAAGCATCGTTAATCATTTTTTCATGAGTAATCATACCAGCAGCAGTCCAAGCTAAGATACCTGAACCAATTGTTGTTATAATTGGGTATTTGTTCATAATTTTCATTAATAATGAGCTTCCACCAACAATAATTGGAATTGAAATTAAAATACCAATTACGATTGCAACTAAGCTACCATGTGATACACCAGCTAAAGCTAAAACATTATCAAGACTCATTAACGCATCAGCAATGATAATTGTTCGAACTGCTCCCCATAATGTTGCACCACTTTTAACTTCACCATGTCCTGAATCATCGACTAATAATTTAAATGCAATCCATAATAACATTAAACCACCGATTGCATAGATAAACGGAATTTTTAATAAATACACGATTACTGCTGCAAATACTATACGTAGTCCAATTGCACCTAAAGTACCAAATAATACTGCTTTTTTCTTTTGGTCTGCTGGTAAGTTTTTCGCTGCTAATGCGATTAGAATAGCATTGTCACCACTTAATAACAGGTCGATAAAAATTACATTCAATAGTACGCCAATACTTAATCCACCTAATAAATCCATGACTCTTCCCCCTTATGAAACTACTATTTTTAATTAAACAACCTGTACTGTGACTACAAAATAAAAAGACCTTTGCCAATAGTTGTAATTCTACGGCAAAGGTCTTGCTGAGCACACATATGTATGCCAACAAAGCCGATGAGAATTTCTTCTCATGTAATGACGACTTTGTTTCAGGATCTCTCCTGACGCTACTCCCCTTTGGAGTATTCGATTGTTTATTAATAATATAATAGTATTCTAGCTAGTCCATTATGTCAATAGATTTTTAATTGGTTTTTAATTATAGTTTTTATGCTTTCATTATCAATGCAAATAATAATTAACTTATTGCATTGTTAATATTTTTGGTCCATTACTTGTAATTGCTAAAGTATGTTCATATTGGGCTGAATTTTTTCCATCTCTTGTTCTTGCAGTCCAGCCATTTGAATCCATTGTTGATTGCCATGATCCTAAATTAATCATTGGTTCAATCGTAATGACCATCCCTTCACGCAGTCTTAAACCTTTACCTGCCATACCGAAATGAGGAACATATGGCTCTTCATGAAGAGTTGGTCCTATGCCATGTCCGGTAAAATCACGCACAACAGAATAACCTAATGACTCAGCATAAGATTGAATCGCAAAACCAATATCACCAATACGGTTTCCTACTACAGCTTGCTCTATCCCTTTATATAGGCATTCTTGCGTAACTTTTAATAAATCTTTGTTTTCTTTAGCTATATTTCCTACACCGTATGTCCAAGCCGAATCAGCAAGCGCACCATTTAAATTTACAACCATATCAATCGTTACAATATCTCCATCTTTTAATGGTTTTTTACGAGGAAATCCGTGGCAAATCTCATCATTAATTGATGCACAAGTTGCATATTTATATCCTCGGTAACCTTTTTGCTCCGGTTTTGCACCATTTTCTGCTAAAAACTTTTCAACAAATTGATCGATTTCCCATGTAGTAATCCCCGGTTTAATCATTTTGGCAATTTCCTTATGCGTAGCAGCCAATAAAGTACCTGCTTCATTCATTAAGTTAATTTCACGTTCAGTCTTAATCGTAATCATTTATTTCATCCTTTCAAGTCACCTAGTTTCAGTTCATCTATGATTAATTTAATATATTATGCTATTCACATTATAACAATCATTATCCAAGAAAAAAGAGCTTAATTTAAGCTCTTAATGTGTAAATAAAATTTTAATAATCTGAGTTTCAGGCTGATTCAAGCGTTTGGCGGACAGTCTGAAATTAAGCTCTTGGATGAAACTCTTTATAAACATCCTTAAGTCTATTTTTCGTTACATGTGTATAAATTTGAGTTGTAGATATATCTGCATGTCCTAGCATTTCTTGAACTGATCTTAAATCAGCGCCATTTTCTAATAAATGTGTTGCAAATGAATGACGTAAAGTATGCGGTGTTAGTTCATGTTGAATATTTGCTTTTTCGGCTTGTTTTTTTAAGTTTTTCCAAAATCCTTGTCTAGACATTCTATTTCCATGATGATTTAAGAAAAATGCATCATTATTTTTTTTACCCTTTAATTCATTTCTCGACAATTTTAAATAATTTTCAATTGATTCAATCGCAAGTTTACCTAAAGGAATAATTCGTTCTTTACTTCCTTTACCTAAACATCGCACAAATCCCATTGTTAAATTAATGTCAGATAGATTTAATGATAATAACTCTGACACACGCATGCCAGTAGCATATAACAATTCTAACATTGCCTTATCTCTAATACCAAACGTAGAGTGATCAGGTACTTCTAATAAAGCCTCTACTTCCTGTAGTGATAAAACCTTTGGAAGTACTTTTGGCGCTTTTGGAATTTCTATTAAGAGTGAAGGATCGTCTTTCATACCATCAACCTCACGAATTAAAAATTGATGAAATGAGCGAATTGTTGCTAATTGACGAGCCATTGTTCGAGCTGTTAAATCTCTTTCTTTTAAATATTTTAAATAACTAATAATATGTAACCTAGTTATATTTGAGAGACCATTTATATTTTCAACAACGTCCAAATATTTTCCGTAGCTTTCTAAATCCTTACCATATGATAGAATTGTATTTTTAGATAAACCTTTTTCAACTTGGATAAAATGGATAAAATCCTCCGTAGCAAAATCAAATTCTTTTTTAAAAGGTGTTTTATCAGTCGTTGTCACATTTCATTACTCCCCGTTTTGATAAAACCGTACCAATTGGTTAAAAGCACCATCCTTTTTATGAATGTCCACCTTTAACATTGAGCCTTCTGGTCGGTCATATCGATGCATATTTTCATATTCAGAATGAATCCATTGAATAGCAAAATAAAATAAAATTGTACATGTAATGAATAAAATTGTAACTTTTATTACATTAAAAACAATACTTGCTCTTTTTTTCATATGACCACCACCTTTTGCTAGAAGTAAAGACATCATTACTACATACTATGCAAAAATAGGACAAATCATACTTCAAAAAATCAACATTAATCATTCAGTGTCATTTTTAGAACATGAAAAAGAGCAGACTCTTTTTATTGAACTGCTCCGTCTTTTAAGAATCAAAAATAAAATGATTTTAATTAAATTAAAATCATTTTACTACTCTTCGTTTTGATCATGGCAACGATGACATACACCATGAAATGATAATCGATGATCTTTAATTTTAAAATTCCAACGTTCTTCAACTGTCTTTTCAACTTCACTTAATAGATTTTCATGAATTTCATCTACTGCTCCGCAAACCGTGCAAATTAAATGATGGTGAAAATGTTGCGCACCTTCATGTCTTAAGTCGTATCTTGAAACGCCATCACCAAAATTTATTTTATCAACAATTGTTAACTCAGTTAGTAATTCTAACGTACGATAAACAGTAGCAAGTCCAATTTCTGGCGATTTTTCTTTCACTAGGAGGTAAACATCTTCTGCACTTAGGTGATCTTCTTCGTTTTCTAATAAAACACGAACAGTGGATTCCCGTTGTGGTGTTAATTTGTATCCTGCTAAATGTAGTTGTTTCTTTATTCGTTCAACTCGTTCTTCCATTCTTTTCACTCCCTCGCCACTTGATAATAATTATAACAAAGAAAGAGAAAGTGTCAAAAATTATTTGTTAATTTTTTGAAACAATTATTTCTGAGATGGCTTTTAAAAAATAAGTTGAACCATATGCCTCAATAATACTTGCAATACTTAAGCAAACCGCAACAACTCCAAAGACAATAGAATACGAGACTAACTGTTTCATAATTGGTTCATTATCATTTTTAATAAATTGTTTTCGAATCATTCGAATGGATAGCTGAACTGCTAAAACTGTTAATAGTATATATAATGGTAAAACGATAACATTTTGTGGAAAAACTGAAGAAAATGCTAATAAAATACCGTGCCAACCTAATTGATTGACTAAAAATCCAACTGTAAATCCAACTACCAATCCTTTCATAAATAATAAAATAAGAATGATTGGTAATCCGATGATTGAAATCCCTAAAACCCAAATCAATGCTAAAAACTTCAAATGAGAAGAATAGCTAGAAAGGAACACTTCATTTCCGCTAATATAATCACCATTATTAACTTGTCCAAAAAAATGTGTAATAAAGGATAAAATATCCTGCTTTTGACTCACATTCATACTATTTACGATGACTGCTCCAAATACTACACCAAAAAGTAAGATCACACTAACAAAAATATAGAGTGACAAATAATCTTTAACATGTTTTTTCATCGTTGATTTGACTGAGCTTCTTGTCATGATATCATCTCCTGGACTATATTCTCTCTTCATTTTATGAATGGACAAGTAATTTATTCTATTAATTTATAAAAGTTGGAAAATTAATAATAAAGAAAAAGTGGCTTTTGTTCTTATTTTATAGAGAGGATTAATAATTTTAGTTCCAGGATTCTCGCTTTTCGTGGGGCGAAATTGGATTATTTCAACAAAATTTTTAAAAAAAATATAAAAAGCTGTTAAAGTCCGGCAACGACTAAAACAGCTTTGTTTTAATTTAATAATTCAATTTGTTTTTTTATGATATGACCAATCGATTTTGCATTTTCTTCATTATTTCCATAAATAGTTGAATGTGTGTGACCTTCTAATGTTTGACGGTTCCCTTGATTCGTTGTTTCACAATATTCATTATGATATTTTTCGACTTTATGTAGTAATTCCTTTTTTTTCTTCAGATTAAGCTGTAAACCACTTTGATTTGAAGCTGTTAATACTAGTAAAGGAATATTCATTTTAATTTTTAATGCGTCCTTTATTCGTAAGTTACTATAATTTAGGTTTTTCCACTCACTAACAACAGTCTTCCAATGTTTATAGCTTTTAACTGCACCAATCATTTCGAACTGATTATCTGGGGCCGTTTTCAATATTTTATTAATTAACTTATTTGGAATTACCTTAGTAAGATTAAATTGGTTCGCGTTCTTCATCATTATCGCGAATTGATAAAGTAACTTATCATAAAATTTCTGCTCATGCTCCTCTAGAGTCGGATGTGTTGGATCGAGTAAAATCATAGATTGGATGGCATTTGGAAAAAGACGAGACAATTGGAATACAATATATGCTCCCAGAGAATGCCCTACAGCAATTAATGGACTTTTAATATTTAATGCTAATAACATATCATAGCATTCAAAAGCTTGTTGCTCTGTTGATCGTTCTGTTGTCCATATTCCACTTTTTCCATAACCTAAGCGATCGTATGTAATAACTTTGGCATATTTACTCAACTCTTCTTGTAAATACTTCCATTGATGAAGAGTATGCATCATTCCACATTCTAAAAGAACTGTGACTTTGCCATCCCCTTTTACTCGAACGTGATATGTGCCAAGTTCACCATTAACAAACAATATTCTCACCTTCATCGTATTTGATTAGTTGTCTTATTGTATTCATTTTTCCTGTTTTCTATTTTATCTACCTTCTCAATTAAATTACCAAATTTTCGTAAAAGGAGTAGAGTGATGTTGATTTCCACTACAGGATGCTCGCTTTCCATGGGGCGAGACCTGAGCCTCCTCGGCAAGCCTGCGGGGTGGGTCTCAGCCTTCCCGCTTATCCCATAGGAGTCGAGCACCCTTCCGTTCCAATCAACTTTTTCATCAAAAAAAGTCTGCAATAGACCTTAATCAAATAGCCTTTACTTAGAGTATCTTAACTGTTGTAAATTAAGTATCTTCTAGGTCAATAAAAATGGAACATTAATTAAACTAATCAATTCAATTTGTTTTTCTTAAAATTAGTTCATAATATTTTAAACTTCTGAAAATGCCATTACTAGTGCTATTAGAATCATGAAATTACTCAAACAGATTAATATTTAAAACCATTAATAGTCATCCAGAAAATGCTAATTTCATCTTTAATTAACTGTTCATTTAATCTCCGTTTTCCTTATTGACCATTTTATATTTCAACACACAGAAAAGACGTTAAAAAAATTAACGTCTTTAGTCTTAAGATTTTTAAATTGTTTCCTTTTTTTCTTCGTAGGCTTCTTTTACTTCTGCATAGAATTGAGCCTGAGTAGTATAAAAGTATGGTGCTACATAAAACAATGCAAGCCCAAAAGTGATGATGACTAATAGACCCCAACCGATGAATGAAAGTACTAATAAAAAGTATTTCCATTTATACCCATCCATCATTCTTCTACTTAATGTAATGGCATCAAGGGCATTCATTTCTGGATAATCTTTTAAAATATAGCCAACTTGTGAATAAGCAATCGATTTGATAATACCAGGAATGATTAATAAAAGCGTCCATAATACTGTAAATAAAGTTACTAAAAACCCAACTATTATTCCTCTTATAAATTGATGACCACTTTTAAAATAGTAAAATAAGTCCGATATGCTTTTTTCCTCATCACGAATCAACTTTAAAAAGTAAACAAGTAATCCATAGCCTAGTAATGTATTTATGATCGCAGATATAACTTCAATTACTGTAAGTACCCCACCTGGAATTAGTTCTTGTTGTTTTGAACTTGGAAATAAAGTTCCAGTGTAATGCTTATCTACTGGTGCATTAAGTAACATATAAATAAGTCCTTCTAAAATACCAAAAATTACTAACGTTAAAATCGCTTTTCCCCAATTACCGGATAAATGACTTTTAGCTGTTTTTTTAATTGACGAAATTCTCATCTACTCATCCTCTCAAAAAATGTCACTTTATTTTAACATGTTTATTACCATATTTTGAGATTTATTTTTAATTTTATTTTAATTTTTTTGTAATAATTGTAAATATTGGACTGCAAAACATGTTTTTGCATCATGGATTGAACCTTTTTTTAGTTCCTCTAGACACTCATCTAATGTTAACTCAAACATTTCAACAAATTCATCTTCGTCTAACGCAGCACTATTTTCTAATTTCTTTAAACCTTTTGCTACATATATATGTATGTACTCATCTGCAAACCCCGGTGAAGTATAAAAAGATTGGATATGCTCCCAATTTGCTGCTTCATATCCTGTCTCTTCTTCTAACTCTCGTTTAGCTGTTACAAGTGGCTCTTCGCCTTTTTCTAGTTTTCCTGCTGGAATTTCTAGAAGACTTCGTTCTAGCGCTTTTCGGTACTGCTCAACAAAAACAATTTTTCCTTCATTTGTAATTGGAATAACAGCCACGGCGCCAGGATGCTTTACGATTTCACGCGTACTGGTATTTCCATTCGGTAATTCTACCTTTTGATGATAAAGAGATATAACTCTTCCTGTGAATATTTTTTCTTCTGCTAGTGTTTTTTCTTCAAATTTTTTCATTTTTTTCATCACCTTGTTCTATTTAATATGGTTGTCACATACATTTTATCATTTATTTCATTTAAATACTTTCTGAAATGAGGTAGTCTGATGAAAATGTGTATGACGGAAAATTCTGTTGTCCTCGTGGGCTCCAAAACAGAAATTTTAAAAACCCTCGAAGTTATTAGTATGCAATATAAAACCGTTCAAGAATGGATTCAAAACTCAAATGGCAAGCTTCTCTATGTTGTAAAATAATTCTCTTTTCCCTACAATTAAATTTGGAGGGATTTATATGAAAAAACGTAAGCTTGGTTCTACTTTATTAGAAATATCCGAAATTGGTTTAGGATGTATGTCTCTTGGGACAGAAGAAAATGAGGCGATTTCGACTATTCATGCCGCAATCGATGCTGGCATCAATTACTTTGATACTGCTGATTTATATGATTTTGGTAAAAATGAAGAAATCGTTGGAAAAGCTTTAAAAGGTCGTAGAGATCAAGTCGTTATTGCAACGAAAGTCGGAAACCGTTGGAATAATTCAAATGATAAATGGGATTGGGATCCATCGAGAGCATATATTAAAGAAGCTGTAAAAGACAGTTTACGCAGGCTAAATACAGATTATATCGATTATTATCAACTTCACGGTGGGACTATCGAGGATCAATATGAAGAAACTATTTTTACTTTTGATGAACTAATAAAAGAAGGCTTAATTCGCCATTATGGAATTTCTTCAATTCGTCCGAATGTTATTAATCGATTTGTAAATCATTCATCTATACAAGGTGTTATGATGCAATATAATGTACTAGAGCGTAGGCCTGAAGAATTTTTTCCGCTTTTCGAAAAACATACTATTTCTGTCATTGCACGTGGTTCCGTGGCAAAAGGGCTATTAACTAGTAAATGGGAAAAGAAACTATCTAACAAGGGCTATATGTCTTATTCAGAACAAGAATGTAATGATACAATCCACAAGCTTCTCGGGCTTCTCGATGAGAAACAATCCTTACATAGCTTAGCTTTACAATATGTTCTTTCTCATAAAGCAGTTTCATCATTAGCTGTTGGAGCTAGAAATAAAGAACAATTACTAGATAATATTAACGCTTACTTTGCAAAACCATTAAATTCACAACAAATCGCCCAAATAAAAGAAATTTCACTTCTTACGAAATATGAAGAACATCGTTAAGCCACTCCTTCCTTCCCTGGAAGGAGTGTTATTTCTTCCATCTACTTGCTTTTCTATCGATTTCATCTAAAAATTCTTTTCGTCCTCTTTTATATTCTGATTTGTTTTCAGCAAGTTCTTTTTTTAATTTTATATATTCCATTGCTTGATCAGTATGCGCAATCATATACTCCCTAAATGCAATATTTCGTTCAACAGCAGCATTTCCTTTTGCGTATACTTGAATATGAAAACTACAATTATCATCACATTTGATAAAAAATCTTCTGTCTTGATTAGATTGGTCCCCAAATTGTTCGTACCCTATTGTTTTTAGAACATCACTATACTCATCAAACTTTTTTAAGCATTTGACTACGATCATTAAGTCAATGATTGGCATCGCAAACATATTCGGAATTGAAGTACTCCCTATATGATAAATCGCTGCTTTCTCCGGTAATAATAGATCAATTGCCTTTTTTTCAGACTGAAAATCATCTTCCCAGGAAGTACGATAAGGTACAATTTCAATATTCTTATTCATCTGTTTCCACCTACACTTTTTTCATTTACTTCCTTTTATAGCATTCGTTAAAGGACACTTAATTATTGAAAAAATTAATTAGTGAAGTAAGCGCATAAAAAAAGATTTGATGACTTTTTACCTATCTCCCAATCCCTAGAATTAAGCTATTTCAAATTATATAACCTAATCCCTTTTTCCTTTGTCATACTAAAAAATGTTCAAAAATCATAATTTAATACTAAATTAAATTTTGGTTAAAATACTCACAATTTCTTCTTTAATTGGTTCCTTTGAATTATAATTATTTTAGTTACTAAGATATTTAGTTACGTTAACTTTTTAGTACTTCCTATATTTTAAGGAGAGAATGAAATGTCAGAAAACCCAATCATTCGAAGTGAATTTATTCCATCTCTAATAATGGAATTTAGAAAATTTAGCACTTCTATCGTTCTTTTTAACGAAGGGCTTGCCTCAAACCTTCATTTAAATGCGACTGATTTACGATGTCGAGAACTGCTTTGCCATACTGGTCCGATTACAGCCGGAAAGTTATCTCAATTAACACATCTTTCTACTGGTGCTATAACAGGCGTTATTGATCGACTTGAAAAAGTCAACTTTGTTGAACGTATTCAAGATCCGAATGACCGTAGACGAGTAATAATTAAACCTGTATATGAACGTGATGATGAATTAGCAGAGCTTTTTAAACCATTATCTGACTCTCTTTCTAATATTTTTAACCAGTATGATGACAAAGAGTTAACATTATTATTTAAATTTTGGAATGATATAAATGAATTGATTCCAAAAGAGACTAAAGCATTAAATAAGGGGGAAACTTAATGGTTTCAAAAGACAGCAAGGTTGGCTTTGTCGTAGCAGGTCTATTATTAGGAATGCTAATGGCAGCTATGGATAATACAATTGTTTCAGCTTCGATGCCGACAATTGTTGGAGAACTAGGTGGTTTAGATCAATTCATTTGGGTAACCTCTGCATATTTGGTTGCTACTATGGCAAGTATGCCGATATTTGGTAAGTTATCAGATATGTATGGACGTAAACGATTTTATTTATTAGGACTTATCATTTTCTTAATTGGTTCTGCATTATGTGGAACAGCAAATAGTATTGTTCAATTAAGTGTTTATCGTGCGATTCAAGGAATTGGTGGAGGCTCACTAATGCCAATTGCATTTACTATTATTTTCGATATTTTCCCACCTGAAAAACGAGGAAAAATGACTGGTTTATTTGGTGCAGTTTTTGGTCTTTCTAGTGTATTTGGACCACTTTTAGGAGCATATATTACTGATCAAATTGATTGGCGTTGGATTTTCTATATCAACTTACCTTTAGGTATTATTTCTTTATATTTAATTTCTCAGTTTTATAAAGAAAATCTACACCTTAGAAAACTTAAAATCGACTGGTTTGGTGCAATTACACTTGTCGGCTCTGTTGTCAGTTTAATGTTTGCACTTGAACTTGGTGGAAATGAATACGATTGGAATTCTGGTCCAATTATTTCCTTATTTGCAATCTTTGCAGTATTGTTTATCGCATTTATTCTAATTGAAAGAAAAGTTGAAGAGCCAATTATTTCATTTAGCTTATTTAAAAAGCAGCTATTTGCGGCAACTCAAGGTGTTGCATTTTTCTACGGTTCTGCTTTTATTATTACGACTGTATTAATCCCACTTTTTGTTCAATCAGTTTATGGTGGTACAGCTACAAATTCTGGTATCATTCTTATTCCGATGATGCTTGGTTCTGTTGTAGGTAGTCAGGTAGCAGGACAATCGGTACGTAAATTTAGTTATAGAAGCATTATGTTAGTTTCAGTTGTTTTATTCTTTATTGGAATGTATTTATTAAGCACATTAGATACTAATACAGCTCGATCAACAGTAACGTTTTACATGATTATCGCTGGTCTTGGAATGGGTTGTTCATTCTCACTTTTAAGCATGGCAACTCAACACAAAATTGAACCTCAAAAACGAGGCATCGCTACATCAACAAATACTTTCTTTAGAACATTAGGTATGACAATTGGTGTTACTATTTTTGGTACAATTCAAAACCACGTATTTAAAAACAAAGTAAGTGATTTACTTGGTAATTTAGGTGCATTTGGCGGAAAAGTTGATTCACGTGCATTATTATCCGCTGATGCAAGATCTAAAATTCCACCTGATGTACTTCATAAAATCTCGGAAGCAATGGCCCATTCTGTTGCGACTACTTTTAAATGGACACTAATTCCGATTACTTTAGGTTTTATCGCGATTATCTTAATGGGTAAAGAAAAGTTAACCTTTGAAGTAAAAGAAAATAGAGCGAAAAAAGCTCAATAAAAATAAAGCCAAATCCGATCTAAGATGGATTTGGCTTATTTTTTCATCTAAAAAACTAATTATTTTTACATTTTTCAACATTTATTTACTTTTTTTTATTATTTTAATCATTTGAACTTTAAATTCGTCATCTATTCTTATAGAGTAATAGATTTATATGAGGAGATGATTAAAATTGAATGGGAAAAAGTTAATTTTAGCAGCAATGACATCACTATTGGTATATTCAGGAGTTAGCCAAGTTTCAGCACAAACAACTACTGCGAATCAGAATACGTTTAAGCCATTTGGTCCAAAAGGATTTGACCTTCAAGCTCACCGTGGAGGACTAGGGCTTACAGTTGAGTCAACTTTAGCTTCATTCTCTCATGCACTTGAACTAGGCGTAAGTACACTTGAGCTTGACGTACAAATAACAGAGGATCATCAAGCTGTTATTACGCACGACCGTAAGATTACAGGTACAAAATGCTCTGACACGAAACCAGCGTTCGTTGGTGATTCGGAGTACCCATACGTTGGAAAATACATAAAAGATTTAACGCTTACTCAAGTAAGAACCCTCGATTGTGGTTCAAAAGGTCTACCCCAATTCCCTGGTCAGCAACTAAGTCCTGGTGCTCGTATGCCACTATTAACCGAGGTATTTGATCTTGTAAAGAAATATAAAGCTAAAAAAGTGTGGATGAATATCGAAACGAAAGTTGAAGCTGGAGCACCAGAACAAACAGCTCCTCGCGAGGAATTCGTTCAAATCGTTGCCAAACAAGTACGTGAAGCTGGGATGTTGAACCAAGTGTCAATTCAAAGCTTTGACTGGGGTTCGCTCAAACTTATGCATGAAGTTGAACCACGATTGCCTCTTGTTGCGCTAACGAACGGACCAGAATTTCTACAACCTGGCAAACCTGGTAAATCACCTTGGTTAGGTGGAATCGATATTGATGATTTTAATGGAAATCTTGTTACTGCGGCTCATTCATTAGGTGTAGATGCAATATCTCCAGTCCATGGGTTCCCACAGGATGGCAAAATTACTGATGCGAACTACACGCCTTATATTACTAAAAGTATGGTTGAAGAAGCTCATCAGTACGGGATGAAGGTCATTCCATGGACAATTGATGACCAACCAACAATGCAAAAGCTTATTGATGATGGTGTTGATGGAATCATAACCGATTACCCTGACCGACTACGTGATGTGATGAATCAGAATCATTTTAAGTTACCTAAAAGCTACTCTGCTAAGTAATTCATAAATTTAATTTCAGTCTTTTATTCTCTCATTATACAATTTTTTAAAATTATAGCTTTGTTCAATTTAAATATTGATTTTTGAAAAAAGGGTGTCTATTTAGGCACCTTTTTTTATTAGAAGATAAATATATTTCCTACTCTCTATTTGTTTTCTATGAATTTTAATTTTATATCCTTTTTTTTGAAAAAATTTATTTTTTAGTTTAGAGATTTCATGTGATTTAAGTCACAAACAATGATTATTCCCCCCCTTATAATGAAGTTAGTAAAAATTGTTAGGGGGATGAAGGATGTTTTGTAACCAATGTGAACAAACTCCGGTTGGTGGTTGTAAAATTGTAGGTGTATGTGGAAAAGATGAAACAATTGCAAGTTTACAAGATACGATGGTTTATGGGTTAAAGGGAATTGCAGCTTATCGAACACATGCAGCTCAATTAGGGTATACTGATCCATTTGTGGACCAAGTAACACATGAAGCTCTTTATATGACTTTAACAAATTCAAATTTTAATTTACAAGAACACATAGATATGGCTATGAAGGTAGGTAAAGCTGCAATTCGTGTAATGGAGCTTTTAGATGAAGCTCATATAAAACATTTTGGAATTCCTGAACCTGTACAAGTTTCTTCTAATAAAATTGAAGGAAAATGCATTGTTGTTACTGGTCACAATTTATTTGCATTAGAAGAATTGTTAAAACAAACAGAAGGTAAAGGGATAAATATTTACACTCACTCTGAAATGCTACCAGCTCACGGTTATCCTGAATTGAAAAAATATCCACATTTAAAGGGTAACATTGGAAAAGCATGGTTTGATCAACGTCGTTTATTTGAAAAATTCCCAGGAGCAATTTTAGCAACCACGAACTGTGTGATGCCAATAAAAGGTAGTTATGCAGATCGCTTCTTCTCATATGAAGTGGCGGGATTAGAAGGAGTAACAAAGATTATAGAGGAAGATTTTTCACCATTAATTCAACGTGCTTTAGAACTACCAGCAGCAAATATCGAATCAGAAGAAGTAATGACTACTGGATATCATCATGAAACAGTTTTATCGATTGCGCCTGAAATTGTAGAAGCTGTAAAAAATGGGAAAATTCAACGCTTCTTTGTTGTAGCAGGTTGTGATGCCCCAGGAAAAGGTGGAGAATATTATCGTGAACTTGTAACTTCTTTACCGAATGATACAGTGGTTTTAACAACATCTTGCGGTAAATTTCGCTTTAATGATGTAGACTACGGTACTGTATATGGTACAAATATTCCTAGATTTATAGATTTAGGGCAATGCAATAATTCAGTTTCAACAATTAAAATTGCGGCTGCATTAGCAGAAAGTTTTAATTGTAGTGTCAATGAATTGCCAGTAAGTATTATACTTTCTTGGTTCGAGCAAAAAGCCGTGGCCATATTATTAGGGTTATTTAGCCTTGGAATCCAAGATATTCGAATTGGACCAAAAGCACCTGACTTTATCAATGAGGGAGTATTGAATGTATTAGTTGATACATTTGGTTTAAAATTAATTACAAATGCTCAAGACGATTTGGAAACAATATTACAAGGATAATAGCCTGAATGAACAAGGAACTTCTCTTCAATGAGAAGTTCTTTCTGTTGAAAAAGGAAGTTGTCAATTAATTTTATCACTGATAAATAAGTTGTGTGGTATGATTTCCACTACAGTGTGCTCGCTTTCCATGGGGCGAGATTCTTTAGCCTCCTCGGCAAGCCTGCGGGGTCTCAGCCTTCCCGCTTATCCCATAGGAGTCGAGCACCCTTTCGTTCCAATCAACTTCTTAATAAAAAAGAATAATCTTAAAATCAATAGATTAGTCTATTAAACGAATGAATTTCCCTTTATTAATCTAATTGTAAGTGATAGATAATCCACGACTTACAAATCATATAAATAATGATCCCCAAAAAGATATTTGTTTAATAATGACGTTAACTATGTTAAATTTTTGCAAGTTAGTTAAAAAATATATTATCAATCAATTGTCTTTCAGGTAAGAGAATATAGATAGAACATATTTAAAAATATTGCATTTTCATCAAACATCATTTATTGTTCGTATTTTTTATATTGACCACAATATTTTTCAACACTCTAACTTTTCATTAAATGAGAAGTTTTTTTATTATGTTTGTTTCAAACCAATATCCATTTAATGCTGAATGTTTTCGGTCATCCTCTTACGAAAAGATGATTTAAAGGACAATAAAAAACAACTATTAAAAAATAGTTGAATTTTTATCCACCAATATAAGACATTTCAATTTTACGATTTTTATGACTTTCTTCTGTTCGGATCTCGGAGTATCTTTCATCTCGTTTTTCCCATATTGATTGTATTGTTGCTAATATGTACTTATCCGAAACTCCAGAACGCAATAACTCACTTAAGTCATAGCCTTCTGAAGCGAATAGGCAGGTGTATAGCTTTCCATTTGTAGATAGTCGGGCTCTCGTACATGAACCGCAGAAGGTTTCTGTAACGGATGAGATAAATCCTACTTCAGTATTCGTTCCTTTATATCGATATCGTTTTGCTACCTCACCAATATAATCTTGCTCTATAGGCTCCAACTGATATTGTTCTTGGATCATATCAAATAATTGCTTCTTTGAGATAACGTCTTTAAAATTCCATCCATTTGTACACCCTACATCCATATACTCTATAAATCGTAATGTAATATTTTTTTCTTTTAAAAAACGGACCATAGGTAATACTTCCGTATCATTTAGACCTTTCTTTACTACCATATTTACTTTGACTTCTAGCCCTGCTTCCCTAGCTGCAAAAATTCCGTTTAAAACTGTGGAAACGCTCATATTCATATTATTTATCTTCATGAAAACTTTATCTTCCAGAGAATCTAAGCTTACATTTACGCGGCAAATTCCGGCTTCTTTTAGCGCTTTGGCGTTTTTTGCCAAAAATACACCATTTGTTGTTAAAGTCACATATTTAATTCCTTCAATTTTTGAAAGACGTTTAACCAGTATTGGTAGATCTTTTCTTAAAAGAGGTTCCCCTCCTGTTAAACGAATCTTTTCCACACCTATTTTTGCAAACAATTTTGCTAATCGAACAATTTCCTCAAAGGATAGGATTTCATCTTTACTCATAAAGGGATAGTCAACTCCAAATATCTCTTTAGGCATACAATAGCTGCATCTAAAGTTACAACGGTCTGTTACAGAAATTCTTAAATCTCGTAATGGTCGATTGCGGGTATCGAAAATATTCGTCATTTTTTTCTCACCCCTTCTTTTGTACGGTTTTTAGTTTAGATTAGCACACAAAATTATTTCGCCGTATGATGTATGTCACAACCTTGTCCTTGATGGCCGAGTAACTTATCAATTTGCCACATAAAGTTTATCCCGCTTCAACGTCAATCTTTTCATATTCTATCTCCTTAGAGTTCTATGCTATTCAATAGCATGGTATTATAATAATAAATGTAATACCTAAAATACTTGTTTTCTGGATATATACATAAAAACATTAGTGTTCAATTATAACGGGGCGGAGATACTTTGATGGAAAAAAATAATAATAGAAAAAGTGACCTTTCAATCGTTTCTAAAGATTTGGCTTCCTTATTACAGTCAATCGGATCAACACGTTCAGTAAAAAAAGGCACCTTCTTATTTCAAGAAGGAGAAGATGCTAAAGAATTGTATCTAATTAAATCAGGAATTATCCAAATAAGTAAGGTGACTCTATATGGTGATGAATTAAATCTTCGCATTTGTCAAAAAGATGATTTAATTGGAGAATTGACTCTTTTTTCAGAAAATGCAAATTATATGCTTAGCGCTTATACTTTAGAAGCAGCAGAAGTACAGGTCATTCCTAAAGATCTATTGGAGAAAGAACTAATTAACCATGCTCCATTGACATTTGAATTTATGAAATGGATTTCTACTCACCTTAGAAAAAATCAATCTAAGATTCGAGACTTAGTGTTAAATGGTAAAAAAGGCGCACTTTACTCCACGCTTATTCGTATATCGAACTCATACGGGGAATTAATAGAAAACGGAATTCTTCTTAATATTCATCTTACCAATCAAGAATTAGCTAAGTTTTGTGCTGCTACAAGAGAAAGTGTCAATCGGATGTTAAGTGATTTAAAGAAAAAAAATGTTATTAGTTATTCTCCTGATGGAAAAATTATTATCAAAGACTTACAATTTCTTAAAAATGAAATAGGCTGTGATAACTGCCCAAAGGATGTATGTAACATAGATTAGTTCTCTATAAGACTATTAAAGTATTAAGCTGATTGAACTTGCCTTTACTTAATATTATTAAAAAATAAGTAACCTTAACCTAGGCACTAAATAGTTAAGGTTATTTTATTTTTTATTGCTTAAATTATTTTTAAAATAGATTGATCCACCATAGATCCCACTTGTATAATCAAAAAATCCCCTCCTTAAATTCCCAACAAGAAAAAAGCCCCTTAAAAAAGGGACTTTTTTACTCATCCTTTGCAACTCCTCCAACGGACCAATTTGCTTTTTCGAATTCGTTTATTAAAATTCTTACCTGCGCTGGCTGAACATCCAATGTACGACAAACAACTTCATTTATTTCTCTCATTAATTGTTTTTTTAAATCTGGACTTCTACCTTCAATCAGTTGAATTTGAATGATTGGCATAAAGTACTACCTCGTTACTTGTAGTGACATTGTCTCGATTCCTTCAAAACGTGCTTCTACAATATCGCCCTCTTCAACGTGGATCGCTTCTGTAATACCGCCCGTTAAGATAATCATCCCTGGTTCAATTTGGTCGCCGTTTTTACTTAGCATCTGCACTAACTTTACGACAGATTCTACAGGATGATCTAGTACATCAGAGCTTACACCACTTTGTACTTTTACACCATTTTTATATAATTCAACGTTAATTTCATCCCATGAAGTATATGTAGGTGAATATTGTTGTTTACCAATGATAAATTTTGATGAAGATGCATTATCTGCCACTACATCTGTCAGTGTAAATGAGAAATTCTTATATCGACTATCGATTACTTCTAATGCAGGTACAATATACTCAGTTGCTTCCCATACATCTTTTGCTGTTACATCATGTCCAAATAATGGTTTATTAATCATAAATGCGATTTCTGGCTCCACCCTCGGATGGATTGAACCTTCCATCTTTAATTCATTTTCTTCTAATTCCATCGATTTTGTTAAGCGTCCATAAATCGGCTCATCAACATTAACAGATTTTTGTTTAGCAATACTTGTTAGTCCCATTTTCCAACCAATTAATGGATCTCCATTTTTAATCGCATGATCAATGCTTAATTTTTGAATTTCGTAAGCATTATTAACGTTTAATTCTGGATGTTCAATCGTAATTTTATCCATTTCTAAACCATTTTTTTGGTGCATATATATTTTATTTGCAATTTCAGTTATCATAAGTACCGTCTCCTCTCAAAAAACAGACAATTTTTTATTTGCTAACATACAAGCAACTTCTTGAATCATATCCTCTTGCCCACCGACTACTTTTTGTTTTCCTAATTCAATTAAGATATCTCTTGCATCAACATTCCATTTTTTAGCTGCTCGATTGGCATGTAATAGAAAACTAGAATACACTCCTGCATAGCCTAAAATTAGACTCCCTTTTGTAATCTCTTGTGGTGTTTGAAGAATCGGTGCAACGATTTCCTCTGCTAAGTCCATCATCTTATAGAAATCAATTCCTGTCTTGATTCCTAATCGCTCTAATACCCCAATTAACACTTCAGTTTGTGTATTTCCTGCACCAGCACCTAAGCATCGTACACTGCCATCAATTCTAGTAGCTCCTTCTTCTATTGCTACTAGTGTATTTGCCATCGCTAGAGAAAGATTATTATGTGCATGGAATCCTACTTCAATATCAAGAGACCCTCGTAAAGCAGCAATACGTTCTTTTACTTCATGTGGAAGAAACGCCCCTGCTGAGTCAACCATATATACGACATCAGCACCATAACTTTCCATTAATTTGGCTTGTTCAACTAATTTTTCAGTTGGTGCCATATGGGACATCATTAAAAACCCGACTGTTTCTAATCCAAGCTCTTTAGACATCGTAATATGTTGTTTCGAAACATCAGCTTCAGTAACATGGGTAGCTATACGAGCCATTTTTGCTCCGATTTTTGCTGCCGTTTTTAATTCTTTTACTGTTCCAATACCAGGTAATAGTAAGACAGCAATCTTTGAATGATTACACGTATTTACTGCTGCTTCGATCAATTCAAATTCATTTGTTGTTGATAAACCATATTGTAGTGAAGAACCACCTAAACCATCTCCATGTGATACTTCAATATAAGGCATTTTTGCATCATCAAGAGCCTTCGCAATTCGAACGACTTGATCTACTGTATATGAATGTGCAATTGCATGACTTCCATCTCGAAGTGCTACTTCAGTTACAATAACTTCTTTTCCAAACATTGCACTCCCTCACTTTCTTTAGGCGATTTTTTAAACGGTTTTTACAACTTCATATTGTGCAATCTCTTCTGCTACTTTTACTGCTGATGCAGTCATAATATCTAAGTTTCCTGCATAGCTTGGTAAGTAGTCCCCTGATCCTTGAACTTCTAAATAAACAGTTACAGTTGAACCATCTATAATTGGATCCATTCTTAAACGGTACCCTGGAACATACGCTTGAACCTTTTTCACCATTTGCTTAACGGATTGAATCATGCTTTCATGGTTAAAATCTTCATTCGTAACTTTGCAATAAACTGTATCTCTCATCATAATTGGCGGTTCTGCAGGATTTAAAATAATGATCGCTTTTCCTTTTTTAGCCCCACCAATCTCTTCAAGTCCTCGAGCCGTTGTTACAGTAAACTCATCGATATTAGCACGTGTACCAGGACCGGCACTTCTTGAGCTAATTGTTGCAACGATTTCAGCGTATTCAACTTCTGCAATTTGACCTACTGCATGAACGATTGGGATCGTTGCTTGCCCACCACATGTTATTAAATTGACATTTTTTTCGACTATATGTGAACCTAAATTGACAGGTGGTACGACAAATGGCCCAATTGCCGCTGGCGTTAAATCGATCACACGCTTCTTTAATTCACCAAGTACTTTTGCATGATGAAAATGAGCTTTTGCAGAAGTCGCATCAAACAATAAATCAGCCAGTTCTTTTCGTTCAATGAAACCTTGAATACCATTATCGATTACTTCAATTCCTAATTCTTTTGCACGATTTAACCCATCAGATTCTGGATCAATTCCGATCATTGCTGTTAATTCTAGAAATGGATTATTCTGTAATTTCATCATTAAATCTGTTCCAATATTCCCCGAACCAATGATTCCAACTTTTAATTTATTCATAAATAGCACCTCATTTATTTAAATGAAATCGAGACGTCACCTAATAATGGAAACTTCGCAGTAAATAAGTCCCCAGCATTTACATTAATTGCAGCTGATAAAGCTCCTGATAAAATAATTTCTCCTGCATTTAGAGAGATTTCAAATTCGCTTAATTTATTGGCTAACCATGCTACACAATGAATTGGGTTTCCTAACACTGCTTCTCCCTTACCTGAATTCATCAATTCTTCGTTACGATATAATTCCATCGTAACATTCGGTAAGTCAATTTCCTTTACATCGAAACGCTCATTGCCAAGAACAAATAAGCATGATGAAGCGTTATCGGCTACTGTATCCTCTAATCGAATCTTCCAATTTTCAATTCTACTATCAACTACCTCAATTGCAGGGACAATATAATCTGTTGCATTTACTACATCCTCAAATGTAATATTTGGACCGATTAAGTCTTTTTTTAAGACAAATGCAATTTCAGCTTCTACTTTTGGTAAAATCATATTTGCAACTTGTACTTCACCGAAATTAGGAATATTCATATCTGTTAGTAAGTGACCGTAATCTGGCTCATCTACCCCTAATAACTCCTGCATGGCAATCGAAGTTAATCCAATTTTTTTCCCGATAATTTTCTGCCCTTTTTTCAATTTTTCTTCAACATTTGTTAATTGAATTTGATAGGCTTCCCTTTCAGTTAATCCAGGAAAAACTTCAGTTAAAGCTTTTATACTAACTCCACTCTCTTCTGCTTCTTGTAGCAGAATCGTAAGCTCGTCTACACTAGTAATCTTCACTTTCTCACGTCCCTTTTTAATTCTTATAATTTAATCGTGATATTCGATAATTCACTATAAAACTCAAAGCTATGAATTCCACCTTCACGACCTAAACCGCTTTGCTTCATTCCTCCAAATGGTGTACGTAAATCTCTTAAATACCAAGTGTTTACCCAAATAATTCCGGCCTCGATTTGATGAGCAACACGGTGGGCTCTGCGTAAATCATTTGTCCAAATTGTTGCACCTAAACCATAATGAGTATCATTTGCCCATTCAATCACTTCTTCTTCCGAATCAAAAGGCATAACTGTTACGACGGGACCAAATATTTCTTCTCTTACACATCTAGAATCACGACTTAGCCCAGTAATGATTGTCGGTGTGATAAAGCACCCTTTTTCAATTGATGCTGGTCTACTACCACCTGTTAAAATAGTTCCGCCTTCTTCTTTTGCAATCTCGATATAAGATAACACTTTTTCATAATGTTCTTTACTAATGACCGCACCGACTTTTGTGCCTTCTTCAAATGGATCGCCAATTTTTAATTCCTTTGTTTTTGCGACAAATTTATCAATAAATTCATCAAAGATTGATCTCTGGACGTAAATTCTAGATCCACATAAACAAACTTCTCCCTGATTCATGAAAGATGATTTTAAAGTTGTTTCAATCACTTCGTCTAAATCTGAATCAGCAAAGATGATGTTTGGATTTTTTCCACCAAGCTCAAACGATAATTTTTTTAACGTTGGAGCTGCCGCCTTCATAATTGCTGAACCTGTTTTTGTTTCACCAGTAAATGTGATGGCATCAACATCTCTGTGCTCTGTTAAAGCTGAACCTGCCGCATTTGCACCAAATCCGTGTACGACATTTACAACTCCGTCAGGTACGCCTGCATCTTTACAAATTTCAGCTAAGACTGTAGCTGTCATTGGTGTCCATTCAGCTGGCTTCATAACTGCTGTATTGCCAGCCGCTAAACAAGGTGCAAGCTTCCATGTCAATAATAATAAAGGTAGATTCCATGGGTTAATCATCCCAACTACACCAACTGGCCTACGATATGTATAATGTAAGGCAGTTTGATCTTGCATATGAGACTCAGAGCTTAACGTTGTAATATAGTCAGCGAAAAAATAAAAATTATGAGCCGATCTAGTAATATCAACTTCTAAAGCAAGATCATATGGCTTTCCAGTATCCATTGCCTCTAACGCCGCTAATTCTTCTTTTCGAGCTAATATTCCGTCGCCGATTTTTCTTAATACTGCCGCTCTTTGATTGCTAGTAAATTGTTTCCACTCACCTTTTAAAGCTCGTTTTGCTGCTTTTACTGCTAGATCAATTTCTAACTCGCCACCTTCAGAAACAGAACCTAGCACTTCTTCGGTCGCTGGATTAATATTTAAAAATGTTTTTTGATTAAAGGAAGGAATAGATTGTCCATCAATAAAATGCTTACAATCAATCGGTAATGTTTTATTTTTCTTCTCTGTAACTTGCATAATAGGCACCTACCATTCTAATAGAATAAAAGGTGACACGAGTGCCACCAAATTTTTCAATCCTCTATTTCTACTACCATTTCAATTTCGATCGCTGTATTATGTGGAAGCTGTGCCATCCCAACAGCAGACCTAGCATGTTTTCCTCTTTCACCAAACACTTCTACTAAAAGGTCAGAAGCTCCATTCATCACTTTCGGATGATCATAGAAATCTTCTGTGCTATTTACGAAACCTAATATTTTTACAATACGTTTTACTTTCGAAAGTTCACCTAATTCGTACTTTAATACACTAATTAAATTTAACATTGACTCTCTAGAAGCAGCATAACCTTCCTCGAGCGTTAACTCTCGTCCAACTTTCCCATGGTATTCATCTACACCTTGACCAGATGTAAATAGTAGATTACCAGTACGAACAGACTTTACATAATTACCTGAAGCCGGTCTTATTGGTTTAAGTGCATAACCTAAACTTATTAATCTATCTTCTGGAGTCAATACTTTGTTTTCCATGAAGTAAATCTGCCTCCTTAATATTTAAAAATTTCAGGGCATTTTTGCCTAATATCGCTTCTTTCATTTCTTTATTAATATCCATTTGATTAATCACT
This sequence comes from Bacillus sp. UNCCL81, assembly GCF_900112535.1. Lineage (NCBI taxonomy): Bacteria > Bacillati > Bacillota > Bacilli > Caryophanales > Bacillaceae > Bacillus > Bacillus sp. UNCCL81. The sequence goes on along the minus strand of NZ_FOMF01000002.1, from coordinate 88,986 downwards.
CTTCCGGGTGGCGTTTCCCTTAATAAGAAAGGATAATCCGAGCCCATCACAATTTTGTCATAACCAAATCGGTTAATTAAAAATTGAATATTAATAGGATCATAGTGAAGAGAATCAAAATAGAAATTATTTACATAATGACTTGGTGGATAGGCCGTTTTCCGCAAATGAGGCCATACCTTCCATCCTTGATCTAATCGAGGTAGAATAAATGGGAATGATCCCCCGCCATGTGCAAAACAAATCTTTAATTTCGGATATTTTTCAATCACTCCGCCAAATGTTAAGCTAGCTGCAGCTAAAGCTGTTTCGCTCGGCATTCCAACCGTGTACATAAAGTTATGATCTGGAGTTCGATCCTTCGCTAATGTTTCCCACGGATGAATAAACAATGGGACATTCCATTTTTCAGCCATTTCAAAAAATGGACTAAACTCATCACTGTCTAAATTTGTTCCATTTACATTTGTACCAATTTCTAGTCCACTTAATCCAAGCGTATGAATACAGCGATCCATTTCTTGAATAGCTATTTCAGCGTTCTGCATTGGTACTGTCCCTAATCCAATAAACTTTGAAGGATTTTTTTTCACTGTATTTGCAATGAAATCATTTTGAATCTGAGCCATTTCCAATGCAACTGAAGCTGGTGCCCAATACGAAAAGGTAACTGGAATTGGCGATAGCACTTGCATTGTTACATCCTCATTATTCATATCCTCAATTCTCTTTTCAGGACTCCAAACTTGATCAGTTACTTCCCTAAATACTTTTCCAGCAACCATAATATTGGCACCGCATGAACATGTCGGTTGTAAAATAGGCCATCTTTCATGACCGTATTTTTCAAAAAAATTCGGTAAATCAAAAGGAATTATGTGTGTATGAAAATCTATACGCATACCCATTCATCCGCTTCCTCTTTCATGACATGACCACAGTTTTTACATGTTCTTAATTCAAGGCTAGCATTGAAATGTTCAATTGCTTCTTTTACTTGCGTACCAATATCCGTTAATTGAACTGTCGTTTTATGCATTTCTTCATTACACTCATCACAGAACCAAACAAAGCTTTCTAATTCACCTTCTGCTCTTTTTCGTTCAAGCACAATTCCATATGAATCTTTTACTCTATGAGGTGAATGTGGAACAAAAGAAGGAAGCATAAAAATTTCACCTTCTCCTACTGTTACAACTTCACGCTTACCATCCGGTGTAATACACTCAACATAGCAATTGCCTTTAATTTGATAGAAAAATTCATCTGCAGGATCGATATGGAAGTCTCTACGTTTATTTGGACCTCCAATAATCATTGCAGCATACTCTGAATCTTCCCAAATAACTTTATTATTAACTGGTGGTTTTAATAGCTCTTTATTATCCTCAATCAATTTGAAAATATTAAAAACTCGACTTTTAAGATTCATCTCTAATCCTCCAATTAATCATTTTTATTTGAATTTAAGTAAGCGCTATCATTATGCATTAATATAACCAAGCTGATTTGAGACTGTTTTAGCAGTTTTCACAACATCCTGAATCATTCTACCAATGTCTTGGCTCATCATATACGAAACTGGTCCAACCATATTTAATGCTGCAAAAGTTTGACCGGTATATGTTTGAATTGGAGCTGCAATTCCGAATAATCCTAGATCATTTTCATTGTTGCTAATGCTATAGCCATTCTCTTTAATCGCAGTCATTTCTTTTTTTAATGCATCAATAGTCGTAATTGTATTTGTTGTATAAGCTTTAAAGCCTCTTTCAATCGTTGTTTTTAAGTATGCTGGATTATATGATAGTAGAATTTTACCGGTACTCGTACAATAGGCAGGCCGTTTAGCACCTATAAATGTTGGGACAGGGATCGAATGTTTAGAGGAAACTTTTAAGACAAATCTTACGTCCCCTTTATCAAACATTCCGATATGAACGGTACTATCATAATTTTTTAATAGATTTTCTAATAATGGAATGGCTTCACTATATATGTCTTGCTGATACATAACGTGATTACTCCATTCAAGCAGCTTCCAACCGAGTCGATACTTTTTCTTACTATCCTGAATTAAAATCCCTTCAGCACAAAGAGTTCGAACTAAATGATGGACCGAGCTTGCATTCATATTTAACTTTTCAGCTATTTCTAAATTTCCTAGGACTGGTTCTTCTACTGTAAAGCAATCTAATATTCTAGAAATCTTTTGAACTGAAGAGATCATTAGATCCCCTCCTCTTTGGTGCTTAAAAATTTCATAAAATCCCTGCTTTCTAAAATTAATCAGTTAACTTTAGAATTCGCTAGATTAGTCGATACTCCTTTTAAGTTTTTTGCTCCGTTTAACGCATCGTCCACCATACTAAACGTTTTCTTACGTTTCATTTGGTTATAGTAAATTGCTCTTTTTCGAATTGGATCACCAGTATAGTATCTTTCATATTGAAGTGCTCTTTGTCCGAAAGCTTCTCCACATAAATCCCATGCAAGTTTGAATAATTGAATTCGGTCTAAAGAGGATACACCTTCACGTCCAACATAGTATTTATCCATAGCATCTCTTAGCTCAGGATGTTCAAAGTCTGCTTCTGTTGGTGACATTAATAAGCCACCTGCACCAATTGTTTGAATCACTTCAATTGCTCTTGGGTACATAGTTGGAAGCAAGCCACGAATTGTCTCAAGTGGTTCCCATGCCGGTCTTACTTCGCCTGAAGGTAATGTCTCATACTCTATTTCAGAAACTCGAAGTAACGCACGAATTGTTTCAACTGATTGTAGTAATTCACCTAAGTCATTTTGGACATTTAAATAAACATCTACTCCAATTGAATCAGCTAACCTACATGCTACCTCTACTGCAAAAGCTAATTTTACGTAGCCTCTTACGCCAGACTGGTGAGCAGGCTGTTGTGCAATACCTGTTTTTGGGTATAGATTATTTGCAGCTTCAACATTATTATGAATAAATACACGATTCCAAGGAATTAACACATCCTCAAATACAAGAACAGCATCCATTTCTTCGAATCTAGATGCTAATGGATGATCAAAAAATGATCTTTTACCATCTTGCATCTGCTCTCTACATAAAATTTTTAATCCTGGCGTGTCAATCGGAAGTGCAAATGCTAAAGCATACCGCTCATCGCCTTCGTGGAAACCAGGGAATGAATAAATAATGACTTCATCTGTAATTGGCGCTAATGTTGCAAGCATTTTAGCTCCTCTAACGACTAATCCATCAACCGTTTCTTCAACAGCACCTAAATGAGTAAATAAATCTTTTTGTTCATAAGATGGCTTGCTACGATCATTTTGTGGATTAATAATTGCGTGCGTTAAGAAGATGTCGTTATCACGAACAAATTTGAAATAATTTTGGACATTTTTTGACCACTCTGGATTATATTTATCTAAAAACCATGAATTACTTGCCATTGAAGTTAAAACAATGTTCAAGAAATCAGGTGTTCTTCCCATTAAACCAAATGTTGACTTTGCATATGCTTCGAACAAATCTCCACGCTTTTTAATATCTTCAGATGATTTAGGCACTAGAAATGCATTAGAAATTCGCTCACCAGTTTCTTCACAAATATGTGTGATTTTGTCTTGATAAGCTGGATCGAACTGCATATCATATAATTTTGCAATCTCAAGAATCGGTTGTTTGAAAACTGGATGGTTTACGATATCTTCTACCTTTTCTCCACCTAGCCATACCTCTGGCTTTCTAGATTTTAGTCCATCAATATATTGCGCCCCTGTACGAATACCCATTTAATAATTCCTCCACTCCGATATGTAATTTTTTTAACATTTGTTTTTTAAATCGAATTCGGAAATTTTTTTAAAGCGCTTTCAAAAAGATCAATTTCACTATCTTAAATTTTTTACACCACCTACTACCTTTTTATTTAACTTAATTTCACTATAAAAAATTATAAAATTTTGAACAATCAAAAAATTTCATAATGTGAAATTCCTTATAAAAAAAATGATTAAATTAATGTAAAAAAAATAAGACGCCATTAGCGTCTTATTTAAAGTCCTTCCAAGAGATATTACTCTCGTTTAATAACTCTTCGAATGATTTATTTTTCTCACGTAATCTCTTTTCTTCACGAATACGTGCTTCTTCTTCCTCTTTTTGCTTTGTTTCATTTTCTTGTAATTGTTTTTTTGTATTTTTTAATTTTTGAAGAATTTCTTCATTCATTAATGATCCTAATGATATTTTTTCCTTCTGTTCATACGCCGGTTTTACAGGTTGCTGTGGTTTTCTTTTTTTCATTTTATTTCACCTTCCATTTCCATTATTTTATCATTAATTTATAGTAGAAAGAGAAGTATTTCATCTTTTGTTATATTATAAAACTACTATTTCTCTTTTTTCAAATGCTAAAACTCAGATTCTTTGTTCTTCATAAAAATAATAGGATGCCGCAGCATCCTATTGTTCATTTTTATATTAAAAATCTGCATTTCCTGGTGTACGTGGGAATGGTATTACATCACGGATGTTTTTCATTCCTGTTAAATACATAACAAGTCGCTCAAATCCAATTCCATAACCAGAATGTTTTGTAGCACCGTATTTTCTAAGCTCTAGATACCACCAGTAATCTTCTTCATTCATACCAAGTTCTTTGATTCGCTCTACAAGGACGTCTTCTCTTTCTTCACGTTGACTTCCTCCGATTAACTCGCCAATACCAGGAACTAATAAGTCGGTCGCTGCTACTGTCTTGCCATCCTCATTCGCTCTCATATAAAATGCTTTGATTTCTTTCGGATAGTCAGTCACGTATACAGGACGCTTGTAAATTTCCTCACTTAGGTAACGTTCATGTTCAGTTTGTAAATCTGTTCCCCATTCAACAGGGTAGTCAAACTTTTTACCAGATTTCTGTAATAATTCAACAGCTTCAGTATAAGTAACTCTACCAAAGTCAGACTCTAATGCATTCTTTAATCTTTCAATAAGAGTTTTATCAATAAAGCTATTAAAGAAGTCCATTTCTTCAGGTGCATGTTCAAATACATAATTAATGACAAACTTAACCATGTCTTCACCAAGATCCATGATATCTGGTAGTTCTGCAAAAGCAACTTCCGGCTCAATCATCCAGAATTCTGCGGCATGTCGTGCAGTATTTGAATTTTCTGCTCTAAAAGTCGGACCAAATGTATACACATTACGGAAAGCAAGGGCATAAGCTTCTCCATTTAATTGGCCACTTACCGTTAAGTTAGTTTCTTTGCCGAAGAAATCCCCTTTATCATCCACTTTTCCGCCTTCGGTTTTTGGAAGTTGGTTCAAATCCATTGTTGTCACACGGAACATCTCTCCTGCGCCTTCTGTGTCACTTCCTGTAATGATTGGTGTATGTACATATACATATCCTTTTTCTTGGAAGAATTTATGAATAGCATATGATGCAAGTGATCTTACTCTGAAAACCGCTGAGTATGCATTCGTTCTTGGACGTAAATGAGCGATTGTTCTTAAATATTCAAGAGAATGTCTCTTTTTTTGTAATGGATAATCTGTATCTGATAATCCTTCAATCACAATTTTTGTCGCTTTAATTTCAAAAGGTTGTTTCATTTCCGGAGTTGGAATAAATTCACCTTCTACTAAAACAGTTGAGCTTATAGGTAGCTTTGTAATTTCTTTGAAGTTATCTAAATTGTCCTCAAAAACGATTTGTACACTCTTAAAGAATGTACCGTCATTTAACTCCATAAAACCAATCGTTTTAGAATCACGAAGAGTACGAATCCATCCTGAAATTTGAACAGTGTTGTCTTTAAATTTTTCTTGATTTCTGTATAAATCTTTCACTACAGTCTTTATCATAATTTGCCTCCTTATATTAATTTCCAATAAAAAAAGCCTTCTATCCCTATAAAAGGGACGAAAGACTAACTTCCGCGGTACCACCCAAATTGTCATAATATGACCAACTTTAAAGCTAACATCGCTTATCCCAGTTAATAACGTGCTGGTAACGTCTAAGCCTACTTAAGTGTTCCCTTTCGGTTAGAACTCAAAGGTGTTCTTCATTCATGCTTCATCACTAGGCTTCCACCGTCCCTAGCTCGCTATCGAATATAGCAAAAACTACTTTCCTTTTCATCGATTTAAAATATGTAGTTTTTAAAGGAATTTTTCTTGTATAATTTATCATAAATCATAATCGCTTGTCTAGTTGTCCCCTAAAATATATTCATTTGAATCTCTACTTTTAAACATCTTAAATTAGTTGAATCTATTTGATATACAGCATTTCACACTTTCGCTTTTTACTTCTACATGAACACATCATGTGGAACCAAGCTCCTTCTTTTTCTCTTTGTTACTTCCTCATAGACACCTTATGGGTAATCAAACTCCATTACTCATGAATCTTGTTAGATCATTGGAAGGGTATTTATGAACATTAAGCGACAATGTTCAATTTTCAAAATTGTCATTCTTGATTTAATTGTCAAATTCCCTTTATTAAATTTTCTTCTTCCTATGATACACTTTACTAAAAAGGAGGGTTTTATTTATGGCTAGAGCAGAAGAATTGTTAAAGGATAAATTTGTTTGTTCGAAATGTAAACATACTCACGCTAAAACTAAAGAAGTATCAATGTCTGGTTCAGGTATAAGTAAGTTACTAGATATTGATTATAATCATTTTTTATTTGTATCTTGTTTAAATTGCGGTTTTGTTGAGGTTTATAATCCTTCAATTTTAGATGGTAAAACCCGCGGTGAGTTAACGACAATTCTTGATATTCTTTTTGGTTAGAGGATGATGGTTCTATTATGATGATCTGGCTTGTTGTAGCTGTTCTTTTTCTCGTTTATTTTATTGGAGTTGGCTATTATTTTACGCAGCAAGTTTTGTTTATGAAAACAAATTCACTTGAGTTTATTTATCAGCGCGAGTTGGAAAATTTCCGATTTGATGAAGGATTGTATCGTTCTGTTCAAAAACAATCCTTTTCTATTGAATCTCGTTATGGGTATGAATTAAGGGGATACTTGTTTGAGGCCTTTGATACAAATAATTGGGTCATTATTACACATGGTGTAACGGTCAATAAGAATAACTCAATTAAATATGCTGAGCTATTTTTAAAGCTTGGCTTTAATGTACTCACTTATGATCATAGGCGACATGGGGAGTCAGGTGGGCATACAACTAGCTATGGATATTATGAGAAATTTGACTTACAATCTGTGGTTCACTATTTAAAGGATTTAAAAGGTGAGATTGTTCTTGGCATTCATGGGGAGTCAATGGGAGCTTGCACAATGTTACAATATGCTGGTTTTGTTGAGGATTCTGCAGCTTTCTATATTTCAGACTGCGCGTTCTCTACATTTGAGGAACAGCTTACATATCGTTTGAAAATGGATTATAAACTTCCTAAATGGGCAATCCTTCCAGTTTCTAGCATTTGGTTAAAGCTTCGGAATGGATTTTTCATTAAGGATATTTCCCCTTTACTGGCAACTCATAATATTAAAAATCCCGTTTTATTTGTTCATAGTAAACCAGACCCTTATATTCCATTTACACATACACTTAAATTATTTGAAGCGAAAAATCAAAACAAGAGAGAATTATTCATTGCTGAAAATGGTGCACACGCTATGAGTTTAAATGAAAACAAAGATGATTACTATTCAATTGTTTCTTCCTTTTTAAATACTATTGGCGTTAAACATCATTCAATATAAAAACTGGACAGAGTTATTTCTCTGTCCAGTTTTTATTCTTAAAGAGCTGCCTCTAAAATTTTTAATGCATCTTCTTGATCTAATTTTTTGAAGTTACCAAATGGTCCATATTTAACCGTTTTAGCAGCCATTTCAGGTAGTTGCTCTTTTGTAATACCGTACTCGCTTAAACGACTTGGCGCACCGATCGAGTTCCAGAAAGTGCGTAAAGCTTTAATACCAGCCAATGCCAATTCTTCTTTTGACATTGATTCTTGCTTAATATCAAATACTCTTTCTGCAAATTGACAGAAACGATCAACATTTTCGCTCATTACATATTCCATCCAATGAGGGAAAATAATTGCTAATCCTCCGCCGTGTGGAATATCTGTTACTGCAGAAACGGCATGCTCAATATTATGTGTAGCCCAATCACCTTGAACACCCATACTTAAGATTCCATTTAATGCCATTGTTCCACTATATAATAGCGTTTCACGCGCTTCATAATCATCCAATTTCTCGACTGCGATCGGAGCAGTTTCAATAACTGTTTTTAAAATACCTTCACAGAAACGATCTTGAATTTTTGTATTCGTTCCATGGTGGAAATATGACTCAATAACATGTGACATGATATCCACTGATCCATAAACTGTTTGATCACGAGGTACTGTAAACGTATTTTGAGGATCTAGAATTGAAAATGTTGGGTAACTAAATTTACTTCCCCAACCTAATTTTTCATTTGTTTCCCAATTTGTAATAACTGACCCAGCGTTCATTTCTGAACCAGTTGCTGCAAGCGTTAATACTGTTCCAAATTTTAATGCATCTGTTGGGAATGCTTTACGTGTAATAACATCCCAAATCTCACCATCAAATTTCGCTCCAACTGCAATAGCTTTTGTACAGTCGATGACAGAACCACCACCAACAGCTAAAACAAAGTCGATATTTTCGTCTTTACAAATTTGTATACCTTTATGAACTGTTGATAATTTCGGATTTGGTTCAACTCCGCTTAGTTCATAAACTGTTTTATTAGCTTCTTTAAGTATGCCTACTATTTGATCGTATAGGCCATTTCTCTTAATACTTCCACCACCGTATACAAGTAAAACATTCTTTCCAAAGCTAGCAGCCTTTTCTTTTAACTTTTGTACACTATCTTTACCAAATATTAATTCTGTTGGATTTGCAAATGTAAAAAAATTCATATGTATCCCTCCTATTGTTCAAACTTAATTTTAACTTAAACAATCAAAAGGATGCATCTTAAACGACTTTTGTTTCGAATATTTTTTCATTTAATGGGTACACTAAATAATCGTATGAATGTTTCATAATAAATCTAACTTTCTCATATTTAAATCCCACTTTTTCATATAGTCGGCGAGCAGAAGGTTTGTCTTGATCTACATTTAATGAAACTCGTGAAATTCCTTTGTTTTTGGCAAAAGAAAGTAATCCTTCTAATAATTCAGTTCCAATTCCTTTGCCTTGATAATCTGGATGCACTGACAATGTATCAATATAAAAATCTTTATCATCTGCTTCCTTATCAACTTTAACATTTTGCATATTTAAATTACGACTTATTATTTCAAGCATCTCACGATCAAGTACTGATAGTTCCATGGAATGGTAGGCTATAATCACTCCTACAACTTTCCCTTCAATTTCTTTTACTAAACAATTATGGTAACTTAGTCTATTTTGTTCAGATTGAACATAATATTCTAAAATTGGTGTTGCTTGTTCGTATGATGATGTCCCGGTTAACATAAATACAATATCTTCAATCGCTTGTACAATTAGAGGGACAATTTGTTTGGCATCTTCTTTTTTTGCTATTCGAATCATGAATTGTCACTCCTTAACTTAAATTTTTCTTAGTTTATCTTTAATTCTTCTTAGGTAAAAAAAACAACCTTTTCATTTTATACTAAATCCAAGTTAATTTCATGAAAAAAATTAATACTTTATTAAATTACACCATTTATTTTAACATAAATGTAATATATAATAATTTTAAGATGTGTAGGAGGAAATTAAATATGTCTGATGTTCAAATTAAGGTTTTAGATAATGGTCCTTTACGTGTCACTGGTACTGTTGAGTTAGTTGATGCTGAAGGGAATACATATCCGCAAAAAGCAGCTTTCTCATTATGTCGATGCGGCATGTCAAGTAAATTACCATATTGTGACGGTACTCATAAAGGAAAATTCGAATCTGTTGTTCGAGCTCCTAAAGAATCAGAATAATTTTATTTTTCTGGCGCCGATTATTAGCAATTCTAAATAATCGGCTTTCTTATGCCCTCATACCTTTATTACCTTTGAATCATTCATAAAACTGATCTAATCACATTTACATTTAGGGAATGAACTATTAAGGGGGAATCAATATGAAAAAGGTATTGGCTTCAGTCGTTTTATCTGCAGCATTAGTAGTACCAGGTGTAACTGCATATGCAGCACCAAATGCAAATGAATTAAAATCTTATTTAGTTAGTATCGATCTAACTCAAAAGCAATTGGAGGATTATTTAAATTCTTACTACGGTGAGTCAATCTCTGATTTCGATTCAGTTGATGAGTTAAAAGATACTTTAGGTGAAAGACTTACTCAAAAAACTTTAGACGATCTTCTAGATGAGTACGGTTACACTGAAGATGAAATTATCGATCTAGCAGTCTACTATGATGATATGGACAAAAATGCATCATTACTAGATACGTATTATTTTACTTCTGATATCGAAAACTTAATTTATTTAGATGAGGATGAGTCAGGTAGCAGTAGCGAAGATGAATTCCCTTCTATGGGAGATATTTCTTCTGCTCTTTCAGAGTTTGGAATTACTGAAGCAGAAATTAATAATCTATCTTCATATATAGAAAAAGTTGTGAATGATGACCCTGCTGTTGAAGCAAAATTAGAAGCATTAGGAGAACGTGCATCTGCTTTAGAAGAAAATTATCCTGAATTTTTCTCAATGGATACTGAGGCTACTCCAGAAGAATTACCAGCTGAATTAAAAGTAGAATTAATGAATATCGTAAAAGAACTTCAATCTACTTTAAAAATCGATATTAAAGTTAAAATTGAACAAAATGGCGTTAAAACTCCTTTAACTTTTGCTAAATTACTTACTATGGATGATTCTATGGATTCTATGGAAAATATAAAAGTATATTTAGAGATTTATGACAACGCTGGTAATCTATTATTAGACGCTTTATTTTCACCTGAGGAACTTATTGGTGATGACCAAATTGTAGATATCGTTAAAGATACTCAAAAAGCAATTAAAAACCCAAAACCAACTGTTACAGTAAGAACGGAAAATGGCGGTAAACTTCCAACTACTGCAACTCATACAACTGAATGGACAATGGTTGGTATGTTAATGATGTTAACTGCTGTTGTTTTACGTAAAAAGGTAATTGTTAAACGATAAGCTATGAATCGCAAACGAAAAGTACTACTTATTTTTTCAGCACTCCTTTTTATTGTCGGATTATTTTTTGCTACAACAAATGCTTATTCTTTGATTAAAACTTATGTGCTGTATAAACAGTCTAAGGATGATTTCAAAAAAGAAATCAAAACAGAAACAGCAACTAAATTGAAGCAAATTAAAAAAGACGAACCGCTTTACAAGACTTATCCTAAATTTGGCGATGAGATGGGTTCATTAACAATTCCTCGAATTTCTGCAACTCTACCAATCTTCCACGGGACAGATGAGGATGAGCTTGCAAAAGGAATAGGTCATTATGCTAAATCTGTGATGCCAGGTGAAAGAGATAATAGTGTTCTTTCTGGACATCGAGATACTGTATTCCGTGAGCTTGGCAAAGTAAAAGTTGGCGATCCGCTAATTGTTAAAACTTCGGCTGGTACATTTACTTATAAAGTTCATAAGATTCGTATCGTTGATAAAGATGATCGCACTGTTATTATCCCAAAACCAAGACCAACTTTAACGGTAAGCACTTGTTATCCGTTTAATTTTATTGGACATGCACCACAGCGTTATATACTTGTAGCTGGTTTAGTTAAATCAGAAGTAAATAAATAAACAAAAAATGCTTACTATTTAATAGTGAGCATTTTTTATTAGTAGTTTCATATTTTCATTAATTTTCTAGTGCCGCCCAAAACTTTTCGTTATTTAAATTGCGAACGCTCCATTGGTAGTGCCCATCACTGCAAGTTTCCGAAAAGAAATTTGCCGAATAGATACTATAAAAAAGCACGTACAAATGAATTGTTCTTCTAACTTCTTCGCCTAATCGATTAACTACTTTATTTAAATATTTTTCTAGCTTTTTTTCACCCAATTCATCATATAAATCAAATAAAATCCAGCTTAATGCAACATCAAATAACGGGTCCCCATATAACGTCATTAAGCCGAAATCAATTACACCATTAATTTGTCCATCTGAATTTACTAATAGATTTGATGGATAATAATCACCATGTACTAATGAATATTCCCCTTCGTATCCAACTGAAAATGCATCCATTAATCGTTTTAATTTCACTTCGTAATCTGATACATCTCTTTTCAAATATCGATCAACTTCTGTATTTTTTCTCAGTAACGATTGTTTTAAAAAATCGTTCCAGTCCTTTGAAGAAATTTCATCATAATCACTTAATAATTTAATACCTTTAAATTGCTCTTCCAATTCAATCTTTTGAATACTTACTATTGTAGATAGATAGTTTTCAAAGAACGAATCTAATACTTGCTCATCATAATTTGATAAATCCTTTTGTATATTTCTGCCTTCAATTCGTTTTTCAATTGTTAAAACGGCATCTCTCTCTTTTATAATTTCGTGAATTTTTGGTAATTCAAAATTCACATCACTAGCATTCATTGATTCATAAAATTGCTTTAATATTTCTAGCTTTGAATATGCTGTTGGTTTATATAATTTTAAGACTCTTTTTTGATCATAAGAGTATACTTCTGCTTCTTGTCCCTTTCCTAAAAAATTCGCTTCGCTTATATTGTACTTTTTCAAAATGTAACCTCTAACATTTTGTGTTATCATCTTTTGTTCCCCATTTTCCCTTATTAATCTTTTTGCAATTCTATTCTCAACTATTCCTACTTCTTCCAAATTAGCCTACTATTTCCTATACGGCAATAAAATTATTTAATGATCTTTCTGATTATTAACGGATCTTACTCTTCCTTTGATACCCATGAGCCTTGTGCTTTTCGAATATAGAGGATTTGCCCAATATGATAAGCATTATGAGTACATAGATTAGATAATGCTCCCCACCAGATTGCATCTACTGGAAAATTTGGAATTTGTTCATAAAGCTTTGATTCATCTACTTCTTTTATAACTTGCTGCCAATTCGCTAGATTCTCATCTAACCGCTCAACAAGCTCTTGCCAATCTTCCCTCTTTAAATTTTCCATCTCTTGAAAAGTTGAAGCATTACTTTCGACCACTTCAGTTGGGATCTCTCCTTTAAATCTTCTTAACCATCTTTCATTATAGAAATATAAGTGGTATACGATTTCACCGATCGTATGAGTAGAATCATTTTGTCTCCAACTAATATTCTCTAAACTTAAATTCTCCAATGCTACACTTAAAGGTTGAATCCAGCTTTCAACATTACGACAGACTTCTAATTGATCTAATATAAACTCTTTTTTACTCATAGATCATTCTCCCTTTTAATTTTATACTTTAAGATATGTACTTTCGTGGTTATTACTAGATTCACCTTTATTACTTTATGATTTTAACCTATTAAAAAATGCACTACTTTTTAAAAAGCAGTGCATTCTTGCAACGGAATAGGGAATCTTCACGAGGAGTAATGATTAAATCTTATACTAATGAACTCTAAATAGATTAATTGTTGCACCTGCGCCTTGTAACAACTTAACATCTCCAACAAAGTCAAACAGTTGAAGTGAAATTGTATCTCCAGCGTCTAATGGTAAGATCATTTGACTACCGTAAATGGATCTATTCACTTCATTTACGATTGCTGATGCATTTATAGGTCTCCCATTTACTAATAATCTTGTAGATACGTCTAATAGCGCATTTAAATTCACAGTGTAAGTAATAAAGTAATTACCTGGTACCTGAACTGTTAATCGCTCATTTGCTTGATCAATTGTAACTCCTTCACCTAAAAACTGAAATGATGGAAAAGTTACAATTGTACCTTCTTTTATAACGGAAACTGTTCCACCACTATTCGTAACAAATGCAAAACTTTCGCCAGGAGGTATTGGTGGAAAATGATGTCTTGGCGGTCTTGGGTATCTCATAGTATCACCTTTTCTTATTATTTAGACATAAATCCTCTTAGGAGTAACATATTAAAGGCTTGTCTATAATTGTTGATATAGTTTATTAATATGAAAGTTTTTTCTTTTCGTTACAGCATGTCCACTAGTTTTTTTATTTTTTTTCAATTTTTATAGATTAAAAAAAACCTAGTCATCATCAGACTAAGTTCTTTTTAATCATATGTATTGCAAAAGTCTATGATCTCTCTAGTACATTTACAATCCGATTTAGTAGTTCATTTTGCTTCTTTAATTCTTCGTTTCGGATTTTAAATAATTTATAGAAGTAGTAGACTACTACTATAAGACATACAGGAATTGCTATGTTAAAAAGCATCATAATGATTGGAATTATACTTAAGGTTGCATCCATTTTAACTTTCCACATCCTTTATAGTTTATATTTAGATTATGTTAGACTATATAATCTTTATGTCTATAAAATAGGTGGAAGGAAAAATTTGAATACAGAACAATTGTTATCAATTTTGAAACAGAACACTGAACATACTTCCACCTTTTGGATTTGCTTTATATTCTAACTTAGCACCTAATAAATTAGCGCTATCATTGGCGATCGCCAATCCAAGTCCTACTCCTTTTTTATCAGAACGTTCTTTATTACCACGATAGAATTGGTCAAATATAAAGGGTATATCCTCTTGTGAAATACCAGAACCACTATCTTTCACACAAATGTAATTATCATCTACAATAATTTCAATTAATGAGTTACTATACTTTACCGAGTTATCTATAAAAATATAAAGAATTTGTTCTATTAATTCTCTATTACTGAATACGGTTCCCTTACCTTCAATCTCTATTTTTCTTTTGCTAATAAACTCGAATTTCTTTGCTACTCCTTTTGCTAACAAATCCAACTGAATTGTATTATTAATTATGTTACGTTTTTTTAAACTCGTTAAAAGCAACATTGGCTCTATTAAACCGTTCTTCATACGATTTGTCTCTTCAATAATATGTTCAATACTTTCTTTAGCAATTTCTGGATTTTCTAGTCCCCATCGCTCCAATAATTTTCCATATCCTTCGATAATTGTAATCGGTGTTTTTAATTCGTGTGAAACATTACTAACAAAAGATTCTTGTCTCTTTATCATGTCTTTAATTTTAAGAATCATCTGATTGAATGCCATTACAATTTGACCTAACTCATCTCGTTTATGTTTCAATCCGATTTCCTTTAAATCCTCACTTTCAGTAATCTCGTTCATTGTATTGATAATTACTTTAACTGGTTTAAATAAAAAATGTACAAATAAATAAATACATATTGTTCCAAGTGTAATAATGCTAATTGTAACTTCTATTAATACTTTTTGTAGATGGATTAACATTTCATTGAGATCACGATTGTAAAATGTAAATGCCACAAAATAATCATTTGTTTTATCGCTTACAGACATTCCAAAGGATGTTATAAACGGTCCTAAATATCTGCTATATTTTTGGCCATTTAAAGCTTTATTTAATTTTTCTTCCTCACCTGATCTACCACCATGAAATTCTTTTTTATATAAAACTTTATTTTTTTTATAAACAGTCATATACCCTTCATTAAAAAATATTCCTGCACTTACATTACCTTTATCCCAATCTTCTAAAGAGATGTCACTCATTATCTCTTTAAAATTATTCTCCATTTCTACATAGTTTTGCGCTGTAGCATGATTATAAGTCGTTAAATAAATTGCAATACTACCAGCTACCGTACATAGAATCAATATACAACTAAAGACAAATACTAATTTTGTTTTCATTTTCATCACATCAGTCCTTCCATTGATAGCCACTACCTCTTATTGTTACTAATTGATTTTGTTGTAACTTCTTTCTTAGATAGCCGATATACACATCCACAATTTTGATCTCACCATCAAAATCAAATCCCCAAACTGCATTTAGAATTTGTTCCCTTGAAAGGACTGCGTTTCTATTACGTAAAAAATAACTTAATAATGAATACTCTTTTTCTGTTAGAGCAATATCCTTTCCATTTTTCATAACTGATTTTTCTTTATAATTTATAAGTAACTCGCCCATTTGTTCTGTATTATTCCATTTTCTATTTCTCAATAAAACTCTTATTCTGGCTAGTAATTCTTCTACAACAAAAGGTTTTGTTACGTAGTCATTTGCTCCATGATCCAGCCCTTTAATCTTATCTTGAATCTGTCCCTTTGCAGATAACATTATTACAGGTAGTTCTGAATGGTACTTTCGAATCTCATTAATAACTTCCATACCATCTAGGTTAGGCATCATGATATCTAACAAAACTAATTCAAAATCATATTCATGCAAAACTCTTAAAGCACTAAGTCCATCGTAAACACAGTCTACTTGGTAACCAGCGTGATTTAATTCAAGCTCTAATAATCTAGCAATCTTTACATCATCTTCTACAATTAGAATCCGTATTCCCATTTCACTCTCACTCCTTATGAATAATTGTACAAAAACTTTGTAAGAATTTGGTAAGAATAAAACGAAAATTTCAAATTAAAACAAATGGATTAAAATTAAAAAAGAGTTGCCCAAAGCAACTCTTTTCGTACAACTATCTCGGTGCGTCAGTTGCATAAGAAAATGCATTTTAACCATCAAAATTTTCATTGTATGGGTTTGCGTACAAATCAATATCAATTTCAGCTTTTACACTATTTGCAAATTCAATTTGTTTTTTATCAAGATGCAAACCAGGAGTGTATCCATTTTCCATAATTATTACTATTGAAAAACAACAATCAAGTTCATATTTTGTTTTTAAATTATTTATTATTGATGATTTATTTTTTAATAACTGTAAAATCTGATCAAATTGTTCCTTTACATTATAGGACTCTTGGTAGCCAGTACTAATTTCCCAGGCTGATTCTTTTCGAAATTTTGTTTTTGCTGTATTAACATTGGGATTATGAGGTTTTAAAATTTTATCCCCTTTTTTATAAGCTGTGGTTGGTTCTATTTCTAACGATTTTGTAACATAATCTATTGGAAACTTATCTCCAAATAAACTAAAATAAACCATAACTTGTGTTTTGTCCAATTCGAATTTTCACCTCTCGAAGTTTCAAAATTCATCTGTTTATTATACCATCCTTATGCAACTATAAATTAACAATCGACTTTAGCAGAGCCAAAGAAAATCAGCAAAATTATCCCATAATAAAAGGGAGTTCAAAAGTACTTTAACTTTTGAACTCCCCTTTTTGCTAGTCTACAGACTAAATTTAACTTTGCTTCAATTTCTGTTTTTGATCTAAAAAATGATAAATTGCATGGGCTACGCCTGCTTCTTCATTTGTTTTTGTAACAAATGTACAGTGGCCTTTTAGCTCTTCTTTCGCATTTCCCATAGCTACTGGAAAACCTACTCGATTAAACATAGAGACATCATTAAAACTATCTCCAATTGCCATGCTCTCATTTAAATCTACTCCAAGGATTGGTGCAAGCTTTAATAATGCCGCCCCTTTACTTACATTTGCTGCATTAATTTCAACGTTATTTGAGCTTGACGAAGTAATTAGTAAATTCTCTTCTTGCATTAGTTTTAGACGAATGCGACTAATAACCTCTTCATTATTAGAAAGAAATAATATTTTATATACATCAAGATTATTAAAATCTTCAATAGAAGAGTAATTTCGAACTTTTCTTAAAGTAGCTGTTACTTTGTGTGTTTTGCCAGTTTGCTTATCAGTAAAAAATTCATCATATAGTGTATCTCGACACTTTGTAAATGATCCTTCACTAGTACTAATAATAAATGTTTTATTTTCTGCTTCACATATACTTAAGGCTTTCGCAAAAATTTCCTTATCCATTGAATCGTTGTGCAATATTTTTGCCTCATAGTCATATATTTGAGAGCCATTTAAACAGACAATCGGACAAGTTAGACCAGCTTCATCTAATGCCTCCTTCGCACTTTCATACATTCTACCTGTAGAAATGACAACATGGATTCCTTCCTTTTGTGCCGCTCGGATGCTTTCAATGTTTTCCATTGGTATTCCATTCTTACCATTTACCAGTGTACCATCCATATCAATTGCAATTAGTGCCATGTCGTTCTCTCCTTTTCTACTATTCTCTTATAATCTGAATGCTAACTATTCCCCAATTCTACTAAAGCATTCTTTTTACAATTTAACTATTTTCTATTTTATGTTTTCATTCTTTATTATTATAACGCAAAAAAAGACCTTCTGCATTCAGAAGGTCTTTAGACTGCCTACAAAACTCTTTTCCTAATAGAGCTTATAGCTCAATCTCAATAATCTCCTTACCAACCAAGCGGGCGCCTTGTTTGGCTACGACAATTCCGGTTGTAGAAGTGAATACATTGTTTGCTACAATTTTATCCATTACTTGATTGATTAATGTTGGATCAACTGGAATTGTTGGATTGTCTACTGTTAGCGTAACAATCTTTTCATTTTCATTTAAAAATTTAAGTTCTAATGTTTGAATCATATCGCTTTCCTCCTTTTTTAACTGTTTAAAAGTAGTCCATTGCTTAATACTTCTAGCTCTACTAATGGTAGATCTTGCAATGATGCTAAGGCATTACCGATTTCACTTAGCTTCACTAAATCAACATCAACTCGGACATTTTTATATGCCTTCCTCTTGATAATGATTTTTCCTTGTGCATCTTTTCCTGCATGTAAATTTACATACAATGTTAGTTGTTGAGTAGCAATTTGAGCCATTTTCAACTCCCCCTTTCGATGTATATGTACTTAAAAAAGGGGGGATTTTCGTTAATGGTTAATTATTTTTTTGGATGTTCAAGATCCAATTTTCACGTCCACAATATCACTTAATAACAGCTCCATATATCCAGCCTGTTCTTCATAAATAGATAGCCTATTTTGGTGTAAATTAATTTTCCCTATTTTTCCTTTTACATTATGGTGATAGTGGTCTTTATAATAAGTAATTTGTACACTTTCATCTTCGTGAATTGCCTGTTGAAGATGACGGTTCATTTCCTCTAATAGCTGTTCATCTACTTCTTTTTGTTGTTCATAATTTTGTGATACTTTCCAATCACGAAGCATTTTTACATGTTCTGGTAACATCATTGACGTCCATTTAATGGTGCCACGGTCACGAATCATCGGCATTCTTCTCCTTTTCTTCTCTTTTTATCTGGGTTAGAACTAGTGGCTTTGCAGGGGAAAAGGACAAAAGGAAATTTTTTAACCTTTATGTCCACCTACCAGCTTGCTTCGGGCAAGTGCTGTTCCTCCTTCCGCATAAGAAACAGCCCAGAGGAGCGAAGATGATCCGTATTTTTTTCGGACTGCGTCCATCACATATCCTAAATTGCGCTTTTGAGGTTTTTTCTGATCAAACAAATTTAACTGCATGATTTCATCACTTACAATATTCGAAAGAGAAATGAGAATTTGCCGAACTGTCTTCCCTTCATAATATCGATCAAATAGTTTTGTACAGATCTCATACAAATCTGAAGTAATATTTGTAGGTTCATCCATTGTATATGCATGAGAAAATCCTCCACCAAATTCTTCCCGACTATATCCAATTCCTAATGTAATCGTACGTCCTGCCTTCCTAGCATTACGAGTTCGGCGTGCAACCTCTTCACACATTTCACGAATAACAAATTTAATTTCTTCAACTTTTGTATAATCTCTCATTAATATTTGGCTTTTACCAAAGCTAATCTGTCCGTTCATTATTGGCGCACCTAGCTCAGACAGATCTACTCCCCACGCATGATGATATAGTTGATTTCCCATCACTCCGAATTTCTTCTCCAGCAAATGAAGAGGATATTTCGCTAACTGTCCTACGGTAAAAATACCCATTGCATTTAAAGTGCGTTCGGTTCTTTTACCGATTCCCCACATTTCACTAAGAGGACTTACCTGCCATAGTTTTTTTTCTACATCTTCATAAGTCCACTCCGCTATCCCATCTTTTTTTCCTTCTAAATCTAAGCAGAGCTTTGACAAAAGCATGTTCGGTCCAATCCCAATCGAACAAGGTAATTGAAATCGTGCCATAATCTCAGTACGAATTTTTTCGGCAATCTCCCACGCATCCCCCCATAGTCTCTTCACTCCATCCACCTTTAAAAAACATTCATCAACACTATATACATGTAAATCCTCTAAAGGGACAATTTCATTTAGTAACTTTACTATGTTCGTTGAGATTTCTAGATATTTTGACATTGAAGGATTTACAATTTTGATTCGAGGATCTTTTGGTATTTCAAAAACCCTTGATCCTGTTTTAATCCCAAATTCCTTTTTCAATCGCGGAGAGGCTGCAAGTACGATACTTCCTTCCCTCTCCACATCTCCAACAACTGCTAAATAACATTCTAATGGATCTAATTCGAGCATGACCGCAGAACAACTTGCATAAAAGCTCTTCATATCGATGCATAATATCCGATGATGTGGTAACTCTTCATAACAAATGCTCATACATATCACTCCGATTTTCCAAAAAATAGCAGAACTAATGTTCTTATTTTTATTATAAACATATATTAAACGAATATACGTTCGATTTCAATAAATTTTTTCGCTAGGAACAATACAAAATTTTAGCTATACTAAAATTAGCTTAAAGGAGGAAAGACTTAAAGTGGATGGACAGTTTGTAAAGCAGATGATTAAACGAGCGTTAATGCAATATAGAGGAGAACACGAACAGTGGATTACAGCTGATATGCTAGATAAACTGTACGAACAAATCGTTACCGAACAATTAAATGATGACCGTGAATTATATGAAATAGTACAAGATATTGTTTACGAATACGTAACGAATTATGCCTAAGCAATCGAAAAAACCCGAGAAAGAACATCCAGTTCTCTCTCGGGTTTTATGAATAGACAAATGATATTTCACTCGTAATTCCATCTTCTTCATCAAAACCAATAATGATTTCCATTGCATAGGATGAAAAACGATGAATCTCTTCCAAGTAAAAACCAATTGCGTCAGATATTTGTTGCTCAAAATAAATTAAATTCCGATGATTAGCTGATACTTCACAGCTTACACCATCATCTTCATTAAATAGAAATTCAATTTGTACACTTTCTGGTCGAATTCCTTCCAAATCAGCCGCATATACACAAATTGCATTGGCAACATCTTGTTCATCAAAATAGATTTTCACAAGTCACCTCAAAAGGGGAAAGTTAATATCGGTTTCTACGAAAGATTTTCTTAATAAACCAAATAATAACTATTATTACTAAAAAATCTAATAGTAATCCAAAAAATGAAAAACCAAATTGCTGACCACCATAGTAGCCACCAAATGGGTTTAGCATCGAACCAAAAAGAGAGCCTAACCCAAATGCACCTGCATAGCCTAAAAAATTCCTTCCAGGACTTCTATACGAACGATAGCTCGACCTTGGTGCTGTTGGACGATAACTTCTATTAGAACGATACGATCTCCTAATTGCAAGATGCGTTGATGTTTGTTTACTAGAAACTAAAGTATTGGCTTCTACCTTAATAGTTCGCTGGTTATACGTATTGCTACTTGCATCCACTGGGAATGACAAAGCTAACAAAAAAAACAAAACCCATATGGATATTAGAGAATTTATTTTCTTCAATATTGACCCTTCTTTCATCATCACATCTTTCTTAGTATGGATCATTTTTAATAAAAAAATGTGATAATTAAAGAGCTCTATAACCACTTAATACTTTGTTTAGTAAACAACTGATCCGCTAATAGGTGAGAAAAATAACCGACTGTACCAGCTAACCATAATCCATTTACATTTAAGTCTTTTTGCAGCAAATAACAAATTCCACTCCAAACAGCTAAAAAGTAAAGGGAATGAGTTGGTCCACGATGCTTTAATCTCGATGAAACAGCAATAAATAATCCAATCGCAAAGATTGACCAATAACCATAAAAGAAAAACCAACCAATAACTGCAATTAATATGCCTGTTAACATTAAGATTGTTTTTAAATGCCGTAACCAGCTCACACAAATAATAAATAATGTGAGAATACCTACTGCATAAATCCATGATCCAGAATAAATTAACTTCCCTGTCTTCACAACAATAAATAATGTAGCTGCTAAAAATAATAAGCTGAAGAGAACTTTTAGCGGCATTGAAACTTTTTTTGTTAATGAACTATTATGATGATCTAAATCAGGAGCCAAACTACTGATTGCACCAACTATAAGTGGGACGGTCATAGAATCATTTTTTGTTGCATACATTGTGACACCAGTTGCAAATAATCCTACAATTACATGACTTTTTCCATCCAAAACATTTACCATCCTTATCTTTCATACTCATACTTTTATTATAGTCGGATAAGGTTAGTTTTCATATGAATAAATTAACAAATGATGGTAATTTAAGAATAATAAATGTCTCTATATTCATTGACGATTGTTCTTTTTTCTGACAAAATATAGGAAGCTCAATATTATAGAAAACTAGTCGATTGGCGAGCCTTTTAGGCGAAGACTAAAGACGTAGTTGCACTTACACTTTATTCCTAAAATTGGCAAACTACATCGAGTAATTAACAACGCTAGCCAATTTATACTTTTTAAAGTGTAATAAAATACTTTCACAGTTTGCTTTGGGGGAAATTATGCAAGAAAAAGAAATGAGTGTCATTGACCATTTAGATGAGCTTCGAAATCGAATAATAAAAGTGATTGTTGCATTCGTTATTTTTTTAGGGATTGGATTATATTATACGAAAGCTATATTCAATTTCCTTGTTCAAGATTTGCATGGAAAGCTTCTAGCACTTGGTCCAAGTGATGTCCTTTGGATTTATCTTATGATTGGTGGAGTGTTCGCGATCGCGTGTAGTATCCCTGTCATAGCTTACCAAATATGGGCGTTTGTAAAGCCAGCCTTGCATGTAAAAGAACGAAAAAGCACAATGCTTTACATACCAGCTTTATTCTTATTGTTCGTTTGTGGATTAGCATTTGGCTATTATTTCATCTTTCCAAACGTTTTAAAATTTTTACAGGACATTGGAGAAGACTTAGTAACAGTTACATTCACAGCTGAACGCTATTTTAGCTTCTTATTTAACTTAGTTGTTCCTTTTGCGTTTTTCTTTGATTTACCAGTCATTATACTTTTTTTAACAAGTATCGGAATCGTATCACCAGCATTTTTAAGAAAATCTCGACGATTTGCATATTTTATCCTTATTATTATCGGAACAGCAATTTCACCGCCTGATTTTGTATCTGATATGATGACAAGCTTACCATTGTTAGTTATATACGAATTAAGTATTCTTGTTTCATCAATTGCATATAGACGACGTATTAAACGCCTACAACATGAATCGGAATAAAAATAAAAAAATGGACAGCAGTTAGTATGCTTGTCCATTTTTTTTTGACTATGCCTTATAATAAAATATGTGATGTATACAAAGTAACAACTAAACCTGAAAAACTATAAATTAACGATGCTTTAATAGCAATTTTTCTTTGAAAATCTTTATGTAAGTCATTAAATTCTAATCCAGCAGCACGCAACCATTGATATCGCTGCAGAGGAGTATAACTTACTTTTTTAGCTGTTTTCCAATAAAGGAAGACCGTCGTAACGAATCCTACCATAATAGCAATATTACTAGCCGATGAATCCGAGAGAACACTAACAAGGAACGTCAAAATTACTTGTACAATTAAAATAGCAAAAACGTAAATGAACTTTTTCATGTTAATCCTCCTTATTTAAGCTTATTTAAATTATATCAAAGATGTATTTTTCAGAATAGTAAAAATTTTGTAGAAACCGTGGGTAATTAGAACTAAATAGACAACAAATTGATAAGAGAAAGAGTCTGTTTATCAGACAAAAAAGTAAGAGATATGAAAAAATCCTATTCCCTTCTTCCTATTTAAGTTCTTACGTTCGACTTTAAACTTGTACAAAACGAACGTTAGTTCTATAATGAATATAGAAAAAAGATTCCCACATATATGAGAATCTTTAAGTTTAAATAATTATTAGTTTGAGGTGATCTCATCTTCCGATTTCGGCACAATGATGATTGTTTCTCCTTTTTTAGAGAACATGTATTGATCACGAGCATAGTTTGCTATGAAATCCGGATCATTTAATAGTCTAATCTGTCTGTTTAAATCTTTTTCAGTTTTAGCTACTTTTTTTTGTTCGACATGTAATGTTGAAAGTTCATGTTGCTTTGCCGAAGCGATCTTATTTTGACTATACATATATATTCCAGACGCGATAAGTAAAGACAAAAATAATGTTGTCAAAATGATTCGATGGATTCGTATTGTTTTTCTTTTTTTAGTCTGCGGAAATTGATTACGAGAAGGCTTGTTTAATTCTTCTCTTTGTGGATTAAATAGTTTTCGCGCTTCTGCCTTCACGTTAAAAACCTCCCTTTAAAAATATTATTCTACTCTAGTTTAACAATTAATATCTTTTTAGAAAAGAAAAAAAAGGTAAAACAAGTAAAAATTTGACTATTTTACACAGAAACTCGTCTTTTTTGTCGAGTTCTAGTCACGTATATTATCATAAAAAGATACCATTAATTACCTCATTTTCTTATTTTTTGAATATTTTAAATTTTTTTAACAAAAGTGGTTGACGAATATTTTCCCATCATGTATATTAAATATAAATTAACTGAATATTTAAACAGTTAAATTTTAGTAATCATGTTATACACATCCCCCCAATCCCTATCACCCAATTAGATAGGGATCTTTTTATGTTCAAAATCACAAGCCAACAAATTACCAATTTAGGGAAAGTTGGATTATAATACTTTTTAAAGGAGGTACGAGAAAATGCAAAAATTAGAAATTGGTGCTGCCCAAGATGCACTTCAAAATTATATAAATCAAACAGTCTATTTACATTTAGAAACTACAAATGGTGCATATGCTAATCACTTTAATGAAAAAGTAATGACGGTAAATGCCTTTATTAGAAATACGAAAGTAATCATTAGCCGTGCTACGATCACAGGCAAATACCCATTCCGTGTCGGATTAAAGCTTGAAGAAGGCTGGGTTGTTGCAGAAGGATTAACTGATTTTGAAGTTGATGAACAAGGTCGCCTCCTACTAGCAGGTCATAATGAGGATGGAAAGCTTGCAATCGCAATACATTTAAGCTATACGCCATTTTAAGAGAGGAGCACTAAAAATGAGTCAAAAACAAGAAAAAGTATTACTTGTGTTCCCTCACCCTGATGATGAAGCTTTTGGGGCTGCTGGAACGATTTCGAAGTTTACAAATAAAGGGATTCCGGTTACATACGCTTGTTTAACTTTAGGAGAAATGGGACGAAATATGGGAAATCCATTTTTCGCAACAAGAGAATCACTTCCTACAATACGTAAAAACGAATTAATCGACGCTTGTAGAGAAATGGGAATCCAAGATTTAAGAATGCTAGGATTTCATGATAAAACAATTGAATTCGAAGACCCTGAGGATGTAATTAGTCCAATAAAGGAAATCATCGACGAAATTCAGCCAACATTATTAATTACTTTTTATCCAGAACACGGTGTTCACCCAGACCATGATGCAACTGCAAGAGCTGCTGTTGAAGCAGTTCGACGAATGGATAAGGAAGATCGTCCAACAGTATGGTGTATCGCGATTACAAAAGAACGCTTTGAAGTTTTAGGAAAACCAGATATCGTGAATGATGTAATGGATGTTGCAACTCAGAAACTAAGAACGATGAAAGCACACCGTTCTCAGACAGAGGCAATGCTAAAAGACGTTGTAAAAATCGAAAAATTTGAGGATATACCCGATGATCGATTAAAATCATTTTTTGCAAAGGAATCATTCTATACCTATCAGTTTGAATAAGAACTTGCCAAAACCAATGTAAGAAGGTAAATACCTTATATATGTAGAAAGAAAAAGAGATTAAACTATTCTGGAGGTTAATGAAATGTTGAAAATGAGGTATTTAATTTTATATGTTTCAAGTCTAGAAAAATCTCTTACTTTCTATACTGAGTCTTTAGGCCTTCCTATTCGTGGAAATCATGGTACGTATGTCGAATTAGATACTGGCAATACCGTACTTGCTATGATTGAACGTGGCAATGTTCAAGAGCTGACTGGATTAAATTATTATAAAAATACTGAAGCATCGTCTCAAACATTTGAAATCGGATTTGTAACTGATGATGTGCATTCTACAATAGAAGATTTACGAACAAAAGGTGTAAACATCATCAAAGAACCGATTACAAAACCATGGGGCCAAACAGTAGCATATGTAGCAGATCCAGACGGTCATTATATTGAAATTTGTAGTTCAATGGACTAATAAAATAGCTAAAAAATCCATCTCTAATAAAGAGATGGATTTTTTTAATATCTACACAAAATTTCTAGTAGAACTATTACGACTAAACTTATAAATAGCAATTAAGAAAAATGCAGCCGCAAAAACTAGAAGGATTAAAATGTTTAAATATAAGCTTCCTAAACTACTTCCTTGTTGCAACTTCGTCAATGTCTCTAACGTCCATCTTTGTGGAAGAAAATCCGCAATTCTTTGTACGGATGATGGCATAATCTCAATTGGCCAGAAACAACCGGAGATCATAACAGTTGGAACAACAATTAAATTCTGCAATGCGCCAGATGATTTTGAACTATTTGAGAACGCCACAATCATTAACGAGATCCCGACCGAGACCAAAGCAAAAAGCATCATAACAATTGCCGCTTCCCAAAACGGAATATGAATATCAATATGAAACACTTTAGTCATAAAGAGAAGCGTAATAATTACTTGAATAGTCATTACAATCATATTTACTACAACATTTGAGAAAATATATTTTCTAGCATTAATAGGTGCTGACAAAAGTCTGTAGTAAATTCGATTTTCTTTTTCCTTTAAAATAATTTCAGAAAGATTCCCTGCAGACATTAGCATAATCATAATCAAAAAGCCTAAACTATATGTCGTCATATTTTCAGACTGAGATGAATCTGATAATGTTTTTGTTGCTACCTTGAAGCTTGCGTTTTGGTAGTTGGAATACATTTGATTAAATTTAGTTTGGTCTGTTTTTGCCACTTTACCAATTGCTGAAACATTATCGATATAATTATATAAATAAGATTTTACAAAGCTCGTAATTTGAGCACCTTTTATAGAAGATATTTGAATATGATCTGGATTACCAGAACGTATACTATCTGTAAAGCCATCATGGAACGAAATAACACAATCAAGTGATCCTGAAGCGAGCTTATCATTTGCATCCGTAGTATTAATTATTTCAATTCGAACGTTATCTAAGTGTTCTAAAAACTTAATCGTATCATTTGCAATATATTGATGATCCTCATTGACAATCCCAACGTGAACGATCGTTTTATTGGAACCACCATAAGCTAGAAAGGAAATAAAAATACCAATTAGAGGCACTAAAATATACATAATAATATTTTTCTTATTTTTAAAAGTAGCTCTTAAAGTGTTCGAAATTAGCCAAAAAACTGTCTGCATCCTACAGCCCCTCCCTTCTTTGTAGAGAAATAGATGCAAGAAATAGGAATAATAAAGAAAAACCTATATTAAAGACAAGCGCCGGGATAGCAGCTGATAAGTCGTTTGCATAAATAATTTTTGTAATTGCTGTATTAACCCATGTAAGTGGTGAAAGCTGAGTAATGAATTTTAAAATCCCACTAGTATCGCCCAATTTAAAGTAAGCTCCACCAAAAAATGAAGATAGCTGCACAACAATCATGATGAATGCTCTAGATGAAGCATTTGATTTCGTTATATAGCTTACAACTAACCCTAAACTAATTGATAGAAGAACTTCCGTCAGTAAAACAATAAAGACTAATAATAGATGGCTACCCCAGTTGGCTTTAAAAAAGAATTTACTGAAATAGACAACTACAATAATGCACAGAAAGTTAGCAACCAAACTTCCAAGTATTTTCCCGATAAAAATCTCAAATTTGGAAATAGGAGCAACGATTAATCGATCAGCAGTTTTTCTAACTCTTTCACCTGTGATCAATTTACTTGCAGACATAGCTGCATAAAGAACAATCATAGTAGTCATTGCAATCGCGTAATAATCCATCGAACCTGGCTGTTTATTTGATGCAATCGACGTGTCCTTAATATAATTATCATGAGAATTACCTAAAAAGACTTCTTTAACTTGAGTTGGATCGACTTTTGCAACTTCCACGCCAACATTATATTTATCTACAAAAGAAGTTAACATTCCTTGAATAACACTACCCTCAACACTGTTTCCTTCATTGATATAAAGCTTAATTCCGTTATCTTGAATAGAAATATAGCCATCATAATGATTTCGTTTCACTTCATTCTCACCATTTGTATTACTCGCAGCTTTTTCAAAATGAATTCCAGACTTTTTCGTACTTTTAATTAATTCGTTAAAATACTGCGAAAACTCACCTGTTGTTGATTGATCTTTATATAAAACATGCACATCTTTAATCGGGACGGATGTTGAAAAAGCATTTGAAAGTGATGTACCTAAGACAAGCATTAAAATGATTGGAAATGCTAACATAAAAAATAAGTTCCTTACATCTCGAAAGTCACGCTTAATTTCCATGAAAGCAATATTAAAAATATTCAAGCTAATTGCCTCCTTATTAAATAATTTCCCATGAAGTTAATCACGTAAATTTCGGCCTGTTAATGTAAGGAAAACAGTTTCTAAGTTAGGCGCATTTTCCTGTAATGAACTGATTTCGATTTCATTATTAATAAAATGTTGAATGATTTTATTTAAATTATTCACACCATTATCTGAAGTAATCGTAATAACATTATCTAAAATATGAACGTTCTCAACGCCATTAATCGCTTTAAGCTCAGTAATATCAATATTTTCAGTCGTTTTAACTTCAATTCGAATATCCTTTGTATTCGTAATAATCGATTTAAGCTGTTCTTTTGTTCCTTCAGCTATGATTTTTCCATGGTCAATAATCGAAATACGTGAGCATATTTCTTCAACTTCCTCCATGTAATGGCTCGTATAAATGATTGTACAACCCATTTCATTAAGTTTACGTACACTATTAAGAATATAGTTTCGTGAATGTGGATCAATCCCAACAGTTGGTTCATCCATAATAATCAGTTTAGGTCGGTGTGCAATCGCACACGCAATATTTAACCTTCTCTTCATTCCACCAGAGAAATTTTTTGGGTATTCCTTAAATTTATCTTCTAACCCTACAAATTGTAAGGCTTCTTCTACTCTTTCATTTAATTCCGAACCTCTTAAACCATAAAGTCCTGCGAAAAATCTAACATTTTCATAGGCAGTTAAATCTTCATAAATAGCTAAATCCTGAGGTACCATTCCTATATTCATTTTTGCGAACTTACTATTCTTCTTACTGTTTTTACCTAAAATTTCTACAGTACCTTGATTACTTCGAAGTAGCCCTGAAATAATATTAATTGTCGTACTTTTTCCTGCACCATTTGCTCCAAGAAATCCAAAAATTTCTCCTTCTTCAATTGATAAAGACATATTATCTACTGCTATAAAATCCCCGAACTTTTTAGTTAAATTTTTTATCTCTAAAACTTTCATCCTCTCACCTCTCTGAGCTTTTTACTATGATGCTATTATAATCAAAAGGGTGAACTAATATCAGTGTATTAGTTCACCCTTTTCACATGAGAATATTCATGTTTTTATTTAGGCAAAATCATGATGGACTTAATAGAAATTCATATCACATGTTAAGATTATTGGATTGGAAGTAAAGTTGTAACTGAAAAACCATCATGACCATCCACTATTATTTTCCCGTTTATAGCCGCTGTTCTCTCTTCCATCCCAATGATGCCTAAACCTTTTTTAATTTTCACTTTCCCTTTACCATTGTCTTTTACATTTGTTTTTATCATTTTATTCATAACATGTATTTCAAGCGAAACCTCTGTAGCATTTGCATATTTCATCGTATTTGTTAAAGCCTCAACTACATTTTCTTGAATTACTTTCCATTGAATTGGCGTAATAAGATCGAGATTTCCTTTATAGACAAACAATGTTTTTAAATCATGCTTAGCAGAAAATTCGTCTATGAATAATTTCATATGATGAATTCCCATTTGTTCAGTTGGAGGCTTCATATTTTTTAAAGTAAGTCTTATATTTTCAATTCCGTCCTTTGAAATATTAATCGCATTTTGAAGCAATTCTAATGCTTTATCTTGATTAGTACTCATTAAATGTTTAGCTGCTTCCATTTGATATAGCGCACCTGTCATTGAATGCCCTATTTTATCATGTATTTCTTGAGAAATACGATTTCGTTCCTCCAATTTAAAGGTATATTCCGATTGCTCAATAAACTCATTATGATTATTAATCTTTTTTGACAGCTTTTGAATCGTGCTCCTCATTTTATCAATTTGATCTTCTTTAAACCGTAATCTAGTGTTATACAAATTAACAAGTGAAAAAACGATAAAACTAAATAATGAAATTAATCCATAGATAGGCTGTAAAGAATTAGATAAGTAGCAAATTGGAAATAGTGCAAGAAAGCAACCGATCCATTTTTTTGAAGTAAAATAAGAAACGAGCTCTAAAATTGACATTGGCAGTAGTAAAAGAAATAATGGCTGAATCTTTAAATTGGAATAGACAATTAAACAAATTGATATGATTAGTAAAAATTTTATCAACGATCTATTTTTTATTAAATAAAGACTAATATTTAAACAAAAATAAACAAGCAATACAAAAAGTACCCAAGAGAAATTAGGAGTTTCTTTTTGAATACAAATTAGAGCTATATACAATATAACAGAGAGCTTATTTAAAATAATCCAACGCTCCATATGTAACTCCTTCGCGTTAGTCTACTTTCCCAGTAATATAGAAAATAGCAATTTGTGTTCGATGTTCTAGCCCTGTTTTTCCGAGAATTGAAGTAATATAATTAGCAACTGTTCCTTCAGAAATATAAATTTGCTTAGAAATTTCCTTATTCGAAAATCCTTTTGCAATTAAACCCATTACATCTAACTCTCTTTGGGTAAACAAACTCGTATCGATTTTCGTATCTGCTGTATTTGCATTGTTTGTTAAATTTGTTCTAATTTTATCCAGTACTAAATCTTGCATGATTGTATTTCCGTGATAAACACTTTTGATCGCTTCTCGAATACGTTCTGGTTCATTATTTTTTAATAAATAACCCTTTGCTCCATTTTTCACAGCATCAATAATGTACTCATCATCATCAAAAGTCGTTAAAATAAGTGGCTTTGTTTTAGTTTGCTCGGAAATATGCTTCGTAGCTTCTACCCCATTCATATTTGGCATTCGAACATCTAAAAGCGCAACATCTACTTCATTATTTTGACAATATTTTAACGCTTCATTCCCATCATTTACTGTTTCTAATACTTCAAACTCTTCATAAGAGCTCAATATGATTTTAAGACCTTCTCTAATAAATGAATTATCATCAGCAATAATTAATTTTATTTTGTTCATTTGAATAGAGGGAGAAAATTTCTACCTCGTTTTCACATCCTTTATTCCACGAATTATATTTCCATTATATACCACTATTGACTAATTACCATGAGAAGGAAAAGATAAATCTAAATGATTTGTAAACAAAATCACTTAATTACATAATTTTATTGTTTTATGAAACCTTGACGTATTCATTAATAAAAGGCATAGGAAAACACGAATACTCATTTTGTGATTAATTTCACAAAATATTCAATAGTTAAAGTAAAACATCATAAAAAATTTAGTAAAATTTAATTGAGCGCTCTGTTAAATTTTACTAAAAAATATTTACCATTTATCTTATTTGTTTATATTTCTGTCGTTTTCAAATAAGTTACAAATAAGTTAATACTTTGATTAACGTCGACAAAATGAAGAGGTAACCTTTTTCTTTATTGGTGAGTAAAACATTACAAGTTCTATTACAGGAGAAAAATAGGTTTATGGAAAAACTTAGTACTAAAAAAATACTTATTACATTTATATTGGTGTTCCTAACAAGTAGTTGTAATTCCACTAATAAGACATTTTTATTGAGAGGTACGTTTACCTGTAATGAACTGCCATTTGTATCAATGGTCTTTGATCCAGAAAATAACTATACATTTTATTATTATTACGAGGATTTAAAACGTAATGGAAAATTAGATAAAGGAACATTTTTAAAAAAATCTGAATCCAAATATATAATAAAAAGTTCGATTTTTAAAGACATAGAAGTCACATATAAAAATAGTGGTTTCAAGATTATGATAAATGAAAAGACATATTACTTTAAACAGATCGATGCAAACCCGAGTATCCAAACAAATTATGAAAGTAGGAAGTTTGATTATGAAAAAAATAGTAAGTTTATTAGTCTTTTTAAGCATCTTAGTTTCTTCAACCCCAATTAACGCACAAGAAATTCCAACTGATGAGACAAGCCAAGAAGCTTTTGTAATCCCTGTACCTCAAGAAGAAATTGATAGAGAAGAACAACAACAATTAGAACAACAAAATAGTAAAGGAAGAACTCCATTATATGAGTATAAAACTGAACTAGTGGGAACTCAAATAACAAAAAAGGTCAAAATTGGTTATGCAGAAGGTCAACCACCAAAAGGGACTATATTTCACTCTCCAGGAAGTTTTTATTGGTCAAATAGTGGAAGTAAGGTTACAGTTACAATATCCGTTGCATATGGTGCTTATTCAATAGGAGTAACGCCAGGAAGTATAAGTGGAACTGGGGTTGTAGTAAAATCGCCATATACTGGACAAGCAGTTAAACTTTTAATTCATAAAGATATAGAAGTTAAAAAATATAAGCAATATAGAAAAACTGTTATGGGTAGCGGAAAATGGGAATATGTAGGTGACGTATATACAAAGGTACCTGTGTTAAATCATTTTACAGTAGTAAAAGTATAAATCATAATTAAAACTATTTGAAATACAACCATAAAACTTGAAAGCTCAGAAGACTGAGCTTTTTTTATTGATAGGTGTGATTTCGAGCTCAAAATGAAATGATATGAAAAAATCCCTATGCATATGCAAAAGGGATTCAATAAAATTACTTATTTTCAATCAATACTTTACCAAATTGTACTTCATTATTTTCAAAGTAATCATGAGCGTCCTTCACTTGATCGAATGTAAAAGATTTTGGATTGATTAGCGGCTTTAGCTTACCTTCTTCAACTAAAGTAGCAATTTTATTTAAAATAGCACTATGTTCTTTACGCCCTTCCTCAGTTTTTTGAGTAAGCAGAATAAATATTACATGTAAAGATAAAGATTTGTTATGTAAAAGTGATAAATCATGCGTCGATCTTGCAGCAATTGCTAGAACAGTACCTTTTGGTTTAACTGCAATAAATGATTTATCTAGGTTTTCTTTACCGACAGTATCAAAAACAAGATCAAAACCTTGCCCATCCGTTAGGCGGTTAACATATTCTTGGACGGTCTCTTCCTTATAATTAATGACGTGGTCTGCACCTAGCTTTTTAACTAAAATAGCTTTTTCATTCGATGAAACAGTTGTCGTAACAGTAGCTCCAGAAGCTTTCGCCAACTGGATCGCTAGATGGCCAACACCACCTGCCCCACCATGAATTAAAATATGATCACCTTGTTTTAAATTACCTCTGTCAAAAAGTGCCTCCCATGCAGTAATAGCTGTTAATGGTAAACTTGCAGCTTCTTGAATAGGTAAATTTTTTGGAGCTTTAGCAATTACTGTTTCTTCTATTAAAAAATAATCTGAAAGAGTACCCGTAAAGACATTTAAACCGAAAACAAAATCTCCAACTGAAAAACGTGAAACATTTTCACCAACTTCAACAACTTCACCAGAAAAATCACTATGTAAAATCATCGGAAAATTAGGATGGAATGCATTTGGTACAATCCCTTTTCTAATCTTTGTATCAATCGGATTGATACTAGTCGCAGAAACCTTAACTAAAACTTGATGACCAGATGGCTTCGGTATTGAAAGTTCAATATTTTTAAACTCAGAGCTATCTCCATATTGATGAATGACAATTGCTTTCATAATAGCCTCCTCTTTCAAAATAGAAAATATTATTAAATCATTTTAGCATACATCAGATCGAAAAAAATACAATTTTGACCTCAAATTGAATCATAAGGGTTTGATTATAATGGTTAAAAATTTATAATTTATATTGTTTTTTCACATTGTTTCAGTATAATCAATATAAATCTTTTAATCTTAATTCATGGAGGAAAATGACTATGGTAAACAAATTAGAGGAATTAAATGAGAGAAATACGTTAAACCATAGAAATATTGTAAAGTATGTAAAACACGTCTTTGATGAGTTAGACTTAAAAGTTAGAAGATTTCGTGAAGAAACAGCAATTAAGGCAGCTCATCATGCAAAACCAGATTTAGAAGAAGAAAAATTATTTTATAACAATATTCACCATATGAAGACGTTACTAATTGACGTATTAGAACGTACTACTGAAGATCTTGAACATATGGGAGATAAAAACTGGAATAAAAACTTCAAAGACGGCGTAAACGCTTAATTTAAATAATAACGTATTTTCTCTATAAATAAGGATAGGAAGGTATTTAAACCTTCCTATCCTTTTAATTATTGCTTTATATCCGACTTCAAATTTCTTACATAATTTTTCAATACAAAAAGTACACTTTCATCAATTGGAATATTTATACCAAATCCATCACTTTTTTCAAGCGAAACAAAACCATGAAGCAAACTTCTAAAACCTCTTACCGCATGAATAAGTTCAATGTCCGTTAAATTATATGGTTTCAATAACTCATTGATTAAGTTCAAAATTTTATTCCCAGTTAAACGATACTCATCACCTGGTGTTTGAGACGGAGATAAGGTAGCTTTATATAAACCAGGATGGGTTCTAGCATAATCAAGATAAGCAAAAGCTAATGCAAAAATTGCATTCTCATTATTTTTTCCTTCAACCGATTCACAAAGTTTTTCATAAAGCTGTGTAATTCCATATACTGCAACACTATTTTTTAGTTCATCCAAATTCTTAATATGATTATAAATCGATGGTGGTTGAATCGTTAGCTTCTTTGCAAGATAACTAATCGTTAAAGCCTCCCACCCTTCTGTATCAACAATGTTAATTGAAGTACTCAGTAACTGATGAAAATTCAATCCAATTCTTGGTGACATTCCGTATAATCCCCCACTTACTGCATTTTAAGAGCACGGTCAATTGCTTCTTGTGGATCACTTAACATCGTACCATGACCGACTGCTAATAATGTAGGTTTTAATTCGCTAATTTTCTTAGCACTATTTAAAGCAGCATCTTTATTCCATGTTGCCATTGATGGAAACGGAAATAAAATTCTTAATTGTCCAGAAATCGCAAAACCACCTCTTAATGAAAAAGCATCACCAGCGATAATGGCATTTGTCCGTTGATCTAAAAATGCCATTGAACCTGGTGTATGACCAGGAACCTCAACTGCTATTAAAGACCCTATCGTGTCTCCTTCCTGGAGTAATCGATCCGGGATGGTTTGGATATTTTTAGGAACGCCGCCTTTTATAGGAGTATTAGGCTCATTAGCTTCTAAACTAGTGTCCCCTTTTAATAATTTTGCATCTCTTTTTGAAATGGAGACGACTGCATCTGGAAGTAGTGATTTTAATTGATCAAGCGCTCCAACATGGTCGCCGTGCGCATGCGTTAAAACGATATTCGTGATTTTTTTGCCGATTTGATTAGCTGCTTCAATAATTTTAGTCGCGCTAAAGGAAAGTGCTGTATCAATTAACGTAAGTTCGTTTTCTTCTTCAACTAAAAAACAATTTACAGGAAAGAAATTGGGTAAAAAGCTTAACTCATAAAGAAAATTATTTTTCGTAATCTTCAATTTATAACCTCCTAATAATAAAAACTAATACCTTTAGTTTTATAATACTAAAGGTATTAGTTTTTGTGAACAAAAATTCCAAATTTACAAAAAATCGTTAAAATAACTAAAAAACCCTTCCATCATAGATGAAAGGGCTATATTTTATTATTATTTTCTAGATAAGTCCATCTCTTTATAAGGAACAACTTTCGTTTTATGTTTAACTTTATAACCTAACCAAACAATTAAAAACACAGGAATTCCAATGTATGAAACAAGTACACCTTGCCAATCAATTGCATTACCTGTAAATGCTTGCCAGTTTTGAGCTAGCACAATAAATAAACAAGCTAAAAATGCTAAGATTGGACCTAGTGGGAACCATTTTGCGCGGTAAGGTAGGTCATTCAAATCTTTACCTTGAGCAACATAAGCCTTACGGAAACGGTAATGAGAAATCGCAATACCTAACCAAGCTAGGAAACCTGACAATCCTGATAAATTTAATAACCAAGTATACACTTGACCTTCACCGAAAAATGAAGATAAACAAGCAAGTGAACCAACTGCAAGTGTTACATATAAAGCATTTGTAGGAACACCATTTTTATTTACTTTTGTTAAGAATTTAGGAGCTTTTCCTTCAATTGCTAGAGTATATAACATTCGAGTAGATGCATAAGTTCCACTATTACCTGCAGATAAGACTGATGTTAAAATAACTGCATTCATTACAGAAGCCGCAAATGCAACACCTAATTTTTCAAATACTAAAGTAAATGGACTAACAGCCACGTCATTTTTCATTAGACCAGGATCTGTATAAGGAATTAATAAACCAATTACGATAATAGCTAAAACATAAAATAAAAGGATACGCCAGAAAATTTGACGGATAGCTTTTGGGACATTTTTCTCCGGATGTTCTGTCTCACCTGCTGCAACACCGATTAACTCTGTACCTTGGAATGAGAAACCTGCAACAATAAAGATTGATAAAACGCCTAAAAATCCATTATGAAACGGAGCATCTCCAACAGTAAAGTTTTTAAAGCCTGCATGATGTCCACTTATAATACCAAAAATCATTGCAATGCCAACAACTAAAAAGACAACTACAGTTACAACTTTAATTAATGAAAACCAAAACTCTGATTCACCATAGCCTTTAACTGAAAGTAAATTTAAACCTAAAATAATCACTAAAAAGATTCCGCTCCATAAAACAGCTGGAGAATGTGGGAACCAATATTTCATCAGCATTGCTGAAGCTAATAATTCAAAAGCTAAAGTGATTGCCCAGTTATACCAATAATTCCAACCCATAGCAAAACCAAATGCAGGATCAACGTAGCGAGATCCATACGTACTAAATGAACCAGAAACTGGCAAATAAGTCGCCATTTCACCTAAACTAGTCATTAAGAAATAAACCATAATACCAATTAGTCCGTAAGCTAAAACAGCTCCACCAGGACCAGCTTGACTAATTGAAGTTCCACTAGCTAAAAACAAACCTGTCCCAATTGAACCACCAATTGAAATCATCGTTAAATGTCTTGCTTTAAGGCCCCTTTTTAAAGAACCATCGTGAGTATTCGATACTACTTTATCATTTTTAGGGTTTGTTAGTCCCATCTTATTGCCTCCTCTTCATTCTTGCAATCTTATCTTTACGCGAGAATATGGGACGGTATAAAAGTGTTGTATGATGTGTATTTTACTCAGTATTTTCGTCAATATGTAAAGAATGGAAAATCTGGTAAAATACAAAAAAACACGTGAAGCAATGTTCACGTGTTTAAGACTCATATATATGTGTCAAACAGCATCAACATCTCTTCAATAGCCCTCCACAAGAAAATCTTGTGACAGTCCTATGCTTATTCAGCAATAGGCCCAATAATAAATTTAAATGGTAAATTTATTACTTCGGCAGTTTCACCTTTTATTACTTTTCACAGGTACCATAAACCTCAAAGTAACGACTAATCAAAACTGCGCCTCTATCCATACGAGATAAAGATTATATTAAATTTATTTTTATAAACTCAATATACAATCTATTAATCTAGTTTGTCAATAAATATTTCGACAAAAATAGACTCAACCTAAGAAATCTATTTCTTGATTTTCGCTTCATGATACTCATGTCTTGTACCTAGCACTTATGTTTTTGTATAATAATTCTATGTACTTCAAAGGAGGAATTTTTCACATGACAATTTATAAAGCATTGACACTTGCGGGATCTGATAGTAGTGGTGGGGCTGGATTACAAGCTGATATTAAGACGTTTCAGGAACGTAATGTTTATGGCATGAGTGCAATTACTACTTTAGTAGCGATGGATCCTCATAATCATTGGCATCATCAAGTATTTCCAATTGATATAGATACGATTGCAGCACAATTAGAAACAATCGTTGTTGGCGTTGGAATTCAAGCAATGAAAACAGGTATGCTTGGTTCAACTGAAATAATTGAGTTAGCTGCAAAAACAATAAAAAAACATAATATTGATCGAGTTGTTGTCGATCCAGTTATGATTTGTAAAGGAAATGACGAGGCTCTTCACCCAGAGACAAATGATGCATTAAGAGAAATTTTAGTACCACTTTCAACAGTTGTAACACCAAATTTATTTGAGGCAGCTCAATTAGCTAAAATGCCACCAATCTGCACTGTTGAACAAATGGAAGAAGCAGCACGCAAAATCCATGAATTAGGGGCTAAATATGTTTTAGTTAAAGGTGGAAGCAAAATTCAGCATGAAAATGCAATAGATGTATTATTTGATGGTGAAAAAATCGAGCATCTAGAATCGGACAGAATCGAAACTACATATACTCACGGTGCGGGTTGCACTTATTCTGCAGCGATTTGTGCAGAGCTTGCTAAAGGAGCAGAACCGAAAGAAGCAATCTACACTGCAAAGAAATTCATTACTGAAGCAATTCGTCACTCATTCCCACTTAATCAATACGTTGGCCCAACAAACCACATGGCATACCGATTACATGGAGAAGGCTAATAACAATAATGGGGATGTCTCATAAGTCAGGTTAACTGACTTATGAGGCGCCCTTTTTTATATTTTAAAAAAGGGAATGTACTGACGCCAGTAGAGGTTAACTTGAAGCTGATATGATTGACCTTTTTACAGATAGTAAGCAGATTTTATCAAGTTTTTTTTAATTTGGAACAGATTTACTAGTTTTTGTTTTGAAAGTATCTAATTTAGATGTCACAATACTGTAACTGGCATGGGTAATTTTTAATTTTATTTGCGATTCCTGGAATTTAATTGCAGTTTCACTAACTTTATTTGCGATATCCTAATTTTAATTGCAGTTTTGCCAAATTTAATTGCGTTTTTCAGATTTTATTTGCAGTCCACGTACATTTTTTATTTTAAAAATAAAAAAAGGGGAAAGGTTTCCCTATCCCTTATGTTCCCACTTTTCACTTAACAATTCCCTTAATTGCCTTAACTGCATTTCTTCCTTTGAAATAAACGAATCTTTCCCATTTAGCTAATAAACCATTTCCGTTTTCACCATTTTCAATCTGAAGCGTGTGTTGTTTATGAAATTCAGCAACTCGTTCATTACGTTTTGTATGGAAAGTGTTTAGACGCTTGTGAAGATGTAATGCATGTTTGTTTTGTCCCATATAAATTCTCTCCTCCTTTAGTTAATAGCTTAAATAGTTTATAAATAGCTAGAGCATACAATTTTCCGATTAATTTCTACTCTATTTCCCACATACTTTTACACTTTCAATAATTTTGAATACCAAGTGAAAATTACCATTATTTAACATTTTTTTATGTATTACATGTTATTATATATAGAAAGGAAGTGGATTTTATGAGAAAAAATTTTTCCATCTTAATGCTAACATTTCTGCTTTTTTTAGTAATTGGTTGTGAAAAAAATAATAACGAAGATATCCAAGCGATTGCATATGCAAGCTTAACAAGAACTGAACAGGCTGCGTTAAGTGATAAACATGGAGTCGTTAAAAAAGTAGAATCTATACCCAATCAAGCGACTTTATTTAATAAAAACTATCATAAAGATAAACTATATTCTGTTACTTTTAATGGAGATAATCCTGAAGAGAAGATCGTTATCTATATTGATACAGAGACAAACAAAAAAGTCGGAATGATTGGTGGGGAATAATTCTTTAAGCAATATAACCTCAAGAAATAAAGAGCGATATTCGTCATTAATCGCTCTTTATTTTTTATTGATTTTAATAAAACTAGTCATTTAATCCTTTTCCATCGAGAATTTGATCAATGTATTTTTCAACCCTAGACGTACGTGTTTTCGATTGTTTCGGTTGAGAAAAATAATAAATATAAGCTCTTTGACGTCCTGGCGTTAATGCTTCAAAAGCCGTTTTTAAGGTCGGGTTTTCATCTAATTTAAGTTGTAATTCTTCAGGAACTTCATAATCTGAAGTCTTTTTTAATTCCACTTGCAAACCTGCTTTTTCCACTTCAATTGCTTCTTTAATATAGTCCTTCAAAACGCTTTCCATTTCAATTATTTCCTGAATATTGGTGAATCGTATCTGACGTGCTGATTGTACATTTTCTGTTTGTTGAATCAGAATGCCTTTTGGATCTTTTAGCAACGCACCTTTATGAAACAGAAGTGCACAATATTCTTTAAAACCATGAATTAAAACGATATTTTTATTATCAAGTGTGTAACAAGGATGCATCCATTTAAAATCTTCAGTCAGTTCACAGTCAATGACGATTTCTCTTAACTTATAAAATTCTTCTTGCCACTTTTTCGCTCTCAATAAAAATGCTTCAACTTTAGGATGCATATTATTATTTGTCATCGATAAACACCTCTCATTAATTCCACTTTTTTAGCTTTAAATAAACATAAATTAACCTCAGAATTTTCATCCCAATAATATGATTCGTATTTCATGAAAAATCTTCGTTTTAAATTTTACTATAATGTTTTTATAATACCAATCGGATTGGCTCATTCACTTTAGTCTTAGCTAGTTAGCTCGGTCATTACTCCCCTTAAAAAAGTTATTCTTTAAACGGATGCAAATTTCCTTCAAACAAAAAAAGAACAGGTCCAAGGTTTCCCTTATCCCTGCTCTACATACTCTTCTAAGTACTTAGTACTGATCCCAAGCAACAACTTCATCTAACGTTAAACGAACTTTTTCGAAACCTGCTTTGATTCCTTTACCAACTGAAATTAGCATAACTGGTTTGAAGTTTGCTGGTACATTGAAAGCTTCTACAAATTTCGCTTGGTCAAATCCACCCATTGGAACTGTATCTAAACCTTTTGCTTTTGCTGCAAGCATAAATTGCATTGAAACTAATCCACCATCAACCATCGCAATTTTTGTTGCAATTTCTTCTGGTAAACTACCGTAGTTTTTCACGATTGATCCAACGTAGAAGTCTTTCACTTCTTGAGTCATCATACCTTTTTCAACTAATTCATCGTAAATGCGATCAGCATTTTTGTATGCTTCTGTATCACCTAAAACAGCGATTACTGCAGATGCATCCACAACTTGTTGTTGGTTATTAGCGATTGGTAATAATTTTTGTTTAGTATTTTGGTCTTTAATGACAAGGAATCTCCATGGTTGTAAATTTGAAGAAGATGGAGCTTGAACTGCAATTTCTAGTAATTCCTTAATTTCATCATCAGACATTTGAAAGCTTGGATCGTAATGACGAACTGATCTTCTTTCCTTTGCTACAGTGAAGAAATCCGTACTATCAAGTTCTTTTGGCGCTTCTTTACCAAAATCAATTTCGTTTACTTTATTTAAATACTCTTCTTTTTCAGATTTAACATTAGACATATTTAATCTCTCCTTATTTAACTGCACTATTTATAAATACAGTATATGACTTTAACTGTATAAAAGTCAACTACAGTTTATAAAAAAATAAAATCGAAACATCTTAGTTTCGACTAAATTAGAAAAAATACTAATAATTTGATTTTCAGACTGATTGCGAGCGTTTGGCGGTCAGTCTGAAACTAGTTTCGATTTTATTTTACCCATTTTCCTTTGGTAATAAGTCTGAAATTGTTTTCTTTGCAAGACCTTCAACAAGCCAGCTTTCCATCTCATCTTTTAAATCATATAAAGCAGATCGTGTAGATGGCGTAAAACATTCCTTACTATTTACATCTAAAAAGCCTTTTGAATATGGATCTGATCTCATCGCATCATAAACATCTTTTAAAGTAATTTCATTAGCACCTCTGGCTAAATAATATCCACCATCTCGTCCTTCTTTAGCTGAAATAATGCCTGCTTTAACTAAATTAGCAAGAATTTTTCTTAAAAAAGTAGATTGTGCTTCAAGTTTTTGAGCTAATACTGCGCTTGGACAAATTCCGTCTTGCTCCGCTAAAACTAATAGAGATTGCAGTGCTAGTCCAAACCATTTCGTACTAGAAACCTTATCTTTCAAGATCATTCACCTCAGTTACTAGTCTAAACTATTTTTTGAAAAAGACAACCTTATCTAAATAAATGTAATACAGGGTGAAAAAAATTAAGTGAATTTAGAAAAACCCTATGACTTTTCCTAAATTCACAATAATGATTCGTAGTTTTTAATGACAATAAGATTTGTAAGGATCATTTCTTTTGACATTTCACCATCGTAAATTTAAACGGAGGTTTACTTTCCATATTCTTATGTGGTTCAAGAATTTCGGAAACTTCGATGAGTCCATAGTTTCCAAATTCTTGTTTGATCGAGTCAGAATCATAAAAGAACATTTTTATCCCTTCCATTATTTCGAAGTAATCTTTATCTAGCTGTTTGCCCTTTCCAAACATTGGTGCATCCTTTGAAATCGTAGTAAAGATCATGTAGCCATTCGGCTTTAGCTGATTATAGCAATCTTTAATAAACTTCTCTCTCTCATGATCATTCAATAAGTGAATAAGTGCGTAACAAAATATACCGTCATAAAGCTTTTGGTCAAAAGGCATGTCTGTTACTGAACCATGAAAAATAGTAAAATTAATTCCATTTTGTCTTGCCAATTCAATCGCTGTTTTTGATATTTCAATACCTGTTACGTTTATTCCATTGTCAGTAAAAATCTTTGCGTTTCTACCATATCCAATCCCCGGAATCAATACATCCTTAACGTTCTTTTCAAGGAAAAAGTCCTTTGTTAAAATTGCAGAGTCTGAAGGTTCATACCCCCACATCATTTGATTTTCTATAAAACTCGATTCCCAAATTTCTGCCATATCTAAATCCCCTTTTAAAATCATTTAATCTACTTACCAACTTAAGTTAGATTATTGTGTTCAAAAAAAGAAAGACCAAAGGTCTTTCTTTTTTATTTCTATTTATGAAGCATTGCTCTTTGCCATTTCTTTATCTGATAAACGCTCGTTACCCATTAAGAAAATTGAAATCAATGCTAATCCTACTGGAACTAATGTCCAAAGGAATGTATGAGCAATTGATGTTGAAAACACGTCAGTAATTTTTGTCAGTATTGGCGCAGGAATCAATTTGGCAGCTTCAGGAGTAAAGGCCTGATTAATATTAGAGAAATTCTGAGGTGCGCCACTTTTTGCAAATGCATCAGCAATTTTATCTGTAAATACATTTCGTTGAATAACACCAAATACCGTAATACCTACTGTCATGCCTAGAGCACGAAGGAATGCGTTAGTTGAACTTGCAGAACCACGATTTTCATTATCAAAATGATGCATCGCAGACATACCAAGAACTGAGAACGATGCCCCTACACCAAATCCAACAATGATCATATAAACAATCACTTGGAATTTAGACGTATCAGGTGTTAAAGTACCTAAACAAATAATACCTACTAATAAAAGTACAACCGATCCAACCATGATATTACGATAACTAGTTTTATTTGCTAAAGCTCCACCAAATGCGGCAGAAATACTTACACTTACCATCATTGGTAATAAAACTAAACCAGAATTCGTAGCTGTTCCACCTTGAACAAACTGGATAAAGATTGGAATGTAAATTGTTGCAGCGATGAATGCCGCCCCATAAAATAATCCAACAAAGTTACTAGCAGCAAACAGACGATATTTAAACATACTAAACGAAATAATCGGTTCAGCAGCTTTCCGTTCAATGAATAAAAAGATAATAAGGAAAACAGCAAATCCAGCAAATAATCCAAGAATTTGAACTGAATCCCAAGCGTATTCTTTTCCACCTAGCTCAAGTGCAAACATTAAACAGATGATACTAATAACAAAAGTTGTTGCACCCCACCAGTCGATTTGTTGCTTCGTGTGGTTTTTTGATTCGATATAAAAATAACTAATTAGTCCAAGTGTTAAAAGTCCAAAAGGAATATTTATATAGAAAATATATCTCCAGTTAATATAATCTGTAATATAAGCACCAATTAATGGACCAAGAACGCTTGATAATCCAAAAACGGCACCAAAAATACCGCTCATTTTACCACGCTTTTCAACAGGAAACACATCCCAAATAATTGAAAAAGCAATTGGCATTAAAGCACTTCCACCAATACCTTGAATTGCACGGTAAATACTCAACTGAATAATCGAATTTGCTGTTCCACAAAGAATTGAACCTAAAATGAATAAAATAATTCCTAACATAAAAAATCTTTTTCTACCGTACATATCAGAAAGTTTACCGAAAATTGGCATCCCAGCCATTTCTGTAACTAAGTAAGCTGAAGTTACCCAAACAAATTTA
Source organism: Bacillus sp. UNCCL81 (assembly GCF_900112535.1). Classification (NCBI taxonomy): domain Bacteria; kingdom Bacillati; phylum Bacillota; class Bacilli; order Caryophanales; family Bacillaceae; genus Bacillus; species Bacillus sp. UNCCL81. The sequence goes on along the minus strand of NZ_FOMF01000002.1, from coordinate 44,107 downwards.
TCATAGCCACCTAAATCTTTTAATATTGTAGGCATCGCCGTAGAAACGATTGTGTTATCAAGGGAAGCGAAAAATATCCCAAGTAATAACGCAATCATAACAGGAACCAATTTTGTTTCCCTTTTTTGCATAACCATCTCTCCTTTTACATTTCAAGCATAAAAATTAATTTCAATACTGTATTCATAGCCTAACTTAAGTATTTGACTGACTTAAAAACGATATTCTTTCGAGACGCTTAGTCTAAAAAAAGAGCTAATCTTTGGCGATAATTAGCACAGCAATCAAAATCAGTCTCTATTAATGTATAAAATAGCATTACTTAATAGACCTAAACCTATTCCAATTCCAAAACCAAGAAATCCGCCTACGATTAAATGCGATGTAAAATAGCCTACACCTAAACCAATCGTTAATCCTAAAATTACAAAAGCAGCATAAAAAATTCCTACAGCTTCCTCATGTCTCATACTATATAATCATTCCTTCCATACAATTTAACTTCACATAAAGTAATAAATGTCACCATAAATACTTTAATTAATTTAAAGTTAATATAACATTGTTTCGTTACTTAAACAATATATAAATTTTAATTTATTATTTTATTTTTATTAAAAACAGTATTTTATATGTATATCATGCTACTTATTCAGTAACTTTATTGTATAAAAAGGAATACAACAACGTTACGTACAAAAATAACCCACAAAAACAAAACATTGTTGTGTTACCTTGGATACATTACTTAGGACCAGTCAGCCTCTTGTTCATTATCAATTTATAACAAAGACCAATTGCACTTATTAAGAAAAGCCAAGCTGCTAAATGAAACATAAATTGAATGTCAATTGATTCAAGTAAAGTTCCTACACCAATAATACAAATAGCTGTTACAAAAGAAGTCCAAAATAAGTAACTTCTATAAAAATCGGAAGAAGCGTTCATAAATAATTTCTTTTCAGCGATCTTGAATAACGCAGTAAATCCTCCAAATAAAACTTGCCCAATATAAACAATTTTTATATTATCGATCAAAGGAAGTGAAAAAAACAATAAACAGCAAAATAATGAATGGAATATCATTAATAAAAATGGTGAAACCCGGTCAACGAATCTGCCACCAAAATATACAACGACACTTAAACTTAATGAAAAAAGTCCATATAATAAACTAAATACGTCATACGCATCTCCTATATTCCTTAAGAAGAGTACATAATATGGAAATACTAAAGAGCTGCTAAATCCAATAATACTAAGCAATGCAATTAAAAAACGGTTCATAGGATTACTCCCCATAATTTTCATAAAAAGTATTCATAAATACATTATTTGGATCAAACTCTCTTTTCTTATTGAAAAAATCTTGCGTTTTTGGATATGCTATTACCATCTGTTGCTTAGACTGATATGGATAATACGGTAAATAATAAGTTCCTCGATGCGCCAAAGTTAGATCAGTCCACTTTTGAATTACCTCTTTTGCATATTGAACAGAATCTTTATCTTTACCGTGTTGAATCAAAACAACGAAAGCAAACATATCATCTTTTGCATAATTCATGACTGTTTCATCATCTTTTTCAACGTAACGAATCGTGATATTTAATATATTTAAATTTTCATATTGCAAATATTCTCTAACATCATCAATGTAACGAGTAAATTCATTTACAGGCACAAAAAATTCCTGTAAAACTTGTGTATCTTGACGGTCATCGAATTCCATAAACTTACTTTCAGAACGCATGACATTATTACGTGTTTCATAGTTTCCATTTAGGGAGTGAATAAAGCGATATTGAAAATCCCAAAAAAGATCTTTACCAATATCCGAAGTTCTGGACATACCTAACGCAAGCTTCGGTAAAAAAGCGGAATGATCTTCCTTCAGCTCTTGATCTGAATCGGTCATTTTACGGGATGTTGCCGTATAATTAATTGCATAAACCTTGTCTAAAAAGCTATCTGGTGCTACAGAAATCCTAGCAATATGCATTCTTGCATTTGGGTTTTCTAAAACGTTCTTCTTAAAATAATTTGGATATTTCTTATAGTCCATCGTTTTTGTTTCTACTCGATATAATTCATTATTTGTTAGTTGAAACTCTACTTCCAAAATAATTCCAAACAATCCATATCCACCTAATACATATGGGAATAATTCTTTATTCTCAGTGCGGCTTACTTTAATTACTTTCCCATCTGGTGTTAATAATGTAAACCAATTAACAGTACTAGCTAATGAGTGATTCCGAATGTCACGACCATGTGCGTTCACACTTAATGAACCACCTACTGAGAATATCTCTTGTGACTGAGTTACCTTTAAGGCAAGATGATAAGGATTAATCGCTTTTTGTACATCTCCCCATGTTGCACCACTTTGAACAATTACTGTCTTCTGAACGGGATCCACTTTTTCAACCTTATTAAATGTTTTTAAATCAATCACCACACCATCTTTATAATATGTATGACCTCCTTGACTATGTCGCTCGCCCGCAATTGAAACTGTCTTACCTTGTTTTTTTGCATCGATTACAATTTTCTTTAATTGATCTACTTCCTTTCCTTTGACTATACGATCAATTTTAGTAGGAAGAAGATGGCCAACATCATCAATTACTCCATGCCTTAATGGTGCAGGTTTATTCCACAGTGTATGTAAAACTGTCACAAACACGGTTAAGAGGAGTATTCCTACAAATATTCTTTTCCCCAAGTTCTTTTCCTCCTAATAGAAAAAATAATTTTAAGCGTTAAAAAAGACGTGCTTACACTAATGTATACACGTCTTCTATTACAATCTGCTTATTCAATATGGATATTAACTAAACCAACCAATCATTCGATTTACGTCTTTTTCATCTAAATGTCTTATCTGATACGTACGACCAAATTGGCTTGAAAGAATTGTAATGTATATAGATTTTAGTTTTACTCTTTTTTGAAGGAAACTTTGTTCACCGATCAATACTTGTATTCGCTCTTTTGGTAAAATCGCGGTTGTTCTTGATAAATAACCAGATTGAATGATCACAGTTCGATCTAATAATGTATAGCCTGCATTTCTAAATCCTAATTCCCCAATAAATATACCGATTAAAACAATGCCATAAACCCAGAAGTGAATAAATGGAAGTAATACAATTCCACTTGCTATTAGAAGAAACGTAATAATCATTCTTGAATAATACGTTTTTCGGGCTCTTTTTGGTGCTCGGTTTGTTATTTCATCATAGTTAATAGAAGGAATAAAATTTTTTAGGAATAAGTGGACATCCTTCGTTTTAATAAATGGATGTAGAACATGTCTACCTTGCTCCTGCTTATCCCCCATTCCAACAGCTTCGACGTAAACTGTAGAATAACCAAATAATTGGCGAATGATGCCTTCTTTTATAACTACTCCTTGAATTCGTTTTAACGAAACCGTAAATTCATTTTTTTCGAATAACCCTCTTGTAATAATTATTCGATCATCTTTTCTTTGGACAGTAAAGTTTGCAAATTTCAATATGTATCGAATGGTTGAAAAAATTAGGGAAAGTAATAAACTACCTAAAAATACAATAAAAAACATCATGTAAGTGAATGTTTGTATTTGATTATATATTGCCACATAAATACTATGTGGAAGTAAATCCTCGATTTGTGAAAATAATGATGCTAAAACGGCAAAAGCTAGTCCAACTTCAAAAGAAGTGATGCCAGCTAAAAAAAGTTTTCTCGTTTCAATTGTTAAACTTATATCTACTAAAGGTACTGCTTGTACACTATTTTCCTCAGCTACAACCAAACCTACTTTTTTCTTTTTAGAGTTTAATACTTCATTTTTTAATGAAAGTGCCACTTCCTTAGGTATTGCATTTAATATACCTTCAGCTTTTTTTCCACCAGCTGTCTCAATTCGTACGCTCACCACATTAAAAAGCTGTTGAACAAATCCAGCATTAATTGAAAATGACTGAATACGTTCTTTTTGAATAAATGTATTTTCGATTACAAATAATCCCGAACGAATTCTAAATTCATCTTCAGTTATATAGTAGGTAAATCGATACCATTTTATGATTGCCGAAGCAACTGGAAAAACAATCAGAACAGCAGCAAACAAATATTGAAACATTGACCCTTTACCACCTGAAACTAAAAGTATAATAAGTGGTATTAGTACGTTTTTAATTTGCTCTAAAAATACGGTAAGTATATAAGCTGGATGTTGTCTTTTTGGCTCATACATCGTCATCACTGATCCTTGCTAAGTAGATAATTTTATCTCTAAGCTTTTCTGCGATATGGTGTTCTAAGCCTTCAATTTCATGTGTGGTAGCAGCCGTGGAAATATTCACTGTAGATAAACCGTATCGACGCAGTAGTGGTCCTACTTCTGTCGTAACGTGTTGAACTCTGACCATAGGAATTACAATTCGTTTAATAACAAATATTCCTTTTTGAATTTCTAACTCATTTTCATAAATCTCATATGCGGTATATTTCAATTTAAGAGTAGGTAAAAATAAAGTTAAAAAAATAATTAACGCTATAACGACACCGATTATAATCATTAAAATAAAGAAGGGAAGTGAAAAATATCTCATAAGAAAATAATAGATAATTGGTAAAGCAACTAAAGAGATACTGCTAAGTAGCGATGTAATTCTCCATACTGACCTCATTTTAGGTGATGGTCTTTGTGATGGATTTGCTCTCATTTAATCACCTTTTCTATCTCATTAATCTATCACTTACTATATCATACCATGAGACAAACTATTCACAAACCTCCTATTTATCGACAAAGTTAAAAAAAGGTAATTTTCCCCATAATTGATGAAAAAATAATCATTTAACTAAGCAAATATCTTTAAGCTGATTAATCAATAAAAAAAGGTTAACTCATAGAGTCTAACGTACAAAGACTTATGAGTAACCCTATTTCAATCGTAATAAATAGTTTCAGATTCTCTAAAATTTACAATTACCTTAGCTTGTCCTTCTACAATCTTAGCAAATTCATCCATCGTAGTGTCATACTTAATATAGATTCTAGGTAAAAGATAGACTTCATTCTTTGTACCCTTTTCAAGATAATATTTCGGATCTGTCGCTACTGCAAATTTATAGTACTTTTTTGTTTCCTCAATTACTTTATCATTATGATAACCATAAGGATAAGAGAGCGCGATCACATCTTTTCCGGTGATTGATTGGATCTTATCTTTGGAACCTTTCAACTCATGCTTATAATCATCTATTTTCCTTAAATCCGGATGGGTTGCAGTGTGCGATTGGATTGAAAACATCCCTGAATCAGACATCTTTTTTAAGTCCGTGCTAGAAAGTCGATCCGGCCATCCAATATAATCAGATATCGCAAATATAGTTGCTCTTGGTGTAAACGTATCCGATTTCAATTTTTGAAAGATTTTTAACACATTTAAGTTATTTTTATAACCGTCATCAATTGTAATAAAGATCGGTTTCTTTACGTTATTACGGTCTCCCCATTGTTCAAAAGTTAAAGGCGTAAAGCCATGATCACGTAAATAAATCATTTGTTTTTCGAAATTCTCTGGTGAAACAAATAAATCCCTTACTCCATGACCCGTAAACTCATCGATATTATGATAAATTAAAATTGGAATTTTGTCTGCAGCATGTGTCTTTTCTGGTAACTGCATCCACAAAAATAGACATAGAAAAAATAAAGTTATCTTTCGCATATAAATCCTCCCTTTATCTTTTTACTATTTAGTGTTCCAATTTCCATTTTATCTATCATTATTTATAGTAATTTTATACTAATTGAAAAAATTATTTTACCTACGATTTAACTATACAATGATGCTTAACTTGTCTATTAATAAATTAAAGCCCATTACTCATAATGTAGTAACGGGCCTTTCTATTTAGTGGTTCATTTTAGAAGGGTCAATTTGGTTGAATGTTCCTTCAATCGGATTGATATCAAAAGCCTGACCGAATCCAGCGATAAATCGACCTTCTATTGGTGTAAGCTTGAATAACGACAGATCAATTCCTCTTAAAACCTCAATCATCTGATCTCCATGATTTTTTACAAACTTTTCAAATATGTGCTCTTTGTCCACATTGCCCACGAATTCAGGAGTACATTTATATCGAATTCGCTCTCTTGTAAATAATATTGGAGAAGTTGCTTCGTCTGCAATAATCATGATACTTATAAACTTATTGTTTTCTAAATGTTGAAAATGAGCTGCGATCTTACTAATGAAAATATAGAAGTTACCTTCGTAGATGACAAAAGGTGAATAACTAATATGCGGATCCCCTTTATGATCCATTGAATTGATCATCAACGTTTTACATTCAGATTGAAGTTTTTCATATATTTTAAATTGAACTTCTAATTGTTTTTCCATAAGCATCTCCCTTAAAGAAAATATTCCCCTAAAATTTCATGATAATAATCATCATTATCAATTATATTTCCAGAATTTTAAATCAAAATTAAAGAGCCTTAGTTACAGTTAAGGCCCTTCTATATCAAAGTTTTAGAGAGCTTTTACTCCCTTTTGACCATTCATTTGAAGAAGTGATTTGTTTATTCATATCATCCTCTTCAATCAATGTCTATGTTCGTCAATATTTACATTTTTATAGTATAAAAGCTCAAATTATTTCCGTGAAAATATTTTGGGACTTCGTTTTCATTTGTGTTCTACTTGTTTTGATAAAATACTTCTTTATTCATCTACCCCACACCAATCTAGTAAAGTGTAGGCAATTACCTCCGCACAACGAAATAATTCATCTAGATCAATGTATTCATTTGGATAATGTGCAACCTTTGTTTCCCCTGGTCCAAACACAATCGTAGGTATTTGTTTGATTTGTGTAAATAATCCACCGTCCGTCCCCCATGGAGAAGCTTCAATAATCGGTTCATTTTTATAAACATAACGATAAGATTTCTTGAGAGATTCCATAAATGGATGCTCAAGATCGATACTACCTGGTAACCATCTTGCTCCGAAAAATTCAATCTCAACCGGATTTTCAATAAACCAATCATCTATTAATGAGAGTGTTTTAAGCCACCTCGTTATTTCAAGTTTAGCTTCTTCAATTGTTTCATTTGGTGAAACACCTAGTCTTCCCTCAAGAGTAACTAAATCGGAGACTGAGGAGGGCCAAGTACCCCCATTTATTTTTCCGATATTAATTGGTATTGGAATTGGCACATTTTTGTAAAGTGGATCATCTAGTAGTCTTGTATTTCGAACTTTTTCTAATTGATTTATATGATTTATAACCATTATACTTTTTTCAATTGCACTAACTCCTTCATACCTCGTTCCACCGTGGGCAACTTTACCTTTTACTTTTATTCGAAACCAAACACTGCCTTGTTGTTTCGGAAATATTTTCATTTTAGTTGGTTCTGGAATAAGGACAGCATCTGCAACGTATCCCCGTAATATTGTTGCTAGCGTACCTGCCCCTCCGCTTTCTTCCTCAATAACACTTTCAAAATAGATATCGCCTTTAAGTGGAATATTACATTTTTTTATTGCCTCAATCGCAAATAATGCAGCAACATTTCCACCCTTCATATCTGTTGATCCCCTACCAAATAAGCGATTTCCTACGATTGCACCACTATACGGATGGCGCTCCCAACCACTTATTTCACCTTCAGGAACCACATCAATATGTCCATTTAATATAATCGATCGACCATTTCCTGTTCCCTTTAGAATTGCAACGATATTCGGACTATCTTCAAATGAAGTTCGTTCTGAAATAAAATAGGATGATTTTGTTAATTCCTCAATTGTCGGCTCAAAACGATCAATTACTAATCCAAGATTCTGTAAATAATTTGAAACAATTTTTTGAGCAGCAGCTTCATTTCCTGAAACACTTTTTTCACGAACAAGATTCTGAAGTAATTCAATTGCCTTGTTCTTATTTTTTTGAATGTAGTCATTAATTTTAGCTTTCAAATCCAATTTTGATCACTCCCAACGATGAACAACAACATTTGGGTTCACAAATAGTGGAGCACCAGTTTTCTCAATCACATCGCTGACTAAATATGGAGACATTACTTCATTTAACCAAAGCTCTCCACTTTCTTTTTTAACTTCAATTACGGCCATTTCAGTAATGATTAAATCTACGCAACTTGGAGATGTAAGAGGAAGTGTACAATCAGAGACTATTTTTGGGTCACCATTTTTATTAGTATGGTTCATTAAAACAATTACTTTTTTTGATTTTTGAGCTAAGTCCATTGCTCCACCAATTCCTGGCACTCTTTTACCAGGAACAATCCAATTTGCTAAATCACCATTTTTACTAACTTCAAGAGCACCTAGTACTGTTAAATCTAATAAACCTTTTCGAATAATCGCAAAGGCTATGCTGCTATCAAAATAACTAGAACCTGGAATTAATGTTACAGGTAATCCTGCAGCATTACATAAATTCTCATCTTCTTCACCCTTTTGTGGAGTAGGACCTAAACCTAACACGCCATTTTCTGCATGGAACATTACTTGGCAATCATCTGGTAAGTAATTTGGGATAAGTGAAGGAATTCCAATCCCAAGATTCACTATCATACCGCTCTTTACTTCTTTTGCTGCACGCTTTGCCATTATTTCCCTAGGATTTATTTTTCCCAAACCCACTTCCAATTCACCCCTTCCGATTGAACGATGTGGTTTACAAAAGCGCCAGGTACGATAATTTCTTCAGGTTCTAATGCTCCTAAAGGAACAATTTCATCAACTTCGGCAATAGTGATTTTTCCGGCCATTGCTACATAAGGATTCGTATTGCGAGCACTTTTATCAAAAACTAAATTCCCAAAAGGATCTGCTTTCTTCGCATATACAATTGAAACATCTGAAATGAGAGGAGTTTCAACTAAATACTCTTTTCCAAATACATTCACCCTCTGTTTATCAACATCTATTACACTATCAATCCCTATATCTACTAAAACGCCACCTAATCCAACTCCACCCGCTCGTATCCGTTCGATAAAAGTACCTTGAGGGCTGAACTCTATTTCTAACGTACCATCTGTCATTTGCTTTCCAGCATTCGGATTTGATCCGATATGCGTTGTAATCATTTTTTTTACTCTTTTAGCCGTCACTAATTGTCCGATCCCAACATCAGGAAAACCCGTATCATTTCCAATTAGAGTAAGATCTTTCACACCTTTCTCTAAAATGCTCCTTATTAATGTTGGTGGATTACCGATTCCTCCAAACCCACCGAACATTAACACCATATCATCTTTAAAATAAAGCAAAGCTTCTTCAATACTAATGATTTTCCCGAAAGTATTGATTGCCATTATTTAATCTCCTTTGCTTCTTGATTTAGCTCATTAAATACTTCCTTCAATAAAGTTAGCAATTCATTTACTTGCGCATCAGTAATGACTAAAGGTGGAGAAAGCAAGAAACTATTTTCAGATCTTCCATATGGACCACTAACAGATGGATACAGTAATAATCCATGATTTTTGGCAATCTCAATTACACGATTTGTTACACTTTTACAATCAAACAGATCATCATTTATTTCAATACCGATCAGTAGTCCTTCACCCCTGACATCGAAAAGAAAAGGATACTCTTTCTGCCATTCTTTTAGTTTTAATTTAATCTTTTCACCTTGTATTTTAGAATTTTGTACTAATCCGTTTTTTTCGACATAGTTTAAAACGGCTAAAGCTATACTTGCAGAAAGAGGATTCGCACTAAACGTATGTCCACTCATAACAAGTCGACTGCCTTCTAAAATTGGTTGCATTACACGATCACTTGCGATTGCTGCAGCAATAGGCGTATAACCAGCCGCCAATCCCTTACCAAGGACTAATAAATCGGGTACACAACTCCAATGGTTCATTCCGAACATTTCTCCAGTTCTACCTATTCCCGTCATTACTTCGTCCGCAATAAGTAGGACATCGTGTTTATCACAAATTTCTTTAATTTTTTCATAATATCCTTTTGGAGGAGTTAACGCAGCTCCTGCCGCACCAACAATAGGTTCAGCTATAAATGCTGCCACATTTTCCGAACCCAATTTCTGAATTGTACGATCAAGTGCAGTCGCACAAAGTAACCCACAACTTTCAGGCTCTAATTCAAATGGGCACCTTTTGCAATACGGCGCTTCAACCATAGGATAATCCTCTAGTAAACTAGTAAAACGTTTCCTCCTTAAAGGGTGCCCTGACATAGATAAGGATCCGATGGTGATACCATGGTAGCTCATGCTTCTTGATATAATCTTCGTTTTCGTATGAATTCCTCTTTCTTGAAAATGCTGTATTGCCATTTTCATAGCTGTTTCAGTTGCTTCAGTACCACTATTAACAAAAAAACTCCAGTTTAAATCCCCAGGTGTTAGCTGAGCTATTTTTTCAGCTAATTGTTCTGCCGCCTCACTCGTAAACTGTGATCTATAAACAAATGCCACTTTAGAGGCCTGTTTTACCATTTCATCAATTATTTCCTTAACACCATGACCAATACTTGCCGCAACTGCACCTGAAGAACCATCAATATATTTCTTTCCTTGCTTGTCCCATAGGTAGATAGTTTCTCCTCGATCAATTGTCGGATAACAATCACCTACAAGTGGTTTTATTAAATAATCCCTTTTAGTCATACTATCCCACCATCTTTCACTTAGATCTCATTACTATATATATAGTTGAAAGCGCATGAAGTTAGACTAATGAAAAACAATAGGGTTTACTTCGAATAAAATTATGAGGTGTATAGAAGCAAGATTGAAATATTAACGAGGCGTAAAACAATTTAGTATTATTAAAAATTGAAAAGCAAATAACAAATAGAAAAGGTTTAAATTAATTTAAATAAAGCTACGCTAAATTTAAATGTTGATTGCAACTGAAAAAGACCACAAAAATGTGGTCTTACTTTACTTTATGTAACGAACAATTGCGTTAGCCGACCATGGATTAATAATTACCTCAGTCCATGGAAGTTTATAACTTACTTCAATAGTTGTCGAAGAAACATCTACAAAAATTTCACCATTTCAAAATGTTCCACTGTTGGAAATGGGTCGTAAAAATGATGAAGCTGCTTTTTCCAATCTTGGTATTCATTAGATTGCCTAAATCCAATTGTATGGTCCTCCAATGTTTCCCACTGCACCAATAATAGATATTTCCCTTTTGTTTCCATGCATCGTTGTAATTCATGAGACATGTACCCTTTCATAGAAGAAATAATTTTTGATGCTTCTCGAAAAGCTTCTTCATATTGTTCCTCCATACCTTCCTTAACATATAGCATAGCAGCTTCCAATACCATTTAATCACCCCTAATTATTTTGATCTGACTTTATATTATTCGGCAAAACTTTAATCTCCACCTTTAAGTGTAATTAATCCACTAATCTACTAATTAGTTGAATAACAAAAACAACATTATTCTTTAATACAGAACAAAATAAAAAGAGCTTCGAGAAAATTACCTCTCTTAGCTCTTTTTTCTATCATCATTTAAGCAGTCTCTATGAACAGCTTCTGTTATTTTTTATTTCCGAATTTCATCATTAAATAATAACTTACTTTAGGGAATACTGAATAAACTTTTGCTCCAAATCCCATCCATGAAGGTAAATCGATTTCATGAACATTTTTTCCAATTAAAGAAATAACTTTCGAAGCAACTTTTTCAGGGTCTAGCATCATTTTTCGAACAGATTTTGCGTACGATCCTGACTCATCTGCTATATCAAAAAACGGTGTATCCATTGGACCTGGATTTATATTCGTAATATAGATACCGTCTTTTTCAACTTCTTGTCTTAAGGCATTGCTGAAACCTAGTACTGCATGCTTAGAACCTGCATATGCTGCAGCCTTCGAAGTTGCAATCTTACCAGCTAAAGAAGCGATATTAATAATATGCCCCTTCCCTTTCAGCTTCATAGACGTAAGGGCAAGCTTTGAACAAATCATGACTCCAAATACATTGACATCAAACATTTGCTTCATATCTTGAAGTGACATTTGTTCAACCGTTTGAAATAGACCATACCCTGCATTATTTATTAAAACATCGATTCCATCAAATTGTTCCTCGATCTGGTGAAATGCATCGTATACTGCATTTTCATCTGTCACATCTACAACAAAATAATGACATTTAACTGGAAAATCTTCTTGTATTTTTGCCTTTAAGTTTTTTAGCTCTGTTTCTCTTCTAGCAATTAAGACGATATTAGCGCCTTGTTTTGCTGCAGTTAAAGCTAAATCTTTCCCAAGACCACTAGAAGCACCTGTTATTACTACCGTTTGGTTACTTAACCTCAAAAATTCCCACCTCTATTATTGACTGACTGAATGCTCATTCGTTTTATACTCAAGTATACCATCATTTCGTTCATTTAAACTAATAAAACCTAAGTTTTCCAGATAGTCTAATTGACCAATTGTTTCAGATATAGTAAGTGAAAGTTGCTTTTGATAAACCTTTGGAAATAACATTTGGCAAACTTCATATGCAGTTAACGGTTGTTTTTTAATCATTTCATATACTTTTTCAGCTCTAGCTTTTTGCTTTTCTAATCTACTTTTTACTAACCCTTTAATATCGATAACTGGTTCACCATGTCCAGTATATAATTTTGTAATCGGAAGTTCTGCTATTCTTTGTAAAGAGTGATTGTATTGTAATAATGGTTTTACACGTTCGGTTTCACCATTTAATGGAGGCTCTATGATTGGGTTTGACGAAACTTTATCTAATAATAAATCTCCTCCAAATGCAATGCCATCATCCTCACTAATTAAAGAAATGTGAGAAGTTGCATGACCAGGTGTGTACAATACTTTCAACCCAAAAATACTATCAATTCGATCGCCTTCATCGATCGTATGAGTTAAAGAACGAATACTAGTATATGGCATTTTCTCTGTTGTTCGTGGCATTCTTTGTACATATTCTTGTGGTACACCGTATAATAGCGCATTTTCAATAAAATACTCATTATAGTAATTTAAAAATGATTCGTCCTGGGTTAAATATGGAATATTTCGTTCATGACCTAATATTTTTACATCCTCATTAAACTCCTCTAATAGTCCTGCATGGTCTGGATGATGATGAGTTAAAATGACTTGTTCAATATCTTCTAATTTATACCCTAATTTATCTAATTCACTTTTAAGTGCATCTAATGTATCTGGAGTATTCGTTCCTGTATCAATTAAAGTCAATAAATCTCCTTCAACTAAAAAAACATTTACAGTATTCATTGCATACGGTACCGGGAGTGTAATTTGGTGAATCTTATCTTCAGGGATCATACTTATTCCTCCTTATCTGAATCTTCTTACAGTTAATTCTAATATACATTTAAAAAAATAAAAACAAAGATGATTAGAATTTTACATTAATGTAAAGACAGAATCTAGAATGTACAGAAAACACGGGGACGGAAAAGGAATTAATCGTTACAAAACTTAGAAAAATTTCCTAATTACTTCTTTTCTCATTAAAATTTTCCCTTCAACTAAAAATTATTTAAAAATATTTTTGAAAAATTATATAAAAGTAATATGTCAACAAGGAATATAGCATTTATTTCTCTAATATAAATATCTATTACAATAGAGGTGAGGTGAATGTAATGTTTCTAGGCAAAGTTGCGTTTATTGGTGCAGGTAGTATTTCAGAAGCATTAATTGCAGGGTTAATAGATAGTGGGTATATTGAGAGTGATCAAATTGCGATCACTAATAGGGAGGATTTAGAGCGTTTAGATAGTTTACATACAAAATACGGTGTATTAGCTACTACTAACCGTCAGTTAGCAATCTCTGGTTCAAGTGTAGTTTTTTTAGCGATGAAACCTAAAGATGTTACAGTCGCTCTTGATCAAATTAAAAGTTTTTTCAATGAAAAACAATTAATTATTTCCTTAGTAGCAGGTGTTACAATCAATACAATTAAACAGTTACTAGGAAATGAAAATCTGAATATTGTTCGTGCAATGCCTACTACGTCTTCACTCGTTAGGAAATCTGCTACAGCACTTGCTTATCCAGATGAAGTTCCTTTTGAAAAAGTGCAAACAGCAAAAAGATTATTTGAGCGTGTTGGTATTGTCGCTAAAGTTGAAGAAGACGAATTACATGCTATGACTGGATTATTTGGTAGTGGTCCTGCCTATATATATTATGTCATCGAACAATTTGAACGAGCTGCAATGGCACTAGGGATCCATCGTGATATTGCCAAGCCATTTATTCAACAAACTTTAATGGGCTCGATTTCAATGCTTCAAGAAACGAATAAATCTCCATTGACATTGAGAAAGAAAGTTACAAGCCCAAATGGCACTACTCAAGCTGGAATATCTGTTCTTGAAGACCGTGAAGTTGCTAATTCATTTTTAAATTGCTTTATTGAAGCAACTGTTCGATCACGTGAGATCCAAGAGGAATATGAAAAAATTAATAAAATTTAATCTGCTTGTCATGACTCTCTTCTTTAGGTAATAAAATGATACAGGTAACTGTGTTGTCCTAAGGGGGAGAGTTTTCTGATGAAAATAACAAACCGTAGTGTATTACGAGCAAGTATTAAGCGTATTCTCATCACAATTGCTTTAATCGTCACACTAGTTTTAATTGTTGGCTTTCTAACAATCAGTTATGTTGTTGGCAATTCAATGGTAGAAGCAAAAGGCAAACCACTTAGCTACCCTCAAAAGGTATCAACTCTCTTACTATTAAAATTCGATTCATTAAAGAAAAATAAAGAATCAAATCATGAAGTACATAAAAAGCTAAATTAAGGGTTTAACTAAGTTCAAGCCTGAACTGGCATCATATTTTAAAAAAAAGAGCAAGGGACTCTATATTGATCCCCTTGCTCTTATTTTTAATCATTTTTGAGTTGCATGACTTGTTGAAACTTCTTCATGCATAATATGAAACTCTTTTTTAATAATATCTTTTTTCAACTTAATATAATCGTCTTCACTAATAGTTGGTGGTAGTGTAATTAAAATTCTTCGATAAACCGAATCACTATCTAGTGTAATACAGCTCTTCAAATTAGAATATTTATTTACAAGCTTAGCTAATCTTGCTAATGCACCTTCATGTTCCATCGTACTAACAGTTAATGAATAACCGCCGTCTTTTAGTCCCCATGCTTCTTCTAATAATTCAAAAACTGTTTTATGCGTTAAAATTCCTACAAATTCATTTAGATCGTTTACTACTGCTAAATAAGGAAAACGTTTAATCGTAAAGAATACTTTGAAAAATGGTGAATCCTCCTGAATTGGTGGACATTCTTTGCGCACAAAATCATTTACTGTCTTGCCTTGCAAAGAATCGTTATCTACTAAATACTCAGCTAAATCCACACGATAAAGATTTCCAACATACTCTTTATCGTTTTCACTTAAAACTGGAATACATCGATATTTTGTTTTCTTTAAAAGATCCCAAGCAAACTGCGCCTCAGTCGAAACCATACAATGAACTACATCATGTTTTTTTACGATATTACCTTTAATTCTCAATAATAACCCTACTTTCAAATTTATTTTACTAGTCATTCTTAATTTTTCTCTTTTAAAAACACCTATACAAAAATAAAAACTCCATCAAGTCGCATGATTTGAATAAAAGCACTGTTAAAATAAATGGATTCCATTAACCGCCCCACATTCCAAAGATTGAAACTCTAAAAACCTCCTTATACGCTCCTCATTGTTGGATCTTTTGATGTTGAATTATGTGGGAATCTTACGAATCTTACTTTAATAAATAACAATGTCTTTTAAAACGATCTCGAAGCCTTTCATAACTAATTCGCCCTTTCTCAAAATCTACCTTTTTTGTTTGATAAACTAATTCTAAATTTTCAAATAATTTTACAATACTATTTAAAGTCAACATCCTATCTATATTATTTAAAGAGAAATTTATTCCAAAATAATCAAAAAACAGACAAAAAATTGGGTTCATGAGGTACTTATATTGCCTTTTCTTGTAATCTACTTCCTCATAACAGGTTCACGAGGTACTCAAAATGCTCTTTCAGCCTTTTTAAATCCACAAAAAAAGAAGAGATTGGTGATCTCTTCTTCTCAAAAACGATTATGCTTCTTGCTTTACTTTATTTGTCAGTTCTTTTTTTAATAAGTCAATTTTGTAATCAAATGATTGTAGATCAAATTCTGAACGAACTCTTAGCTCTAAATCACGAATTTGTTTTTCAAAGTAGTTGAAGTCAATTGATGGCATTTTACTATTAAGTAAATGGTGAGTTTCATTTATTTTTTTTGTCGCGTGAGCCATGTTTTGACGAGACATTAAGTCATATTTTTTCGTATGAAGCTCTTTTAGCTTTTTTTCAATTTGATTAACTTGCTCATGCATAAAGCTAATTTCTTCTTCTGTTTTAGCGATTAATGTAACAAACTTTTCAGCTTGTTCTTTATAAAAAGCAAGATCTTCAGTTGCACGTTTGATTAACTCTTCGGCACCCGCTTCATTAGCAACCTTTAATTGCTCTTCACGTTTTTGCACCATTTGAAGTGCTCCCTCACGTTCGACTTGGAATTTCGTACGTAATGAGTAATGTCTTTCAAGTAATCCCCTTACTTTTCCTAATTCACTTTCAGATTGTTTAATGAAGTAATTTAATTGTGAGATAGGATTTTGTTGTTCTTTCTCATCTAATAAGCCATGTAAATCCGCTGAGATTTGATTTTTAATACGAGTAAATAAGTTTTTCATAATCATACACTCCTCTTATTTTATAGGGTTAAAATTTTCATCATAAACATTAAATTCATCATCTTTAAGTTTTTTTTGATTTTTATAATCTTTATATAGGTAATAAAGCAAAATTGCTGCTGCTGCACCTATTAAAGAAGGAAGACCACCTATTGCAATCGATAAACCGATTAATCCAATAATTGTCCAGATGATTTTCATTAAAATCGAATCTGTTTTCATAAACTTTTTAAAACTGAAATATGTGATTACTAACCCAAGTGCTAAAGTAATCAAGCCACCTAAATTCGCTAAAGCAACTCCAATTAATATTAGTACGAGGATAAAAGTTAAGAACTTCTTCATGACCTCGTCGCCTCCTTTCAACTTATACTCTTATCTTATACAAGTTTTTATATCGGAATAATGGCCTGAGGAATGGTTTTATATCAGACTTAAGAAGTAGAAGTACAAGACAAACAAAAAACCAGATCAATTTTGGTTACCCATTGATCTGGTTCTGACTAAAAATTAGGAAGTTTAACTCCTGCTTTTAATTGTAATAATTGTGATACCGTTACAAACTGATAGCCCTGCTTTTGAAGAGCTGGTAAGATTTGCTTCAGTGCATCGACAGTTTGACTACGGTCCCCCCCGTGATCATGAAAAAGAACAATATCTCCTTTTCTAGTATCTTTTAATACATTTGATACGATTTTATATACTCCAGGATTTTGCCAATCAAATGTATCCTGATGCCAAGACCACATAACAGTTAAATAGCCAAGATCATGCACGGTATTTATTGAACGCTCACTATAGTAACCAAATGGTGGTCTAAATAATACTGGTTCGACATGGGTTGCAGCTATAATTGCATCATGAGTTTTATGTAATTGATCTCTTATTTGTTCATCAGTTAAATACTGAAGTCTAGCATGCGTATATGTATGATTCGCAACTTCATGACCTTCTTTTATTTCTCTCATTACAACTTCAGGAAATTTCGCAACTCTCTCACCGACTAAAAAAAATGTAGCTTTAGCATTATACTTCTTTAACAAATCTAAAACTTCTGGGGTATATTCATCATTCGGCCCATCATCAAATGTAATTGCTATTACTTTCTCTTTTACAGGTACCTCCCAAATAGCAGTACCTTGTTTTTCATAGTAATATCGATTTTTACTTTCAGCTGATGCATTAATAGAACTGTAAAAAATAAATTGGAAACTAAAAATTAATAAAAGGATAACTTTTAACTGTTTCAAAGCCATGACCTTCCTTTTACACAGAATACTTATATCATGTCTCTAAACGATTCTTTTATGTAAACTTCTCAACTTTTTAAGCTTTTGCATCTTAACTGAAAATTTAATCATTTCTTGTGATATCGTATTCATCAAAATCATTCACGATATACGTATGATCAAAGATTTCACGTGCTTCATCTAACAATTTTTTTGAAGCTTCCCCTTGATATCTTGCACTTATATGTGTTAAATAGAGTGTTTTAATCCCCTCACATTTAGCAACTGTTGCAATTTGAGTACTTGTAGTATGGAAATAATCATAAGCATGAGCTGTTTCATCGTCTGCAAAGGTTGATTCATGAACTAATACATCCATACCTCTTGCAAGCAAATTACTTTTATCAGTTATACGAGTATCCCCTGCTATTGCAATGCGTCGACCTTTTTTTGAAGATCCAATAAAATCCTTACCATTTAAAATTCTTCCATCCTCTAAAGTTACTGTCTTCCCTTCTTTTAGGAATTTATAAACTGGCCCTGGCTTTACACCAATTTTCTTTAATTCCTCTACGTTCAATTCTCCAGGTAAATCCTTTTCAATAATTTGATAACCAAATGATTGAATTCCATGTTCAAGTTCTACTGCTTGAACAATAAATTGGTCATCTTCAAAAACGATCCCTTCAGAAATTTCAACGTAATGAATCGGATATTTTAAGTAAGTACCACTAATTTTAAAGCTAGTTTCCACATAATCCTTTAACCCTTTAGGTCCATAAATTGTTAATAAATCTTCTCCACCTAAGAAAGTTCTACTACTTAATAATCCAGGCAATCCAAAGATATGATCACCATGGCAATGAGTAATAAAAATCTTCTCGATTCGTCGTGGCCGAATAGACGTATGTAATATTTGATGCTGTGTTGCTTCACCACAATCGAAAAGCCATGTTGCTCCTCTTTCCTCTAAAAGCTGTAATGCAATACTTGTTACATTCCTA
Source organism: Bacillus sp. UNCCL81 (assembly GCF_900112535.1). Lineage (NCBI taxonomy): Bacteria > Bacillati > Bacillota > Bacilli > Caryophanales > Bacillaceae > Bacillus > Bacillus sp. UNCCL81. The sequence goes on along the minus strand of NZ_FOMF01000002.1, from coordinate 25,049 downwards.
CCTTTTGATGGCATTCCTGCTCCCGTTCCTAAAAATACAAGCTTCACGTTAATGCCTCCATCTTAATCATTTCTAATTGTTACAGTACCACTTGTCTATTAAATTGCCAACACTTTAAAGAATGATTTATGAATTGATTGGGAAATTTACACAATAGAGCTTAGTTTTTTAAATATAATATATGGAGGAAAACAATGCGAAGACGTTTTTTCCAAATCGCCACTGTCTCACTAATTGCTAGCCTTACTTTAACCAGCTGTGCTAATCGAAATAATAATATAAGTGCATCGGAGAAAGAAAAAGAAAATGATTTTAAAATTGGAATTGTTATGGGTAAAACTGAAATTCACGATAAAGGATTTAACCAAGCAGTTTGGGATGGAATTATAGAAACTGGAAAGAAACATGGTTGGAAAGAAAATAAAAATTATGTAAAAACAGATGCTCCAACAGACAAAGCAGCAAAAAAAGAATTAATGAAGTATGCAAAGAAAAAATATGATTTAACATTTGGAATAGGCTATTCATTTCAAAAAGCCATCTCTGAAGTTGCGAGTAAAGAAAAAAAATCGGACTTTGTCATAATTGATGGGATTGTTGAAAAACCAAATGTTGTTAGCGTTACCTATCGTGAAGAGCAGTCAGCATTCCTCGCTGGTATTGCAGCTGCGATGAACACTAAAACGCATAAGATCGGATTTATTGGTGGTACAAAGGATCCATTTATTAAAAGATTTGAATATGGTTTCAAAGCAGGTGTTATGTCCGTGGATCCAAAAATAAAAGTATTGACGGAATTTGCAAATTCATTTGATAAACCTGCAGACGGAAGTAAATTAGCAAAAACCTTATACAATGATAAAGGTGTAGATATTATTTTCCAAGTAGCAGGAAAAACAGGATTAGGTGTATTTACTGAAGCTAAAAAATTAAAGAAAAATGGCAAAAAGGTTTGGGTTATTGGTGTTGACCGGGATCAATATAAACAAGGATTACCGGAAAATGTCACCCTAACATCAGCAATTAAACGAATTGATAAAGGCGTAGATGAAGTAATCACCAAGTCATTAAAAGGGAACTTTCAAGGTGGACGCATTTTGAGATGGGGTATTAAAGAAAATGGCGTTGATCTTGCAAAAACAGATAAGAATTTAAATAAAGATACAAAAGAGCAAGTTGATTTATATAAAGCAAATATAAGAACAGGTCATATCGAAGTACCAGAAACAAAAAAGGATTTTGATAACTTCTCTCCTACAAAGCCTGAAAAAGCAGAAATTAAAAAGAAAAAAGTAAAAATTGGTAAATAAAAAAATCTTGTCCAATTATATGAATATTCTGCATATAGTATAGTACCAACAAAAAAGTTAGGTGTGATACTATGTCAATTCGAGATTTCATATTACTCTTCTATTGTTTTATCATCTTTTTATCTGTACCAATTGGGTATCGATATGCTTCAAAGAAAACAAAAGAAACTGGACAATTTTTACCGTATTTAGTAGTATCGCTTGCCATTGTTTTAGCAGACGGAATCCTTTCAATATTAGTTTGGTCACTATTTACATCACAAATGGATACATTCATGTATATCGGTGGATTACTTACTGGAATGATTTTCACATCAATCTGTGGCCTATTACTATTAACCGTTTTACTTTTAAGAAGAAAATATTTTTTAAACTCATTTGTTGATCTAAACACTGCTAGAATTGGAACAAATCCACCACCTGATGATCAATCTACCAATGATTTAAAGAAATAGAGCTCTTATGCTCTATTTCTTTTTAGTTGAATATCTGTTACTTCACTTAAAAATTTCGTAATTCGAAGCTAATAAATTGAGATTTAGTTCTAATATTGTTTATACTTTCTTTAATTGATTTAGGAGGTTTCATAATGAAAGTTACAATTTATTCGGACTATGTATGTCCGTTTTGCTATTTAGGAAAAAAACCACTTGAGGACGCTATTAAAGAAGTTAGCGATGTAGAGCTTGAATGGAAACCATTCCAATTAAGACCTGAGGGAGCTGAACCTTTAAGTCCTAATAGTTCTTATATTCAACAAGGATGGAAATTCGGTGTTCAACCACTTGCACAAAAACTTGGTGTAGAGTTGATTTTACCAACAATGGATCCCCATCCTTCAACTAAAAAAGCTCATAGAGGCTTTCTATTCGCAGAAGAAAATGGAAAAGGTGCTGAATATGCTCAAGCAGTTTTAGCAGACTTTTGGACAAAAGGTAAAGAAATTGGTGATGTAAACGTACTGGCAGATATCGCTGAAAAACTTGGCTTAGACCGTTCTCAATTCATTGAAGCTGTTTCAAATACAAAATATGACTCATCGATTCAAAACCCTAATTTTATTAATGCAGTACCAACTTTTATAATTGGTGATCAAGTTTTACAAGGTGTTCAAAGTAAAGAAGCATTTATTCAAGCATTAAACAACCAAAAACTTGTTGAGCAGTCTTCATTAAGCTGCGACATTGATGGAAACTGTTAATACTCTTTAATAAGGATGTCCCCTAAGTTTTTTTCTAACTTATGGGACATCTTTTTTAATTTAAATTAACTGGGATAAACAATTTTTCAATTCATTATTTTGTTAATAGTTCACCGATTCATTCTCAATCAAGAACAAACAAGCACAAATAACGAATCATTTCCCAGCTACATTAACTTGACTCCAATCAATCACAAACGGATTACCAGTTAAATTTTTTCTTACTTCAGTAACAATACTCATTTGCTTTTTTATAACTTCTGATTGAATTAATTTTTCTCCATCCCCACTACCATCATAATACAATGGCTTCTTCTCCATAATGTCACCTCCATTACTTATCAATGATTTATATTCTTTTTCTATGTCGAAAACCCCTTTTCGAATTTGGTAATTCACAAAACTTTTTACTCAAAAATTATTTTGCTATGAGCAATTTGTAGGACCTTAAATTTTTAAATCTAAGAACATGGTATCTATTTCTTTAATTATTTAATTTTTCTTACTATAATTACAATATAAATCTACTTTGAAAGGTGTTTTTCTCATGATAAAAGTTGGTATTATTGGTCTTGGCGCAATTGGCCAAAGATTAATTCCTTTATTTTCAAACCACCAAGAAACAAAAATAGTAGCAATATGTGACACATTAGAGGAAAGAGTTCAAGAAACAAGTAGCCAATTAGAATCAGTTTTAACCTTTACAAATCATCTTGAGATGCTTGAAAATACAGAACTTGATCTCGTTTATGTGACTGTACCTCCAAAATATCACTATTCGGTAGTAACTGATGTAATCGCAAAAGGAATTAATGTGCTTTGTGAAAAGCCTTTGGCAAACTCAACAGAGGAAGCTCTAGGACTTTATACCCAAGCTAAAGAAAAAGGTATTTTTCACGCAATGAACTTTCCATTAAACTACAATGTTGGTAGTAAGTCTTTTGCTAGCCTTATTAAATCCGGATATGTTGGCGACTTAAGAAGAATCGAATTAAAGATGCGTTTTCCTAATTGGCCGAGACTATGGCAACAAAATGAGTGGGTTGCTACAAAAGAACAAGGCGGTTATGTATTAGAGGTTGGTGTGCATTATATTCAACAAATTCAAAAGATTTTTGGTAATATGAAAGTAGGCACGAAACATATGCAATATCCCGCTGACCCTCTTGCTTCCGAAAATGGAATTATCGCCTTTTTAGAATTAGAAGATGGCACTCCTGTAATAATAGATGGCTTAAGCCAAATTGCAGGTGAAGAAGAAATTAAATTTACAGCATACGGTTCGAAAGGAACTCTTTCTTTAGTAAATTGGGCTAATTTAGAAGGAGGAAAAATCGGCGAGCCAATTCAACAAATTGAAGCCGATCAAACTTTAGCTGATTCATTAATTGACCATTTAGTAAAGGCTCTAAAAGGTGAAGAAGCTACAATTATAGATTTCTCTGAAGGCTACAAAGCACAAGTAGTTTTAGAAGCATTAAGAGGATAAATCCATACATAAAAGGAAAAGGTGCTTTCTCTAAAAAGCACCTTTTTTAACGCTTTTAATGATTGGTTTTATTTTACCGGAATCCAAATTTCAGTATAATAATCTTCACTAAATGGATTTCCTTCTGGATAAAGTTCAAATTCTGGGATACCTGCATGTGAATAGCCACTTGAAGGAAACCATTCCGAATAAATCTTTTTCCATGCCGATTGCATTGCGTTCGGCATCGCTCCATGAACACCAAATACAGCCCATTTTGATGCAGGAATTTCGTGAAAATAAAAACCTTCTGGTACATCTCCTTCGTATTCGGTTGCAACCCAATATTCTAGTAAATTTTTTGATTTTTGCTCCTCGCTCATCATGCATACACCTAAAACACCTTTAATGTCACCGTTGTTCAATTCGTACAAACGATCACTCGTACCATTTTCATTAACCTCTTCCCACATTTTAGGAATCAGTTGCTGTTGTTGATCATTCAAATAAGAAAACTCTTTTTTTACTCCAACTACTTGAAAAGCACTTTTTTCAACAATATTAAATTGCATTGGTTCGGCTCCCTTCAAACTCACCTGAATAACGAGGCGGTTATATGATTTTAGTTTTCCAATAAACTTTCTTGCTTCACTTGGTGTTACACCATGCTGTCTTCTAAACGCTTTTGCAAAAGCCTCAGGAGAGTCATACCTATATTTCAAGGCAATATCAATTATTTTATGATCAGTAGTTGTTAATTCATTGGCCGCTAGCGTCAATCTTCTTCGTCTTATATATTCAGCTAGATTAATATCAGTTAAAATTGAAAATGTTCGCTGAAAATGAAAAACAGATGAATTAGCTTGTTTAGAAATTTCTTCAATCGTTAACTCGTTTAATAAATTGTCTTCAATATAATCAATTGCCTTTTGTAAAGATTCAACCCAAGCCATATGACTCCTCCCTTAATTACATCCTAACAAGTTAAATTGATTGAGTCCTGTCTTTTTATGCTCTTTTGTGACAGATAATCGTCAATTAGTCTCTTTTCGATCAGTCATTGATAAAATGACAATCGTACTTATAATACATAGGCTACCGATCCAATCTATCATTTCAAAATTTACTCTTAACCAAATGACTGACAGTACAGCAGCTGATAATGGTTCCACACATGCAAGTAAGCTAGATTCGGAAGCATTAATATACTTTAAACTCTCTAAGTAGCAATAAAAGGCTATTAACGTTCCAAATATAACAATAAAAATGACTGCGAAATATGCACTCATCGACCAATGACCTTGGAAATTAAAAGGTGAATGTATGAAACTAAAACAAATTCCACCGATTAGCATTCCCCACCCTACTACGATAGTCGACCCAAATTTTTTTAAAAGATTCTGAGGATGAATTGAATAAAATGCTAAAGCAAAAGCTGACGCTAACCCCCAAAATAATGCCCATCCAGTAATAGACAATCCTTTAATCGTTCCATGTGTTACCAATAAAAATGTCCCTGCAAGCGCTAAAATGACAGCCAGTACTTCTTTTCTAGTTGGTACTTTTTTGAAACGCATTGCTAAAAAGCATGTAATAATGACAGGTGCCAAATATTGTAAAATTGTTGCTGTAGCAGCATTTGAAGCTTTTATTGCGGCAAAGTATGTATATTGAACTGCTAACATTCCAAGAATACTAAATAACAATAAACTAAAGATATCCTTCTTATCCTTCCAAATTTCCGTTATATGTCCTTTTTCTTTTAGACTAGCAAAAATTAATAGGATGATTCCTGAAAACAATAATCGAATAACGACTAACCATTCTGGACTAAAATGATTTCTTTGAAATACAAATTGTGCAACAGTTCCAGATATGCCCCATAATATTGCCGCAGTTAATACGAGAATAATTCCCTTCGTTCTAGAATTTGTTAAGGCAATCTTATCTGCACTCATTCTTACTCCCTCCACAAAAAACAACAAATTAAAATAAGTTAATAGAAAAATCGTACCTAAATATTCAGAATATATCAATCAAAAATCTTTTTATTTTCAACAATTAGATTAATTGAGAAATTATGATTAGAAATTGCTTAATTGGAAAAATTGAACATATACGATTTTGTATTAAATGATTTAGGAGACTAGTCTATGAATGAGTTATATGAATGTATCATAGTAGGGGGAGGTTTCGCAGGCTTACAGGCATCCATTCAGCTTGGTCGATACCAAAGGAATGTACTCGTAATTGACTCAAATTATGGTCGCTCAACATTATGTAAAACATATCGTAATATATTAGGTTGGCCGAATAGTATAAGTGGACAAGAGCTAAGACAACTAGGAAGAAAGCATGCTGAAGTTTATGGTGTATCATTCATCCAAGATAAAGTAATAAGTATACAAAACGTAAACAATCAATTCTTAATAGAGACGGAAACAGGAAAATCTTATTCTGCCAAAACAGTCTTACTAGCAACTGGACTAATTGATCGAATTCCTCAAATTAAAAATCTAGTCGATTGTCTTGGATCGACAATTTATGTTTGTCCAGATTGTGATGGATATGAAATTTTAAATAAAAGTGTTTTAATACTTGGATCTGGTAATATTGGTGCAAATCTTGCCATAACATTAGCTTATTGGTCAAAACAAATTACATATATTAATCACGATGGACATGACCTTGACTCCAAATTACATGACCAACTACAGAAAATTGGAGTTCACTATCGAAAAGAAACGATTAAAGAAGTACTCAAAGAAGACGATTCCACTTTTAAAGGCATTTGTTTACATAGTGGTGAAATAATTTATGGGGACCGAGCATTTATTGGTTTTGGTGGAAATAAAGTACAAAATAGTCTCGCTATCCAGCTAGGAGTAAATCTTTTAAATAATAAGCATGTTATTGTAGACTCACGGACAAAGGAGACGAATGTTACAAATGTATGGGCAGCCGGCGATTTAGTAGCCCACTCTCAACAAGTCACAATAGCAATGGGCGATGGTACCCAAGCCGCTGTTTGGATACAAAAAAGATTATTAGAAATGAGTGTAAAAGAATCATAAATAAAGCACTTTGTTCCCCCATCTTTTAGCCATTACACAGCTTAAACTAAAAATTCCCTACACCTTATCCATCTAACAAAATACCATTTAAGTTTAACAAAAAAAGTATTACATCATTAAAAGAAGTAATACTTTTTTGCTGTTTTCACTTAACAAATCGTATTAGAAAAATACTTTTATTAAAGTATACATAGTGACGATTGCTAAAATAAACACTAAAATTGGTATTAATATTCGGATGAAAGTTGAAGGTATTCGATATCTTCTATAAGTATCCTCAATACAAATAATACATAGTAAATAGATTAATCCTGATATAATTGCTCTAGCTAAATCAAAATTCCCTAGTGATTTAATGGTGTGATTAACATGCTGAAATATATAAAATTGTACAAGATTAAAAATTAAAAATAATAAAAAATAATAAAATACACTTAATATATAAGTACTAAATTTTATTTTTTCATGCTCAATATTTTGGCGCTTTCTAATAAAGCGCTTCTTATGTCGCTCTTTCCTCGGTATAAATTGTTCGTCCATTTTAGTACATCCTTAGTTTAAAAATTAAATTATTTAAATCAAATTCTTACCTATATTGTACATAAACATTCCATTATTTAAAAATTTATAATACATCTCTACAAAATTTACATCAAACTAAATAATCATAAAAATAATTATACCAAATTTCATTGAATACATTTACTATTTTTTTCCAAAAAAAATAAAAAAAGTGTACTTAGAATGAATCTAATTACACTTTTTCACGCTACTGAAAAACAACCTTGTTAAATAAGTTAGCAAATTTTCGTAAAAGAAGTAGAGTGATGTTGATTTCCATGTGACATAAGAGTATGACAACATCTTCTTTTTCACTTTTACATCTCATAAACCTTTTATGAGTAAGGTATTTTCTTATTTTTGCTGTTTTACTTACTCATGTACCCTTCATGCGGAACCTTTTTTCTTATTTTTGCTGTTTTACTTGCTCATGAACCACTCATG